>NZ_VLKE01000001.1:5515245-6230491 GCF_007830265.1 Micromonospora olivasterospora
CCCGCCGGCGGGGCCGCAACCGGACCCGACTGCCGCGGGACACCGGGATGTCCGCGACGAGGACCGTCTCGGACTCCGGCGCGGCGGTCGCGTCGGCGCCCCCCTCCCACCAGGGGGTCGTGTCGGCCGGGGGCTCCCACCCGGGCGGCGGATCGGCGGCGTCGCCCTGCTGGCGTACGGGCCGCAGCGCCCGGATCGCGCCGTGCAGCCGCTCGAACACCTCCGCCGGCATGGCGTCGACGCGGTCGAGGATGGCGGCGGCGCGGGCATCGGTGGCGCGCACCTCCCGCTTCTCGGCGTCGCTGAGCGTGAGCGTACGCAGCGACAGGATCTCGTCGATCTCGGTCGCGTCGTGCAGGTCACCGGGGCTCTCCGGCGCGATCCGCGGGTGGTCGTACAGGATGATCGGTGCCGAGAGCAGGACGTCCGACGTGCCCGGTTCGCCGGCGAGCACCGGAAAGGTGTGCACGTTGCGGCACTCCCGCGCCGCCGACGCCGCCCACGCGGGCGGATCGAGCAGCGACAGGAACCGCCCCCGGTCTACGGCGATCAGCGTGTGCGTCGCGAGCAGGCAGGACCGCAGGGCGTCCTCGCGCGGGCCGACCGGCGGCGTCGACCGGTCGGTGTTCACGACGCGGACGTTGAGCCGCAGCAGCCGGAACGGCGTCCGGCACGGCACGGCCCAGACGCTCACCGACGCGGACAGCGGCCACCGCCGGCGTACCACCCGTCCGACCGTCCCGCCCCGCTCGTCGACCAGCGGCTCGACGTCCTCGCCGCCCGGCACCCGTACGTCGAGGCGGCGCCCCCGCCGCAGGTCGGCGACCGACGCCTCGAACTCGAACTCCCGCGGGACCGCCTCGTCGAAGCCGAGTTCCGTACGGCCCGCGGCGTCGAGCCGGTCGACCGGCCGGTGGACCCCGCCGGCCGCGCGTTCCTCGACCGACTTGCGTTGCAGCTGCAGGAACCGTAGCCGGCACCGGACGACCGCGTCGTCCGGTGCCTCGGCCAGGCACTGGGTCAGCTGCCACGACGACTCCGCCGAGCCCGCCACGCCGCCGTCCACCAGGCCGTGTGCCTCGCCCCAGTCCGGGGGTACGAGGACGCCGAACTGCCACCGGACCTTGTTCTTCCCCGAGGATCGGCGGTAGGGATAGAGCAGGTAGCCCTCATAGAGGATCGCCTCCGCGACCGCCTCGGCTACGCCGAAACCGGTGCGCGGGCGGTGTGTGATCATCTGCTCGGCCCCCCGTCTCCAGACCCCGCCCGGGCGCCGGGGTCACCCTGGTCTAACCCGTGCCGCCGGCCGTCGGTAAGTGCCCGCCGCCCCTAGGTGACCACCGCACTCACCGAATCGGATGAGCCGCCGGCCGGGCGTCGCGGCCGCGGCGGGCGGGAGGCGCAGCCCGGCAGGCACCCGAGCCCCTACCGGCCACGGCGCCGACGCCGGGAGCCACGTGTTCCGGTCGACCTTCGACAGGTCCACGAGGCCGCCGGTGAAGGTGGCGCCGCTGAAGTCGCCACCGTCGAGGACGGATCCGGAAAAATCGAAGTCGTGGCCAGCAACCCGGCCGCGAGTACCTGTCGTACCGAGGCTCTGTGCGGGAAGCCCCGCACCGCCCGACTCACCTGCAAACGTTCGCTCACGACGGCATCGTGACCCGACGCCGCCAGCATCCATGTTCGTCGACGCCGTACGGGTGCCATCTCGATTCGGCGCGGCCGGGTCGGTGACCGCCGGTCATACTGTCGGGGCGCCCCGACCGTACCGGAGGATGACCGATGAGGATTGGCCTGCACTACTGGAACTTCTCGACGCCCGCCGACCCGGCGCAGACGGCCGCGACCCTGGCCGAGACCGCCCGGATCGCGGAGCAGGCCGGCGTCTCCGCGTTCACGGTCATGGACCACTACTTTCAGATGGAGCGCACGACGTCGGCCGAGGAGCCGATGCTGGAGGCGTACACGACGCTCGGCTACGTGGCGGCGAAGACCGAGCGGATGACGCTGGGGGTGCTGGTGACCGGGGTGATGTACCGCCACCCGGGGCTCCTCGCCAAGATCGTCACCACGCTGGACGTGCTCTCCGGCGGTCGCGCCCGGCTCGGCATCGGCGCGTCGTGGTACGAGCGCGAGCAGCGCGGGCTGGGCGTGCCGGTCGTCCCGGTGGCCGAGCGCTTCGAACGGCTGGAGGAGACGCTGCGGATCTGCCTGCAGATGTGGAGCGACGACAACGGCCGCTTCGACGGCACGCACTACCAGCTCGCGGAGACGCTGAACGTGCCGGCGCCCATCAGCCGGCCGCACCCGCCCATCATGATCGGCGGCGGCGGCGAGCAGAAGACCCTCCGGCTCGTGGCCCGCTATGCCGACGCGTGCAACCTGTTCGGCACCAGCCCGGCGGAGGTCGCGCACAAGCTGGAGGTGCTGCGCGGGCACTGCGCCGCCGAGGGGCGGGACTACGCCGACATCGAGAAGACCGTCCTGGTCATGCGGCCGCCCCTGGCCGACCCCGACGCGTTCCTGGCCGAGGTGGCCGAGTACGCCGCGCTCGGCGTGACCGAGGTGCAGACGATGCCCGACCGGCACCCGGTCGAGTTCACGCAGGAGCTGGCCGAGCGGGTCGTACCCCGACTGGCCGGCATCGGCTGACCCCCGCGCCCGCGGACGGCGACGCGGCCAGCCTGGACCCTCCCGGGCCCAGGCTGGCCTCCCCGGTACGGGCCGTCCTCGTACGAGCGGTAGGTCAGGCCGTCGGTGCTGCCGGCGGCCAGGTCGAACGAGACCGAGTACCTGGTGGGGTCCGGGCTCTCCGTGGGGGGATCCGGGTCGACCCAGTCGGACCGCTCGGCCAGGTAGGCCCTGCCCTGCGCGCCCTTGCGCAGGAGGAACCAGTAGTCGACCTGCCCGCCCAGCGACACGAGCTCCGCCTTCAGCGAGTCCGGGGTGACGGTGAGCCGCATGGCCCCGAAGTGGTCGGCGTCGCGGAACTTGCTGCCGGGGGCGACGCTGAACAGCGGCGTGAGGCCCGGTTCGGCGCCCTTCGCCGCCGGTCAGGAGAGGCGATCGATCGCGGCGGGGACGAGACCGTGGCGGCGGACGAGGCCGATCAGTTGGCGCAGCAGCCAGCGCAGCGCGTCGTCACCGGCCGGCTCGGAGGTCACGTCGACGCACCAGGCGATGCCGCCGACGCGCCGCAGGTCCCACCGGAAGTTCGTGTCGTTGACCCGCAGCCGCCCCGTGCCGACCACCCCGGGTCGCGCAGCGTCCGGGCCCCGGGCAGCGCCCAGCCGCAGCGCCGCGCCCAGCAACTCCTGCTGGCGGCTGTCCAGATCCCCGGCGAACAGCACCCGGTGGACGACCGGACCGGCGTCCAGCCGCAGCGGCGCCGCCGACGCCAGCGGAACGTCGTCGCGGAAGTGGCCGCGCAGCGCCTCCTCGTCGGGCAGCGTGCCACCGCCGAGCCGGCGGTGGACGGCCTCCGCGCCGGCACGGTCGGTGGCCGCCAGGCGGGCACGTACCTGTGGATCGGCGCGGACCGCCCGGGCGAACGCGGCTGAACTCCACCAGCCCCGGTCGGCCGGCGTCCAGGCGGCACCGCGCAGCCGCGCCGCGGAGAGGTCGTCGGCGAGCACGAACTCCTCGACGAGCAGCCCCACTGCCTGGTCGTCGCCCGCCGCCGCGTACAGCACGTAGTAGTCGAAACTGGTGCTCGCCTGCCGCATGGGTGTCCCGGTGCTCATCCCGCGACCGTACCGCCGCGCGTGGTCGCCGGCTCGGCACCTCGGCGTCCGTGTCGGGACGCGGCGGCCACGTCGGCGGCAGCAGAGGCGGAACGAGCAGGGGACCCCTCGACCGGCGGCGCCGGCTACCGCCCAGGGCACCCGGGCCGCCCTGGGGACGGCCCGCCACGGGCGCCCGGCCCCAGGCCCGGCTCACCATCGACGTGGCGGCCGGCGACCGGTGGCTGATCGACATCAACCGCAAGGCCACCGCCGACTGGCTGCGCACCGACACCCCCGTCCTCGACTACGCCAACGCCATGGTGGCGGCCCGATCCGCCTCGGCCGGCACCGCCCAGGCGGACTGGCAGGAGCACGTCGACGGCAAGCCGCAGTACAGCCCGCCAGTGCCGCCGCTCGCGCCGGCGAAGTTCACCGGCGGCAGCTACATCGCCTACGGGGGCAAGCCGCTGCCGGAGTGCGTCGACTACGCGACGTCCGTGCAGCGGGCCGCCGCGCCCTACGTGCAGAGCGTCGCGCCCAACGGCGCGGGCACCACGGCGGGCATGCTCGGCTTCATGTTCTGGGCGGCCGAGCGCCCCGCTACCCGCGGCATCGGCACCGTCCCGCCGAACACCTGCGAGGCGGGGGCCGGCGCCGGGGCCAGCGCCCTGTCCGTCCCGGCGCCGATGCCGGCGCTGCGGCAGAGTTGACCGGCGGGCGCTCGCCAACCTTCGGCGCGGTGGGCCGACGATCGCCGGTGCCGATCAGCCGAGGCGCGCCCGTACCGGCCGCCCCGGCCGCGTGCCGTCAGCGGGCGCCGCTCCGGCGGCTGCGGGCCTGGCCGGCACGATCGGCGCGTCCCGGCCCGTACCCCGGCGGTTGCCGCCGCCGCGTCCGCTGGACTCCTCGTGGTAGTCCTGCTCCACGTTCACCGACCAGACGTCATGGCCCGCGCCGCAGGCGATGTTCTCCGCGGTCAACATGGCTGTCAGCATCGAGTGGTCCTGGTTGTTGTAGCGGTGCATGCCGTTCCGGCCGACCGGATGCACGTTCGGCACCTCGCGGGCCAGCCAGTGCCGGACGACGTCCACGTTGCGCTGGTACCGCTCGTCGTAGACGGGGTACGCCTTGGGCATGCGCACCACGTATCCCGCTTCGACGACCCCGGACCGGACCAGGCCGAGCCGCTCCAGCTCCGCCGTCGCGGTGGCGACCAGTTCGGCGTCGGGAGTACGCCACGTCTCGTCGTCCTCGAAGACGAAGTACTCCAGTCCCAGGCAGGTGCGCCCGTCCTTGACCAGGTGCGGCGACCAGGAACCGAAGTTCTGGATCCGGCCCACCCGGACGTCGGGGTCGTGCACGTAGATCCAGTTGTCCGGGAAGGCGAACTCGGCCGGCACCACCAGCGCGACGGTCAGGAAGTCCCGGTAACGCAGGTCGGCGGCCGCGGCCCGCACCTGCGGCGGCGCGGGCGGGCGTAGCGCCGCCACCAACTCGGAGATCGGCATCGACGAGACCACGTGCGAGGCCGTCGCGGTGCGCTGCCCGCCCACGCCGTCCACCGAGACGGCGACCGCCCGGCCGCGCCGCGGGTCGCGGTGCACCGCTGTCACCCAACTACCCAGCTCCACCGCGCCGCCGCGGCGGCGCACCTCCTCCGCGCAGCGCTCCCACATCATGCCGGGCCCGAGCTTCGGGTACTGGAACTCCTCGATCAGACTGGTGACGTCAGCGCGGTTGCGGCGCGGCAGCAGGGCGTTGCGGACCGCCTTGGCCAACGACAGGTTCTTGATCCGCTGCGCGGCCCAGTCCGCCTGGAGTTGGTCGGCCGGCATGCCCCAGACCTTCTCCGTGTACGCCTTGAAGAACATCGAGTAGAGCCGCCAACCGAAGCGGGCGGACACCCACCCCTCGAAGTGGGACTGGTCCTTCGGTGGGCGCAAGCGGGCGCGGGCGTACGAGCCCAGGCAGCGCGCGGCCTCCCGAAGGCCCAGGTTGCGCAGGGCGTTGGACGCGTTGAGCGGGTAGTCGAAGAGCGCGCCCCGGTAGTAGATCCGACTCATCCGCGGCCGCAGCAGGAAGTCCTCGTCGGGCAGGATCTCGTGCCAGAACTCCTCGACTCGGGAGACCTTGGTGAAGAACCGGTGTCCGCCGATGTCGAAGCGCCAGCCGTCCCGTTCGACGGTGCGGCTGATGCCCCCCACCACCTCGTCGGCCTCGAACACCCGTACCGGCACATCCCACCGGAGCAACTCGTACGCGGCGGTCAGGCCGGCCGGTCCCGCGCCGATGACCACCGTGTCCCGCTGTTTGTCCATGCCGCGCTCCCTGCGTCCGGTTCCGGTCGCGGCCCCGTTTACCCACTGTGTGCGGGAACTCACTCAGCGCTTCGCTCCTCGTGTCGGCCGTCCTCCACGTGTCAAGGGCGGTGGAAGGGGGATGTGGCAGCGCCGGGGGTCGGATGACCGGGCTCGTCCGCGCGGGATCGGGAGAGGTCGTGGGGGACAGGGGCGGGCCGTGGGGCCGGGCACCGAGGCGGGCTCGGCGCGCGCGCCGGTGCCGTGCGGGGCCGGGCGGCGCAGGTCGCGGACCGGATTCCGGCGCCGTGGCGCTTCGCTGTGACGGTCTTCCTCGGTACGAAGATCGTGCTGACCCTGGTCGGGGTGCTCGCGCTGACCGCCTTCGACCATCTGTCCTTGACTCCGCCCGCGGACGGGTGGACGATGCGCGACCAGCAGCGCGCCATCTCTCCGCATCGCTGGGTGTCACTGTGGTTCGCCTGGGACTCGTTCCTCTACGAAAAACTGGCCCAGGTGCCACTGGACCGGCCGTGGCAGGAATTCGGCTTTCCGCTGCTGTATCCGTTTCTGGGCCGGGCGCTGGCCCCGCTGCTGGCTGGGCACACCGCGATGGCGCTGTTGCTGGTGGCCAACGCGGCGTTCCTGCTGATGCTCTACTACGCCCACCGACTCGGGGAGCAGTTGCTCGGCGACCCCGGGACCCGCCGGTTCGTCCGGTATCTCGTGCTGCTGCCCACCGCATTCCTGTTCCAGGCGGCGCTGACCGAGTCGCTGTTCCTGTGCCTGACGCTCGCCGCATTCCACTACGCCGAGCGGCGGCGCTGGCTGGTCGTCGGCGTGCTGGGGTTCTTCCTGGCGCTCAGCCGTTCCGTCGGGTTCTTCGTCGTCGTGCCGCTCGCCCTGGTGCTGCTGCGGCAGCACGACTACCGATTCGGTCGACGCGTGTTGTGGGGCTGCGTCCGTACGGGCTGGCCGCTGCTGCTGGTTCCGGCCGGGTGGCTCGCCTTCATGGCGTTCTGCCGGTGGCAGGGCGGTGACTGGTTCGCCTACCAGCACGCCCAGAAGCGGGGTTGGGGCGTCTCCGTGCAGAACCCGCTGGGTGTGCTGTGGCACGGGCTGGCCGGGGGGTCGGTCCCCGATGCCCTACGGGTCGGGGCCGCCGTCCTGGCGTTGGTGGTCGTGGTCGCGGGCGTCCGCCGGATCGGCCTGCCCTACGTCGTGTACGGCGTGATCATGGTGCTGGTGCCGCTGTCGATGGGTCCACCGGTGTACAAGAGTCTGCTGCGCTACCTGCTCGCCGCCTTCCCGGTGGCGCTCGTGCTGGCCGGCTGGACGTGGCGCGCGCGGGTCGGCGGATGGCTGACCACGGGCCTGGTCCTTCTACAGGGCGCGCTGTTCGTGATCTGGTTGGCCTACTGGAACCACTTCATCATCTGACCCGTCCACCGTCTGTCGGCGCAGAGGAGGGGCCGCCGGCCCGGGTTCCGTACCCACCGGGCGGCCGGCGGAGCTCGTTTCACACGTGGCTGCCGGCAGGGCCGATCAGCACCGCGGCGGCGACGACGAGCCCCGCCACGCACGTGAACGCCGCGCCCACATCAGCCGGCTCAAGGAGTTGCTCCGTGTCAACCAGTGACAGCGGGACCGTCCTGGCCGTCCGGTGCCACGGCCCGGGCGACGTCCGCGTCGAACACCTGCCGGCGCGCCGCCCCGGCCCGGGAGAGGTGGCCCTCGCCCCGCTGGCCGTCGGGGTCTGCGGCACCGTGCCGGCGCGGATCGCGTACCGGCTGCCGACCGGGACGCCCCCGTGGGTCGGGGCGCTGACCGAACCGCTCGCGTGCTGCATCCACGGCATGGACCAGCTCGCGCCCCGCTCCGGGCTGCCCGTGCTCGTCTACGGCGCCGGCCCCGCCGGCGCGATGATGGTGGCGCTGTCCCGGGCCCGCGGGCTCGCCCCGATCGTGGTGTTCGACCCCCGCCCGGACCGGCGCGACCTCGCGCTGCGGATGGGCGCCGACGCCGCGTTCGACCCGAGCGACGAGGCGAGCGCGCCGGCCGCCCTGACCGACGGCCTCGGGTTCCCGCACGTGATCGACGCCGTCGGCTCGGGACGCGTGCTGGAGTCGGCGGTCGGCATGGCCAGCCGCGGCGGGCGCATCCTCGTCTTCGGGGTCGCCCGGCCCGACGACGAGGCGCGGGTACGCCCCAACGAGATCTTCGCCCGGGAGCTGACGATCGTCGGGGCGGTGATCAACCCGTACACCCAGCACCGTGCGGTGGGCATGCTGCCGACCCTCGGCCTGGACCGGCTGCGACCGGCGTTCTTCCCGCTGGAGAAGGTGCCGCAGGCGCTCGACGTCCTGGCCGTCGGCCAGGCCGACAAGCTGTTCATCGCCCCGCAGGGCGTGGAGGCGGCGTAGCGGCAGCGCGGCCCGCGACCTTGGACGGTTGTCGTCGGCGATCGACAACTGTCCAAGGTCTGCACGATCCGGTCAACGGGTGGCGGTCGGGCCGCCGCCGCTGCCCCGGTCGTCGAGCACGAGCGGGGCGCGCCCGCCCACCACGTACCGGATGTGGGTGACCTGCGGCGTGTGGATGACCCGGGTCGGCGTCAGCTCGATCGCCTCCTTCTCGCCGAGGTCGAGGTCCGCGTCGAACAGCCGCAGGCCGGTGCCGAGCACGACCGGCACCACGTGCAGTTCGAGCTCGTCGAGCAGCCCCGCCCTGAGTACCTGCCGGACCAGGCTGCCGCCCCCGGCCACGGCGACGTTCCTGCCGCCCGCCGCGGCGCGTGCCTGTGCGACGGCGCTTGCCACGCCGTCGGTGACGTACGTGAAGCTGGTGCCACCCCGGCGGTGCAGGGGCTGCCGGGGGCGGTGCGTGACGACGAAGACCGGAGCGCGGAACGGCGGTTCCTCGCCCCAGGGCACCTCGCCCCCGTCGGCCATCCGGCGCCCCATGACGTACGCGCCGGCCGCCGCGAACTGCTCGGCGACCACGTCCGAGTTCGTGTCCCGTTCCCCGCCGGCGAAGCCCTGCCGTTCGCGCCACGCCATCGCGTCGGTGACCCACCGCGTGACGCGGAAGAATCCCGCGCTCTCGGCCGACGCCATCCAGTCGCCGTCGCCGTCGTCGGTGTGCCGTGGGCCGGCGTAGAACCCGTCGGCCGACACCGACAGCTGTGCGGTCACCTTGCTCATCTCGCTCGTTCCTCTCCGTCGGGTGACACCCCGCAGGGTGTTGCCGTGGAGAGGTCGGAGCCGACCGGGCGACCCCGACAGTCAGTCGCTGTGACGGCGGCCACACCATGCTGGGTGGGCCGGGGCTGCCCGGCCCATCATGGTAGCCGTTGCCGCTGCCGGGTGGGTGTGGCTCCCATCCGTCGTCGGTCCCGAGGAAGACCCGTACGCGCTCACCGCGGAGATCCACGACGGCGCGCCGGGCCGCCACCGGAATCCGGCGGCGGCCCGGGCCGCGCTTCGACCTCAGCGCCGGGCCGGGGCCCTGCGGGGGCCGCTGTCGGGCGCCACCTCGTCGAAGGCGGGGGCGGCGTCGACGGCGTCGGCGGCGACCGCCACCGAGCGGGTGGTGTCGGACAGGTCGAGGCTGGATCGCAGCGTCACCGGGCGCAGCAGGAGGGCGGCGATCACGCCCACCACGGCGATGGCGGCGGAGATGAGGAAGATGTGCCCGGTGGCGTCGCCGTACGCGGCGCGGATGATCTGCCGGATCGGCTCCGGCAGCGCCGCCAGGTTCAGGTTGCTGCTGCCCCCGCCGCCGGAGGCGGGGATGCCGGCCGCCGTCAGGTCGTGGGTGATCTGGTCGGTGACCCGCCGGGCGAGGACGGCGCCGAGGACGGAGACGCCGATGGTGCCGCCCAGCGAGCGGAAGAACGCGACGCTGGAGCTGGCGGCGCCGATGTCCCTGAGCGCGACGGTGTTCTGCACGGCGAGGACGAGGTTCTGCATGGACATGCCGACGCCGACGCCCACGAGGAACATGGCCACGGCGAGGAACCACAGCGGGGTCTCGTGGTCGATGGTGCCGAGGACGGCGAAGCCGGCGACCAGGAAGGCCGTGCCCGCGACGATGTAGGGCTTGATCCTGCCGGTCCTGGTGATGAGCCGGCCGGAGACGATGGAGGAGACGAGGACGCCGGCCATCATCGGGATGGTGAGCAGCCCGGCCTCGGTCGGGGTGTAGCCGCGGCCGATCTGGAAGTACTGGCCGAGGAAGACGGAACCGCCGAACATGGCCATGCCGACGGCGAGGCTGGCCAGGATGGCCAGGGCCGTGGTGCGTTCACGGACGATCTTGAGCGGGACGATCGGCTCGGCGTGCCGCGCCTCGACCCGGACGGCCAGCGCCAGCAGCGCCAGGGAGCCGCCCACCATCGCGGCCGTCTGCCAGGACAGCCACCCGAAGGAGTCGTCGACGAAGGAGATCCAGACCAGCAGCAGGCTCACGCCGGCGGCGATCAGGCTCGCCCCCCAGTAGTCGATCTTCACGTTCTCGCGGCGGGCGGTGGGCAGGTGCAGGGTGACCTGGAGCAGGATCAGCGCGATCACGGCGACGGGCACGCCGACGAAGAAGCACCAGCGCCAGCCGAGCCAGGAGGTGTCGACGATGAGGCCGCCGAGCAGCGGGCCGCCGACGGTGGCGAGGGCCATGACCCCGCCGAGGTAGCCGTTGTACCGGCCGCGCTCGCGCGGCGGGATCATCGCCGCGATGGCGACCTGGACCAGGGCCTGCAGGCCGCCGACGCCGATGCCCTGGAACGCGCGGGCGGCGATGAGCTGCCCGGCGCTCTGGGCGAAGCCGGAGACGATCGAGCCGACCAGGAACACCACGATCGCGGCCTGGATCAGCAGCTTCTTGTTGAACAGGTCCGCCAGCTTGCCCCAGATAGGGGTGGTGGCGGTGGCGGTGAGCAGGGTGGCGGTGACGACCCAGGTGTACTGGGTCTGCGAGCCGTTGAGCGCCCCGATGATCTTGGGTAGGGCGATCGAGACGACCGTGCTGCTCAGCATCGCGACGAAGAGCACCAGCAGCAGACCGCTGAGCGCCTCCAGGGTCTGCCGATGGCTCATCGGCCCCGCGTCGGTCGCGGTGGTGGGTGCGCTCATCGCGCCGCCTCCAGGTTCTCTTGGTTTCCGAGTGCGTTCTTGATGTCGTGGGTGAACCGGGCGAGCGCGGCCGACAGCGCGGCCGCCTCCGCCGGGGTCCAGCCGGTCAGCGCGCGGTCGAGGACCGCGCCGTACCAGTTCTCGGTGTCGGCCAGGGCGGCCCGGCCCGCGGGCGTGACGGCCAGGACGGCGACCCGCTTGTCGGCCGCGTCCGTGCGCCGCTCGACGAGGCCCTGTGCCACGAGGCCGGCGACGGCCCGGCTGACCGTGGACGGGTCCAGCCCGGCGCGCAGGGCGAGTTCGCGGGCGTGGCATCCGTCGCCGAACCTGTCGATCCGCCTGAGTAGCCCGATCATGCCCAGCGGCACGCTGGAGCGGCTGTCGGCGTAGCGCTGCTTGATCATCCGGACGGCCGTGGTGAGTTCGTGCAGCCGGACGCCGAGTTCGCGAGCGGGTTCCACTCCTGCCTCCCTACCCACCGATGGTTGCCTCAAGCAAGGATCCAAAAATCTTGCCCGCTGCGCAAGTTTTCCCATTGAGAAGTAGATCACGGGTGGGTAGCCTCGATGCCGTGGACGAGACGATGGGGTTGCGCGAGCGCAAGAAGGCGGCCACCCGCCTGGCGCTGCACGAGGCGGCACTGCGCCTCGCCACGGAGCACGGGCTCGACCGGGTGACCGTCGAGGCGATCGCCGACGCGGCCAACGTGTCCCGCCGTACCTTCTCGAACTACTTCTCCGGCAAGGAGGAGGCCATCGCGTACGGCGACGTGGTCCGGCTGCGCCGGCTCCTCGAGCTCATTCGGGAGCAGCGCGCCGACCAGCCGCCGTGGACCGTGCTCACCCGCGCCGCCGAGGAGATCATCGCCGAGACGTACGCCGATCCCGACCCGTCCTGGCTCGCCCAACGCCGTCGACTGCGCGCGCATCCCAGCCTCGTGGCGCACCAGATCGCCGCGTATGCCACCATCGAACGCGAACTGGCCGCCGCGATCGCGCACCGGCTCACCGGCCCCGACCCGGCCCTGCGGTCGCGGGTCCTGGCGGCCGCCTTCCTGACCACCTTCCGCGTCGCCATCCAGCACTGGACCGACCACCCCGAGGGGCCACTGCGCGACGCCGTGCGCACCGCGCTCGCCACCGTGGCCCCCGCCCCCGACCCCGACGGCGACCGGCCGGTCCCCGCCGCCGGTCGCCGATAGGCACGCCGGGTGCCTGCCGAGGACTACGCCTACCTGACCACCGTCGGCCGGCGCGGCGGTCGCCCCCACACCATCGAGATCTGGTACGCGGGAGCACCAGGGCGTCCGGTACCTGCTCTCCGGCCATGGTGAGGCCGCCGACTGGGTGCGCAACCCGCGCCGGGAGCCGTGCGCCCGGTCGCGCCTCGGCGGCCCCCGCGAACTGCGCGCCGACCTGCCCGGGGCGATCGCCGTGACGGCCCGGTTCGTGGTCGACCCCCGCCGAGGACTCGCTGGCCCGGCGCCTGCTGGCCGCGAAGTACCGGGGCTGGCATGAGGCGGGGTCCCCGCGTCGCCCGTGTCGCGGAATCGGGGCCGCCAGCCATAGCGCGGGATCGATTCAGAGGGTAGAAAGATGCCACGCCACTTTCCCTTCGGTCGGATCCCCGTCGGCCATGTGAGAGCGCTCTCTGCGCCCCGGCCCGTGGCACCCGGCCGCCCGTCCCCCCGAGTAGGCAGGTCGATGACGATCGCGAACCACGCCGGCACGGCAGGGCGCCCGCGCGCCCGTCGGAGCAGCGCCCCACGCGGCATCCCCGTAACCGGCATCCAGACCAGGGACCCCTCCCGGGCACCGCTGCCCGGCCAGCGGAAAGGAAGAGCCGCATGACGACGCCGACTGCCGGGGGCGAAGAGTCCCCGACCGGGCGGCCCCGCCGCCAGCGACTCGGCCGGGCGCTCGCGCTCGGCCTCGCGCTGACGACCGCCGTCGCCACGCCGGGCACATCCCTCGCCGCAGCCCCGCCACCGGGCGGCATCCTCGACCTCGGCCCGAACGTCACCGTCTTCGACCCCAGCATGCCCGTCGGCAGGATCCAGGCGACCCTCGACGCGGCGCACGCCGCCCAGGTCGACGACGAGATGGGTACGCGGCGCCACGCGTACCTGTTCAAGCCCGGCACGTACGGATCGGCGGAGCACCCGCTCCGGTTCAAGGTCGGCTACTACACGGAGATCGCGGGGCTGGGCGCCGCGCCCACCGACGTCGTCGTCAACGGCAAGGTCGAGGTCTACAACCGCTGCCTGACCGGCGGCGGGACGAGCAACTGCCTCGCCCTCGTCAACTTCTGGCGCACCCTGTCCAACCTCTCCATCAAGATCGACGCGGCCGGCCAGGACGGCTGCCGGGCCTCGGCCAACTTCTGGGCCGTCTCGCAGGCCGTGTCCATGCGCCGCCTCGACGTCAGCGGCGGCAACCTGTCCCTGATGGACTACTGCACCGCCGGCCCGCAGTTCGCCAGCGGAGGCTTCATCGCCGACTCCCGGCTGCCGTTCGTCACCAACGGATCGCAGCAGCAGTGGCTGACCCGCAACAGCCAGGTCGCCGGCTGGTCCAACGGAGTGTGGAACCAGGTCTTCTCCGGGGTCGTCGGCGCCCCGGACGACGCCACCTTCCCGAACCCGCCCTACACGACGCTCGACACCACCCCCCTGAGCAGGGAGAAGCCGTACCTGTTCGTCGACGAGCGGGGCAGATACCAGGTGCGCGTGCCCGCGGCGCGGAGGAACACGCGCGGCGTCTCGTGGGCCGACGGCATGACGCCGGGCCGTACGCTGCCGATCACCGACTTCTTCGTCGCGAAGCCGTCGGACCCGGTGTCGGCCATCAACGCGCAGCTCGCGCGCGGCCGGCACCTGCTGCTCACCCCCGGCGTGTACGACATCGCCCGCAGCATCAAGGTCAAGCGCCCCGACACCGTCGTCCTCGGCCTCGGACACGCCACGCTCACCGCCGTCGACGGGGCGGTCCCGCTCGACGTCGCCGACGTCCCCGGCGTCGTCGCCGCCGGTGTCACGATCGACGCGGGCCTCGACGAGTCGCCGGTGCTGCTGCGGGTGGGCAGGCGCCACGGCGGGCGGCGCAGCTCCGCGGACAACCCGACGACCCTGTCGGACGTGTACTTCCGCGTCGGCGGGCCGCACGTCGGCAGGACCGACGTCGCGCTCGAGATCAACAGCGACAACGTGCTCATCGACCACACCTGGGTGTGGCGCGGCGACCACGGCGTCGAGGGCTTCACCGACACCGAACGCTGGAACACCAACACCGGCCGCTACGGCGTCGTGATCAACGGCGACCACGTGACGGCGACGGGCCTGTTCGTCGAGCACTTCCAGCGGTACAACACCGTCTGGAACGGCGACGACGGCACGACGATCCTCTACCAGAACGAGCTGCCGTACGACCCGCCGACCCAGGCGGACTGGATGAACGGCGACGTCGAGGGCTACGCCGGCTACAAGGTCGGCGACCACGTGCGGCGGCACACCCTGCACGGCGGCGGCGTGTACGTCTTCAACCAGAACAACCCGGCCATTCACACCGAGAACGGCTTCGAGGTCCCCGAGACCCCGGGCGTCCGGCTGCACCACATCATGACGGTCAACCTCAGCGCGGGCACCATCGACCACGTCGTAAACGGCGTGGGTGAGCCGGCCGACACGACCAGGATCGGGGCCCCGGTGTACGTCGCGCGGTACCCGGCGTAGGCCCGCCACCGTCCCCGGGGCCGCAGCCGGCCAGCTCCGGCCCCGGGTTTGGCGTGCCCCGAACGGGCAAAACGGCTTCCCCGGGCAACGGCGGAGGGGAGCGTGGGGTGCCGGTGGACGTGGACCCGGGCTGCGAGCTGTGCGCCGCGGAACTGCCGGGCGGCTGGGCGCTGGCGTACTCCGACGGCGACCCGGCGGGCGAGGCGACGCGCGAGACGCTGCTGACCCTCGGCAACGGGTACCTGGCGACCCGGGGAGCGCCCCCGGAGGCGTGGTCCGACGGGGTCCACTACCCGGGCACCTATCTGGCCGGCTTCCACAACCGGCTCGCCGACCCGCACCGTCCCGACGGCGAGGACAGCATCGTCAACCTGCCGAACTGGCTGCCGTTGACGTTCCGCCCGGCCGGGGGCGACTGGCTGGCGCCGGATCGGGCGCGGCGCGAGCACGAGCACCGCGTACTGGACCTGCGTCACGGGGTCTACCTGCGCGAACTGCTGGTGGTCGACCGCCAGCAGCGCAGGACCAGGATCAGGCAGCGGCGCCTGGTGTCGATGGCCAACCCACACCTGGCGGCGGTGGAGACGATCATCGTCCCGGAGAACTGGTCGGGCCGGCTGGAGGTCAGGTCGGCCATCGACGGCGGGGTGGCCAACGCGAACGCGCCCCCGGAGGCGGGGACCTGCGGTCGGCACCTCACCGACGTCGCGAGCGGGGCGGACGGCCCGCACACGGTCTGGTTGACCGCGGCGACGACCGGCTCCCGGCAGCGCGTCGCCCTGGTCGCCCGTACCACGGTGGGCCTCGCCGACGGGCCGCGACCGCCCGCCGCGCCGGCCGTGGCGACCGGGCCGGACGAGGTGGCGCAGGTGTTCGGGGTCGACGTGGTGCCCGGGGACCGGGTGTCGGCGGAGAAGACCGTCGCGGTCTTCGCCGACCGCGACCGTGCGGAGTACGAGCCCCTGGCCGCGGCCCGGGAGGAGATTCGGCACGCCCCGGCGTTCGAGGCGCTGCTCGCCGAGCACACCGCCGCCTGGGCCCGCCTGTGGGAGCGGTTCCGGCTCGACATCGGCGAGGAGCACCCGTGGCAGTTGCCCGTGCGCGTGCAGACCTTCCACCTGCTGCAGACGCTGTCGCCGCACACGACCGACCTGGACGCGGGCGTGCCGGCGCGCGGCCTGCACGGCGAGGGCTACCACGGGCACATCTTCTGGGACGAGCTGTTCGTCTATCCGTACCTGAACCTGCGGCTGCCGGAGCTGACCCGGGCGCTGCTGGAGTACCGGCACCGGCGGCTGACGGCGGCCCGCCGGCAGGCGAGCGCCGCCGGGATGGCAGGCGCCCTGTTCCCGTGGCAGAGCGGCAGCAGCGGCCGGGACGAGAGCCCCAGCCGAAGCCGCTCCCCGGTCACGGGGGAGTGGGTGGACGACCGGACGGGACGGCAGCAGCACGTCAGCCTGGCGGTGGCGTACTGCGTGTGGCGATACTGGGAGACGACGGCGGACCTGGCCTTTCTCGCCGCCACGGGCGTCGAGCTGCTAATCGAGACGGCGCGGTTCTGGGCCGGCCTGGCCACGTACGACCCGGCCCACGACCGCTACGACATCAGGGGCGTGCTGGGGCCCGACGAGTACCACGACGGCTACCCGGGCCGCCCCGGCCAGGGGCTGGACAACTGCGCGTACGTCAACGTGATGGTGTCGTGGGTGCTGGCCCGCGCGGAGGAGGCGTACGCGATCCAGCGCCGGCACCTCGGCGCGGCCCCCTGGCGGGAGGTGGCCGTCTCCGACGACGAGCGCGGCCGGTGGGCGCACATCAGCCGCCGGCTCCGGCTGGCCTTCCTCGACGGCGGGATCCTCGCCCAGTTCGAGCGGTACGGCGACCTGGCGGAGCTGGACTGGCAGCGGTACCGGCGCCGGTACGGCGACCTGCGGCTGCTGGGGTCGCTGCTGCAGGCCGAGGGCGACGACCCGAACCGTTACAAGATCTCGAAGCAGGCCGACGTGCTGATGCTGCTGTACCTGTTCAGCGCCGACGAACTCACCGGCCTGGTGCGCCGGCTCGGCTACGACTTCGACCCGGCCCGGATTCCCGCGACCGTGGACCACTACCTGTCCCGCACGACCCACGGGTCGACCCTCAGCCGCATCGCGCACGCCTGGGTGCTGGCCCGTACCGACCGTCGGCGGTCCCTGGAGATGCTGCAGGCCGCGCTCGGCACCGACCTCACCCGCCCGGAGCACAGCTCCACGCGGGAGGGAATCCACCTCGGCGCCACCGCCGGCACACTGGACATCCTGCAACGCTGCTACACCGGCCTGGAGGTCCGCGACAACGTGCTCCGGCTCTGTCCGCTGCTGCCGGAGGCGCTCGACCACCTCTGCTGCGTCCTCCGGTACCGCAACCTGCTGATCACCCTGGACGTCGACCGCGAGCGGGTGCGGCTCTCCGCCGCCCCGGGCGCCGACCAGCCGGTGCCGGTCGCCGTCTGGGACAGGTCGCTGCTGCTGTCCCCCGGCGACACGGTCACCGTCACGCTGAACCATCCATCGTCGCGGACGGCGCAACCGTGATCGGCCGGCCCTGCCAGCCGGTACCGGACACCGACGGCAGGAGCCGGGCCCGATCGCCTACCTGTTGAGTTTCCCCGCGCCGTAGGCGGCCCCTATCAGCCCGCCGACCGCCCATGGCCACCAGCCAGGCAGCCACCCCGCCGCGGAATGGCCACCTGGGCTTTGGGCCGGATGCTCGACGAGGCGCGGGGGCTGGGCCTGGACCGGGTGCTGATCATGTGCGCAGCCGACAACATCGCCTCGGCGAAGACGATCGAGCACCACGGTGGCGTCCTTGAGGGCATCCGGGACACCAGGTTCGGCCCTGCTCGCCGCTACTGGTTCACGCTGTAGGAGTCGGGCAGCCGGGCCGGGCGCGGTCGCGCCGTCAGCTGAGACCGCGGTGGGCGGCCCACAGCGCGCCGGCGCGGCTGGCGGCTGTGTCGACCAGGGCCACCAGCTCGGGCCTGTCCGGCACGGGGAACGAGACGTACGCGCCCCGACCGCCGCCGGTCGGCCGGCCGTAGGCCTTCGCCGCGAGGCGCCCGTCCGGGAGGAGCCGGACGTTGAGCGTGGTCAGCGTGAACTCCTCACCGCGCCGGGTGTCGGTCCAGCGGAGCCCTTCCGGGATGGTGACGTTGATCGCCAGGGCGCTCACGTCGACGGCCGCGTCGTCGCTCATGGACGCATACTCCCACGCGGGTAGGCGCCCGCTCGCACCGCGATCGGTGCCGGCCCGGGTCAGCTCGCCCGGGTGGCCAGCAGGGCGGCGTTCAGGCCGGCGGGGCGTTCCCAGAGGGCCCGGGTGAGGCGGGCGTTGCTCGCGCTCCAGATCATCCTCAGGCGAGGCGCAGCGTCGCGGGACTCGACCGCCACCATGGGCCTGGCCTGCTGGTTCAACCCGGTCAGGCCGAACAGCGCGATCGGTTCGTCCGCCGGCCGTCGCGCCGCGCGCCGCTTGTCCTGCCAAACCTGGTACGCGGCCGCCAGCCGCCACGGCGCGTAGTTCTGCAACTGCTCGCACGGCGAGCCACGGCCCGCGCTTGCTGAGGTGGGTCTCGTACCCGGCGAGCGCGTCGACGGCGCTCTTGACGTAGCGGCCGTACCTGTCGCGGGGAAAGTGGCATGTTGTACCCGGGCAGCGGCGGCCGCCGAGCACCGTGGCTGCCTCTGCCGGTTGGGCTACCCCGGCGTGCAAGTGACGGGGGCAGGTCTCGAACCTGCACTGGGACCACGTTCGTCAGCTTCGGCTTCAGCTTCGGCGCCGCTTGGGCGCACCCCTGCGCTCCCACAGGGGAATCCGTGACGGCTACCCGAACAGGTGGCCGAACACCGCCCCCGATCATTCCAGCTTGGCGGGCACTCTCATCACATCTCCACGCCGTTTCCAGCCATAGTGGACCACTTTGGTCCACGGATTCAGGCTAGAGCAGAAGGTGCAAATTATGCGGCAACTCAAGACCTTGACTCGTTTCGGGTGGCGGCGGCAGCGGCGACGGCGCCCGTCGCCTCCCTCCAATATCTCCCGACCGTTTGGCGGCTGATCAGGTCGCCGGACAGTTCGGCTACCGCCTCCTGGGTGTAGGGGTGGCCGTCAGGGTTGGTCTTGTACTTCAGTCCCTGTGCCCAGGCTTTGACCCATTTGTTCATCCCCGGCGTCAGGCTTCCGTTTCCGTCGGGGTTCAGGGATACCCCGGTGGGGAGGTCTAGTGTCTCCAGGTATTCGCGTAGGGTGGTGGGGCCACCATCGCGGGGCCGCCAATTGACCACGTCCGGCCGCGGCGTGGGCAGCGACGCTGTCACCTCGTTCCACCATTCCCCGACCGTTTGTTGGTTGATCAGGTTGCCGGACAGTTCGGCTACCGCCTTCTGGGTGTAGGTGGGGCCGTCAGGGGTGGTGGGCTCGTACTGCAGGCCCTGTGCCCAGGCTTTCACCCATTTGCTCATCCCCGGCGTCAGCTTTTTCTTTCCGTTGGGGTTCAGGGATACCCCGGTGGGGAGGTTTAGTGTCTCCAGGTATTCGCGTAGGGTGGTGTGGCCACCATCGCGGGGCCGCCAATTGACCACGTCCGGCGGCGGCGCCGTTCCGACCTTTCTCCACCATTTCCCGACCGCTTGTTGGGTGATCAGGTTGCCGGACAGTTCGGCTACCGCCTCCTGCGTGTAGGGGTGGCCGTCAGGGGTGGTCTCGTACTTCAGTCCCTGTGCCCAGGCTTTCACCCATTTGTTCATCCCCAGCGTCAGATTTCCCTGTCCGTCGGCGTTCAGGGATTCCCCGGTGGGGAGGTTTAGTGTCTCCAGGTATTCGCGTAGGGTGGTGGGGCCACCATCGCGGGGCCGCCAATTGACCACGTCCGGCGGCGGCGGCGGCGCCACCTCTTCCCACCAATCCCCGACCGTTTGTTGGGTGATCAGGTTGCCGGACAGTTCGGCTACCGCCTCCTGCGTGTAGGGGTGGCCGTCAGGGTTGGTCTTGTACTTCAGTCCCTGTGCCCAGGCTTTGACCCATTCGTTCATCCCCGGCGTCAGCCTTCCCCGGCTGTCGGGGTTCAGGGATACCCCGGTCGGGAGGTTTAGTGTCTCGAGGTATTCGCGTAGGGTGGTGGGGCCACCATCGCGGGGCCGCCAATTGACCACGTCCGGCCGCGGCGGGGGCAGCGCCCTCACCTCCTTCCACCAATTCCCGACCGTTTGTTGGTTGATCAGGTTGCCGGACAGTTCGGCTACCGCCTTCTGGGTGTAGGTGGGGCCGTCAGGGGTGGTGGGCTCGTACTGCAGGCCCTGTACCCAGGCTTTCATCCACTCGTTCATCCCCGGCGTCAGCCTTCCCTTTCCGTCGGGGTTCAGGGATACCCCGGTGGGGAGGTTTAGTGTCTCCAGGTATTCGCGTAGGGTGGTGTGGCCACCATCGCGGGGCCGCCAATTGACCACGTCCGGCCGCGGCGGGGGCAGCGACGCCCTCACCTCGTTCCACCAAGTCCCGACCGTTCGGCGGCTGGTCAGGTTGCCGGACAGTTCGGCTACCGCCTCCTGGGTGTAGGGGTGGCCGTCAGGGTTGGTCTCGTACTTCAGTCCCTGTGCCCAGGCTTTGACCCATTTGTTCATCCCCGGCGTCAGCCTTCCCTTTCCGTCGGGGTTCAGGGATACCCCGGTGGGGAGGTTTAGTGTCTCCAGGTATTTGCGTAGGGTGGTGTGGCCACCATCGCGGGGCCGCCAATTGACCACGTCCGGCCGCGGCGGGGGCAGCGACGCCGTCACCTCGTTCCACCATTCCCCGACCGTTGCTTGGGCGATCAGGTTGCCGGACAGTTCGGCTACCGCCTTCTGGGTGTAGGGGGGGCCGTCAGGGGTGGTGGACTCGTACTGCAGGCCCTGTACCCAGGCTTTCACCCACTTTTTCATCCTCGGCGTCAGATTTCCCTTTCCGTCGGGGTTCAGGGATACCCCGGTGGGGAGGTTTAGTGTCTCCAGGTATTCGCGCAGGGTGGTGTGGCCACCATCGCGGGGCCGCCAATTTACCACGTCCGGCCGCGGCGGGGGCAGCCACGCCGTCACCTCGTTCCACCATTCCCCGACCGTTTGTTGGTTGATCAGGTTGCCGGACAGTTCGGCTACCGCCTTCTGGGTGTAGGTGGGGCCGTCAGGGGTGGTGGGCTCGTACTGCAGGCCCTGTACCCAGGCTTTCACCCACTTTTTCATCCCCGGCGTCAGCCTTCCCCGGCTGTCGGGGTTCAGGGATACCCCGGTGGGGAGGTTTAGTGTCTCCAGGTATTCGCGTAGGGTGGTGGGGCCACCATCGCCGGGCCGCCAATTGACCACGTCCGGCCGCGGCGGCGGCACCACCTCTTCCCACCATTTCCCGACCGTTCCGTGGGTGATCAGGTTGCCGGACAGTTCGGCTACCGCCTTCTGGGTGTAGGGGGGGCCGTCAGGGGTGGTGGGCTCGTACTGCAGGCCCTGTACCCAGGCTTTCACCCATTTGTTCATCCCCGGCGTCAGCCTTTTTTGTCCGTTGGGGTTCAGGGATACCCCGGTGGGGAGGTTTAGTGTCTCCAGGTATTCGCGCAGGGTGGTGGGGCCACCATCGCCGGGCCGCCACTTGACCACGTGCTGTGGCGGTTCTGGTAGTGATGCTGCGGGTGCGGGTGCGGGTGCGGGTGCGGGTGCGGGTGCGGGTGGCTGTGGTAAAGGGTGCGGGATTGCCGGTCGGGCTGTAGAGGACGGTATCAATGCCTCCGGGTGCAGAGACGCCGGGTCGGGCATGATCGTGGTGTCGGAGAGGTCCAGTGCGACCATCCTCGGGTACGAGGGCGCAGAACCATAGTTGTCGTGAAATAGGGATCCGGCCGAGGCCAGGATGATGTTGACCTCGTACACCTCGGACATTAGGCGTAGCAGCGCCTCCTTCAGGTGCGGAGCAGACGTCCCGTGCGCGTCGAGAGCCTGCCGCAGCGTCGCCACGTCTGCCGGGGACAAACCGTTCCTTTCAGCGAAGTCGGTTCGGTCGATCAGGGGATCGAACTCCACCCGCAGACGATGGCGCACATCCCCAGCTCCTCGCATCCGTGTCCGCTCATCCTCACCCGTCGCGAACCCAAGCCCCATCGCCCGCGAGAATCGCGTGAACAACCGGTCCCACTCGCCTGACCGCAGCAACCCGGCCGGCACGGAAGGAAACGGAACAGGAGCGGGAACAGGCGACAGATCCACCCCTTCCAGACCCGGGTCCGGCATCAATAGATCCCCCGACGTGGATGCCGGGTAAAGAAGGGCCGGGTCAAGAAGGGCCGGGTCAAGTGAAGTCAGGTCGTAGGTTTGCGCATTCCACTCAACCGGTGCGGTCGCGTCGTTTCCCACCATCGGCGGCGTCCATGCGACATCCATTCCGGATACCCCGTGCGGCGGATACGAAGAGTCGTCCTGATCGGTACCCCCCGGCGCCCAGTCTTCATCGATGGTCGGCGTGCCCATCCGATCCAGGCCCAGGTCCGGCATCAATAGATCCCCCGACGTGGATGCCGGGTCAAGAAGGGCCGGGTCAAGAAGGGCCGGGTCAAGAAGGGCCGGGTCAAGTGAAGTCAGGTCGTAGGTTTGCGCATTCCACTCAACCGGTGCGGTCGCGTCGTTTCCCACCATCGGCGGCGTCCATGCGACATCCATCCCGGATACCCCGTGCGGCGGATACGAAGAGTCGTCCTGATCGGTACCCCCCGGCGCCCAGTCTTCATCGATGGTCGGCGTGCCCATCCGATCCAGGCCCAGGTCCGGCATCAATAGATCCCCCGACGTGGATGCCGGGTCAAGAAGGGCCGGGTCAAGAAGGGCCGGGTCAAGAAGGGCCGGGTCAAGTGAAGTCAGGTCGTAGGTTTGCGCATTCCACTCAACCGGTGCGGTCGCGTCGTTTCCCACCATCGGCGGCGTCCATGCGACATCCATTCCGGACACCCCGTGCGGCGGATACGAAGAGTCGTCCTGATCGGTACCCCCCGGCGCCCAGTCTTCATCGATGACCGGCGTGCCCATCCGACCCGGGCCCAGGTCCATCACGTCCTGGAATGCCTGGTCAATAAGCGCCAGGTCAATACCAGACAGACCGTCATTCTCCGCTGGACCGGATGGCTGCCCGAGGGAGGGGTCGGGGGAGGTGGTGTCTGCCCGCATCGCCTGGGACGGGCCGCGGGGTGGGGTGGTGGAGGCGAGCAGGGCCGCGCTGACGTCGGCGCCGGTCGTGGTCGGCCCCGGGTGGCCGGCGGTCTGGCCGGGCAGCAGATCCGCGATCGTGGCGGGCCGCCCGGCCCCGTCGAACGCCGCCAGCAGGGTACTCGATGCGAACAGGTGTCGCAGCCACGGATCACGTATCGCATCGTTCGGCTCGGGTCGGTCGACGCTGCCGGGGGCCAGAGAGTCCCGCACCTGGATTCTCGGCAGCCCGGACTTCTGCGGCTGGCTGTAGAGGGCGAACACGTGCTGCGGTTCGTTCGGTGGCGCGGCCCTGACCACGACCATCGATCCTGGCGCCGTCCGCAACGCGGCCAGCACGTCCTCTCCTGAGACCCCGTCGGGGTGGGCGACACGCTCGGGTACCGTGTCGAGGATCTCCATCAGTTGCGGCCAACCCATGGTGGGCGCGAGCCGACCATCCGGCCCGATGATCCGGTCGTCGAACACCGCACGGTTACCCAACCGCCCGTACACGGCGGTGAACTCATCAAGAGTGCCCGCCACGCACCACCACGAGTCACCGCTGTTGCCAGCAGACGCCTGCGCCCGGGCGACCCACCCGGCGACCGGCTTTCCAGACTCGATCATCGCCGCCGCCGGCCCGGTTTCCGCGACGGCCGGCTCACCGCCGCCGGCGTCGCCACTGATCGGCGCGTCCGGCAAGGAGACGTCACTGGTCGTACTTGTGTGGCTGAAGCGGTCGCGGTCGAACATGTCATCGCTGAAGACAGACATGTCACTGACCGACGCCGTGTCACTGGCACCGTCACTGGCGTGGATCGGCGTGCCATCGGCACTGGGGGTACTGGGCGTGGCGTTGCCGGTGGCCTGGGCGAGTACCTGGTGGTATCCGTCGACCCAGTCCCGTTTGAAGGGTCCGGCGAGGGCGTCGTGGCTGCCCGGGGCGACGTCGTACTTGCGGGCCAGGGCGGTGAACTGGGTTTCTGCCAGCCTGGTCGCTGTTGCGGTGTGCTGCTCGGAAGTCACCGGCACTGGCAGCGCGTCGGTACGCCGGTGTGCCGAGGCGTCCGTGCCGGAAGGGGTGGTGTCCGGTGCGGTGGTGTGTGGTGCGGTGGTGTCGGGGATGGCCGCGGCCGTGACCCGGGCGGGCAGGTCGGTGACCGCCTGCCGGACCACGTCCGCCACGGTGCTCACCTGTGCGGCGTCGGGCCTGGCCACCGCAGCCGGCGGCACGGCCACTGGTGCGGTCAGTGGTGCGGCGGGTAGGGGGGTGGCGCCGAGGATCGCGTCGAGGCTCCGGTCCACATGGGCCCGCACCTCCCGCTCGACTGCGGCGCGCACGACCTCCGACTGCGGTGTCGCCGCCCCGGAACCCCCGGCACGCCAGCCGCCCCCGGCACGCCAGCGGCCCCCGGCGCGCCAGCAGCCCCTGGCGGGACGACGCCCCCTGGCGGGACGACGCCGCCTGGCAGGGGGCGGTCGCCGGTGTGCCCGTGGTGAAGTGCTGGTCGAGGTGGTGCTGGACGGCCAGGTGCGCGATCGAACGCAACGCCTGCCGGTCGAACTCCCCGGGCAGCGCGGCGACAACCTGCTCCGGGCGTACCGCCGCCGGGATCTGCCCACCCGCCGGGACCTGCCCCGCGAGGGTTTCGGTGATCCGGGCGACCGCCCGGTCCCGGACACCGAACAGGAACTGGTCGGTGAGGGCGGTGGCGGGCAGACCGACCTGAGACAGGAAAACGGGGACGGCCGGGTCGTTCTGCCGGGCGTCGGCCCACTCGGTGAACACCTGCTCGACCGGCACGGGCAGCCCGGCCAGGAACTGCCGCGCCTGCCCCGTCCCGGCCAACAACCCACCGTAGTGGTCCGCCAGTTCCTGCTGGAACCGCTGCCACTGCTTCACCACCGGCCCACCCGCTGCCGCGACCCACGCCGGCACCGGCGCAGCCGGCACCGACCACGACGGCACCGACCACGACGGCACCGACCACGACGGCACCGACAGATCCAGGTGCGGCGCGGGCAGGTCCAGCTTCGGCGCGGGCAGGTTCGACGCCGGCAGCAGCAGCAGCAGCGGCGGGGGCGGCGGGGTCTGCGCGCCGGTCACCGCAGGCTTCGGGTCGTCGACCCCAGCCTGATACCCGGCGGACGTGTCCCCACCCACCGGTGTCGGCCCCACCGGCATGACCGGCCTACCGTCCGACGTGAGACCGATGTGAGGCACCTGCACCCGGGGCCGATTCATGGCGCGACCGGCCGCGGCCCCGGCCGCGGCCGCGACCGATCCCCCTGCCCCCGACAACGCCCCGGACATGAGGTCCGCACCAAGATTAATGGGGTCGTAGTACCCCTCGACCATCAAGCTGGCGCCGATACCGAACAGCCCCTCCCCGAGGGTCTCCGTCACCGGCCGCGACAGCACATCGGTCAGCAGATTCTTGGTGGCATCCGACACGGCGAGCTTGCCGACCGCGCCCGCGACAACGCCAGCGGCCCTGCCCAACGCCGGCCCGCCCACCGTGGTCAGGAACGCCGCCGCCCCCGCGAACGCCGCCTGCTTACCGATCGTCGACCAGTTCACCCCGGGCTGCAGACCGTCGGTCATCATCGACACCTCGGCCAGCAGCGCAGAACCCGGCATGAACAACATCTGCATAGCCGTGCCGCTCGCCGCCGACCGCACCAACGCCGAACGCAGGATCGCCTGAATGATCGTCCGCGTCTGGGCGATGTGCGCCGCCGCCCCCACGGGATTCCAGAACCACATCGCCGCGGCGACGGCGAACTCGGCAATCATGAAGTTGAACATGGCCAACGCCGTACGCTTGCCGACCTCCGTCTCCACGAAGAACTTCTTCTCCGCCTCGACCACGGCGAGCATCAGGTCAGCCGTCTCGGCCATCTTCCTCACAAACGGAGCCGTCTGCGCCACGAACCGGTCGAAGGCCTCACCCTCCCCCGCCTGCCGGACCGCCCTGATCGTCTGCTCCAGCAACGGACCCAGCACCGTACGCACCCGACCCGCCAGCGTTTCCAACGCGCCGATGTCATCCCGCAACAACGGCAGCTCCGCCCGGGACACCCTCATCCCGGTGAACTTTTCCAAAGCCTGCAACGCGCTCTCGTTGAGCTCAAGGGTCGGAACGGCGGCGGCCAACGCGCAACGCTCCCCTTCCTGCCCCGAAACAGGGGCACCCAGCGCGGATCAGTCAGCCGCGCAGACCGCCCACCCCAGCCCCCGACCACCTCGTCGACGATGGCCTCGGCACCGCCCTGCGCCCGGCGGCCAAAACCCCAACACCTCGCCCCACGATCCGACCGACGCCTCCACCGCCACCACAGACGTAGATCACCTTCCGCTATGCGCCCCTCACAGTAGGCTAACCGTGGACGGAGGGCGGCGGCGACCCGAGCCCCTCCCGCCCTCGCCGGTCGATTGCGTCGGCGAGCGTCGGGGTTTCGAGAGGCTACGGGCCAGCGCGACGACATTGGAGCCGAGCCGATGGGCGTACCAGGTCACGCCATGAATGCACCCTGTGTCCGTGCGGGCAGTGGCAGTGGCACCGTCGAACGCCGCCACCAGGCGATTGTCGACCCGGGTTTGTCCACTGTGATTCGGCGTATCGGCGTCCGGGGGGCTTTGATCCCTCGTCGTCCGCGTCGGCTTGACCGTTTCGTCCCCATGGTTTGGCGCAGGGATGCCGCGCGTCGCTGCGGCGCTGGCCAGGATCATCGAGCCGACCAGCAAGCTCGACTCGGTGTGGCCGGCGAACCGTCGCGAAAAGCGGTTCATCGTCCGGCGTTCACGAAGGTGACTATCTCGTCGAGCCCGGGACGGTAGCCGTGGCTGGTGTCCACCTCGATCTCGGGCACGTCGAGCCGGACGGGCTGGAAGCCGTGGTGTCCGACGGCATGGGTCTGGCGGTCGCCGAGGTACGCGTCGGCGTGGGCACGCCGGGTCGCGTTCTCGCCCTGCCGTCGCTGGATGCGGTCGAGGGCCGTCGGTGCGCCGACCCGGCAGTGCACGACCCGGATGTCGGCGATCCCGAGGAACGGCTGCAGGCCGGGGCGCCAGAGGCGGTCCTGGAAGGCCGCCTCGGCGACCGTGGTGACGCCTGCGGTGAGGAGCACCTGCAGCACGTTGAAGAACGTGGGCAGGGTCCGCAGGGTCAGTTCGTCGCTCGGTCCGGCGGTGAACTCGCCGGCCGCGTGGACCATCCCCTCCTTGATCTCATCCCGGCAGATCGCCGGACAACCGATCCGTCGGGCGAGCAGGTGGGCGAGGGTCGTCTTGCCAACGCCTGACGGTCCGCTGACGACGACAAGCGTCGGGGTCGTACCCATCGCCTTGTTATACATCGCTCGACTAATTGCGTTGTTGTGGTGCTGGCCCGCGCCTACGGTGTGCTGATGCTCTCGCGACTGCTGGCAGTGACCATCGACGCGCACGACGCGGCCCGCCTGGCTCGGTTCTGGGCCGGCGTGCTCGGCCGGGAGGTTGTCGAGGACGCCGGCGGCGCTCTCCTGCCGGGCGATGACGCCCAGCTCAGCCTCCGGTTCGTCCCGAGCCGCGCGGAGAAGGTGGGGCTGAACCGCATGCACTTCCACCTGACCAGTGCCAGCCCCGAGGACCAGCAGCACAAGGTGGCGACGGCGCTGGGGCTCGGCGCCGGCCACCTCGACGTCGGGCAGCGCCCCGAGGAGGGTCACGTCGTTCTGGCCGACCCGGAGGGCAACGAGTTCTGCGTGATCGAGCCGGGCAACGGCTTTCTCGCCGGGTGCGGCCTGCTCGGCGAGCTCGCCTGCGACGGCACCCGGGAGGTCGGCCTCTTCTGGAGCGAGGCGCTGGGCTGGCCGCTGGTGTGGGACCAGGATCAGGAGACCGCGATCCAGTCACCGCACGGCGGCACGAAGGTCGCGTGGGGAGGCCCGCCCGTGGCCCCGAAAGAGGGGCGGAACCGGCAGCGCTTCGACCTCGCCCCGGTCGGCAGTGACCAGCAGGCGGAGGTCGACCGGCTGATCTCCGTCGGAGCGACTCAGCTCGAGGTCGGTGAGGACGGCACCGTTGTGCTGGCCGATCCCGACGGCAACGAGTTCTGCGTCAGAGGGAACTGACCACAGCGCGGCTGGATTGCCCGGTGAGCCAGGGCGGCTCGCTGCCGGACCGCGTCCCTCCGCGCGCCGTCCGCCGCGGTTCATCCCACCAGCCGGACACCCCGGCACCACCGAGGGCCGGTTGAATGCGACGATCAGCCATCTCCACCTCGAAGGCGCACTCGGCGACATCACCCGCCAGCACGGCGGCATCCAGCCGGATCTTGGACACTTGTCGTTCGCGTCGAACGGTAAGTGTCCAAGAATGCGGGCCGGTCGACGCCATTGTGGCCGCCGCGAACGACTCACTGCTCGGCGGTGGCGGGGTCGACGGCGCGATTCGCCGGACGGCCGGGCCCCGACTGGCGCAGGCCGGCTCGGCGATCGCGCCGTGCGACCTCGGCGACGCCAAGGCGGCCCCGGCTTTCGACCTCGACCCGCCGGTACGGCACATCATCCACACCGTCGGCCCCGGTCTGGGAGGGCGGCAGCTACGGCGAGGCGGAGGTGTTGGCCTCCTACTACCGCCGCAGCCTGCAGGTGGCCGACGAGCTCCGGGCGCGGACGGTCGCCTTCCCGGCCATCGCCACAGGTGTCTACGGGTTCCCGCCCGACGAAGCCGCCCGCATCGCCGTCGACACGGTCCGTTCAACGCCCACGGCCGTCACCCGAATATTTGTTGGACCGTCGGTCCGTACGACCTCGTGGCCGTCGTCGAGGCGCCCGACGGACGAAACCGCCACCGCGGTGCTCCTGCACCTCGGCGGGGCGGGCAACGTCCGTACCGCGACCCTGCGAGCCTTCGGTCGAGAGGATGCTCCCGCCACAGTCGTCACATCGCCGGGTTACCGCGGTGGTGAACGGATGCTGACCGGCAGCCGTGCTCGATGTGAGACCCCGTCCACGTAGGTCAGGTGACATACGATGACCTGGTACGACCAATCCCAACGGGAAGCCCGCGGCCGCGGATACGCTGCCCGGCACCCGTCCTCCCCCCTCCGGATGCAGACCCGCTCACCAGTCACGCAACGAACCAAGGCGGCGCGACGGGGTGCGGTTTTTCTCGTCGTCAGCTTCCTGGCGCCCCTGGCGGTACTCGGCGTGTGCATGGCCAGCGTCGGCGACAGGGGCAAGGGCGATCTCGGGCGCGTCGAGCGGCAGGAGTACCTATGGACCGGAGATAGCGACCTTTCCTCCGAGTCGACCGTCGACCCGGCGGACTCGGCAGCACTTCTCGCCCCCACCGCCGCCGGGCCTTCGGATACGCCACCGAAGGCCGACGGCGGTACCACCCCCGCCGGCCCCGTCCCGACGCCGACTGCCGCAGGGTGCGGCACCACCGGCGCCCCGACCGACCGCACAGCCGATACTGCTCGACAACTTCCACGGTAATCCGGCATGGACCGACGGTCACGGCCGCAACGATCTGGGAAAGACCACCGGGTGTGAGGGGTTCGCCCGTTGCGCGGTCACGGGTGGGGCGCTCTTGGCTCAGGTACGAGGACAACGGCTGGTTCGGGAGCTACGTCGACCGCAGCCTGACCGACTACACGCACCTGGTGTTGCGGATCCGGGGAGAGCGCGGCGGCGAGGAGTCCGACATCCGGCTCACTCTCGGCGGCGTTCGATCCGGACTGACCGGTCTCACCCTCGCCGGCGACAATCGGACCATCACCACCGGCTGCCAGGACCTGCGCATTCCGCTGGCGGCAAACCGTGTCAACCGCACCACCCCAGGTGAGCTCCATCTCGATTTCTGGCACGGCGGCAGCAGCACGGTTCATGCGGCCGGGCTTGGTCGTGTACGGACGTGGAGCCCCGCACCTGTGGCCTGCGAAGCGTCAACCACCCGGCGTGCCGCATGAGCGCCGCCAGGAATCTGCCCTCTTCAGGGGGCAGAGGAAGTCAAGGCAGCCGGTCCTCCAGGCTCCTCACCGTCGGCGTGGGTGGCGCGACCGCGTCGTACAACTGCGACCCATCGGCCGGCTGGTCGCCGTGACCGTCAGCGGCGTGGTCATCGAGCGCAACGGCTACGACGTGAAGGCCCCCAGCGTCACGCTGGGGGCCTTCACGCGTTCCGGACAGATCAGCCCACGGGGCCGATCTCCTTGGCCAAGCCGACGAACGCCCGCCACGACCGCGGGCCGAAGTGGAGGGTGCCGCCGTCGCGGTCCTTGGTGTCGCGCACCAGCACCACGCCCGGCAGGTTGTCGGCCACCTCGACGCAGGACCCGCCGTTGCCGCCGGACTTCGTCGACTTCCGCCACTGAGGGGTCAGCACGTCCATGACTTCGTCACTTCCTTGATCAGCTCGATTGACTGCCGGCGGGGGAGCGCCTCGTTCCGCACGATCTCCCACGTCCTTGCCAGCTTAGCGACATCCACGGGGGCATCGACGATCTCCACCTTGAGCTGGTTGTCGGCATGCGCGACGCGCGCGCCGTCCGGCAGGTCGGCGATGATGAACTGCCCAGCCAGCCCGAGGTACATCCCCGCGTCGACCGGCACGACGTGCACCTGGACGTGCTCCCGGGCCGCCAGCGCGAGCAGGTGCTCGCACTGCTCCGCCATGAGGCCCGGCTGGTCGAGCACGGGCCGGCGCAGTATCCCTTCGTCCAGTACGGCGATGAGCTGCGGGGGCTTCTCGCTGGTCAGGATGGCCTGGCGCTCCAGCCGGGACGCCACGATCCGCTCGACCTCGTCGGCGTCGAAGCGGCCGCCGGCGAGGGTGGCGCGGGCGTACCGCTCGGTCTGGAGCAGACCGGGGACGTACGCCAGCTCGAACCACCGCAGGGTGGTCGCCTCGCGCTCGAACTGGATCCACTCGCGCAGCCAGGTCGGCGTCACGTCCAGCTTGGCCAGGTCGCGCAGCATCCGCATGAACCGGCCCTCCCGGCCGGGCTGGTACGCGGGATCGTGCGCGCGGTCGACGGCCTCCATGTACTCCTTCGTCGGCGGACGTCCACCCGTCTCCACGGAGCTGACATGGGAGCCGGAGTAGCCGATGGTCCGGCCGAACTCCTCCTGACTCAGTCCGAGCGACGCTCGGAGCAGCCGAAGTTCGTTGAGCACGTAGTCGCTGGCGGTCGCCATCACTTCCCCAATTCCTGCTCGATGTTGCCGGCGAGACTTGCAGGAGCGCCCATCCGCCCTTCCGACCTGCGCGGATGCGACGCGCGCGTTCCGACAGTAGCGGCGTCCTAAGCAGACTGTCACGTATGCGGACCCGCTACACGCCGAGAGATGGCTGAGGCGGACTCCGTCCCGGGGGCCGTCCCGGTTTTCCCAGTGCGGGGCGGCCCCTTTCCAGCCAACCGAGGAGGTCGATGTGCGTATCCACTGGTTCCGCTGCCGAACGAAGGCCCTGCCGTCGCTGCCCAGGCGGCAGCGCGGCAGGAACCTGCCGAACTGGATGACGCAGTCGACCGACGTCTTCCCGACCAGCGACCCCGGCCGCGCCGGCCGGCTCACCCCGGCGCAGCAGTGGCGGGCGAACGGCGGGCGGCACTCGTGAGGGCCCGCCTGCCCGCCGTCGTCCGCGTCGCCGACCACCACGCGGCCGGCCCGCACTGGATCTGCGCGGCGTGCGCGCAGCCCTGGCCTTGCCCGACGTGGACGAACCTACCTATCGACGCCGCCCTGCGTCGGGCGCTCCTGCCCGGCTTCAGCCTGCTGACCCGACAGGCCATCCGCGACCTGCGCGGCCGGCCCGAAGGCCCCGAACCGCCCGAGATCGTCAAACGTTTCCTGTGGTTCCTGCCCCTGACCGACGAAGAGGCACGCGCCGTCGCACGGAGGCTGCGCTGATGGCCCGGGCGACAATCCCGCACACCCCCATGCGCCCGCTGTGGCGGTGCCGCAACTGCGGCGCCGAGTGGCCCTGCCAACCCGCCCGACTGTCCCTGCTCAGCGAGTACCGCGGCAACCGCACCGCGCTCGTCATCTACCTGAGCACCCTCATGGCCGAGGCCCGCGACCAGTTCGCCCAACTCCACGACCAGGCGGTACCACCGGACCTGACCGACCGCTTCCTCACCTGGGCGCGAGCCCGGGGCTGAGAGCCGACGGCCGAAAACCTTGCTCCCACCCGAAACGAGTGGGGCCCGGTGCAGCCGGCGGCAACCAGCGGCACCGGGCCCCACTCACCCGCCCAATGCGTCGTCGCGCGCAACGGCCCGGGCCGACCTCATCCGGGGGGACAAGCCTGAGTGGCCGGTCAGTGGATGTTGCCAGCTCAACCTGCCATTCGTTGCTGAATCGCGCAAGCTTTCGGGCGGCGGGCTCCGTCCGGTATCGGCCGCACCGCGACTGGCCTACCGGCACGGGCGTCTTGCCTGGGCGCGATGAGGTGTTGTGCTTCACGCCGGCCCTGGCATGTCCCGGCGGCTACGGACGGTGGCGCCTTGTGCGCGGCCATCCGATGCTGATCACGCCGTGGCGGTGGGGTCCGTGTCCTCTGTGCCGTCCGGCAGACCGGCGCGGACGTCATCCGGTGCCGCGATGACAGGCGGGTCGGCGCACCTGCGGTGTCGCCGGCATTGCCGGATCGTTACCTGGTTTATCCGTCGATGTCTTGCGGATGCCGATGGGTTGGCAATACGTTGCCGTCGGCAACAAAACCGAGTGAAGGTCATCCCATCCGGAGGCACCATGACGGTGGCGAGGTGGTACGAACCATGAGCGACGTGCCGATCCTCCTGGAGATGCGGTCCATCACCAAGGAGTTCCCCGGGGTCAGGGCCCTCGCCGACGTCAACCTCGTGGTGCGCGCCGGGGAGATCCACGCGATCTGCGGCGAGAACGGTGCCGGCAAGTCCACCCTGATGAAGGTCCTCAGTGGTGTCTACCCGTACGGGACCTACGAGGGCCAGATCGTCTACCAGGGCGCGGAGACCCGCTTCTCGGACATCCGGGCGAGCGAGCACGCGGGCATCGTGATCATCCACCAGGAGCTCGCGCTCATCCCGCACATGTCGATCACCGAGAACATCTTCCTCGGCAACGAGCCGCGCAGGCGCGGCGCGATCGACTGGAAGTCGGCGAACCGGATGGCGCAGGAGCTGATGGCCCAGGTGGGCCTGCGGGAGGACCCGGACACCCTGGTCAAGGACATCGGCGTCGGCAAGCAGCAGTTGGTGGAGATCGCCAAGGCGTTCGCCAAGGACGTCAAGCTGCTCATCCTCGACGAGCCGACCGCCGCGCTGAACGAGACCGACTCCCGGCACCTGCTGGACCTGCTGCGCGGCTTCCGGTCCAAGGGCATCACCTCGATCATGATTTCGCACAAGCTGAACGAGATCGAGGCGATCGCCGACCAGATCACCATCCTGCGCGACGGCCGGACGGTCGAGACGCTGGACGTCAAGGCCGACGGCGTCGACGAGGACCGGATCGTGCGCGGGATGGTCGGCCGCGAGCTGAGCAGCCGCTTCCCGGACCACACTCCGAAGATCGGCGAGGTCTTCTTCGAGGTCCGCGACTGGAACGTCCGGCATCCGATCTCCGCCGAGCGCCAGGTCTGCAAGAACGCGAGCTTCGCCGTACGCCGCGGCGAGATCGTCGGCTTCGCCGGCCTGATGGGCGCCGGCCGCACCGAACTGGCGATGAGCGTCTTCGGCCGCTCCTACGGGGTGTACGAGTCGGGCACGATCGTCAAGGACGGCAGGAGGATCGTGCTGAAGTCGGTGGCGGACGCCATCGCGCACGGCCTCGCGTACGTCAGCGAGGACCGCAAGGCGATCGGCCTGAACCTGCTCGACGACATCAAGACGTCCACGGTGGCCGCGAAGCTGTCGAAGATCTCGCGCCACGGCGTCCTCGACGAGGTCAAGGAGTACCAGGCCGCAGAGGCGTACCGCCGCGAGTTGCGGACCAAGGCCCCTACGGTCGACGAGGGAGTCGCCAAACTCTCCGGCGGTAACCAGCAGAAGGTCGTCCTCGCCAAGTGGATGTTCACCGACCCGGATCTGCTGATCCTCGACGAGCCGACCCGCGGCATCGACGTGGGCGCGAAGTACGAGATCTACGGCATCATCCAGCGGCTCGCCGACCAGGGGAAGGGCGTCATCGTCATCTCCTCGGAGCTGCCCGAGCTCATCGGGCTCTGCGACCGCATCTACACCGTGTTCGAAGGCGCCATCACGGGCGAGATCGCCCGGTCCGACGCGGACCCGGAGACCCTCATGAAGCACATGACCTCGACGAAGAAGATGCAGACACGATGAGCCGTATCAAGGACCTTCGGAAGAACCTGTTCGGAGGCACCACCTCCAACGCCCGTCAGTTCGGGATGGTCTTCACGCTGGTGGCAATCGTCGTCCTGTTCCAGATCCTGACCGACGGGCTGACCCTGCGATCGGACAACCTGATCGCGCTGTTCCAGCAGAACTCGTACATCCTCATCCTGGCCATCGGCATGCTGATGGTGATCGTCGCCGGGCACATCGACCTGTCGGTCGGCTCGATCGCCGCGTTCGCCGGCATCCTGGTGGCCAAGTCGATGTTCGAGTGGTCGCTGCCGTGGCCCGTGGCCATCCTCTTCGGCCTGGCGATCGGCGCGCTGATCGGCGCCTGGCAGGGCTTCTGGGTGGCCTACATGGGGGTGCCGGCGTTCATCGTCACCCTGGCGGGCATGCTGCTGTTCCGGGGCGGCAACCAGTTCATCGGCAACGCGAACACCATCCCGGTACCCGAGGGCTTCCGGGTGATCGGCTCCGGGTTCCTGCCCGAGATCGGGCCGAACACGGGCTACAACAACCTGACGCTGCTGCTGGGCCTGGCCGGCTGCGCGGCCGTGGTCTGGCGGGAACTGCGGTCGCGCCGCACGCGCCGCGAGATGGCCGCCGACGTGGCCCCGATGTGGATCGCGATCCTGCGGATGGCCGTGATGGTCGGCGTGATCGTGTTCGTCTCGCTGCGCTTCGCCAGCGGTCGGGTCGGCACCAGCTTCCCCGTCTCCGGCATCATCCTGGTGGCGCTGGTCCTCGCGTACTCCTTCTACACCCGCAACACCGCCGGCGGCCGGCACATCTACGCGGTGGGCGGCAACTCCCGGGCCGCCGAGCTGTCCGGCGTCAAGCTCAGGCGGGTCAACTTCCTCGTCATGATGAACATGTCGGTCCTGGCCGCGCTGGCCGGCATGATCTTCGTGGCCCGCTCGGCGGCGTCCGGCCCGCAGGACGGCAACGGCTGGGAACTGGACGCGATCGCCGCGGTCTTCATCGGCGGCGCGGCCGTCTCCGGCGGCATCGGGACCATCAGCGGATCCATCGTGGGTGGTCTGGTCATGGCCGTGCTCAACAACGGCCTGCAACTGCTGGGCGTCGGCACCGACCGCGTCCAGATCATCAAGGGCCTGGTCCTGCTGCTGGCCGTCGCACTCGACGTCTACAACAAGCGCCAGGGACGTTTCTCCGTCATCGGCAGCATCACCCGCTCGTTCCGCCGAGACGGCTCCGGCACACCCACCTCCCCGGCCACGGCGGGGGAGGAGCACGTCCCGACCAAGGTGCCCGCCCGCTGACGGGCACCGGCCAATTCCCCGTATCACCTCCGTAGAAGGGCAGCACTCCCCATGCGCAAACTGCTCGGTAAGTCGGTGGCGATCGGCGCCATCGCCGCGCTCGCACTGACGGCCTGCGGCTCCGGCCGCAACGAGGAGTCCGGTGGCTCCAACGGCGACACCAAGGGCTTCGCGGCCAACGCTTTGATCGGTGTGGCCCTGCCGTCGAAGACCTCCGAGAACTGGGTCCTCGCCGGTGACCTGTTCGTCAACGGGCTGAAGGAGGCTGGCTTCCAGAGCGACGTGCAGTACGCGGGCGCGTCGACCACGGTCGCCGACCAGCAGGCCCAGATCACCGCCATGGTCACCAAGGGTGCCAAGGTCATCGTCATCGGCGCGACCGACGCCGCGCAGCTGTCGACCCAGGTCGCCGCGGCCCACGCGGCCGGCGTGAAGGTCATCGCCTACGACCGGCTCATCCTGAACACCCCCGACCTCGACTACTACGTCGCGTTCGACAACTTCAAGGTCGGCCAGCTCCAGGGCCAGGCCCTGCTGGACGGCATGAAGGCCAAGAAGCCGAACGGCCCGTACAACATCGAGCTGTTCTCCGGCTCGCCGGACGACAACAACGCCGGCGTCTTCTTCAACGGCGCGATGGACGTCCTCAAGCCGGAGATCGACAAGGGCAACGTGGTCGTCGCCTCCAAGCAGACCGACGTCAAGCAGACCGCCATCCAGGGCTGGAAGGCCGAGGGCGCGCAGGCCCGCATGGACCAGCTGCTGACCTCGACGTACGGCAACAAGGAACTGGACGGCGTCCTGTCCCCGAACGACACCCTCGCCCGCGCGATCATCACCTCGATCAAGGGCGCCGGCAAGCCGATCCCGGTCGTGACCGGGCAGGACTCCGAGGTCGAGTCGGTCAAGTCGATCATGGCTGGCGAGCAGTACATGACCATCAACAAGGACACCCGGAACCTGGTGAAGCAGACCATCGCCATGGTCAAGGCCCTCCAGGCCGGCAACACCCCCGAGGTGAACGACACCAAGTCCTACAACAACGGCGCCAAGGTCGTCGACACGTACCTGCTGCCGCCGCTCGCCGTCACCAAGGCGAACGCGGCCGAGGCCTACGCGAACGACCCGAAGCTCGCGCCGCTCACCAAGTGAGCACCGCCGGCTGATCGCTGCCGGCCGAAGGGTCCCGGAGTGCGCGCGCCCCGGGACCCTTCGACATCTCGGGTGACGGCGACCGAGTGAAAGCGATCGATGGCGATGTATGGTTCGCGGTATGCCCGAGGAGCCGACGTACGACGCGATTGCCGACTGGTACGAGTACGACTTCCTCAGCCGCTGGACCGGCAAGGACGTACTCGGCATCAACCGCACGACGCGCGATCTGCTCGGTCCGGGCGTCGGCGCCTGTCTGGAAGTCGGCTGCGGCACCGGGGTCCGCGCCGGACATGTCCGGGAAGCCTGCTGGACCCCGATCGGCGTCGATATCTCGGCCGGCATGCTCGCGCACGCGCGCGCCCGGCTCCCGGTCGTACGTGCCGACGCGGGCCGGCTACCGCTCGCCGGCGGCTCGGTGCCGGCGGCCGTCGGCGTCATGGTGCACACCGACCTGCCGGATCTCCCGGCAGCGGTACGCGAGGTGGCCCGGGTGCTGCGGCCGGGCGGCGTGTTCGCCCACGTCGGCGCGCACCCGTGCTTCGTCGGCGACTTCACCGACCCCCGTCATCTTCGGGATACGCGCGCGCAAGCCGTGCGGACCGGGGTAGCGAGGCCACGCGGCACCGAAAACGTACGCACGTTGACGTGGTCCACGCCGAAATTCAGCGCAGCTTCGGGTCGAGTGCTTCGCGGATCGCCTCGCCCGGCATCACGAAGCTGACCACGGCGGTGATGAGGAATGCGCAGGGGAGGAAGAGTATGTAGGGCGAGTCCCGGATGTATCGCTGTCCCTCACTGATCGAGCTGCCCCAGGACACGACCGGTTGCTTCAGCCCGATCCCCAGGAAGGCCAGGGTCGCCTCGGCGCCGATGAACGAACCGACCATGATCGTCGCGTAGATCAGCAGCGGCGCCAGGCAGTTCGGCAGCAGGTGCTTGAGAATGATCCGGCTGGCGCTGGCGCCTAGCCTAGCGCCCGGGCAACGAGGACGTAGTCGGCCTCCTTGGTGGCCAGCACCGAGGAGCGCATAAGCCGCATCACGATCGGCCAGCTCAGCACGACCAGGGACATGACAACGATGCCGATAATCTTGTATTCGCCGTTGCCCCTGTCGGCGCCGTTAAAGGGGTCTACTGCCGTTCTCGTGGGTCGGGTTCATGATCGTCCGGGTAGTGGTGGGCAGAGGCCGCCGCGGCGGAGGTTGGCCATGGTGATCAACGCTTTGGCGCTGTGGTAGCCGTAGGCCTGGCGGGTCAGCACGCGCAGGTGGACGTTGTTGGCCTCGATGCGGGCGTTGGACAGTCCGCTGTCGAGCATGTTGTGGATCGCGGGCAGGTGACGGCGGATCGTCTTGGCCAGCTTGACGAACGGGGCCAGTTTCGACCGGCTCGCCCAGCGTAGCCACGCCTGTAGCAGGAGCCTGCCGTCGGCGCCCTTGACCGCGATGATCTCCCGGAACTGTTCCTTGAGCAGGTACGCCCGGTACAGCGGCCGGTTGGTGGCCTGGATCGTGGCCAGGGTCGCCTTCTGCTTGTCGGTCAGGTTCGGCGGGTTCTTCCACAGCGCCCACCGGGCGTCTTTGAGGGTCTTGGACGCCTCGGTGCGGCCGCCTTTGCCGCCACGGGCGGTGTTCCACACCGCCCGGCGTACCTCGTCGAGGGCGTCGGTGACCCAGGCGACCAGGTGATAGGGGTCAAGGCAGCGGACCGCCTGCGGCGCCCGCTCGGCCACCACGTCACCGATCCAGGCGGCGGCGTCGGCCGACACGTGGGTCAGCGCCGCGGCCCGCTGCGCGCCCAGTTCGTCGAAGAACGCGGCGACGGTGGCCTTGTCCCGCCCGTCGGCGGCCCACACCAGGCGGCCGGTGTCGTGATCGACGACCAGGGTCAGGTAGCGCTGGCCCTTGCGGTAGGCGACCTCGTCGATACCGATCCGTTTGAGTCCGGCCAGTCGATCGGTGCCGGCGGCGGCAGCGTCGACGACCCGGCCGACGATGGCGACCACGCTGCGCCAGGCGATGCGTAGCAGCCCGGTCACCGCCGACGCGGACGTGCGCGCGGCCAGCCACGCCGCGGTGTCCTCGAACGCCGTGGTGAACCGGGCACCGTGACGCGCCCACGGCACCGCGATCACCGTCGGCCCGTGCTCGGCACAGTCGACCCGAGGCACGGCGGCCTCGATGACCACCCGCAGCGTGCCGAAGTCCAGGTGCCGCCACCGCCGCCTGCCCCAGCCGCGGTCGTACCACGGCGCGCGAGCCCGGCAGCGCCCGCAGCGACGCGCCGCGCCCTTGCGCGGCCGGGCAGAGATCACCAAGACCTCACCGTCGGTGTCGTCATCGAGGCGCACGCCCTCGACGGCGGCCCGTTCCAGCCCTGCCTGTCGATGCAATACCCTGGTCAAACGCACGCCGTTTCCCAATCTTCAGTTTCTGACCTTCGACAAGCCAGAAACCTAGACGGGACACGGCGTGCCCTGTTGATCAGGGCGTCAACCCACCCACGAGAACATCACAAGAGCCCGTTAAAGGTGGTCAGGATGACGAGCGCGCCGAGCATGAACGGTAGGCCGAAGAAGATGTCCGCGATCCGGGAGAGCAGGCTGTCGATCCAGCCGCCCCGGTAGCCGGTGATGATGCCCAGCGCGCCACCGATCAGCAGAGTGCCAATGGTGGAGAGCAGGGCCACCACGATCGAGGCGCGGGCACCGTAGACGGTAGGCGCGTAAACGTCGCGGCCCTGCAGGTCGTAGCCGAACCAGCCCTCGGCCGACGGTCCCACCCTGCTGCGGGAGAGCACCCCGTTGGCCGGGTCACCGGAGGTGAACAGGGACGGAAACGCGGCCATCACCACGAAGAGCACGATGAGCGTGGCCGAGATCCAAAACAGTGGGTTGCGACGTAGATCATGCCACGCGTCGCCGAGCAGACCGCGTGGCTTCTCCTGCAGCTGCGCCCCGGCCGGCGTCCGGGCGTCCGGCGTTTCGGTCTCGCTCGGCCGCTCGAGATACGGGGTGCTGACCAGCGGCGTACCAGGGTCACTCATTGCGGGTCCTCCGGTGCAGATCGACGGCGGGCGAGGCCCGAAACTCCATACCGAACAGGACGGGCTGGCCCGGGCTGCCGGTTGTCATCCGATGCCGGACCGTCGTCCACCACGGGCCTGAGTGGGCGGTCGACCCGCGGGTTGACCCGGGACTCAACCCGTGGGCGGATCTTTCGCAGGACCGGTGTGGACGTGACGGGCCCGCCGAGCACCGTCCCAGAAGCTTTGAGCAGCCACGATGCGTGTGCCGGCGTCTGCTGTGAGCCGAACACCGCCCACTGTCACGAATCTGGCTCTCGCTGGCTATCACGTTTTGGTGATCTAGCTTTCCGCCCATGCGAAAGTTCATTGCGGCCGCGGGAGCCATCGGTCTCTCGGTCGGCCTGATCGGTACGGGGGCGGGTGCCGCGTCGGCGGAAGAGGGCAACCGCCGTGGGGTCTGCGAGCACCGCGTCTGCCTGCTCGTCCTGGACGAGTCGCACGACAGTGACGGGGACGGCGTCACGGACGTCGACGAGATCGCGGGGGTCACCCCGCCGAACAACACCGGCCCGATCTCCTGGCCCGGGATCTGACGCGGTGACCGGGCGTGCCACGCCGCACGCGCGGGGCGCGGGCCCGTATCCCCTTCAGAGAATGGCGGGGGTCACGCCCCGTCGAGGGGAAACTCGTCGAACAGGACCACCTCGGCGTCCGGGTCGACGGTGTCGAAGCGGTACGACCGGACCATCCCGTCGGCGGTGTCCAGCAGCGTGAAGACGGTGATGTCGTTGCTCGCCACGTACGGCAGAACGGCGCCGTCGGGCCCGGTCAGCGGCGCGACGGTGGGCACGATCGGGGCCAGGCCGCCGGGGTCGCCCTGCTGGACGTACCCGTCCGGCAGTTCCCGCGACCGGCCGGACGTCACGTCGTAGGCGCCGTAGCTGTTGCCGACGTTGGACGTCTCCAGCCAGTGCACGCCGGCCGCGTTGCGGAATCGGTTCCACACGTGCGAGTGTCCGTTGAGGACCAGGTGGACCCCGGCGGCGTCGAGCAGCGGCTCGACGTCGCGCAGGATGTGGTCGTCGGCGGCCGGGTAGTGGTAGGTGATCCCGTCGGGCCGGATCGTCGGCACCGGGTCGGTGAACGGCGGGGCGGAGTGGTGACCGAGCCCGTGGCTCGGGTGGTGGAACATCACCACCCGGTACCGGGCGGCCCGCGCCGCGGGGGAGGCGAGTTCGTCGGCGAGCCAGCGGTACTGGGCCGAGCCGCGGGCGACCGGCTCGAAGATGAACTGGCCGTGCCCCCAGCGCTCCGGGCGGTCGACGTCCCCGGCGGCCTCCTGGAATTTGCCCCGTCCGGTGGGCTTCGGCGTCCGCCAGATCGACGTGGCGAACAGGGTCGTCAGGTGGACGTCGCCGATGGTCCGCGACCACCAGCGCGGCCCGCCCGCGTCGCTGCGCGGCACCGGGAACAACTCCTCGTAGGTGGTGACGTCCCAGGCGCCGGGCTGCGGGTCGTTGAACTGCTCCTCCAGCGAGGCGGTCGCCGACCAGCGTCCCATCACCTCGTGGTTGCCGATGGCCGGGTAGAGCGGGGTGTGCGGCAGGATCGACGCGCCCGGCCAGCGCCCGGCCACCCGGCCGGCGAAGGCTGCGAAGAACGCCGGCCGGCGGGCGTTGTCGAACCAGTCGCTGGCCCGGTCCGGGACGTTGACCATGTCCCCGGCCATCAGCACCCCGTCGAGCGGGGCGCCGGCGGTCTCGCCGACCTTGGTCAGGTTCGCCGGGACCATCGGCATGAGCTGGTGGTCGCTGGTCAGCAGCAGCCGCGCCGGCCGCCCCGGCGGGACGGCCGGCGCGAGGCTGTAGGCGGCGGTGACGGCCGCCCGGCCGTCGTCGTCGACCGACACGACCCGGTACGGCGTGCGTCGGGCCGGCAGCCCACCGACGGTGGCCAGGTGCCGGTGCACCGGGCGGCGGGTCACCCCGGCGTACGTCCGGCCGGGCACGGACGACGCGGCGTCCTCCCGGGTGCGCGACAGCGGGCGGGTCTCGGCGGGGAATCGCCGCCAGCCCGGGCCGGTGTCGGCGGGGCCGGTGGCGGCGGCGTACGCCTCCTGCTCGGTCATTCGCGGCACCCCGGCGCCGACCAGGGCGACCTGGCACCTGCCGGGCTGCTCGGTGTGCCACAGCACGTGGACCCCGTCGGGCCGCGGGTCGAGCAGATACGGCTCGCAGGGCAACGTCACGGCACAGAGTATGCGGGCAGCCCGGAGCGCTTGACACGGTCCGGTGCCGGCCGTACGGTTCATCCACTCATGACTATCTATATGTGTTGATGTGGCGTGGCGCCCGGAAGGGGAGTGACCCGAATGGCACTCGACCGCCGCGGGTTCCTCGGCAGGGTCGCGGCAGCCGGCGTGGCCACGGCGACCGCGTCGACCCTGGCCCTGCCCGGCGAGGCGCGGGCCGCCACCTGGCGCAAGCGCCTCACCGGCGCCGACCTGGAGACCAACAGCCGCTGGCAGGTCGCCGGCACCGACCTCGGCATCCCCTACGTGCTGGAGAACGGCTCCATCGGCTACCTGTTCGGCGACACCTTCAACACCCCCTGGCCCGAGAGGCCGCCGCTGCCCAACGACTGGCGTTCACCGGTCATGCTGCGCTCGTACCTGCATCCGAACTCCGCGGGCGGGATCGTCTTCGACAGCGCCGCCCGCGTCGCCGGCAACGGCCGCGCCCCCGAGCTGATGCACAACGGCCACAACGGCATCGGCATCGACGGCCTGGGAGGTCACGGTCATCCCCAACGACGGGATCAGCTTTCCCGAGACCGGACGGCAGCTCATCTCGTACATGAGCATCGAGAACTGGAACTCCGCCGGCCCCGCCGGGCCGCACTGGAAGTCCCGCTACGCCGGCCTGGCGTACTCCGACAACGGCAACGACTTCATCCGTATGCCGCTGAAGTGTGCTGGCGATGTGGGATATCAGAACTGTCCGAATGCTGGCCTCGTGGCGCCTGGCAATGCTCGACGAAGAGGTGTCGAGGCGGCGTAGTCGTCGAGCTACCGGGGGAACCTCAAGGCAAGCCGCGCGTGATCGCAAGCCGAGGTGGATCAGCTCGGTCACGGCAGGAGGGACTCCTGACCGTGAATCGCATGGAGCCAGTTCTCGCGTGACACGCCGGCCCGGCGCGGGGTGCGGATGTGTGGTGGCCCACGTGTGGGCGGGATGGCTCGCGTCGCCGATGTCGACTACCGTCACTCTACGGTGATGGTGCGTAGCTCTCGGCGGTCAACACCGTCGGTGGTGGTGGAGGGCGTCGGTCGCATCGTGGGGCGAGGTGTTGGGGTCTCGGCCGCCGGGCGGGCGACGGTGCCGAGGTCATCGCCGAGGAGGTGGTCGGGGCTGGGGTGGGCGGTCTGCGCGGCTGGCTGATCCACGCTGGGTGCCCTTGGTTCGGGGGCGGGGAGGGAGCGTTGCGCGTTGGTCGCCGCCGCCGCTTTTTCGACTGTTGAGCTCAGTGAGAGTTCGTTGCGGGTTTTGGAAGGGTTCACCGGGGTGCGGGTGTCCCGGGCGGGGCTGCCGTTGTTGTGGGATGACATCGGCACGCTGGAGATGCTGGCGTATCGGGTGCGTACGGTGCTGGGTCCGTTGCTGGAGCAGACGATCAGGGCGGTCCGGCAGGCGGGGGAGGGTGAGGCCTTCGACCGGTTCGTGGCGCAGACCGTTCCGTTCGTGGGGAAGATGGCCGAGACGGCCGATCTGATGCTCGCCGTGGTGGAGGCGGAGAAGAAGTTCTTCCTGGAGACGGAGACCGGCAAGCGTACGACGGTGGCGATGTTCTCCTTCATGCAGGCCGAGTTCGCCGCCGCGGCCGCGATGTGGTTCTGGAATCCGGTGGGGGCGGCGGCGCACGTCGCCCAGGCGCGGACGATCATTCAGGTGGTCCTGCGTTCGGCGTTGGTGCGGTCGGCGGCGAGTAGCACGGCGATGCAGATGCTGACGATGCCGGGTTCTGCGCTGTTGGCGCAGGTGTCGATGATGACCGATGGTTTGCAGTCGGGGGTGAACTGGTCGGCGGTCGGTAAGCAGGCGGCGTACGCGGGGGCGGTGGCGTTCCTGGGCACGGTGGGCGGGCCGGCGTTGGGCAAGGCCGCTGGTGCTGTCGCGGGCGCGGTCGGCAAACTCGGCCTGTCGGACAGCACCAAGATGCTGTTGACCGATCTGTTGACGCGGCCGGTGTTGGAGACCGGCACGGAGGGGCTGTTCGGTATCGGTGCCAGCTTGATGGTCGATGGGTACTGGGACCCCGGCAATCTCGGTGCCGATCTTCTGTCCGGGGCGCTGTCGGGGGCGGGCGGGTCGGCCGCGAGCGGGCTCGGGCTCGTCGTGAATCGCGCCATGATGCAGCCCCGGGTGCAGATGCCTCGCCTCGCGTTCACGCCGGACGGGAAGCCGGTCCTGCCGGTGGGGGCGACACCGGTTGGTGTGGACCCGTCCACGGGCTACCAGAGCGGGGTCGACGATCCTACGGCTGTGGTGACCGGCGGGCAGGCCGCGCCGTCCACCCCGCCGCCCACCCTGCCGCCGCTGCCGGCTTCGAACCTGTCCGCGCCGAGTCTGGACCTGCCCGCGCCGCACGTGGACCTGTCGGTGCCGTCGTGGTCGGTGCCGAGCCTGTCGGTGCCGGTTGCGCCGGTGCCGGAGTGGGTTGTGGCAGCGGGTGGGCCGGTGGTGGAGCGGTGGCATCGGTTCCAGCAGGATCTGGTGGATCGTTACGGTGGGTTGCTGGCCGGGGTGGCTCGGGCGGGCAAGAGCATGGCCGCGCTTGCCGTGCCGGTCGAGGGGGTTTTCGGCGGGTGGGTCGACGCCCGGCGGGGTGATCGGGCTGTTGCGGGTTTCCTGTCCGCGGTCGGTCTGCCCGCTGCCGCGCTCACTGAGGGGTATCTGGCGGGTGTCCGGGAGCGGGCGGTGGCCCGGATGGCCGAGGCGTTGGCGTCCGCGGGTGAGCAGTTCCCGGCCGAGGTGCGGGCGCAGCAGGTGATCGCCGCGCTGCCGGCGGCGTTCGACCTGGAGGCGTTGCGCGCGATCGCGCACCTGGCCGTCCAACACCACATCGACCGGTACCTCGCCGCCGGCCTACCGACGGCCGCTGGCACGTCGTGGGCCGTTGGCACGCCGACAGGTGCCGGCGTGCCGGCAGGTGCCGGGGCGGCGGTGCCGTCCGCCGCCGCGATCGAGGCGGTCAAGAGCGCCGTGCGGGACCGGGTGGACCGAAGCCTCAATGCGATCCTCGGTACCTCCGCACTGCCCGCAGTGCTGCCCGCTGTGGTGGCCGGTCCCGACGCCGCGCAGGTGAGCGCCGTGGCGGATGCGGTCCGGCAGGCGGTCTTCGACCTGCCCGCCCGTTTCTCGGCCGCGGCCGTTCCCGGCGCCCCCGCACCGGCCGCCAACTGGGCTACCGTCGGCGTTGCAGAAAGCGGGCGCGCCGGCGCGCCGACCGTGCCGATAAGGCCCGAGCAGCACACCGCAGCAGCGACCAGCCAGGCAGTAGAGCAGTTTACCGGCCTGGCCCACCAGTACGGCGTCAAGCCGGCCCGCCATGACCCCCTCGCCGAATCCTTCCAACGGGACTGGGTCAACGGATACCACCAGGTCCTCACCCAGGCCGCCGGCAGCGCCACCCCCGGCACGCCGGGCACGCCGGGCACGCCCGGCACGGCTGGGACACCGGAGGCGGCCGGCGCCCGTAGCATGGTGCCGGCTGGCGCTGCCTCCCGCGCCGATGACACGCCGATCCACCACAACGCCACCGCCAACGCCAACGCCAGCGGCCGTGACAGTGACAGTGACATGTCTGTCGCCAGCGATGACGTGTTCAGCAACCTCGACACCAGCGACACAATGTCGATCAGTGACGTGTCCTCGCCGGACGAGTCGCTTGGTGGGGTGCCGGGTAAGCACGGTCTCAGCGACGCGGATTCGTCGCGGGATGAACCGGTCAGTGGCGGCCCCGGCAGACACGGCGAGCCTGCTGTCGCGGCAACCGGGCAGGCCGTTGCGGCAACTGGGCAGGCCGTTGCGGCAACTGGGCAGGCCGTCGGGATGTTCGAGTCCGGGCAGCGGGTCGCTAACTGGGCCGCTGCGGAGCAGGCGCGTGCCGGCAGCGGTGACCTGTGGTGGTGCGTGGCGGCCACTCTCGATGTGTTCCACACCGTGTACAAGCGGTTGGGTAACCGGGCGGTGTTCGACGACCGGATCATCGGACCGGACGGCCGGCTCGCGCCCACCATGGGCTGGCCGCAACTGATGGAGATCCTCGACACGGTGCCCGAGCGTGTCGCCCACCCGGACGGGGTCGCGGGAGGGGACGTGCTGGCCGCGTTGCGGGCGGTGCCGGGGTCGATGGTGGTGGTCAGGGCCGCGCCACCGAACGAACCGCAGCACGTGTTCGCCCTCCACAGCCAGCCACAAAGATCCGGGCCGCCGAGGATCCGGGTGCGGGACCCTCTGCTGCCCGACGCCGCCGACCGGCCCGAGCCGGACGACCCGATACGTGATCCGTGGCTGCGACACCTGTTCGCATCCAGCACCCGGGTGGCCGCGTTCGACGGGAACGGTCGGCCCGCCACCATCACCGACCTGCTCGGCCAGATCACCGGCCATCCGCAACCGACAACCACGACCGGCACCGGCACCGGCACCGACACCAGCGCGTTCCTGCTGGCCTCCACCAGCCCGCCGCGCGGCCCGTCCCACGCGATGTTCACCACCTCCACCGACCCGGCCGACTCTTCAAGCGGCGGACTGCCATCCGGTCCAGCGGGCAACGGCGATCCGCCTGGTCCTGGCCTGGCGTCTGGTGATCAGGAATTCCTGAACGTGTGGGACCCGGATCTGGATGGGATGGATCTGGACACACCAAAGCTCGTCGAGTGGGGGCCGCTGCAGGACACCGAGCAGGTCCAGTCCCCGCTGTCCGGAATGCCAGGGGTGGATGTCGCGTGGGTGCCGTTGGGGGTGGGGGACAACGCGACCGTGGCGGTCCCGCAACAGCGGGATGCGGGAGACCACGACCCGTTTCATCTTGACCCGAGACTTCTTGACCCGGCATTCGTGGAGGATCTGTGGATGCCGTACCTGGACCTGGACCTGGACCTGGGTGTGGGTCTAGGTCCGGGAGGGGTGGAACTGTCGGCGCTGCCGCCCGGCTGGGGGTGGACGCCACCGGACGGCACCGAACAGGTCGATTCTTTGTACCCGCCGTCTGGGGTTGTGCCGGAGGTGGATGTCGCGTGGGCGTCGTCGGTGGTGGGGGACGACGTGACCGCGCCGGACGATCGGGATACGGAAGATCACAACCTGTCTTCTCTTGACCCGGCGCTTCTTAACCCGGCATTCACCCAGGATCTATCGATGCCGGACCCGGATCTGGTTCTGGACCCGGATCTGGACCTGGACCTGGACCCGAATCTTGTTCTGGACCCGGATCTGGTTCTGGATCTAAATGGTGTGGATGGGGTTGGCCGGCCGGTGTTGGAGTTCGCGGTGCCGGCTGATGGGTATTGCGTGTTGTCGGCGTTCGTTGTCGCTGATCCGGTGTGGGTGCGGGACGTGTTGGCGCAGGCAGGGGTGCTGCCGGCGGATCTGTATGAGTGGCTGTCCGGTCCTGAGCGGGTGCGCGTCAGTGTGGGGCGGATGGCTGGTGCGGTGCCGGCCGGGTCTGAGCTGGCGCGGGTGAACGAGTTGTTGCAGGCCCATGTCGTGTCGTACCTGGACACCCGTTTCGGGGGGTTGCCGGCCGATGTGGTGGTGCAGCGGCGGCATCTGCCGCAGGGGGAGCCGTTGCGGCAGGTGCGGGAGCTCAGCGATGAGCAGGTGTTGGCGCGGCTGATGGAACGTGTCGGCGACCAGGGCGTTTCGGGGGGCGGTGTTGTCACCGAGGCGGCTTTCCTGGATGCGGCGCGGATCAGGCAGCGGTATGACGAGGCGCGTGCAGAGTTGATCGGGTTAAAGCAAAATCCAGGCGCGGTGACGGATGTGCCGCAGGAGCAGTTGGACTTCGTCAACGGGCGTGGCCGGGGTTTCCCGGTGGCGTTGTTGGCGCCGGAGCAGGCCCGTGACTATCTGGTCCACGTGTTGAGCACGTCTGACGGGCCGCTCGAGGCGGACGAGTTTGCCGAGGTCGTCGACACGGTGGCCGATTGGGGCGGCCGGTGGGCGGGGCCGGGTGGGGAGTTCCTGCTGCCGTTGCTGGCCCACGCCACCGGTAGCCGGATCACCGTTTGGCAGCGCACGGGGCGGGGGGTGAGCCCGGTGGCGGTGTTCGGGCCGCTGGTCGGCCGGGGGGTCGACCTGTACTACGTTGCGGCCGACCCGGCGAACCCCACCCACTACAACCACTACAACGCCGCTGTTCCCGCTGCTGTCCCGTTACCGTCCGCGCCGGCCGAGCTGCCGCGGTCAGACGAGTGGGACCAGTTGTTCACGCGATTCTCCAGCGTGATGGGGCTGCCAGGAGCTGAGGATGTGCGCCGTAGTCTGCAGGCGCAGTTCGACCTCATCATCGACAGAACCGACTTCGCTGAAGCGAACGGCCTGTCCCCGGAGGACGTTCACCGGCTGCGGCAGGCCCTGGACACGCGCGGGACGTCCGTTCCCCACCTCAAGGGGGCGCTGCTACGCCTGATGTCCGAGGTGTACGAGGTCAACATCACCCTGGCCTCGGCCGCGTCGGGGTTCCACGACAACTATGGTTTCGCACCCGGGTATCCCAGGATGGTCGCACTGGGCCACCCCGACACTCAGATCACGTCCGGCCCGGCATCTCCGCACACGCAATCCATACCGATCCGTACCGGCCAATCGGCAACCCCGCACCCCACACCACAGCCGCCCCCAGCGGCCTCCACCACCAAGGCGCCACTACCAGAACCGCCAGATCACGTGGTCACTTGGCGGCCCGGCAAGGACGGGCCTCAAACCTTCCGCGCATACCTGAAGAGGCTGGAAGAAAAGGGTGAACTCCCCGACGGGGTATCCCTGCCTGAAAAGAAAAAGTTGGGGCGGGGGATGGCCGCATGGGTGAAAGCCTGGGCACAGGGACTACAGGGTAAGACCGCCCCCGACGGCCACCGCTACACTCAGGATGAGGTAGCCGAACTATCCGGCAAACTGATCACCCAAGAATCGGTCAGGAGTTATTGGCGGGAGGCGGCGCCGTCGCTGCCCCCACCGCCAGATCACGTGGTCACTTGGCGGCCCGGCACGGATGGGCCCGCCACCCTCCGCGAATACCTGAAGAGGCTGGGAGAAAAGGGTGAACTCCCCGACGGGGTATCCCTGACCCCCGACAGACAGGGGAGGCTGGGGCCGGGGATGGGCGCATGGGTGAAAGCCTGGGCACAGGGCTGTAAGCCCGCCCCCGACGGCCACCGCTACACCCAGGATGAGGTAGCCACACTATCCGGCAAACTGATCGACAAGACATCGGTCGGGAATTATTGGCGGGAGGCGGCGCCGTCGCTGCCCCCACCGCCAGATCACGTGGTCACATGGGGGCCCGGCGAGGACGGGCCCGCCACCCTCCGCGCATACCTGAAGACGCTGGAAGAAAAGGGTGAACTCCCCGACGGGGTATCCCTGACCCCCGACAGACAGGGGAGGCTGGGGCCGGGGATGGCCGCATGGGTGAAAGCCTGGGCACAGGGACTACAGGGTAAGCCCGCCCCCGACGGCCACCCCTACACCGAGGATGAGGTAGCCGAACTATCCGGCAAACTGATCACCCAAAAATCGGTCAGGAGTTATTGGCGGGAGGCGGCGCCGTCGCTGCCCCCACCGCCAGATCACGTGGTCACATGGGAGCCCGGCAAGGACGGGCCCGCCACCCTCCGCGCATACCTGAAGACGCTGGAAGAAAAGGGTGAACTCCCCGACGGGGCATCCCTGCCCAAAAAGAAAAACTTGGGGCGGGGGATGGCCGCATGGGTGAAAGCCTGGGCACAGGGACTACAGGGTAAGACCGCCCCCGACGGCCACCCCTACACCCAGGATGAGGTAGCCGAACTATCCGGCAAACTGATCACCCAAAAATCGGTCGGGAAATATTGGCGGGAGGCGGCGCCGCCGCTGCCCCCACCACCAGATCACGTGGTCACATGGCGGCCCGGCAAGGACGGGCCCGCCACCCTCCGCGCATACCTGAAGACGCTGGAAGAAAAGGGTGAACTCCCCGACCGGGTATCCCTGACCCCCGACAGACAGGGGAGGCTGGGGCCGGGGATGGCCGCATGGGTGAAAGCCTGGGCACAGGGCTGTAAGCCCGCCCCCGACGGCCACCGCTACACCCAGGATGAGGTAGCCACACTATCCGGCAAACTGATCACCCGGCAATCGGTCGGGAGTTATTGGTGGGAGGCGGCGCCGTCGCTGCCCCCACCACCAGATCACGTGGTCACTTGGCGGCCCGGCAAGGACGGGCCCGCCACCCTCCGCGCATACCTGAAGACGCTGGAAGAAAAGGGTGAACTCCCCGACCGGGTATCCCTGACCCCCGACGAACAGGGGAGGCTGGGGCCGGGGATGGCCGCATGGGTGAAAGCCTGGGCACAGGGCTGTAAGCCCGCCCCCGACGGCCACCGCTACACCCAGAAGGAGGTAGCCACACTATCCGGCAAACTGATCGACCAGGAATCGGTCGGGAGATATTGGCGGGAGGCGGCGCCGCCGCTCCCTCCACCGCCACCCGGAACGGGTCAAGGTCTTGAGTTGCCATTTGATTTACACCTTCTGCTTTAGTTTTAGTTCTTGAGTTTCACGGGCCTTAGGGGTTTCCTAACGCTCATGTCGCCGGGGATCATTTACTGTAGTTGATCTTTAGGGCGCGGGGTTGAGTGTCTGGCCGGGCATGCGGCATTCGTCCCGGGTGTCTCTGTCGGCAGAGGACCATTTGGCGACAGGGTGCGGAACGGGGTCAATGGATCACTCCCGACCACGGGAATCCGACCCGCCGATCCAATGCGGGCCGATCCGAGTTGACGACAGCGTTTGATGACAGTTGGATCAGCGGTGTCGGCGACGATCGGATGGACAGGACAGGCAATGGCGGAGTTGGTCTACACGCGGGTGTCCACCGACGAGCAGAGCACCCAGCGGCAGAGCCACCTGCTTGACGAGGCCGGGCTCACCGCCGAGGCCGGGGCGCGGATGTTCAGCGACCCGGCCACCTCGTCCAAGATCCCGGCGCTGGAGCGTGCCGGGTTCCGGGAGCTGGCCCGCTTCGCCCGGCTCGGCGACCGGCTCACGGTCTCCGAGCTGTACCGGCTGTGCCGCGACCTGGCCGACATCCTCGCCGTGCGCGACTGGTGCCAGCGCCATCAGGTGAAGCTGCGTGTACTGTCCGGCGCGCTGTCGAGCATCACCGACCTGGCCGCCACCGACGCGACTACCACCATGCTCGTCAACATCGTCGTATCGGTCGGGCAGTTCCAGCGCGACCTACAGAACGAACTCACCCGTGACGGGCTGGCCGCAGCCCGGGCCGCCGGCAGCGTCTCCGGACGGCGCGCCCGGCACGTCGAGCTCGGCGTCACCGAGCAGAGCCGTCAGACATACCGCGACGGGTCGAGCATCGCCGCCCTCGCCCGCGACCACCGCGTCAGCCGCGGCGCGATCCGCACCGCTTTAGTAGTGCTTTGTTAGGTTCACGGCGTGTCGCGTAGCTGCCGATTGTGGTTGGTGTTTGGCTTGGTGGTGTGACTCCGGAGCAGGTCGAGAAGGTGCGTCCGCGGCTGGTCGAGTTCACCGCGGCGATGTTGGATGGTGCGGTTCGGCGTTCGGATCAGCGGGTCAAGGGCGAGTTGTACATGCGTGGCCTGCTCACCGATGGGGCGCGGAAGTCGATGCAGCCGATGGCGGAACGCCTCGGCGTCGATCATCAGCAGTTGCAGCAGTTCATCACGTCCTCGACGTGGGACTACACGGCGGTGCGGGCGAACGTGGCACGGTGGGCGGTCGACGCGATCGACCCGGCCGCGTACGTGATCGACGACTCGGGCTTCCCGAAGGACGGCACCGCCTCGCCGTGTGTGGCCCGCCAGTACTCGGGCACCCTGGGCAAGACCGGCAACTGTCAGATCGGGGTAAGCGTCCAGGCGGTCACCGACACCGCGTCGGTGGCCGCGAACTGGCGGTTGTTCTGTCCGCGATCGTGGGACGACACCATGGTCGCCGATCCCGACCGGGCCGCGGCGGTGCGGGCTCGGCGGGGCCGGGCCCGCCTGCCCGACGATGTGCGGCACCGGGAGAAATGGCGCCTCGCGCTGGACATGCTCGACCAGATGATCGACCAGTGGGGGCTACCGAGACTGCCGGTGGCCGCGGACTCCGGCTACGGCGACTGCACCCTGTTCCGGCTCGGCCTGGCCGAACGTGGCCTGCGCTACGTGGTCCAGGTCGACCCGACCGCCACCGCCCACCCCGCCGACGCGGTCCCGGTCACCGCGGCCTACTCCGGACGGGGCCGCCCACCCCGCCCGGCCTACCCCGACCCGCCGGTCACCCTCAAGGACCTGGTCCTGGCCGCGGGCCGCGGCACCGCACGGCAGGTCACCTGGCGGCGCGGCAGCCGGCGCAGCACAACGAACCCGACCGCGGCGATGCGTTCGCACTTCCTACGGCTACGCATCCGCCCCGCGAACCGGGACATCCCCCGCGGCGGCGACGGCAGCCTGCCCGAATGCTGGTTGATCGCCGAATGGCCACCCGGCGCCGACGAGCCAGTCAAGTACTGGCTGTCCAACATGCAGCCACGCACATCACTCAAGACACTGGTCCGACTCGGAAAGATCCGCTGGCGGGTCGAACACGACTACCGCGAACTCAAGACAGGCCTGGGCATCGACCACTTCGAAGGCCGCAGCTTCACCGGCTGGCATCGCCACGTCACCCTCACCGTGCTCGCCCAAGCCTTCTGCACCCTGCTACGCCTGGACCCAGAAGCGGATGCGCCGGCCTGACCCTCTACGCCGTAGTACGCGAGCTGCAACAACTGCTCGTCGTCATGGCCGGCGCTTGCCACACCTGCAACCGCCCATTCGACGACACAACCTAACAAAGCACTACTAGGCAGCTGGTGTTGAACGGCGGTTGAACGGGTCCCCGGTCGGCCGCCGTTATCTCATGTGGTGTCGGTTCGGTGTGAGCCGCTGGAGGACCTCGCCGGCGCCGTAGACGGCGGCGGTGTCGTCGTCTACGGCGGTGGTGGCGGTCGGGCCGGCGATCAGCCCGGCGACCGGTTCGGCTGGAGCTCCACCATCTCAGCACGCTGTCGACTGCCCTACGGAAGGGGCGCCCGTGTCTCCTCGGCGAAAAGTGCAGGTCGCATGGCTCACCTCGGTCGTCGCAGCGCTGTCGCTGGCCGCGGTCGGTGTCGCGGTAATCCCGGACGCGGTCCCCGTGCCGGCCCCGTGCCACCCCGACGTCGACGGGTGGCCGGCCTGCGCGGCCACGGAGAAGCAGCTCTCCGGGGCCGGCGGAAGTCCACCCCGAGGGTCCGCGCCAGCGGCAGACACCGAGCGCGACCTTGCGTTGAGCAACCTGGACATCCGCCTGATGCCGCTCGGCGACTCGATCACCTACGGCGTGAAGAGTTCCGACCGCAACGGCTACCGCGACGAGTTGTACGACTACCTCAAGGGCAACGCGCGGAACGTCGACTTCGTCGGATCGGCGAAGACCGGGTCGATGGGCGACAACGACCACGAGGGCCACCGCGGCGACCGGATCGACGAGATCACGGCAATCGCCGACTGCAGCGTGCCGCGCTATCAGCCGAACCTCATCACGCTGCACGCCGGCACCAACGACATCGGCCAGAACTTCGCGCTGTCGTCCGCGCCCACCCGGCTCAAGGATCTGATCAACCAGACGCTGGCCGATTCACCACGGGCCACGGTGCTGGTCGCCCAGCTCATCCCGGCCGGCAAGACCGGGTTGCAGTCGCGCATCGACGCGTACAACGCGGCGCTGCCCGCCGTGGTGCGGGACCTGCAGGACAAGGGCAAGCGCGTGCTCCTGGTGGACATGAGCAGGGTGCTGATCACCGATGGTCTGCAGAACGACGTCCACCCGAACGACGAGGGCTACGCCAAGATGGCCGCCGCCTGGTACGAAAGCGTGCTCGATGCGAACCATCGGGGCTGGATCCAGGCGCCGCTGCCGGAGAACGCCCCCACCGCCTGCTCCCCGGGAGACTCCGACGACACGGCACTCGGTACGGGGTGGCGCAAGCTGGGCGAGATCGCCTCCGGATACGGCGGCACCCCCGGCCGTCCGATCATCGCCGAGCTGAACGGCGACAAGCGGGCCGACTACCTGCAGGTCTATTCGGACGGCCGCTTCCGGGCCTCGGTGAACACGGTCGGCACGCCCGGGCAGCCCCACTGGGTCAACGTGGGCAGGTACGCCCCCGCAGGGCAGACGGCGGTCCACGGCGACGAGGTGCGGTTCGCCGACCTCAACGGGGACGGGCGCGACGACTACCTCGTGGTCAGTTCCAATAGCGAGGTGCGGGCGTACCTCAACGTCAAGGGTTCGGGTGACACGCTCGCGTTCGTCCCCTGGGGGATCGTCTTCCGCGTCGATTCATTCAACCGGAGCAACCTGCGCTTCGCGGACGTCACCGGAGACGGGCGTGACGACCTGCTGCGGGCCGACTACCTCCAGGTCAGCGTCGAGGCGGCGACGGCAGGGCCGACTACCTGGTGGTCTACCAGGGCGGCGCGGTCCGCGCCTGGCTGAACCGCGGCGGGAACTAGCTGTGTCCACTGCCGATCCGCCATCGGCACCACAATGATCCCCTGCGTACGGATTCCCGCAGGCTACGGGTCCGGGTCAGACGCCCGACGGGTACGTCTCCGGCTCGGCGAGGCTCGCGGGGCGCACGCGCAACGGCCGCACGGCCTGGGACTCGTCGATCCAGCAGAAGGCGTCGTACCGCTCGCCGAGCACGGTGGGCACGTAGTTGCCCCAGCTCTCCCGCTCCGGGTGGTAGACCACGCCGATCGCCCGGTGGTCGAGCTCGTCGGTGAGCAGGTCGGGCCGGCCGTCGCGGGGGAAGACGAACAGGGCCTGCGCCGGTGCGGCGCCGTGCAGCACCTCCTCCAGGGAGTGCCGCCGGCCCGGCGGCACCGGCATCACCTCCATCGGCGCGCCCCAGGCATCGCCGGCGACCACGGTGCCGTGGTGGGTGCCGAAGCCGACCAGCACGACCTGCTCCGCGCCGTACCGTTCCCGGGCGAGCTGGCCGATGTTGACCTCGCCCGCGTCGGCCATGTCGGTGGCCCGCGCGTCGCCGACGTGGGTGTTGTGCGCCCAGACGATCCCCTTCGCGCCGGGCCCGTAGTGCGCCAGGAGCCGGTCGAGGGTGTCGTCCATGTGCCGGTCGCGGACGTTCCAGGACTCCCGGCCGCCGCGCACCATCGTCCGGTAGTAGCGCTCGGCCCCGGCGACGACCTCCGCGTTCTGCCACGCGCCGAATGACCCCGCACCGTCGGTCGCCGCCCGCCCGCGCAGCGCCACGAGCAGGTCGACCACCTCGTTCTCGCAGTTCGTCGGCACCAGGCGGGTCGCCAGCGCGTACCCCTGCGCGTCCTCCTCGTAGGGCTGGAAGCAGCGGTAGGCGGCGAGCGCCGCCGGCACCTGCTCCGGGTCGTGCTCGCGCAGGTGGACGAGGATCTCCCGCAGCGACTCCCACAGCGAGTACACGTCCAGCCCGTGGAAGCCCGCGCGGGCGGGCTCGTCCACCCGGCTGTTGCGTACGCGCAGCCAGCGGGTGAGGTCGACGACCTCCTCGTTGGCCCACATCCACGTCGGCCACCGCTCGAACGTGGCCAGGGCCTCGCGCGGGTCCTCCGGCGCGCCGGGCAGGCAGCGTACGCTGCGGTCGACCCGGTCGCAGTCCGGCCAGTCGCCCTCGACGGCGACGAACGAGAACCCCTTCTCCTCGATCAGCCGCCGGCTGATCGCCGCCCGCCAGGTGTAGAACTCGTGCGTGCCGTGGCTCGCCTCGCCCAGCATGACCACGCGGGCGTCGCCCACCCGGTCCAGCAGCACGTCCAGGTCGCCCGGGTCGAGCAGCGGCGCCGCGAGCCCGGTCACCTCGTCGTCGTAGCGTCCCATCGCGCACCCCCGGTACGTCGGCTGCCGGTCCGTGTCGCCGCGGCCGGTCACTGAGGATGCCGACCGCGACCACCCCGAAGGTGGCCCGCGCGCACGTCCACGGTGGGCCCGGTCGGGCCGGCACGGGGCGTGGCTTACCCGGCAGCGCTGCCGGCATGCGAGGCGATGCGCCGCGAACGACCGGCCGTGCCGGCCGTTTGGATCGCTTTCGGCCGGGTAGCCGCGGCGTCCAGCGGGCGGATGGAAGGCGGCGCGGCATGAACACGAGCCGGATCGGCGACATGGTGGTGAGCGCGGCCGGCAACGTGGCCGGGACTGTGGTCGATCCGCGGCAGGGGCTCACGAAGCTGCGCTCGATGGTCACCGTGCGCGGCGTCGTCGCGGTCGCCGCGGGGGCGGTCATCGGCTTCCTGGCGCTGCGGGCGGCCCGTCGTGGCTGAGGGCCGGCGAGCCCTCCTGCGGCCCCCGGCGAGCCGCCGGAGCCGCGTCGCCACGATCGTGGGGGCAGCGGTCAGAAACCGGCGAGTCGGACTTTAGCCGCGAATAGGATCTGGCCTGTCGCCCTCCGGGCCGCGCCCGGCCGCGAGGCCGGCCGGGACCGGTCCGGGCCGAGGCGGGCGGAACCCGGGATCAGGAGGCTGACGTGCAGGAGATCGTGGGGGAGAGCCTGGCCCGGCGCCTGGTGGACTGGGGCGTCGACACCGTCTTCGGGCTGCCCGGGGACGGCATCAACGGCCTGATGGAGGGCTTCCGCCGGCAGCGGGAGAAGCTGACCTTCGTGCTGGTGCACCACGAGGAGGCGGCCGCCTTCATGGCCACCGGCTACGCCAAGGCCACCGGCCGGCTCGGCGTCTGCGCCGCGACGTCCGGCCCCGGCGCCATCCACCTGCTCAACGGCCTGTACGACGCCAAGCTCGACCACACGCCCGTGCTGGCGATCACCGGCATGCAGGAGACCTCGGTGCTCGGGTCGCACTACCAGCAGGAGGTGCACACCCCGCTGCTCTACCACGACGTCGCCGACTACAACCTGATGGTGACCAACCCGCAGCAGGTGCCCGGGGTGGTCGACATCGCCGTCCGCAACGCCCTGGCCAAGCGGACCGTGTCGCACCTCAGCTTCCCCAACGACGTCCAGGTCGCCGCTGCCGGCGCGGATCCGTACCGGCACGTCAGCCCGGGGGAGCCGCCGATGAGCAGCCCCGTGCTGTCGCAGCCCACCGTGCCGGCGGCCCAGGACGACCTGGCCCGCGCGGCCGAGGTGCTCAACGCCGGCAGGAAGGTGGCCATGCTGGTCGGCATCGGCGCGCGTGGCGCCCGCGACGAGGTGCTCGCCGTGGCCGAGAAGCTGGCCAGCCCCGTCGTCAAGACGCTGCCCGGCAAGATGGTCGTGCCCGACGACCACCCCCTCACCACCGGCGGCCTCGGCCTGCTCGGCACGCGGCCGAGCGAGGAGCTGATGGAGGAGTGCGACACCCTCCTGATGGTCGGCACCTCCTTCCCGTACGGGAAGTACCTGCCCTCTCCCGGCCAGGCGCGGGTGGTGCAGATCGACGTCGATGCCAGCCTGGTCGGCCTGCGGCTGCCCGTGGACGCGGCGGTGACCGCCGACGCCCGGCTGGCGTTGCGGCAGCTCCTGCCGATGCTCCAGGCCCATTCGGACCGGTCGTTCCTGGAGAAGTACCAGCGGGCGCGGGACACCTGGCGCGCGGAGATGGTCTCGTTGCAGGACCCGAGCCGGCACCCGGTCGCCCCGCAGTACCTGATGAGCTGCGTGGACGCGGCGGCCAGCTCCGATGCCATCCTGACCTGCGACTCCGGCACCATCGCCACCTGGGCGGCCCGGCACTGGACCATTCGCGGCGACCGCGAGTTCTACCTCTCCGGCAACCTGGCGACCATGGCCCCCGGCCTGCCGTACGCGATCGCCATGCAGCGGGCGTACCCCGGCCGGCAGGTCATCGCCTTCGTCGGCGACGGCGGGTTCGCCATGCTGATGGCCGAGTTCCTCACCGCCGTGCGGCACGAACTGCCGATCAAGGTGGTCATCAACAACAACAACTCGTACGGGCAGATCCTCTGGGAGCAGATCGTCCTCGGCTACCCGGAGTACGCCGTGCGGCACCGCCAGCCCGAGGCCGACTTCGCCGCGTGGGCGCGGGCGTGCGGCGGCTACGGCGTCAAGGTCACCGATCCGAAGGCGCTGCCGGGGGCGGTCCGCGAGGCGCTGGCGCACCCGGGCCCGGCGCTGGTGGACTGCGACGTCAACCCGGACGAGCCCCCCATGCCCGGCAAGGTCCGGTACGAGCAGGCGCAGCACTTCACCGAGGCGTTCCTGCGCGGCCAGCCGCACAAGGTCGCCACCCTGGCGTCCGTCGCCCGGGACAAGATCAACGAGCTGCGGTCATGAGCCGCCGCGACGGCGGCGCGGCGCGCGGGGCGGTCTCGACCGCGAGCCGGGTGTCGCTGCCCGATCCGGTCCTGCGGCCACCCGAGCCGGCGCGCGATGTCGACCTGGCGGCGCTGGCCGCCGACCTGCGCGCCGCCGTCGACGGGGAGGTCCGCTTCGACGCCGGCTCCCGGGCGGCGTACGCCAGCGGCGGCTCCAACTACCGCCAGGTGCCGCTCGGCCTGGTGGTGCCCCGGACGCCCGACGCGGGCGCGGCCGCCGTGGCCGTCTGCCGGCGGCACGGGGCGCCCGTGCTGTCCCGCGGCGGCGGCACCAGCCTCGGCGGGCAGGTCACCAACGTCGCGGTGGTGATCGACTGGTCGAAGTACTGCCACCGGCTGCTGGAGGTCGACCAGCGGGCGCGCACCTGCCTCGTCGAGCCGGGGATCGTGCTCGACACGCTCAACGAGCTGCTGGCCCCCCACGGGCTGGAGTTCGGCCCCCGCCCGTCCACCCACGAGAACTGCACGATCGGCGGGATGATCGGCAACAACTCGTGCGGGTCGACCGCGCAGCGCACCGGCAAGGTGGTCGACAACGTCGTGGAGCTGGAGGTGCTGCTCTACGACGGCACCCGCATGTGGGTCGGCGAGACCACCGACGAACGGTACGCGGAGATCCAGCGGCGCGGCGGCCGCGAGGCCGAGATCCACCGCCGGCTGCGGGCGCTGCGCGACGAGTACGCCGACCAGATCCGCGGCCGCTACCCCGACATCCCGCGCCGGGTCTCCGGCTACAACCTCGACAGCCTCCTGCCGGAGAAGAACTTCCACCTCGCGCAGGCGCTCGTCGGCTCCGAGGGCACGCTGGTCACCGTGCTGCGGGCGCGGCTGCGGCTGGTGCCCGTGGTGCCGGCCAGGTCGCTGGTGTTCCTGTCGTACCCGGACATCGCCGCGGCCGGCGACGACGTCTCCCGGATCCTGCCGCACGGTCCGATCGCCCTGGAGGGGCTCGACGACAAACTGATCAACTTCGAGAAGCGCAAGCAGCTGCACCCGGAGGCCCTGCACAAGCTGCCCCCCGGCGGCGGCTGGCTGATGGTGCAGTTCGGCGGCGACACCGCCGCCGAGGCGGACGCCGCCGCCGACCGGATGCTCGCCGCCCTGCGCGGCGACGGCGGGCCGATCGTGCACCGGTTCGACGGCGGGGTGGACGAGGAGCAGATGTGGGCGGTCCGCGAGTCCGGGCTCGGGGCCACCGCCCGGGTGCCCGGCGAGCCCGACACCTGGGAGGGCTGGGAGGACTCCGCGGTCGCCCCGGAGCGGCTCGGCGACTACCTGCGCGACCTCGACCGCCTCCTGCACGAGTACGGCTTCGAACAGGCGTCGCTGTACGGGCACTTCGGGCAGGGCTGCGTGCACACCCGCATCCCGTTCCGGCTGACGTCGGCCGACGGCGTACGCCAGTTCCGCTCGTTCGTCGAGCGCGCCGCGGACCTGGTGGTCTCCTACGGCGGCTCCTTCTCCGGCGAGCACGGCGACGGGCAGGCCCGCGGCGAACTGTTGGTGAAGATGTACGGCGACCCGCTGATCCGCGCGTTCGGGCAGTTCAAGGCGATCTTCGACCCCGACGACCGGATGAACCCGGGCAAGCTGGTCGCCCCGTATCCGCTGGACAGCCACCTGCGGCTCGGCGTCGACTACAACCACGGTGACGTGGACACGCACTTCCGCTACCCCGACGACTCCGGCAGCTTCGGCCGGGCCGTGCTGCGCTGCGTCGGCGTCGGCAGGTGCCGGCGGGAGCACGGCGGGGTGATGTGCCCGTCCTACATGGTCACCCGGGAAGAGGAGCACTCCACCCGCGGGCGTGCGCGGCTGCTGTTCGAGATGCTCGACGGCACCGCCCGGGGCGGCGTCATCGGCGACGGCTGGCGCTCCGCGGCCGTGCACGACGCCCTGGACCTCTGCCTGGCGTGCAAGGGCTGCAAGGCCGACTGCCCCGTCAACGTCGACATGGCCACCTACAAGGCGGAGTTCCTGTCCCACCACTACCGCGGCCGGCTGCGCCCCCGCGCGCACTACTCCATGGGCTGGCTGCCGGCGGCGGCCGCGGCCGCCGCGTACGCGCCGCGGGCGGTCAACGCCCTGGCGCACGCCCCCGGGCTCAGCCGGATCGCCAAGGCGGCCGGCGGGATCGACCGGCGCCGGGACATCCCCGTCTTCGCCAGCGAGTCATTCCAGCGCTGGTTCGCCCGTCGGGCGCCGGGCGGGACCGGGGCGCGCGGCGAGGTGCTGCTGTGGCCGGACACGTTCACCAACCACTTCCACCCCGGCGTCGCCCGGGCGACGGTCGAGGTACTGGAGGCCGCCGGCTGGCGGGTACGCGTCCCGGCGCAGCCGGTCTGCTGCGGGCTGACCTGGATCTCCACCGGACAGCTCGGCACAGCCAAGCGGGTGCTGCGGCGCACCCTGACGGTGCTGCGTCCCTTCCTGCGCGCCGGCACGCCGGTGGTGGGGCTGGAGCCGAGCTGCACGGCCGTCTTCCGCAGCGACGCCCACGAGCTGTTCCCCGACGACCGGGACGTCGACAAGCTGCGGGAGCAGACCGTCACCCTGGCCGAGATGCTGCGCGACCACACCCCTGACTGGCGGCCGCCCACCCTGCCGGCGCGCGCGCTGATCCAGACCCACTGCCACCAGCACGCGATCCTCGGCACCGCCGCCGACCAGGAGGTGCTGCGGGCCGCCGGGGCGCGCGCCGAGTTCCTCGACTCCGGCTGCTGCGGCCTGGCGGGAAACTTCGGCTTCGAGCAGGGGCACTACGAGGTCTCCGAGGCCTGTGCCGAACGCGTGCTGCTGCCGGCCGTACGCGACGCCGCCGACACCGACGTCATCCTCGCCGACGGGTTCAGCTGCCGGACCCAGGTCGAGCAGGGCGCCGCCGGTGGTCGTACCGCGATCCACCTCGCCGAACTGCTCCGCGCCGGCCTGCGCGGCGAGCCGGTGACCGCCCGACCCGAACGGCGGTGGGCCGAGCGCCCCGAGCCGCCGTCCCGGGCCGCCCGGCTGCTCGCCGCCGGCCTCGTCGGCGCGACCGCGCTCGCGCCCGTCGCCGCGCTGGCCGCCCGCCGCCTCGCCAGTCGGGGGCGTGCGGGGCCGAGCCGGTGACGCCGTGCGGCTGAGCGCCACCGCGTACCGGGTGCCGACCGACGCGCCCGAGGGCGACGGCACCCTCGCCTGGACCGACACCACCATGGTGCTGGTCCGCGCCGACGCCGACGGGCACACCGGCATCGGCTGGACCTACGGGCCGGCGGCGGTGGTCCCCGTGGTGGCGGACCTGCTCGCCCCCGTGGTGACCGACCTCGACCCGGACGACGTGCCCGCCGCCTGGTCCAGCATGCGGCGGCGGCTGCGCAACGCCGGCCGGCCGGGGATCGCCGGCCTCGCGCTGTCGGCCGCCGACTGCGCCGTCTGGGACCTCAAGGCACGCCGGCACGCGCTGCCGCTGGCCCGGCTGCTCGGCACGGCCCGCCGGCGGGTCCCGGTGTACGGCAGCGGCGGCTTCACCACGTACGACGCCGAGCGGCAGCACCGGCAGCTGTCCGCCTGGGTGCACGAGCAGGGCATCCCCCGCATCAAGATCAAAATTGGCGGGTCGTGCGGGACGGAGGTGCCGCGCGACCTGGCCCGGATGTCGGCGGCGCGGCGCACCATTGGCGGGGCCGCCGAGCTGTACGTCGACGCCAACGGCGCCTACCAGCGCAAACAGGCGATCCGGGTGGCCCGGGCCGCGGCGGACCTCGACGTGCGCTGGTACGAGGAGCCCGTCAGCTCCGACGACCTCGCCGGCCTCGGACTCGTCCGCGACCAGGTGCTGCCCGACGTGGCGGCCGGCGAGTACGGCTTCGACCTGGCGTACTTCCACCGGATGGCCCCGTACGTCGACTGCCTCCAGATCGACGTCACCCGCTGCGGCGGGATCACCGAGTTCCTCCGGGCGGCGGCGGTGGCCGCGGCGGCCGGGCTGGAGGTATCCGCGCACTGCGCCCCGCACCAGCACCTGGCCGTCGCCGCCGCGACGCCGAACCTGCGGCACCTGGAGTGGTTCCACGACCACGTCCGCATCGAGTCGATGCTGTTCGAGGGGGCGGGGCCGGCGACGGGGGCGCCGCGCCCGTGCCGCTGGACCGGCCGGGCAACGGGCTGGAGCTGCGCACGACCGAGGCCGAGGCGTACCGGGTGCGGTGAGCCGGGAGCCGGGTCGGCGACGCTCAGCCCGTCGGCCGGCACGGCGCGGCCTGCCCGACGGTCAACGCGGTCTCCAGCATCAGCGCGTGCACGAACGCCTGGGGCAGGTTGCCCCGCAGTTGCCGCTGCTGCACGTCGTACTCCTCGGTGAACAGCCCCGGCGGGCCGCAGGCGGCGCGGTTGCGCTCGAACCAGCGGGTCGCCGCGACGGCGTCGCCGGCCTGCCAGGCGGCCAGCGCCGCGGCGAACCCGCAGAGCAGGAAGGCGCCCTCCGCGTCGCCCAGCGGGCGCGGGTCCGGGCGGAACCGGTAGAGGTAGCCGTCGCACTCCAGGTCGGCCAGGACCGCCCGCCGGGTCGCCTCGGTACGCGGGTCGCCGTCCGGCAGCGCGCCCCGGACGCCCGGCAGCAGCAGCGCCGCGTCGACCCGGCCGTCGTCGTACGCCCGCTGCCAGCGCCCGGACGGGTGCTGGCCGTGCGCGGCCGCGTCGGCGAGGACGACGTCCGCGAGTGCGCTCCACCGCCCGGCGAGCGCGGCCGGCGCGACGCGGGCCGCCGCCCGCAGCCCGGCCACGCAGAGCAGCTTGGAGTGGGTCCACTGCCGAGGCGGCAGCTCCCAGACGCCCGAGTCGGGCTGGCGCCAGCGGTCACCGACGACCCGCACGGCCAGCTCCAGGGCCCGCCACGAGGCGTCGTCGAGCCGGTCGTGCCGGCCGGCGACGGCCAACAGCAGCAGGGCCTCGCCGAACGCGTCGAGCTGGAACTGGTCGCGCACCCAGTTGCCGACCCGCGCCGGCGCCCCCGGGTATCCCGGCAGCCACGGCAGCTCCTGCTGTCGTGGCACCGGCGCGCCGTCCACCGTGTAGGCGGGGGAGAGGTGGTCCCCGTCGGCCAGCAACCGGTCGGTGAGGAACGCCACCGCGTCGTCCAGCAGGTCGTACCGGCCGACCAGCGCGGCGGCCCGACCGGCGAAGGACTGGTCCCGGATCCAGGCGTACCGGTAGTCGTAGTTGCGCCCGGCGAGGGCCCGCTCCGGCAGCGCCGTGGTCGCCGCCGCCACCATCCCGCCGCCCGGCCGGGTCAGCCCGCGCAGCACGGCGTACGCGAAGACGACGTCGCGCTGCGCGCCCCCGCCGGCCAGCGCGGGCACCGACTCCCGCCAGGAGCGCTCGGTGGTCCGCCACAGCTCCCCGGGCTCGGGTGGCGCGCCGTCGGGCGGGTGGGTCGCGATCTCCAGCACCATGTCGTGCCGGCCCCCGGCCGGCACCCGCAGTTGGCCCCGCAGCGCGCCGTCGGCGGTCAGGTCCAGGCGCTCCCCGCCGCTGTGGCGCAGGTGCAGGCCGCCGCAGCGGGCCGTCCAGACCCGGCCGTCCCGGTGCGCCTCGCGCAGCGGCTCGCGGCCGAAGTCGGCGCGCGGGTCCAGCCGGACCCGGACCACCGCGTCCCGGTCCAGCGCGTGGATCTGGCGCAGCAGGACGATCCGGCGCGGCTCGCCGGGAAACACCAGCGCCTCCCGGCACTCGACGATGCCGTCGGTGGTCACCCACCGGCTCACCCAGACCAGCGACCCGGGCTCGTAGTGCCCGCCCCAGACGAACCGCGGGTTCGCCGGCGTCACCAGGTACTCGCCGCGACCGCCGAGCAGACTGCTGAAGACGGCGGGGTCGGCCCACCCGGGGGCGCACAGCCAGCCCACGTTCCCGTCCGGCCCGACCAGTGCGCCCCGGTGGCCGTCGGCGAGCAGCGCGTACTCGCGCAGCACGTGCGGCCCGTGGTCCTCGCCGGCCGTCGGCTGGCTCGGCTCCTCGTCTCGGCGCACCGGCCGCACCCCCGCCACCGTCCCACCGCCCTACCCGCCCCGGGCCCGCCTACACCTGCCGGTCGCCGGACCCGCCGCGGCACGGGCGCCCGTGGCGGGCCCCGGCCGTCTCCGGCGGCCGGGAATCAGTCCGCGAGGATCAGGTCGGCGGCCCGCCAGGCGAGCGCCATCACCGGGCCGTTCAGGTAGCCCGACACCAGGACCGGCAGCACGGAGGCGTCGACGATGCGCAGCCCGTCCACGCCCCGCACCCGCAGCCGCGGGTCGACGACCGACTCGTCGTCCGGGCCCATCGCGCAGGTGCCGACGGCGTGGTAGCCGCAGTAGCCGAGGGTCAGGGCCGCCTCGACGATCTGGTCGTCGTCCTGTACCGCCGGGCCGGGCAGGGTCTCCGCCGAGATCCGCTTCGCGATCGGCGCGGTGGCGAACAGCTCCCGCAACCGGCGGAGGGCGGCCGTCATGACCCGCCGGTCGTGTGCGGTGTCGAAGTAGTTGGCGACGATGCGCGGCGTCGCCTCCGGGTCGGCCGAGGTGATCGCGAGGCTCCCCGCGCTGTCCGGCCGGGTCACCGTGGCCAGGCCCATCAGCCCCGGCTCGGTCTCCAGCTCCAGCGCGCGCCCGGGACGTCGTGGCGCCGCCGAGAACGGCGCGATCAGCAGCGTCGTGTCGGGGCGGTCGGCCTGCGGATCGGACCGGACGTACGCCCCGAGGTCGTACACCGGCAGGGCGAGCGGCCCCCGGCGGGTCAGCAGGTAGCGCAGCGCGGCCCGGGCCTGGCCGAGCGGGCTGCCCAGCGCCCGGTTGTAGCCGCCCTCGGCGGCCAGCCGGAACTGCACCGGTACCGCCCGGTGCTCCCGCATCCCGGCGCCCACCCGGGGCCGGTCGAGCAGCACGTCCACCCCGGCGCTGCGCAGCGTGTCGGCCGGACCGATCCCGGAGACCTGCAACAGCTGGGGCGTGGCCAGCGCGCCGGCCGCGAGGACCACCTCGGCGGCGGCCCGGTAGTCGACCGTCCGCCCGTGCCGGCGGGCGCGCACCCCGACCGCCCGGCCGCCCTCGACGAGGACCCGCAGCACGAGCGTGCCGACCGAGACGATCAGGTTGGGCCGGTCCCGGACCGGGTGCAGGAAGGCGTCGGCGGCGCTGCTGCGGCGACCGTCGTGGACGGTGGCCATGACGTAGCCGATCCGCTCGTCGTCGCCGTCGTTCAGGTCGTCCGCGCGGCGCCAGCCCAACTGCTCCCCGGCGGCGATCGTCTCCTCGCACAGCTCGTCGGTGCCGGTCGCGGTGGACAGCCGCAACGGCCCGCCGGCGCCGCGGACGGCGGAGGCGCCGAGGGGGTTGTCCTCCAGCCGTTTGAAGATCGGCAGCATGGTGTCCCACCCCCAGCCGGGGTTGCCGAGGCGTTCCAGCTCGTCCCAGTCGGGCCGGTCGCCGCGGCCGTACACCATTCCGTTGATCGAGCTCGACCCGCCGACGAGGCGGCCCCGCTGCCAGAGCTCCTCGTGGCCCGGCCCCGCCTGGGCCGGGTAGTGCCAGGCGGTGCGCCGGTCGTCCATCAGCCGGCTGAAGCCCTTGGGGACGCGGACGAAGGGACTGCGGTCCCAGCCACCGGCCTCGATCAGCAGCACGCGGGTGCGGCCGTCCGCGGTCAACCGGTTGGCCAGCACGCATCCGGCCGAGCCCGCACCGACCACGATGTAGTCGAACTCCTCCACAGGGCACTCCCGTCCGCCACACCAAATGTCGCACCCACCGTAGTTCGTTGATCACCGATCGGAAAGGCCGGTCGGCCCCGTACGGCGCCCCGTACGGCGCCGTCCCGCCGCGCGGGCGGCGCGACGGGGTGGGCGACAATCGGGGCCATGCGGTTCGGCATCCTCGGCGCGACGGAAGTGCACCGGGCCGACGGTGACCGGCTCACCGTCGGCGGGGCCCGGCTGCGGCGCCCTGCTGGTGCTGCTGCTCGACGCCGGCCGGGTGGTCCCGGCGGGCCGCCTGATTGACGGCCTGTACGGCGACCACCCGCCCGCCGGGGCGGCGAACGCGCTCCAGTCCCAGGTGTCGCGGCTGCGCCAGGTGCTGGCGGGGCCGGCCGGGTCCGCGGCGGCGGTGGAGTTCCACCCGGCCGGGTACCGGCTCGCCGTCGACCCGCAGGACGTCGACGCGCACCGGTTCACCACGCTGGCCGGAGCCGGCCACGCCGCGCTGGCCGCCGGCGACCGGCACCGCGCCGCCGGGCTGCTGCGCGAGGCGCTCGGGCTGTGGCGGGGCTCCCGCGCTGCCCGGGCCGCTGACCAGCTTCGTCGGGCGGGAGGAGGAGCTGCACCGGGTCGGCCAGCTGCTCGGCGCGGCCCGCCTGGTAACGCTGCACGGGCCCCGGGCGTCGGCGGCGAGTCGTGGGCGGCCCAGCACCCGCTGCCGCTGGCCGGCTACTTGACCTTGCGGGTCGACCTGGCGACGATGTCGTCGTACTCGGGGTGCCGGGTCAGCCAGTCGGCGAGGAACGGGCAGAGCGGGACGACGGTCCGGCGCCGGGCGCGGGCGTCGTCCAGCACCGCGCGGGCCAGGGCCGAGCCGACCCCCCTGCCCTCGTACGCCGGGTCGACCTCGGTGTGGGTGTAGGCGATGATGGCGCCGGTCAGCTGGTAGGGGACCACGCCGGCCACGGCGCCGCTCTCGTCGCGCGCCTCGAACCGGTCTCGCTCCGGCGCGTCTGTCACGGTCAACTGCACGTCGCCATCCAACCACGCCGGAAACCGTCCCACGCTCCGGGTGCGGTCCTGCCCGTGACCGCCCCGCGGATGCCGGCCGGGCGGACGGCTCGCTCCTCGCGACTCACCGCCGGGTCGTCCGTCTTCTCACTGTCCGGGTGGCTGGTCGCTATTCCCCGACGGTGAGGATCCGTCGGGCGATGCGTACGAATCCCTCTGCGGTTGATCGTTTCGGAGTAGTCATCGATCCGAAACCTTTGCCCCTGGCGGCCGATGGAGACTGCGGTGGGGATCGATGGAACTGGCCAGCATACGGGAATCTGATCGAGAATCATATATCTCTACAATCGACCGACGTCGGCCTAGGATCGCCTCACCGTTGCAGCACTCATCGATTGATGCGCCATGCGCGCAGAACCAGGTAACAGAGGGAGACAGGCTACATCAACAGCTGGACCCTCAACCTCTGATCCGCCGACCGCGGACAGTTCAGCCGGGGCCCCGACCACCCGTCGGGGCCCGGCCCCTGCCCGGCGCGCCCGGGGCCCCGGACCCCGGTCGGGCGCCGGCGGGAGCGCCGGTGCGGCCCACCGGTCGCACGGGCCGCGCCCGGGAAGGCCGGAACGGGCCCGCGGCCGGCGGCGGTGCGCGATGGTGGAGCAGGTCGGCCCGGGCGCGGGTCGGCTCGAAAGCGACGGCGCGGGCCGGAGGCGACAGGGTGCCGACCAGGGAATTCGTCGAGCGCGTCGGCGCCCTGCTGGACCTCGCCGGCGTACTGGTCATCGCCGTCGGGGTCACCGTCGCCTCCGCCGTCTTCCTGTACCGCTGCTGGCGCACCCGCCGGGTCGTCGACCTCTACCGTCCGTACCGGCAGGGGGTGGGCCGGGCCATCCTGCTCGGCCTGGAGTTGCTGGTCGGCGGCGACATCATCCGGACCGTGGCGGTCGCACCGTCCTTCCGCAGCGTGGGGGTGCTGGCGTTGATCGTCCTGGTGCGGACCTTCTTGAGCTTCTCGCTGGAGGTCGAGCTCCAGGGGCGCTGGCCGTGGCAGCCGCGGAGGGCGCCGGCGGACACCGGGGCGGCGCGCCGCCCTGACGGGTCCGCCCCGCGCCGATTGTGACGCGCCGGGTCCCGCGGTCGGGCAGAGTCGGGACAGGGCGTCGACCGGCGTCCGGAGACGGCGGATCTTGCGACGATGGCCAGGTCGGGCGGGGCGGGCCAGGACGGCGACCCCGGTGGTGGGTCGGGCTGGACGCTGACCGCCCGGCTGCCGGGCGGGCCGGAGTTGCGCCGCGTCGTGCTGCTGCTCGGCGCGGTGCTCGCCCTCAACGGCGCCGACGTCGGTACGGTCGGCGCGGCGGCCGTGCAGCTGGAGGCCGACCTGGGCATCAGCCACGCCCAGCTCGGCCTGCTGGCCACGGCCTCGTCGGGGGTGGGCGTGCTGGCGTGCGTGCCGCTGGGCGTGCTCGCCGACCGGACCAACCGGGTACGCCTGCTCGTGATCACGATCGCGCTGTGGGCGGCCGCGATGGTCGCCGGCGGCCTGGCGCCCGACTACCGGTGGCTGCTGGCGTCCAGGCTGCTCCTCGGTGCCGCAGTGGCCGCGGCCGGGCCGGTGGTGGTCTCCCTGACGGGGGACTTCATCCCGCCCGCCGAGCGCGCGACGGTCCTCGGCTGGATTCTCACCGGCGAGATCGTCGGCGCCGGCCTCGGCCTGGTGGCCGGTGGTGAGCTCGCCGCGCTGCTCTCCTGGCGGGCCGCGTTCTTCCTGCTCGCGGTCGTCAGCGCGGGGCTGGCGGTGGCGCTGTGGCGGCTGCTGCCCGAGCCCGCCCGGCGCGGCGCGGGCTGGCCGTCCCCGCCGGGGGACGGGTCCGGGCGGGCCCGGCCGGACGCCGGACGCCGGTCGGCCGACCGGGCGCAGGCGGCGGTGTCCGCCCGGGGCATCGGCCCGGCCCGGACCGGGTGCTGCGGGACGATCCGAACCAGTGGTCCTTCGCCCGGGCCGCGGTCTATCTGCTGTCGATCCCCTCCAACCGGAGACTGATCGTGGCGTCGGCGACGGGGTACTTCTTCCTCGCGGGGCTGCGCACCTTCGTCGTCGTCTTCGTCGTGTGGCACTTCGGCATCTCGCAGACGGCGTTCGCCGGGCCGCTGCTGCTGATCGGGGCGGCGGCGCTCGCCGGTGTGGTACTCGCCGGCCGTCTCTCCGACCGGGCGCTGGCCCGGGGGCGCGTCGACGTGCGGATCGTGGTGCCGGCGGTCGGCTACACCGCCGCCGCGGTCCTGTTCATCCCCGGGCTGTGGCTCGCCTCGCTGGCCGCGGCGCTGCCGCTGATCGCGCTCGGCACCGCCGCGCTGGCGGCCGCCAACCCGCCGCTGGACGCGGCCCGGCTGGACATCGTTCCCGGCCAGCTGTGGGGGCGGGCGGAGAGCCTGCGGACGGTCCTGCGGCTCGTCGCGGAGGCCGCCGCCCCCGCCACCTTCGGGTGGCTGGCGGACCAGCTCGGCGGCCCGGCGGGACGGTCCGGCGGGGTCGGCCTGCGCAACACCTTCCTGATCATGTTGGTCACGTTGCTGGCCAACGGCGTCCTCCTGTTCACCGCCCGGCGCGCGTACCCGGTCGACGTGGCCACGGCGTCCGCGTCGCGGCGGCGGGGGACCACGTGAGCCGAGCCGCGCGGGGAACGCCCGCTGCCCCGGGGATTTGCCGAGAATCTCGGAATTACAGCGGATCGGGATGGTTAAGGTGAATTCGCGCTGGTTCTGGGGGGATCGCGTCTCCCCGGCGCCGCCTGCGGCACGCACCGCCGCGAGCGGTCCTGCACCGACGCCCCCGCCCGGCACCGGGCGGGACAGCTGACGACGCCTGCCAGCCGGCGTCCGCACCCCGGCCGACCGCGCTGCCCGGACGAGCAGACACCGTCGGCCCCGTGCCCGGCCAGGAAGGAGACGCTGATGAGCCAACGCGCGGCCGTCGCCCCGGTACGCCGGATCGAGCAGGCCCGGTCGCGGGAGAACTTCCCCGTCGCGTTGCGGGTCCTGCCCGGCCGGTACCGCCGCCACCTGCTCGCGCTCTACGCCTACGCCCGCCAGGTCGACGACCTCGGGGACGAGGCCCTGCCCGACCCGGCCGACCGGGTCGCCGCCCTCGACGACATCGAGACCGAGCTGCGGTGCCTCTATGCCGGCCACCGGGTTACCCACCCGGTGGTCCGCGCCCTCGCCCCCACCGTGGCCGCGTGCCGGCTCCCCCTCGACCCGCTCGTCCGGCTGGTCGAGGCGAACCGGGTCGACCAGCGGGTGACCCGCTACGCCACCTTCGACCAGCTCGTCGCGTACTGCACCCTGTCGGCCAACCCGGTCGGCGAACTGGTCCTGCACGTGTTCGGGCAGGCCGCGCCGGCGAGGATCGCCCTGTCCGACCGGGTCTGCACGGCGCTGCAGATCGTCGAGCACCTGCAGGACGTGGCCGAGGACCACCGCCGCGGCCGGGTCTACCTGCCGGCGGAGGACCTGGCCCGGTTCGACGTCACCGAGGCCGACCTCGCCCGCCCCACCGCCGGCCGGCAGCTGCGGGAACTGGTCGAGTTCTCCGCGGAGCGGGCCCGGGCGTGGCTCGACGCCGGCGCCCCGCTCGTCTCGTCCCTGCACGGCTGGGGCCGACTCGCGGTCGGCGGCTACCTGGCCGGCGGCCGGGCGACCCTCGACGCGCTGGCCGTGGCCGACCACGACCCGCTGCGGACCGCCGTCCGCCCCCGGGGCCGGCGCGTCCTGCACCGCTGGCTGGCCGCCACCGTGAGGAGCGCCGGATGACCACGACCAGCGACGTCGACACCGCCTATCGGCGCTGCGAGCAGATCACCCGCAGCCGGGCGGCCAACTTCGCGTACGGCATCCGGCTGCTGCCGCAGGCGAAACGCCGGGCCCTGTCGGCCATCTACGCCACCGCCCGCCGCATCGACGACATCGGCGACGGCACACTGCCGCCGGACGAGAAGCTGGACCGCCTGGAGCGGACCCGTACGGCGCTGCACCTGCTGCCCGGCGACGGCCGCGACCCGGTGTTCACCGCGCTCGCCGACGCCGCCGCCCGGATGCCGATCCCCCTGGCGGCCTTCGACGAACTCGTCGACGGGTGCGCCGCCGACGTGGCCGGGCGCGCGTACGGCACCTTCGACGAGCTGCACTGGTACTGCCGCTGCGTGGCCGGTTCGATCGGCCGGCTGTCCCTCGGTGTGTTCGGCGCGGCCGACCCCGGCCGGGCCGGACCCCTCGCCGACGCGCTGGGCGTGGCGCTGCAACTGACCAACATCCTGCGCGACCTGGTCGAGGACCGGGCCGACGGGCGGATCTACCTGCCCGCCGAGGATCTGGACCGGTTCGGCTGCACCCTGCGGATCGACGGCACCCGATTCGCCGACCCCCCCGACCGGCTGATCGCGCTCGTGCGCTTCCAGGCGGACCGCGCCGCCCGGTGGTACGACACCGGGCTGCGACTGCTGCCCCTGCTGGACCGGCGCAGCGCGGCCTGCACCGCCGCGATGGCCGGCATCTACCGCCGACTGCTCGACCGGATCGCCGCGGACCCGCTCGCCGTCACCCGCAGCCGCGTGTCACTGCCGGTACGGGAGAAGGCCTGGGTGGCCGCGCGCGCCCTCGTGGGACGCCCCGCATGACCGCCCCGACGGGTCCGCCGGGCGAAGCCGGCAACGTCTGCGTCATCGGCGGCGGACTGGCCGGCATCGCCGCGGCGATCCGCCTCGCCGACCTGCACCTGCGGGTGACGCTGCTGGAGAGCCGGCCGGAACTCGGCGGAGCCACCTACTCCTTCCGCCGCGACGGGCTCACCGTCGACACCGGCCAGCACGTCTTCCTGCGCTGCTACGAGGCGTACCGGGGGCTGCTGGACCGGCTCGGCAGCACCGCCGGCACCCAGGTGCAGCCGCGGTTCGCGGTGCCGGTGCTGCTGCCGGGGCGGCCCCCGCACCTGCTGGCCCGCCGCCGGTTGCCGGCGCCGGCGCACCTGCTGCCCGCGCTGGCCGGCTACCGGCTGCTGGCCCCGGCGCAGCGGCTCGCCGCCGTGCGGGCCGCCGCCGCGCTGCGCCACGTCGACCCCGACCTGCCCGAGACCGACGCGCGCAGCTTCGGCGACTGGCTCGCCGACCACGGTCAGGACGCCCGCGCCGTGCGCCGGCTCTGGGACCTGGTCACCGTGGCCGCGCTGAACCTGCCCAGCGCCCAGGCGTCGCTGGCGCTGGCCGCCCGGGTGTTCCGCACCGGGCTGCTGGAGGCCGCGGACGCCGGCGACATCGGCCGCCCGCTGGTCCCGCTGGTCGACCTGCACGCCGTCCCGGCCCGGCGGCTGCTGGACCGGCTCGGCGTCCGGGTGCGCACCCGCGCCCGCGTCCGGTGGATCCGCCCGGAACCCGCCGGCTTCCGCGTCGGCACCGACGACGGCGAGGTCGACGCCGACGCCGTCGTGCTGGCCGTGCCGCACCAGGCCGCGGCCGCGCTGGTCCCGCCGGCCGCCGCGCCCGCCGCCGGCGACTGGCGGCGCCTCGGCGCGGCGCCGATCGTCAACGTGCACCTGCGGTACGCCCGCCGGATCACCGGGCTGACCATGGCCGCCGCCGTGGCCTCCCCGGCACAGTGGATCTTCACCCGGCCGGAACCGGACGGCCAGTACGTGGTGGTGTCCCTGTCGGCCGCCGACGCCGAGCTCGAGCGGCCAACCGCCGAGCTGGTGGCGACCCAGCGCGCGGCGCTCGCCGCGCTGTTCCCCGCCGCGCGGCACGCCGCGGTCCGCGACGCGTTCGTCACCCGGGAGCCGCGGGCCACCTTCCGGCAGACACCGGGCACCCGGGCGTACCGGCCGGCCACGGCCACCGGCCTGCCCGGGCTGGTGCTCGCCGGCGCATGGACCGACACGGGCTGGCCGGACACGATGGAGGGCGCGGTGCGCAGCGGCCAGCAGGCCGCCGACGTGGTCGCCCGCCAGCTTGCGTCCCGGCCCCGACACCACACGGAGGCCGCGAGATGACCATCGCCCGCAGCGACAGCACCACCCGGGTCCAGACCCACGTGGAACCGGCGATCCGGGCGCTCCTGGACCGGCTGGACCCGGCCAACCGGCTCGTCGGCGGCTACCAGTTCGGCTACTGGAACGCCGACGGCACGCCCGCCGCCTGCCAGGGCAAGGGGCTGCGTCCGGCGCTGGCGCTGCTGTCGGCCCAGGCGGTCGGGGTCGAGCCCGAGGCCGGGGTGCCGGCCGCCGCCGCGGTCGAGCTGGCGCACAACTTCTCGCTGCTGCACGACGACGTGATGGACGGCGACACCGAGCGCCGCCACCGCCCCACCGCCTGGACGGTGTTCGGGGTCGGCCCGGCCGTGCTCGCCGGGGACGCCCTGATCGGGCTCGCCTTCGAGGCGCTCGCCGAGGCGCCCGGCGGCGGCCCGGCGGTGCGCCGGCTCGCCGTCGACGTACGGGACCTCATCCGCGGGCAGGCCGCCGACCTGGAATTCGAACGCCGCGACGACGTCACGCTCGACGAGTGTCTGACCATGGCCGGCAACAAGACCGCCGCGCTGCTGGCCGGCTCGTGCGCGCTCGGGGCGCTGCTGTGCGGTGGGCCCCCGGGGCTGGTCGACGGGCTGTCCCGCTTCGGCCTCCACCTCGGGCTGGCGTTCCAGCTCGTCGACGACCTGCTCGGCATCTGGGGTGACCCGCGGCGCACCGGCAAACCCGTCGGCTCCGACCTGCGGGCCCGCAAGCGCAGCGTACCGGTGGTGCGGGCGCTGACCGACGGCGGCAGCGCCGGCCGGTCCCTGGCGGAGCTGTACCGGTCGCCGGCGCCGCTGGGCGACGACGACGTGGCCCGGGCGACCGGGCTGATCGAGGCGACCGGGGCCCGGGACTGGACGCGGCGCCGGGCGGCGCGGGAGACCGAGCGGGCCCAGGCGGAGCTGGCCGAGCTCGACCTGCCCGACCACGTACGCCGGGAACTCGCTGACATCGCCACCTTCATCACCGGACGGGATCACTGATGACCGAACTGCTCTCGCCGAAGCCGACCGGGTCCGTCGTCGAGGCCCCGGCGGCTGCCCCATCCGACGCGGCCCGGGCGGCGCTGCGCCGCGCCCGCGACCACCTGCTCGGCCTGCAGGACGAAGCCGGCTGGTGGAAGGGCGACCTGGCCAGCAACGTCACCATGGACGCCGAGGACCTGCTGCTGCGGCAGTTCCTGGGCATCCGCACCGCCGAGCAGACGGCCGAGTCCGCCCGCTGGATCCGCTCCCAGCAGCGACCCGACGGCTCGTGGGCCACCTTCCACGGCGGCCCGGGCGACCTGTCCACCACCGTCGAGGCGTACCTGGCGCTGCGGCTGGCCGGCGACGCGCCCGAGGCGCCGCACCTGGCGTCGGCCGCCGCGTTCGTCCGCGCCCACGGCGGACTGGCCGCCAGCCGCGTGTTCACCCGCTTCTGGCTGGCGCTGTTCGGCCACTGGCCCTGGCACCAGCTGCCCGCCGTGCCGCCCGAGCTGGTGCTGCTGCCGTCCTGGCTGCCGTTCAACATCTACGACTTCGCCTGCTGGGCCCGGCAGACCATCGTCCCGCTGTCGATCGTCCGCGCGCTGCGCCCGGTGCGCGAGCTCGGCTTCACCGTCGACGAGCTGCGCACCGCCGCCGCGCCGCCGCGACCGCCCCGGCTGCGCTCCCGGCCGGGCGTGCTGCACCGCCTGGACCGGGTCGCCGCCGGTTACGAGCGGATCGCCCGCGGCCCCCTGCGCCGCAACGCGCTGCGCCGGGCGGCGGAGTGGATCGTGGCCCGCCAGGAGGCCGACGGGTCCTGGGGCGGGATCCAGCCGCCCTGGGTGTACTCGCTGATGGCCCTGCACCTGCTCGGATACCAGCTGGACCACCCGGTACTGCGGGCCGGCCTGGCCGGGCTGGAGGGGTTCACGGTGCGCCAGCAGACCCCGGACGGCCCGGTGCGCTGGCTGGAGGCGTGCCAGTCCCCGGTCTGGGACACCGCGCTGGCCGTCACCGCGCTGTCCGACGCCGGGCTGCCGGCGGGGCACCCCGCCCTGGTCCGCGCCGGAACGTGGCTGCTCGACGAGGAGATCCGGGTCCGCGGCGACTGGGCGGTGCGCCGGCCGCACACCCCCGTCGGGGGCTGGGCCTTCGAGTTCGACAACGACGGGTACGCCGACACCGACGACACCGCCGAGGTGATCATGGCGCTGCGGCGTACCGCCGTGCCGGCCGACGCCGCCGTGCTGCGCGCCACCCGCTGGCTGCTCGGCATGCAGTGCCGCGACGGCGGGTGGGCCGCGTTCGACGCCGACAACACCCGGGCGCTGCTCGGCGAGCTGCCGTTCTGCGACTTCGGCGAGGTCGTCGACCCGCCGAGCGCCGACGTGACCGCGCACATCGTCGAGGCGCTGGCGGCGGAGAACTTCGCCGACACCGTGCCGGTACGCCGCGGCGTGGCCTGGCTGCTGCGGGCGCAGGAGCCGGACGGCTCCTGGTTCGGCCGCTGGGGGGCCAACCACGTCTACGGCACCGGTGCGGTGGTGCCGGCCCTGGTGGCGGCCGGCCTGCGGCCGGGTCACCCGGCGATCCGCCGGGCCGTCGACTGGCTGCTCGCCCACCAGAACCCCGACGGCGGGTGGGGCGAGGACCTGCGCTCCTACCGGGACCCGGCCTGGGTCGGCCGTGGCGAGTCCACCGCCTCGCAGACCGCCTGGGCCCTGCTCGCCCTGCACGCCGCCGGCCACGGGACGGGGGAGGCGGCCGGTCGCGGGGTGGCCTGGCTGGTCGCCACGCAGCGCCCCGACGGCGGCTGGGACGAGCCGCAGTACACCGGCACCGGCTTCCCCGGCGACTTCTACATCAACTACGGCCTGTACCGGTTGGTCTTCCCGGTCAGCGCGCTCGGCCGGATCCTGGACGCGCGCGCCACCGGCCCGGACGCCGAGGTGCTGCCGTGAGCGCGCCGGGGGACCATCCCCCCTGGACGCTGTACGCGCCGATGCGGTGGGAGGCGTCGGCGCTGCGGCGCGGGCTGGCCGGCCGCGACGGGCGCGGACGACCGGCGCTGCGACGTACCGGCGTCGGGCCGCGGCGCGCCCGCTCGGCCGCCGCCCGCCGGCCGGCCGGTGCCGCCCCGGTCGCCGTCGCCGGCATCGGCGGCGGCCTGGCCCCCGGCCTGGCCTGCGGCGACATCGTGGTGGCCAGCGAGGTACGCGCCGATCCACTGGCCCCCGGCGCCCCGCCGGGCGCGGTCCGGATGCCGGACGCCGCCGTGCTCGCCGCCGCCCTGCGCCGCCGCGGGCTGCGGGTGCACGTCGGCCCCGTGGTCAGCGCCGACCGGCTGGTCGACGGGGCGGCGCGGACCCGACTGGCCGCGACCGGCGCGCTGGTCGCCGACTGCGAGTCGGCGTGGCTGCTGGCCGGGTGCGCCGATCGGCCGACGGCCTGCGTACGGGTGGTCGCCGACACCGCCACCGGGCCGCTGTACCGGCCGGCCACGCTGCGCCGGATCCGCGCCGCGCTGGCGGTGCTGCCGGTCGTCGCGGCGGCGCTGACCGAGTGGGCGGACGCGGGCAGCGGCCTGCGGCGGGTCCTGCTGGCCTCGCCCCGGTCCTTCTGCGCCGGCGTGGAGCGGGCGATCGCGGTGGTGGAGCAGGCCCTGCGCCACCACGGGCCGCCGGTGTACGTCCGCAAGCAGATCGTCCACAACGCCCGGGTCGTGGCCGACCTGCGGGCCCGCGGCGCGGTCTTCGTCGACGACCTCGACGAGGTGCCGGACGGGGCCCTCACGGTCTTCTCCGCGCACGGCGTGGCGCCCGCGGTACGCCGGCAGGCCGCCGACCGCGGGCTGCCGGTCATCGACGCCACCTGCCCGCTGGTGACGAAGGTCCACGCCGAGGCGCGCCGGTTCGCCGGCCGGGGCGACACCGTGCTGCTGATCGGGCACCCCGGCCACGAGGAGACCGACGGCACGCTCGGCGAGGCACCGGGCCGGATCCGCCTGGTGTCCGACCCGGCCGCGGCCGAGACGGTGCGGGTGGACGACCCCGCCCGGGTGTCGTACCTGGTGCAGACGACCCTCGCCACTGACGAGGCGGCGGGGGTCGTCGAGGCGCTGCGCCGCCGGTTCCCGGGCCTGGCCGGGCCCGGCTCCGACGACATCTGCTACGCCACCACCAACCGGCAGCGCGCCGTCACCGAGGTCGCGGGCCGCTCCGACGTCGTCCTGGTGCTCGGCTCCGACAACTCCTCGAACTCCCGCCGCCTGGTGGAGGTCGCCGAGCGCGCGGGCGCGCGGGCGTACCTGGTCGACGACGTGAGCCGGGTGGACCTGCGCTGGCTGGCCGGCGCCGCCACGGTCGGCGTCTCCGCCGGCGCCTCGGCGCCGCCGGCGCTGGTCGACGAGGTCGTCGCCGCGCTCACCGCGCTCGGGGCGAGGGAGGTGAGCGAGCACACCACGACCGTCGAGGACGTGTCCTTCACCCTTCCCAAGGAGGTACGGCAGCCATGAGCATGCCGCTGCGCCAGAGCCTACGGATCGCGAGCTACCTGGTGGCACAGAAGATGCGCGGCCGGCGGAGGTTTCCCCTGCTGCTGGAGTTGGAGCCGCTGTTCGCCTGCAACCTCAAGTGCGCGGGCTGTGGCAAGATCCAACAGCCGGCGCACCTGCTCAAGCGCCGGATGCCGGTGGCGCAGGCGCTGGCCGCCGTGGAGGAGTGCGGGGCGCCGATGATCTCCATCGCCGGCGGCGAGCCGCTCATGCACCCGGAGATCCACACCATCGTCGCCGAGCTGGTGCGGCGCAGGAAGTTCGTCTTCCTCTGCACCAACGCGGTCCTGCTGCCGAAGCACATCGACAGGTTCCGCCCGTCGCCGTACTTCGCGTTCACCGTGCACATCGACGGCCTGCGGGAGCGGCACGACGCGGCGGTGTGCAAGGACGGCGTCTTCGACGCCGCGGTGGCCGCCGTGCGGGAGGCCAAGCGGCGCGGCTTCCGGGTCACCACCAACACCACCTTCTTCAACACCGACACCCCGCAGACCGTGATCGAGGTGCTCGACTACCTCAACGACGACCTGCGGGTGGACGAGATGATGCTCTCCCCGGCGTACGCCTACGAGCGGGCACCGGACCAGGAGCACTTCCTCGGCGTCACGGAGACTCGGGAGCTGTTCCGCAAGGCGTTCTCCGGGGGACGGCGCCGCCGCTGGCGGCTCAACCACTCGCCGCTGTTCCTGGACTTCCTCGAGGGGAAGGTCGACTTCCCCTGCACCGCCTGGGCGATCCCGTCGTACTCCCTGCTGGGGTGGCAGCGGCCCTGCTACCTGATGGCCGACGGGTACGCGGCGAGCTACCGGGAGCTGCTGGAGTCGACCGACTGGGACAGCTACGGCCGAGGCCGGGACGCGCGCTGCGCGAACTGCATGGCGCACTGCGGGTACGAGCCGACGGCCGTGCTGGCGACCATGTCCTCGCTGCGGCAGTCGCTGCGGGCCGTGCGCAGCGCCTGACACCCGGCGCCCGACCACCCCGGCGCCCGGGCTGCCCGGGCGCACCGGCCGCCGGTCAGCCGAACCGCCCGGCGAGGTGCCGGTACATCGCCGGCAGCACGGCCCGTACCGCCACCGGCAGGCGCAGCCAGCCCGGCACGTACACCTCGGCCCGGTCCCGGGCGATCGCGGCGGCCAGCGCGTCGGCCACCCGCTCCGGCGGCAGCGGCCGGGGCCGGCTCCGCCGGTACGGCTGTCCCCGGCGCAGGAAGAACGGCGTGTCGACCACCCCGGGAACGACCACGCTGACGGCGACCCGGCGGCGGGCCAGCTCCATCCGTAGGCTCTGTGCGAAGGTGTCGAGCCCGGCCTTGCTGGCCGCGTAGACGGCCTCCCCGCCCACCCCGAGCCGGCCGGCGATCGAGCCCACGAACACGAGGTGACCGCCGCGGTGGCACATGCCCGGCAGCACCGCCCGGGTCAGCTCGATCGGCGCCCGCAGGTTCACGGCGAGCAGTTCGTCGGCGACGGCGTCGGACATTCCGCCGAACGGGCCCGCCCAGCCGACGCCCGCGTTGTTGACCAGGACGTCCACCCGGGCGTGCCGGGCCAGGACCCGCTCGGCCAGGTCCCGCCCCGCGCCGGGCCGGGCCAGGTCGGTCAGCATCGTGGCGGCGCCGGTGTCGGCGGACAGCCGGGCGAGCCGCTCCGGGTCGCGGCCGGCCGCCACCACCTGGCTGCCCGCGTGGGCGAGTCGCCGCACCACCGCCGCCCCGATGCCCGACGACGCCCCGGTGACCAGGACCACCGCGCCGGTCAGGCGCACCGCGACACCCCCGGCGGCACCGGCCCCTCCCGCCGCCGCCCGGCCGGTGCGCCGTCCGGCGGCCGCTCGGCCCCCTGGTGCCGGCCCCGCTCTCGATGCCGCCGGTCGCGCCCGCGTCGGCCCCGTCGAGCAGTTCGGCAAGGCCGGCGCGTACCGCGTCGACGAACGCGCCACCGGCGTCGGCCAGCGACTCGTCCAGCAGCACCCCGAGGCCGAAGGTGTTCCCGCAGCGCAGCACCCCGACGCCCAGGGGTACGCCCCGGGCGAGGGCGACCACCGGGGTGGCCGCCAGCAGCGGAGCGCCGGCGAGCAGCCGCGAGTGCCACGGGGTCGACACGTAGGAGACGACGACGTTGAGATGCCGGTCGGTGTAGACGCGCCGGGCCAGCGCCCCGTGCAGCGGTGCGGGCAGGACGCCCATCGCCCGCATCACGGCGCCGGCCGCCTCCGCCTCCCCGCTGCGCAGCGCGGCCCGCAGCGACTGCTGGACAGCGGCGACCCGGGCCCGCGCCGGGAACCGCCCCAGCGGAAGGTCGAGGGTGACCGCTCCGGTCCAGTTCCCCTGCGTCGACGCCCGCTGCCGTGGGTCCTCGGAGACGGCGAACATCGCCCGCAGCCGCGGCGGCGCCCCGCCGGGGTCGAGGACTCCCATGGCACGGGCGGTGAGCGCGAGCATCAGTTCGCTGGCGTGCGCCCCGCAGGCCCGCGCCGCGCGGAGCACCTCGGCGGCCGGCAGGGTCGCGGCGACCAGCCGGCGGCGCGGCGAGCGCAGCGGGCGGTTGAACCCGGTGGCCGGCGCCGGTCCCTGGGTGGCGAGCCTGACCAGGCCGCGCGCGACGAGGCCGAGCCGGCGGGGCCGCCCGCCGCGCGTCGGGGCGGCGACCGGGGATGCCGTGGGCCCGGCCGGCGCCGCCCGCCCGGTTTCGGCCGGCCGGTCGAGCAGGCGGGTGAGCACGCCGATCACGGACAGCCCGTCGCCGAGACAGTGGTGCAGCTTGACCGCAACCCGGGTTCGCCCGCCCGGAAGGCCGCCGACCAACAGTATCCGCCAGAGCGGACGGTCGAGCGCCAGCGGCTCGGACCAGAACCGGTCCAGCGCGGCGGCGCCGTCGTCACCCGGCGCGACGTGGATTTCCTCGACGTGCTCGCGGGGATCGACGTACCGGTCGATCACCCAGCCGGGCCGGTGCCACCGACCCCGGTCGACCAGGCGGCGGCGCAGGGTGGTGATCATCGGCAGCCGCGCGGCCAGCAGCGCGGTGAGGTCCGCCGCGCCGACCGGGCGGCCGTCCTGGCGGGGGCCGAGCTCCATGACCGTGCCGATCTGCTGCGCCACCGTGTCCGACTGCACGTGCAGGAAGAACGCGTCCTGTGTGCGCAGCGGCCAGCTGGCCGGCCGGGCGCTCGCCCCGCGCCGGTCCGGTCCGGCGCCGCCCGCCGCGCGGGCACCCTGCGCGGGCGGCGCGTCGGCCAGCGCGGGCAGCCCGAGGTCCGGCAGGTGTGGGTGGGGGCGGGCGCGGCCGGGGGCTGCCGGCCGAACAGCCGGCTGCGGACGTAGGCGACGAGGGCCTGCGGGCTGCGGGCCGTCTCGGCCAGGCCGGCGGCGCTCATCAGCGCCGCGTTGGCCACGCCGTGCGCGGCGATCGGCCGGTACATCACGATGGGTGTGCCGGTGGCCCACGCCTCCAGCGCCGTGGCCCCGCCGGCGTTGGTCACGACCAGGTGGGCGCCCCGCAGCAGGGTGGGCATGTCGTCGACCCACCGCCGGACCAGCAGCCGGCCGGGCGGCACGCCCAGCGCCGCCAGTCGGGCCACCAGCCGGTCGTTGCGCCCGCACACGGCGACCACCTGGACGGCGTCCCCGATGCCGACCAGCGCGTGGATCGCCTCCTCGACGTGGCCGAAGCCGTACGAGCCGCAGGCGACCACGACGGCCGGCCGGGTCGGGTCGAGGCCGCAGCGCCGGGCGGCCTCGGCCCGGTCGCCGGGACGGAACCGGTCGAGCACCGGCGGGGCGGACACCGCCAGCGGCGCGCCCGGCGCCGCGACCGCCGCCACCGGCAGTGCCGCCGGATGCACCAGCACGTCCAGGTCCAGCTCGGCGTAGACCCACGACGGGTGCGGCGCGAAGTCGCAGACCCACGCCCCGAGCGGCACGCCGAGGCCACGACGCCGACGCAGCCAGGCCAGCCCGGCGCTGCCCAGCGGATACGTGGAGACGATCAGATCCGGGTCGAACGCCTCGACGACCCGTGCCAGGCCCCGGCCGGCCCAGGCGCCGGTGAACCACTTGGAGGCGACGGCGAACCAGGGGTGCCGCCAGATCGCCGCCCAGAAGAACTCGTACAGCCACGGCGTCGCGTCGACGTTGGTGACGTAGGTGCGCCGGAACAACCCGCCGACCCCCGGGCCCATGACGTCGAGGGTGTCGACCCAGCCCACCCGGCTGCCCGGCCACAGCGCGTGGACGCGTTCGGCCAGCGCCCGCCCGGTGGCGTCGTGCCCGCCGCCGATGTCGGCCGAGACGACCAGCACCCGCCGGGCGACCGGCCCGCCGCCGTCCGGCGTCGCCGGCCCGGCGTCCGTCTTCGGCCCTCGGCGGGCACCGGACGCGTGCCGTCCCCGTGGCCCCGGCGGGCCCCGGCCGGGCGGCCGGGGTTGGCGTGGGGGTCGCTGACATCTCGGGCGCTCCCAGACGGTGGGTGGGGGGAGGGGTGCCGCGGAGTCACCCCGCCAAGGTGTCCACCAGCTTAACCACTCTTTTTCGCATAGATGGGATATCTTCGGACATCAGGCGCCCGTCGGGCGGCATTGCCGGGAGGCGTCATGGCAGGGGGACGGCCAGGGGCGCGGCGGGCGCGACGCGGGCTCCGCCCGCTCGGCGTACCCGTGCTGGCGCCGGTCCCGGCCGGATGGTGGTTCGACGCCCTGCTGGTCGCCGCGTTCGCCGCGCTCACCGCGGCGTTGGTCTGGTGGCCGCCGCTGCTGCGCCTGGACATCGCCGTACGGGACTGGTGCGACGGGCACCGCCCGCCGCCGGTGTCCGCGCTGATGCGCGTCCTCGACGGCCTCGGCCAGGGCGGACCGCTGACCACCCTCACCGTGCTCGTGTCCGGCTGGCTGGCCTGGCGCCACCGGACGGTGCGCCCGGTCGTCCTGGCCGGGCTGGCCCCGATCGTGAGCACGCTGCTGATCGTCGGCCTGAAGCGCTGGACCTCACGGGGCGCCCCGCACCACGGCTCGGTGCGCCTGTTCAGCGAGGGCTGGGAGGAGTACTACCCGTCCGGCCACGTGAGCAACGGCATCGTCTACTACACGGTGCTGGCGGCGCTGCTGGCGCCGTACGTGACCGCGGCGCTGCGCCGCCTGCTGCAGTGGCTGCCCGGCCCGCTGGTCTTCACCGGCACCACGTACCTGGGCTACCACTGGCTCACCGACAGCGCCGGTGGATACCTGCTCGGACTGATGATCGCGCGGCTGCTCCTGCGGGTGCCCTGGCGTACCCTCCCGCTGCCGCGCCGGCTGGACCGACGACCGCCCGGAGCGGCCGGCGCTGGCGGGTCCGGACCGTGAACGGCCGGCCCCGGCCGGCGTTTACCCGCCGCCGCGCGGGGAAGGCGTCCGGCCCGCACGCCGCACCGAGGGGAGGCCGGATGACCGGGCCGGCGAGCGTACGGTGAACCAGGCGGGACATCTGGCGGTTGGCGCGCCGCTCGCCCTCGCCGCCGCCGCCGCGTTCGGCACGTCCTCGGTGCTGCAGTTCCGCGCCGTCCGGCAGGTGCCCGAGGAGCGGGCCGGGCGGCCGCGGCTGCTGGCGCGCCTGTTCCGCCTCCCGAGCTGGCGCTGGTCGGTCGTGCTCGCGGCCGCGGCGTTCGCCCTGCAGGTCGCGGCCCTGAGTCTGGTGCCGCTGATCCTGGTGCAGCCGCTGCTGGTGACCGGGCTGATCTGGTACGTCCTGGTGTTCGCCGCGGCCGAACGCCACCGGCCCGACCCGCCGCTGCTGCTGGAGTCGATGCTGTGCCTGCTGGGGCTCGCCGCCTTCCTGGCGGTCGCGCAGCCCGGCCGCGGCCAGGGCCGGGGACTGGAGTCGCTCGGCTCCGCCGTGCTGCTCGGCGTCGCGGTCGTGATCTCGGTGGGGCTGTGCCTGCTGGCGGCGCTGCGGCTCGACCGCCGGTGGCGCCCGCTGCCGCTGGCCCTCGCCGCCGGCGTCTGCTATGGCGTGACGGCCGGGCTGATCAGCAGCCTCGGGTTCCACCTCGAGCAGAGCCCGCTGACGGTGTTCGGTCAGTGGCAGCTGTACGCCATCGCCGTGCTCGGCCCGTTCGGTGTGCTGCTGAGCCAGAACGCCTACCAGGCCGGCCCGGTCGGCGCGCCCGCCCTGGCCACCATCACCGTCACCGACCCGCTGGTGTCCATCGCCGTCGGGCTGCTCTGGCTGGACGAGCGGATCATGACCGGTGTCGGGTACCTGCTGGGCCAGGTGTTCGGGCTGGTGGTCGTGGTCGTCGCGGTCTTCCTGCTCGCCCGGCGGGCGCCGCACGCAGCCGGCGGGTAGCGGCCATCCGGGCGGGAGGACTCGAAAGAAGCCCCTGGCGTACGTTTCGGCGGGGACGGACGCCAGCGGGAGCGGGCCCTGGCGCCGCCGCGGCTGGTTTCCCCAGCCGCCCGGTTGGGTAGTGTCGCCCCGCGTCGTTGACGTCGTCGCGGACGTGCCGCCGTCACCACCCGCCCGGAGAACAGGACCCTGTCGGCCATGAGCGAGCTGACCGCCCACCTCGACCTGCCCCTCGGCATACACGCGCCTGACGCGGCCCGCCGGGCGTTGACCGCCCTGCTGCAGGGCTGGGGCTTCCGGGACGAGGATTGGCTCGACGACGCGGGCGTGGTGATCAGCGAGCTCGTCACCAACGCGGTACGGCACGGGGGCGGCTGCGTGGAGTTCGCCGCCGAGGCCCACGAGGGGCGGGTCGTGCTGTCGGTCGCGGACGGCTCGTCGGTCGTGCCCCGTCGCCGTGACCCCGACGGTGTCGGCGGGCGTGGCATCGCCGTGATCGAGGCCATGTCGGCCAGCTGGGGGGTGCACGATCACGAGGGCGGCAAGCGGGTCTGGGTCGAGTTGCGCCCGTGTCCCGGCGGGCCCGTGTGGCAGCCGGGCAGCGCGAGGGGCGGTCAGCGGTGAAGGTGGCCCGCCACGCCGGCGACGACGGGGTCGTGCGCCTGGCCCTCGCCGGTGAGCTCGAGATGGCCACCGTCGAGACGCTGTACGACACGGTCGCGGAGGCGATCGCCGCGGGCCGGCCCGGGCGGTTGGTCATCGATCTCGCCGGGGTCACCTTCTGTGACTCCACGGGCATCGGCGCGCTGCTGGACGCCCGCGCGGCCGCCAACAGCAGCGGCGTCGCGTTCCAGGCGACCAACCCGCGCGGCGTCACGCGCCGGACGATGCAGATCACCGGCGTGTTCGAGGTGCTGACCGGCGCCACTGCCGCCTGAGTCCGCGCCCGCCGGCCGGCCGGGTGCGTTTCCTGCCGAGGCCGCCGACCCGATCAGTGTCCCAGCTCTTGTGGCCGGCGGCGGGGCACTGGGGGAGCGCCCCGCCACCGGTGGCTGGCCGGGTGCGTCCTGCGCCTGCTGGGGAGGCGGTGCAGGCACCGGCCCGGCGGTCGTCGGCCGACCGCCGCTGTCGCCCCTGCTGACCCGGACGGCGTGCGAACCGCCCGGGCCGGGCGACCTGGTTCCTGTCATGGACATCGCCGCCGGCGCCCCGAGCGCAACAACCAGTTGTGGCCCTGGTGTTCGACACGAGCCCCACTTCCCGTGCAGCCACGTCCCCACACTCCGAGGCCGTCGGGCCGTCCGGCCTCGCCGGGTAGACCAGTGGGGCGGGATCCGTCCCTCGGGTCGGACCCCGCCTCACATGCCGCCCGTGCGGCCCGGCCGGCGGCCGTCGCCGCGGGGTTCCTCCGGTCAGCGGTAGTTGCCCCGGTTGACCGGCGGGATGACCATCGTGGCCTCGTCGCTGGCCGCCACCCGGTCGCCGGGGTCGGCTGGGCCGGCACCGGGCCGCCGGGGCCGGCTGGGCCGGCGGCGCCGCCTTCATCGCGGCGTCGGCGTCGCGGCGGCCGGCGGCGTAGGCGCGGGCATGGCTGGCGATGGCCTGCGACTCCTCCTCGGCGCGGGCGAGCCAGTTCTCCCAGCGGCTCTGCATCGGCCGCACCAGGCCGCCGCCGACGCCGACGACGAGGATGCCGCCGATGGTGGCGAGCACGGCGATGAGCACCGGGGTGGTGACGGTGGTGGCCACGCCGATCTGGTTCAGGGCGGCGACGACGCCCAGGCCGAGGATGAACACCGAGGCGACGGTGGCCAGGATCCGGCCGTAGGACAGCCCGCCGAGGGCGCTGGAGATGATGTCCCTGACCGCCCGGGCGATCGCGGCGGCGACCACGACGATGACGATCGCGACGAACGCCCTGGGCAGCCAGGCGACGACGCCACGGATCAGGTCGGAGACCGGGTTCGGGCCCCAGATCCCGAAGGCGAGCTGCAGGGTGACCAGCAGGACCGCGTAGTAGGCCAGCCTGGCGACGATGTCGCTGGCGTCGTAGCGGGAGCGGGCGAGGGCCGTCTTGATGCCGCCGCGCTCGACCGCCCGATCGAAGTGCAGCCGCTCCAGCACCTTGTCGACGAGTTTGAGCACGGCCTTGGCGATCAGCCAGCCGACCAGGAGGATCGCGACGAACGCGACCGCCTTGGGCAGAAACAGCAGTACCGAGCGGACGACGTCGCCCACCGCGTTCGTGAAGTTGTCCTTCATCGGAGCAGCCTCCATGGCTATCGAAGCGTTTCCCCGACCCGACCTACCCGTGGCGTTGTGGTCCGAAACGATTCTCGGACCGTAGCGCGACCCCACGCGGTTGGGCGTAAGACCGCGGCATGGTATAGGTAAATTTAAAGCTAGCCATGGCCAGGGGTCACATCGACCACGAAGGGAGCCCTGCCCATGCCTGCCAAGAAGATCGCCATGACAGTCGCGTTGTCGGCGCTGGCAACCACGCTCATCGGTGCCCCGGCCGCCCCCGCCGCGGCGGGGGCCGCCCCCGCCGTCGCCGTGCCAGCTGCTTCCGCCGCCGCTCACGACGCGGGCGTCCAGACCCTGCACTACGTCTGCGCGAACACCCTCTGGCTGCGCACGCAGCCCGGAGGCAACGTCTACATCGGGCAGCTGGTCTACGGTGACTACGTCGACTACCAGTACTCCATCACCGGCTGGTCCTACGTGTACGCCTACAGGTTCCAGCGCTACGGCTGGATCCAGAGCGGCTGGCTCGATCCCTGCTGACCGTGGTCGACCCGGGGCCCGCACCGCTCGGCGCGGGCCCGCGAGGTCCCTGTCCGGATCGACCGGAGTTCCCCTGCGCGGCGCGGGACCTTCCCGCCCGGGCGGCTCTCCGAGGCCCGTCGTCGACGGGCCGTGTCCGTCGGCAGGTCGACAGCGTCACACCCCGCCGATACCGTCCGTGCCATGGTGACGGTTGCCGACGTACGGGCCCTGGCGCGAACGCTGCCGCGCAGCAGCGAGCACCTGATCCGCGACCGCGTGAAGTTCCGGGTCGGCGCCATCGTGTACGTCGCGTTCTCCCGGGACGAGACGACGATGGGCTTCGGGTATCCGAAGGAGGAACGGGACGCGCTGATCGCCGGCGAGCCGGGCCTGTTCTTCCTGCCTCCCACGTCCGACCTGCGCTTCAACTGGGTCTGCTGTCACCTCGACCCGCTCGACCACGACCACATGACGGAACTGGTGACCGAGGCGTGGCGGATGGTCGTGCCCAAGTTCGTGGCACGGCAGCGGCTGGGCACCTGACCGCCGCCACGTCGGCCCCGCGGGCGTGGGCGTAGCCTGCCTGGCAGAGGACGAGGGAGAGTAAATGATCTTCATCACCGCCAAGTTCCGGGTGCTGCCCGAGCACGCCGAACGATGGCCCGCCATCGCCGACGAGTTCACCCGGGCGACCCGCAGCGAGCCCGGCTGCCTGTGGTTCGACTGGGCCCGCAGCGTCGACGACCCGACCGAGTACGTCCTGGTGGAGGCGTTCCGCGACGCGGACGCCGGGGCGGCGCACGTGCGGTCCGAGCACTTCAGGAAGGCGCAGCGGACGCTGCCGTCCCACCTCGCCGAGACGCCCCGGATCGTCAGCGTCACGATTCCGCAGGACGGCTGGGCGCTGCTGGGGGAGATGGCGGTCCCCGGGGACCGATAAAGAGCCGCAGCCGTCCGGGATCCCGGGCGGTGGCGTCCGGCCCCGGCACGGGCATGATGGCGGCCGGCGCGCCGGGGCGGTTACCCGCCGCCGGTGCGGAGGGCTGCCGCCAGCTCCTCGTCGTACGTGGCCAGCGGCCGCCCGCCGGCGCCGTACGCGACCATCCGACCGTGTCATCGTCGCCGAGCGGAACGAGAGCGTCCAGGCATCGGTAGCCGGCGGCGCGGTCGAGCGGCGGACATGAACCGGTGGTCGCTCCGCACAATCAGCCGACCAGACAGTTCAGTACGATGGACTCGACGCAGAACAGGAGCGTGCGCCGCAGGGCGCATTTCTGCTGCAGTTTCTTCACTGCATCGGGCGCCTCCATCGGTCGGCGCCACGTCCACTTCGCGACTCGAATTTTTGTCTGGGAGCGGTTCGACGGCTGCTGACCCGTCCGGCTGGTGCGGCCTCCACCAGAATTGACCGGGTTCGCTCTTGCCGATTATGCGGTTGTGGTGCCAGAAACACGGTGAAAGCCCCAATTTGTCAGGCGCCACAAATCCATGATCGACGCGCGACAGACACTTGACGGACGATGCGTCGGAATTTACGATCCATCCCTGGATGAACAGCGATCGTGCCTCCTGCGTCACCTATGAACCCCGTCCCCAGCGCCATTTCTGGGTTACCCGTCGACTCTCGGTTGGAGCTGCGATGGTCACCGAAACATATAATCCTCTGACCGATGACACGTACGTACAGGCGCGAGCTGGTCTCGCCGCCAACCGAGCCACCGGTTGCCCAGTGTCCGAGATGGCTCCCGGACTGATGCTGGTCACCACCCATGAGGCGACCCGGCAGGCGCTGCTCGACCATGCGTCTCTGAGCAGCGCGGGGAACTTCATCCTGCACACCGGCAGCGAGGCCCTTCCATCCCTCATCTCGCAGAGCGACCCGCCTGAGCACACGTTCCTGCGTGGCGTCCTGCGTCCGGCGTTCCAGCGGAAGGCGATGGTGAACGCCCTGCCCTGGATCGGCGAACTTGCGGATGGGCTCATCGACCGGCTTCCGGCCGGTGGACCGGCGGACATAGTCACCGACCTTGCCATGCCGCTCACGTCCTCAGTCATCGGTCGCCTCGTCGGCATACCCGAGGCTGACTGGTCATATGTGTCCCGCCTGTGCCTGGACTTGTCGGCGCAAGTCCCGGGCGACATCTTCGCCATTCCCACGTGGACCGAGCTCGAGGGATATCTGACCCGGCTGACCATTGCTCGCCGCACCCAGCCGGCCAAAGCAGACGACATCCTGACCCGGCTCGTCACGGCCGAGGACAACGGCCGCGGGCTCACCGACCGCGAGGTCGCGTTCCACATCTTCCAGGTCGTTGTGGCTGGCCTGGAAAGTACCGCGTACACCATCGGGTGGACCGTCTACCACCTGCTCGTCCAGCGGGCTCGGTGGGAAGAACTCCTGGCCGATGGCTCGCTCATCGCGTCGGCCCGGAACGAGGGCCTGCGCCATTGCACCGCGATTCAGTGGGTCATGCGCAAAGCGGTCGCCGACACCACCATCGACGGGGTCGCCGTGCCGGCCGGCAGCCGCGTTGTCATCAGCCTCGAATCGGCGAACCTTGACGAGGCGGAATTCGGATCCGACGCGGCTGAATTCGACTTGCACAGGGGGAATTCCCGCAAGCATTTCGCGTTCGGGCATGGCATTCACCTGTGCCTGGGCAGCGAGCTGTCCCAGATCGAGATCACCTCGATCTTGGAGCGGCTGCTCGATCGGATGCCGGGCCTGCGCCTCGCCGACGGCTTCACCCCACAGGACGCCGGCGGTGCTCTCTTTCGCGGCCTTCGCCACCTGCCCGTCGTCTGGTAACCGTTCCTGCGCACCCGGCCGCCGTCGCCGAGTTGGGCGCGGTGATGGCCCGCGCCGCGGACCCGGACCGGTAGGCCATGGAAGGGCCGTCGGTGGGTGGGCCGCCCCGGGTCACGCGTCCGTCTCGGTTCGCGACTGCGGGGCTCGCAAACCCCGGCTCACTCCTCGCGCTCACGCACCTGTCGCCGGCTTGTACGCCGTGACCAGCTCCCACCCGCCCGGCAGCACCTCGATCCGCTCGAAGCCCACCTCCTTGAGCAGGCCGGTGTACCACTCCGCCTCCCGCAGCCGACTGAAGGCGCTGTCGACGCCGACGAGGAAGTAGCTCCAGAAGAACTGGATCGCCAGCCGGTCGGGGGTGCGGAACTCCTCGCAGATCAGCAGCAGCCCGCCCGGCTCCAGCGCGGCGTACGCCTTCTCGACCAGCCGCCGGGCGACGTCGTTGGGCCAGTCGTGCAGCACCCGGACGAACGCCATCGCGTCGTACCCGGTCGGCAGCGGCCCGGCGAAGAAGTCCCCGCCGACGAACCCCAGCCGGTCCGGGTGCCCGCACCCGGCCCGGGTCTGCTCCACCAGCGGCCCCACTGCCGGCAGGTTGAACACGTCGGCGCGCAGGTCCGGGGCGTCGTCGAGGACCCGTACGGCGAGCGTGCCGTCGCCGCCGCCGACGTCGAGAAACCGCCGCCTCCCGGACCACAGTTCGTCGGCGTGCCGGTGGATCGTCTCGACGGCCGGCCCGACGCCCGCGGACATGCTCCGCTCGAACGCGGCGGTCTGCTCGTCGGTCTTGGGCGGCCACACGAAGTCGTCCTCGGTCATGCCGACCTCGCCGCGCAGGCTCTCGGCGAGCCGGCCGTGCAGGCGCCGCCACGGGTATCTGTCCCGGTCCCGCTCGATCGCGTCCGGCCCGACGACGGACAGCACCGCGTCCTTCAGCCCGGGTACGGCCCGGTACACCGCCTGCGCGATGTCGTCGCCGGGCTCGTCGCGCTCGACGACGCCGAGGCTCTCCAGGCAGTCGAGGAACTTGTACAGCCGCAGCGGCCGCGCCCCGAGGCGCTCTGCCAGGTCGCCGAGGCGGCCCGGCCCGGCCTCCAGGGCGTCGAGCAGCCCGACGGCGAGCGCGGTCTCCAGCACGTCCACGGCCTTGGGTCCGTTGACGAGCAGGCTCATCAGCGCCCGGGGGGACAGGGTGACGCTCATCGGTCGTCGCCCCCTCGCCGCTCGCTCTCCAGCGCGTCCATGAACTCGTCGATCTCCTCGAGGGTGTTGTAGACGTGCGGGCCGACCCGCAGGTAGCCGCGCCAGGAGCAGACCAGGTTCCGCTCGGCGAGTCGCCGCTTGACCGCCTCCCCGTCGGGGACGTCCAGGCACACCACGCCGCCGCGCCGGTGCGGCTCGGTGGGGCTGACCACCGGGATGCCGGCCGCCTCGGCGCGGTCGATGATCCGCTGGGTGCAGGCCAGCGAGTGCGCCCGGATCGCCGGCATGCCGACGCCGGCCAGCAGGTCCAGGCCGACCTGGGAGGCCAGCGAGGTCAGCGGGTACGGCGTGCCGCCGGCGAACCGCTGGGCCCCGGCCGCCCAGCCGGTCGACGGCTGGAACGTCATCGCCCGGTCGCCGGCCTGCCAGCCCGTCGCCGCCGGTTCCAGGTCGCCCACCAGGTCGGGCCGCACGTAGAGGAAGGCGGTGCCGACGCCGCACAGCCACTTGTGCGACCCGCCGAGGACGACGTCGACCCCGAGCGCGGCCACGTCCAGCGGCACGACGCCGACCGTCTGGAAGGCGTCCACGACCACCAGGGCGCCGACGTCGTGGGCGCGCCGGACCAGGCGCGCCAGGTCCAGGGTGGCCCCGGAGCTGAAGCTGGCGTGCGGCACACACACCAGCAGCGTCCGCTCGTCGATGTGTCGTTCGAGGGCGTCCTCGTCGAACCGCGGCCCGCCGGTGCCGACCACGTCGAGGCGGGCGCCGTAGCGGCGGAACGCGTTCCAGACGAACGGCACGGTCGGGAACTCCAGGTCGGTGGTGACGACCCGGTCGCGGGGCGGGCGGTAGTCGAAGCAGGAGGCGACCCGCGCCAGCAGGGTGCTCAGGTTCGCGTCGGTGACCACGCTGCCCGGCGGCGCGCCGATCAGCGTGGCCACAGAGTCGGCGTACCGGCCCAGGCCCTCCAGCCAGCCCTGCCACACGTCGTCCCGCCAGGTGCGTAGCGTCTCCCAGTAGCGGGCCAGCACGTGCTCCACGTCCCGGGGCACCGCGCCGGTGGAGTTGCTGTTGAGGTAGACGCAGCTTTCCAGCAGGGGGAACTTGGCGCGCAACGCGGCGTGCGGGCCGGCGTCGAGCGGCCGGGCCACGTCGGCGGCGGATTCCAGGTCGGATGTGCTCACTCGGGGCAGCCTCCAGTAGCGTCGGGCGGGGTCTTCGGGCGGTAGCCGTCACGGGCGGTGACCACCGGGGCGGGTGCGCGGCTGGAACACCGCGGCGGCGTACGCGGCCATGTCGACGAAATGTTTGCCGGCGCGGTGGCCCGCCCGAGCGCCCCCCGGGGTGGGGAAACTGCGGAATCGGTGGTGCCCGACAGCCGTGTCGGCAGTTCGCACACGAACCGTGGCTCGATATGAAGATGCCATCGAACACGAACGGCGATGTGCCCGAAGATTTGCGGAACGGATTTTCCGGTTTCAGATTTCCCCGGCGGGGTTTTCGGCTGGTTCGGGTGCGCGACCGAGCCCGACGCGTACCTGCCACAGCTCCGGAAAGAACCGGTACCCCATCAATTTGGCGAGCATGTTCGCCTTGCTGCCCGGCGTGCCCGCGTTGGCGTGTCCGCCGATGCGGATGGCGACCTTGTAGTGCCGCTCCCGCCACAGGTTGACCCGCTCGTCCCAGTCCGTCATCGCCTCCGCCAGGCGGTACAGCGGGTCCGCCGGTTCGCCGAGGTAGAGCTTGCCCAGGTCCACCTGCCGGGCGGCGAGCAGTTCGGTGAACGCGCGGCCGAGCTGTCGGCTCGCGGCCTGGGCCTGCTTCCAACCGGGCGATTCGGCGCCGGAGCCGTTACCGAAAGCGGGTTGCATCGCCTGGAAGTCGACCGGGTTCAGGTACCGGAACATCTCCAGCTGGTCGGTGAGGAACCGGATCCCGAGCGCCGCCCTCGTCACCATCAGCTCGGCCGCGGCGGGCTCGTCGGCCTCGACGCGGGCGGCCGCCTCGGTCAGGTCGGCGGCTGCCAACTTGAGCCACAACTCAGCCGATTGGTGGACCACCTGAAAGAGCAGCTCGTCACGGTGGATCACGTCTGCTGGGCGCCGTTGCAGGTCGAGCAACTCGTCCGTACGCATGTATCGCGCGTAGTCGGTGTCGCCGTCGCCCGGCAGCACAGGTGAGTAGTCCCGCTTCACGGAATTGTCCCTTTCGATGAGTGTCGGTGGAGCCGTGTCCGACTTGCGATGACCGGCGTGGATCATCGCGGCGGCCATTATCTACCGACGAAAGGCAATTAGTCACGCCCTCGTTACCCAAACTCCGGCGCGGAGGAAAAGGGACTTTCCCAGTGCTTTACGTGCATTAAGGGACTGGGCATTATCACATTCACAAAGTTCAGTCAATGGTGTCGTGAATGGTGCCACTGTTCGGTTACCGCATGAGCAGAGGGTGTTGCTGCGAGCGCAGTGGGTGAGATGGCTGGGGTGGCTCAACCGCCCAGGGTCAGGTCGAGCACCGACCCCAGCCCGTTGGCCCGGCCCGGCTCCGCCTCCGGCAGCACCAGCACGGCGCAGCCGGCCCGGACCGCGCCGGCGTCGGCGGCGGTATCCCCGACCATCAGCGCCCGCTCCGGATCCACCCCGAGCATCCCGCACGCCCGCAGGAAGATCCCCGGGTCCGGCTTGCACCGCCCCACCTCGTACGACAGGGCGTAGGCGTCGATCAGCCCGTCGAGCCCCCAGGCGGCGAACAGCGGCCGGATGTCGAATCCGATGTTGCTCACCACCGCCACCTTCACCCCGCCCCGCCGCAGCGCCGCCAGGGTCGCGGCGGTGTCCGGGTACGGCACCCACCCCTCCGGGACCAGCACCCGCTCGTACAGCGCGTCGGCGAAGCCGTCGATGCCGGCGTCCACCGTCCCGGCCAGCCCCGTGTACGCGCCCCGGTGCGCGTGCGGGTACAGGTCCCGGTCGGCCCACAACTCGGCCAGCGCCGGCGGCACCCGGGCCGGCAGCGGCCCGCCGGCCCGGCCGGCGGTGAGCAGCCGGTCGGCCAGCGCCGTGGCGCGGACGCGTTCCAGGGTCACCCCGCAGGCCCGCGCCGCGGCGAGCACCCACTCGTGCGGCTCCTCCACCTGGGCGAGGGTGCCGTGGAAGTCGAACAGCACGGCCTCGACGGGCCGGCGCGACGCCCGGGCCACGCCCTCGTCGGCGCCGCGGGAAGTCAGATGGGACGGTTCGGCATGCTCCGGCACGCCGTGCACCCTACCGATCGCCCCCGGGGCCCCTGTCGCATGGCCTTGGCCGGTGGCGCCGCGACGCACGCATTAATCTTGAAGACATGTCGAGTCCCGCCGAGCGGTACGCCGCGGCGCGCCGCCGGGCCGCGCAGGCCGCACAGTTTCCGGCGTTGGACGAGTTCGCCCTCGACCTGGGGTTCGATCTCGACGACTTCCAGCGGGAGGCGTGCCAGGCCCTCGAACGGGGCAGCGGCGTGCTGGTCTGCGCCCCGACCGGCGCAGGCAAGACCGTGGTCGGCGAGTTCGCCGTGCACCTGGCGCTGCGCGGCGCGCCCGGCCGGCCGGCCGGGGACGGCGGCGCGGCCACCGCCCGGCGCAAGTGCTTCTACACCACGCCGATCAAGGCGCTGTCCAACCAGAAGTACCACGACCTGGTGGACCGCCACGGGGCCGACCAGGTCGGGCTGCTCACCGGCGACAACGCGATCAACGGCGACGCGCCCGTGGTGGTGATGACCACCGAGGTGCTGCGCAACATGCTCTACGCCGGCTCGGCCACCCTCGAGGGCCTGGCGTACGTGGTGATGGACGAGGTGCACTACCTCGCCGACCGGTTCCGCGGCGGCGTCTGGGAAGAGGTGATCATCCACCTGCCCGCCTCGGTCACCCTGGTCTCGCTGTCGGCCACCGTCTCCAACGCCGAGGAGTTCGCCGACTGGCTGGTCACCGTCCGCGGCGAGACCGCCGTGGTGGTCAGCGAGCACCGGCCGGTGCCGCTGTGGCAGCACATGCTGGTCGGTCGGCGGATGTTCGACCTGTTCCACGACGCAGACGCCGCCCGCAAGCACGACGTGCACCCGGAGCTGCTGCGCTACACCCGCGACACCATGCGCCGCCTGGAGTTGGGGGAGGGGCGCAGCGCCTTCCCGGGCGGCGGCCGGCGCGGCCCGCGCTGGCGCGGCCCGCTGCGCCCCGACATCGTCGACCGCCTCGACCGGGAGGGGCTGCTCCCGGCGATCCTGTTCATCTTCAGCCGCGCCGGCTGCGACGCCGCCGTCCAGCAGTGCCTCGCCGCCGGCCTGCGCCTGACCTCCCCCGAGGAGCGGGCGGAGATCCGCCGCGTCGTCGAGTCGCGGATCACCGCCATCCCGGGCGAGGACCTGTCGGTGCTCGGCTACTGGGAGTGGCTCGACGGCCTCGAGCGCGGCCTCGCCGCCCACCACGCCGGCATGCTCCCGGCGTTCAAGGAGGTCGTCGAGGAGCTGTTCGTCCGGGGCCTGGTCAAGGCGGTCTTCGCCACCGAGACCCTCGCTCTGGGCATCAACATGCCGGCCCGCTGCGTCGTGCTGGAACGCCTCGTGAAGTTCAACGGCGAGGCCCACGTCGACCTCACCCCCGGCGAGTACACGCAGCTCACGGGCCGCGCCGGGCGCCGGGGCATCGATGTCGAGGGCACGCCGTCGTCGTGTGGTCGCCCGAGACGGACCCCCGGCACGTGGCCGGGCTGGCCTCCACCCGCACCTACCCGCTGCGCTCCAGCTTCCGGCCGTCGTACAACATGGCCGTCAACCTCGTCGGCAGCGTCGGGGCCGAGCCGGCCCGTGCCCTGCTGGAGTCCTCGTTCGCCCAGTTCCAGGCGGACCGGTCGGTGGTCGGCCTGGCCCGGCAGGTGCAACGCAACACCGAGACCATCGATGCGTACGGCGCGGAGGCGGCCTGCCACCACGGCGACTTCGACGAGTACTTCGCGTTGCGGGTGGCCATCGCCGACCGGGAGCGGGCGCTGGCCCGGCAGGGCCAGCACCAGCGCAAGGCGGCGGCGGTGGCGTCGCTGGAGCGGCTGCGTGTCGGCGACGTGATCCGGGTGCCCTCGGGGCGCCGGGCCGGCCTCGCGGTCGTCCTGGACCCGGCCACCGGCGGGTTCGGCGAGCCCCGCCCGCTGGTGCTCACCCAGGACCGCTGGGCCGGGCGGGTCAGCGCCGGCGACTTCACCACCCCCGCCGAGGTCCTCGCCCGCATCCGTGTGCCCAAGCACTTCAACCACCGCTCCCCGGCGGCCCGGCGGGACCTGGCCGCCGCCGTCACCGGCACCGGGCTCGACCGGCACGGCGGCCGGCGTGGCGGCCGGTCCCGGGCTGCCGGCGGCGAGGACCACGCGCTCACCCAGTTGCGCGGCGAGCTGCGCGGGCACCCCTGCCACGCCTGCCCGGACCGGGAGGAACACGCCCGCTGGGCGGAGCGGCGCCGCCGGCTCGAGCGCGACACCGAGGAGCTGCGCCAGCGGGTCGCCGGCCGCACCGGCTCCCTCGCCCGCACGTTCGACCGGATCGTCGCCCTGCTCACCGCGCGCGGCTACCTGTCCGCCGACGGGGCGGTCACCGACGCCGGGCGGATGCTCGGCCGGATCTGGACCGAGGCCGACCTGCTGGTCGCCGAGTGCCTGCGCCGGGGGTGTGGGACGGGCTGTCCCCGGCCGAGCTGGCCGCCGCCGTGTCCGTGGTGGTCTTCGAGGCCCGCCGCGACCTCGACGAGCGGGCGTCGCTGCCGCGCGGGCCGGTGGCGGAGGCCGTGGAGGAGACCCTCAAGCTGTGGGGCGAGATCGAGGCCGACGAGGCCGGCCGGGGGCTGGCCGTCACCCGGGAGCCAGATCTCGGGTTCGCCTGGCCCGTCTACCGCTGGGCGCGGGGCGAGGTCCTGGCCAAGGTGCTGGCCAGCGGCCACCAGCTCGACGGCGAGATGCCCGCCGGGGACTTCGTCCGGTGGGCGCGGCAGGTCGTCGACCTGCTCGGCCAGCTCGCCGACTCCGGCGGCGCGTCGGCTGACCTGCGGTCCACCGCCCGGCAGGCCATCGCCGCGATCAACCGCGGCGTGCTCGCCTACCACGTCGCCACCTGACCGGCACCGCTGCGCCGGTGCGTCCCGCGCCGGCGCGCACGGCGATCTTGCACTTTGGGCCCACGGAATGGAGTCTTTGCCCGGTTTTGTCCGGGCAGTAAGTGCAAGATCGCGGAGGTGCTCGGCCCGGTCAGGCGGGAGTGGCGAGGGCGTCGACCAGGCGCCGGCAGGAGCCCGCCAGGTTCCATCGCTGGGCCAGCTCGAGCAGCCGGTCCGGGTCGGCCGGGGACTGCGGCAGCGCGGTGGGCAGCGCGGGCAGGGGCACGTCCAGCGCGACCCGCACCACCTTCGGCGCGACGGCCAGGTAGTCGCGGGCGGCGGCGAGCTTGGCCCGCAGGCCGGGGGCGAACCCGGAGGCCGGGTCGTCGAGCGCGGCGAGGATCGCGTCGATGCCGCCGTACCGGTCGACGAGTCGGGCCGCGGTCTTCTCCCCGACCCCCGGCACCCCGGGCAGCCCGTCGCTGGGGTCGCCGCGCAGGGCGGCGAAGTCGGCGTACCGGTCGGCGGGGACCCCGTAGCGGCCGCGCACCGCGGCGTCGTCGCAGTCCTCCAGCTTGGCCACGCCCCGCCCGACGTACAGCAGCCGCACGCCGCGGGTGTCGTCGACGAGCTGGAACAGGTCCCGGTCGCCGGAGACCACCTCCACCGGGCCCGGCTGGGTCGCCGAGAGGGTGCCCAGCACGTCGTCCGCCTCGTAGCCGGCCGCGCCGACGGCGGTGATGCCGATCGCCGCCAGCACGTCCAGGATCACCGGCACCTGCGGGGACAGCGTGTCCGGCACCACCTCGCCGCCCTCGGGCGCCACCCGGTGCGCCTTGTACGACGGCAGCAGCGCCACCCGCCAGTCCGGCCGCCAGTCGTGGTCCAGCGCGCAGACCATCCGGTCCGGCCGGCGGGTGCGTACCAGCGTGGCGAGCATGTCGAGGAAGCCGCGCACGGCGTTGACCGGCGAGCCGTCCTCGGCCCGCGCCGCCGACTCGGGAATGCCGAAGTAGGCGCGGAAGTAGAGGCTGGGTGCGTCGATCAGCATGATGGGGGGTCGGTGAGCCACGCCCGACAGCCTGACACAGCGCACCGACGATGCCGGGGACGGGCGGCCGGCCGCGTGCTCGATCGGGACGGCCGCGACGGCCGCGTGCGGCGGCGTACCCGCGGCGGCGGTCCGGATGCCCGCGAAAAGCGTGGAGGCGGGACCGCGCGGAGGGCAGACTGCCTGGCATGGCGTTCGTACCCGGCCTGACGCTCTGCCGGCGCTTCCACCACGAGGTGCTCGCCCCGCTGCTGGCCGACCGCTGCCCGGGGCTGCGGTACGCGGCGGCGCTGCTCGACGGCGGCTCCGAGCTGCTGGGCCTGGACACCGCACGCTCCACCGACCACGACTGGGGTCCCCGCGGCCAACTGTTCGTGGCGGCCCGCGACACCGACCGGGTTCCCGAGGTACGGGCCGTCCTCGACGCCGGGCTGCCCGCGGAGTTCCTCGGCTGGCCGACCCGGTACGCCGGACACGGCGACGCGCGCCTCGGGGTCGTCGACGCCAGCGGCAGCCGGCACGGCGTGACGGTCGACGAGGTGGGCGGCTGGCTGCGGGACCGGCTGGGTTTCGACCCGACCCGGGGCATCGCCGTCGAGGACTGGCTGGCGACGCCGACGCAGCGGCTGGCCGAGGTCACCGGCGGGGCCGTGTTCCACGACGGCCTGGACGGCGCGCTGACCGCCGCCCGCGCGGCGCTGGCCTGGTACCCGGACGACGTGTGGCGGCACGTGCTGGCGGCCGCCTGGGCACGCGTCGCCCAGTCCGAGCACCTGCCGGGCCGTTGCGCGGAGGTGGGCGACGAGCTGGGCAGCCGGGTGGTGACCGCCGGCCTGGCCCACGACCTGATGCGGCTCGGTCTGCTGCTGCACCGCCGCTGGCCCCCGTACGACAAGTGGCTCGGCACCCTCTTCGCCCGGCTGCCACCGGCGGCGCCCGTGGTCGTCGCGCTGACCGACGCCCTGTCCTCCGGCGCCTGGTCCGGCCGGCAGGCGGGCCTGGTCCGGGCGCTGGAGACCCTGGCGGCCTGGACCAACGACACCGGGCTGGCCGCCCCGGTCGACCCGACCGTGCGACCCTTCCACCGGCGGCCGTTCCTGGTGCTGCACGCGGGCCGGTTCGCCGCCGCGCTGCGCGCCGCGATCACCGATCCGGCCCTGCGGGCCCGCCCGCCGCTCGGCGCCGTCGACCAGTACGTGCACAGCGTCGACGTGCTCACCCACGCGGACCGGGCCCGCCGGGTCTGCACGGCGGTCCTGCCGTCCTGACCGGAGCCCGGTCACCGTCCGTGGTGCACGAACGGCGCCCACCGGCTGGGCTCGTACGGGTTCTGCTGCCGCAGCCTCCCGACCACCCTGTGCAGCGCGCCCGCCGCCCGCGCCGGGTCCACCGCGCCGTCGGGCCCGGCGAGACCGTCGTACAGGCCCTCGGCGACGGCGACCGCGGTGTCGTCGGCGATCGCCCACAGGGTCGACACGACCTGCCGGAACCCGGCGACCTGCAGGGCGGCGGCCAGGTGGCCGGCCTCGTCCGGCAGGTCGGCCGTGCCCATCGCCGTGTGGCAGGCGGACAGCACCGCCAGGTGCGCGCCGTCGAGGTCGAGCTGCGCGATGTCGGCCATGGTCAGCGGCGCGTCGGCGAGGAACAGTGCCGCCCGGCCGCCCGCCCCGGGCTCGCCGTGGCAGGCGAAGTGCGCGCAGCTGTGGCCGGTCAGCGCCGCCATCACCCCCGCCCGGCTGGCCGCCGCCGCGGTCAGCGTGGTGGCGTCGGGGAACCGCGACCGCAGCAGCCGGGCCTCCCGGGCGGCGGAGGGCAGGTCGGGCAGCCCGGTCACGTAGTGCGGCCGCTCGTCGTACGCCGCCACCAGCAGGCGGTGTGCCCGGGCCGCCGAGGGCCGGCGGGCGTGCCGCAAAGCCCGCAGCGTCGGGGTCGTCGACGACACGACGTGGTCGAGCACGCTGCGCCCGGCGGGCGCGTCGTCCGGGTCGTGATAGCCGGCCGCGTGCAGCGGCGCCAGCGCGAGCGGCCCGGTCGGGCACCACCACATGCGCGCGCCGGCCGGGGCCGGGACCGCGGCGAGCACGGGCGCGGCCACCACGTCCCACAGCCATTCCAGGTACGCCAGGAGCACCTGCTCGCGCGGCCCGGACGAGGCACCACCCGTGCCGACCCGGGCCACCACGTCGAGATAACGGTGGGTACGTTCGCCGGCCTCCTCGGCGGTCAGGTCGGGCAGTGGGACGACCCGCACGCCCCCACCGGTCAGGACGAGTGCGTCACACCGGTGGCGGCTGACGTTCACCAGCACCACGGGGCCGTCCGCCGCCGCGGCCGCCAGCTCGGCGAACGGCGTGGGCAGCAGGAAGCGCGCGAACCCGGGCCGGGCGCGGACGGCCGCGACGGCGTGGTCCCAGTCCAGCGCCAGCCGCCGTCTGCGTCCGGCGGCGCCCGGCTCGTCCGACCCCGCCAGCCGGTCGGACTCGGCGCGCAGCTCGGTCAGCCGCTCCGCCAGGTCCGGGTGCGCCTGCCGCAGCGCGGACAGGTCGCTGCGAGTGTCCAGCAGCTGCCCCCACCACAGGGAACGGCCGTGGTCGAGCAGCTCGACGGCCTGCTGCGGCAGACCCGCGGCCACGGCCGCCGCGGCGGCGTCGCACGCCACGGTGGGCCAGCGCGTGACCAGCCGGTCCCGGTCGGTGGCGCCGAGACCCCGCCACACGGTGAGGTGCAACTGCTGCACCGCGTCGGCGTAGGCCCGGGCCGCGTCCCGCCAGTCGCCGCGGCCCTCGGCGGCGAGCTCGGCGCGCAGCCCCGCGAGCGTCGTCAGCGCGTCCATCCGCTCGAAGGAGCGGCCCGCTCCGCTCTCGGCCACCCCGTCGAGCACCGCGACGGCCTCCCCGATGCGGCCGAGGTCCCCGAGCGCCTGGGCGAGGCCCAGCAGGGCGGTCAGGTGGATCGGTGACCGCCGCGGCGCCATGTCGAGGACGGCCCGGAACTGTTCGACCGCGTCGTGCAGGTCGTCCTCGCCGCCCGGCCCCGCCCCGAGGTTGCGCAGCGACAGGGCGAGGTTGAGCCGGACCGGAGGATCGTCCTCGGCGGCCAGGGCGGCCCGCAGGTGGGCCACGGCCGCCTGGATGTCTGCCGGGTCGCGGCCGGCGAGGAACCGCTGACGCAGGCGGTTGCCGAGGTTCGCCCGGGCGACGGTGGCGTCGCCCGGGGTGCGGGCCGCGGTCAGCGCCCGCTGCCCCACCGCGATCGCCTCGTCCAGGTCGAACCGCCGTCCCGAGTGCTCGTAGCGGTAGACCAGCGCGGTGCCCAGGGTGAGCAGGTAGCGTGCGTGCGTCCGCTCGGTGGGTTCGGTCAGCTCGACCGCGCGGCGGCAGTGCGCGATCGCCTCGTCGAGGTCGGCGCCGGTGCGGTCGCGCAGGAACCGGTTGATCAGCGCGGCGGCTAGGTTCGTCAGATCGTCCGTCCCGTCGGCCGGGCTGAACAGCGGGCGCGCGAGCACCTCCCGCAGCAGTTCGACCGCCTCGTCCAGGTCGGCGGCCTCGCCGAGCGTCTCGAACCGGCGCATCAGTGCGGGACCGAGCGGCGCGCCGACCAGCCAGCGGCCGGGGTGGCCCGGGCGCAGCCGCGCCAGCAGCTGACGGCCGTCGTCGGCGATGCGCTCCAGCAGCGCGGCGTCCCCAATTCGCTCGTACTCGCCCAGCAGGTCCGACAGCGCGGCGCCGTGTCGCGCCAGCTCGTCGAGGTCGTCGCCGACCTCGGCCGGTGGGCGGCGCGGTGTCGTGCCGGGCCCGGCGACGAAGGTCAGACCGGGTGGGACGCGGACCTCGGGCAACGGACCGTGCAGGCCGACCACCTCGGCCAGGACGTCCTCGACCGCGGCCCGCTCAGCCGGGTCCGCGGTGCGGTCGGCGGCCAGCCGCAGGTAGTGCGCGGCGGCGTCGAGGTCGGCCACCTCCCCGGTCAGGCCGTAGCGGTCGCGGTGCAGCAGGCCCAGGTTGCGCAGCATGGCCGTCGACACGGCGTGGCCGGCCGGATAGAGGTCGAGCACCTCGCGGGAGACGGCCAGCATCGCGTCGAGCGCCTCGCGCGTGCCGTCGCGCTCGTAGCGGAGCTGGCGTACGTCGCTGAGCAGCGCCAGGAAGGGCGGGCGGTTGGGGTCGCCGGCAGGGCAGCGGCGTACCGCCCCCTCCACCTCCTCGGTCGCCTCGTCCAGCCGCGACGGGTCGCCCGTGCGCCGCGTCCACCGGATCAGGGCGGCCCCGCGCACGGCGCTCAGCGCGGCCCGGTCGGGATGGTCGGGCGGCAGCACGAACAGCACGTGCCGCAGCATCTCGGCGGCGGCGGAGTGCAGCTCGGCGTGCCCGGTCGACAACGCCAGCTGGTCCATCTCCCGGCTGGCGAGCGCGGCCTCCTCCACGGGCCGCTGGGCGCCCGTGAGCAGGCCGAGCCGCAGCGACAGGCCGGCGAAGGCGCGCAGCACGAACCCCGTGGTGTCGGGCTGCTCGGTCGGCGCCAGCCGGCGGAGCTCCCGGTAGGTCTCCACGGCGTCCGCGAGATCCTGGTGCGAGTCGGCGGCCTCGGAGCGCAGCGCCCGCGCCTGGCCGAGCAGGAGCAGGACCGCGAACCGCTCGGGCGCGTCGGGGGCGCACAGGGACAGCGCGTGGTCACCGGCGGCGATCGCCGCGTCGAGGTCGGCGACCCGGCCCGAGCCCTCGAAATCCGCCAGCCACTCCCGGGCCTCCCGCAGCGCGGCGCCGATCTCGTCATCCGTCTGCCGGTTGCGTCGTCCGAACACCGCGGCACCTCCCCGTGCTGGCCCCGGAACCCAGCGTAGAGCAAGGTCGATAGACTCGGGGATCGTCCACCGAGGATCGAAAGGCGGTGCGGGTGCAGTCAGAAGCCGACTTCCTGGCCAGGTGGTGCGAGCTGCTGCCGACCCTGCGGGAGCAGGCCCGCAGCAACGGGGTGCTGGACCGGCTCGACCGCGACGCCGAACGGGTCCGGGAGGGCGCGTCCGCGCAGCGGGCGCTGCGCAAGTGGGGGCCCCGCGAGTCCGTCGGCAGCCAGCGCGGCTGGTCCGACCGCGCGACGGTGGGGCTGGCCGTGCTCCCGGGCGGGGGCCGGCCGCCGGGCGCGGGTTCGGCCGAGTACGCCTGTCCGCGCGACCGCTGCGCCCGCCGGGCCCACCGGGACGAGCACGGCCACCTGCCCCGGTGCACCGCCTTCGACACGCCCATGCGACCCGCATGATCGGGCTGCTCACCGAGGTCGGCAAGCGGGTCAGTGGCCGCTGGCTGACGGCGGTCCTCCTGCCGGGCGTCCTCCTGGTCGCCGTCGGCGCGGTCGCGGTGGCGCTCGGTCATGCCCGGCCGTTCGACCTCGACCAGCTCGCCGCGACGGCCGAGCGCGTGGGCCGCGACCTGGCCGCCAGCCCCGCCCGGCTGGTGGTCGTCGGGTCCGTCGTCCTCGTCGGGGCGGGGCTGGCGGGCACGGCCGCCCGCGGCCTGGGCTGGCTGGCGCAGCGGTGGTGGCTGCGCGAGTGGTTCCTGACCCGCGGGCTGGTCACCCGCTCCGGGTGGTCCAGGCGGTCGCGTGCCATCGCCGCCGCCCGCCGCGCCGGGGTGCCCACCGTCGCCGCATACCTGCCGCAGCGGCCGACCTGGCTGGGCGACCGCGTCCGGCTGGTCGAGGCGCGGGTCCGGGCGCAGTACCACGTCAGCGCCGCCCTGGTGTGGCCGCGGCTGTGGCTGCTGCTCGACGAGGACGCGCGGCAGCCTGTCACCGACGCCCGCACCCGCTACGGCGAGGCCGTCGCGCTGGTGGGTTGGTCGATCCTCTACCTGGCGCTGGGCTTGCGGTGGTGGCCGGCGCTGCTGGTCGGGGCCGGCATGCTGTTGACGGCCTGGCGGCGCCTGCGCGACACGCTGGCCGAGTTGGCCGAGCTGATCGAGTCGGCCATCGACCTGCGCCTGCGTGACCTGGCCGCGGCTCTCGGCCTGCCGCCGGCCGGGGCCGAGGTGAGCGAGGCGGAGGGGCGCGCGCTGGACGACCGGTTGGGCAAGTCGGCTCCGACGTAGACACCCGGGGAGGTGGACACGGTGGGATTCCGTTGGCGCAGGCCGGCTCCGCTGCCGGCCGACCTGGAGCGGCGGTCGCGGGCGGCCCTGGCGCTGTTCGACGCGGGCCAGTACGCGCCGGCGGAACGGGCGTGGCAGCGGCTGCTGGTCGACTGCGAGCGGGAACTCGGCCCCGAGCACCCGGAGACGGTCGTCACTCTCGACCGCCTCGGGTCCGCGCTGTTCCGTCTGCGGCGACTCGTCGAGTCGGCCGACCGGCACCGTGAGGCGCGCCGGCGGGCGGTAAGCACGTTCGGCCGCGACCACCCGGCGACGCTGACGTTCGCCCACAATCTCGGCTGCGCGCTGGTGGTGGCGCACCAGTGGGCGGAAGGTCTCCCGGTGCTGCGGGACACCCTGCGCCGGAAGCGTCGCCGGCTCGGCGCGGCCCACCCGGAGACCCTCGACACCGCCAAGACCCTCGGCGCCTCGTTGTTCATGGCGGGAAACGCGCCGGAGGCCGTGGAGATCCTCGAACCGGCCCACCGGGCGGCGGTGCGTCGCTTCGGGCCGGACGACCCGCTGACCCGCGAGATCGGCGACAACCTCGCGATCGTGCTACGCAACTCCCACCCCGGCCACCGGCCACGTCGCGAGGAGCCGGGGCCCTGACCCCGCGATCCGCTTGCGGGACCGCTCGCGTCCCGGGTGTCACGGTTCGCCCAGCGCTCGCCCGTCGCGGAGGGGCAAGCAGGGTACGGCGGCGCCCGAACGACCGTTAAGCTGACCGGGTGGGAACCGACGAGCTGTACCCCGCCGACCGGCTGGCCGCCGCCCGCCGCGCCACCGCCGCCGCCGGCCTCGACGCCCTGCTGCTCACCCCCGGCTCCGACCTGCGCTACCTCACCGGCTACGACGCGCACGCCGGCGAGCGGCTGACCTGCCTCGTGCTGCCCGCCGACGGCGAGCCCACCCTCGTCGTCCCCACCCTGGAACGTCCCGCCGCGGAGGCGTCCCCCGCGCCGGCCACCGGCGTACGCATCGTCGACCACGCCGACGGCACCGACCCGTACCCGCTCGTGCGGGCCGCCCTCGGCGGGCCGGTCGCCGCGGTCGGCCTGGCCGACCGGATGTGGGCCGAGCAGGTCCTCGCCCTGCGCGCCCTGCTGCCCGACGCCGCCCAGCGCCTGGCCGGCGACGTCCTGCGCGAGCTGCGCATCCGCAAGTCCCCGGCCGAGGTCGCCGCGCTCGCCGAGGCCGGCGCCGCCATCGACGCCGTGCACGCCCGCATGGGCGAGTGGCTGCGCCCCGGCCGCACCGAGGCGCAGGTGGCCACCGACATCGCGGCGGCGATCCGCGCCGCCGGCCACGTCACCGCCGACTTCGTCATCGTCGCCGGCGGCCCCAACGGCGCCAGCCCGCACCACGGCACCTCCGACCGCCCGATCGGCGCCGGTGAGCCCGTGGTGGTCGACATCGGCGGCACCATGCCGTCGGGCTACCGCTCCGACAGCACCCGCACCTACGTCGCCGGCGGCCCCGCCCCGGCCGAGTTCACCGACTACTACGCGGTCCTGCACGCCGCCCAGCGCGCCGCCGTCGCCGCGGTCCGCCCCGGCGTTCCCGCCGAGGCCGTCGACGCCGCCGCCCGCGACCTGATCGCCGACGCCGGGTACGGCCCGGCGTTCCTGCACCGCACCGGCCACGGCATCGGCCTGGACGGCCACGAGGACCCGTACGTGGTCGCCGGCAACTCCCGGCCCCTCGAACCCGGCATGGCGTTCTCGGTCGAGCCGGGCATCTACCTCGCGGGCCGACACGGCGCCCGCATCGAGGACATCGTCGTCTGCACGACGGACGGCGTCACCCGGCTCAACACCACCCCCACGGAGCTCATCGCGCTATGAACGTCGACCGGATCCTGCCCACCGACGAGGCCCACGACCTGCTCGACCTCGCCACCGAGCTGGCCGACCGGGAACTGGCCCCCCGCGCCGCCGGCTTCGAGCAGCGCGCCGAGTTCCCCCGCGAGGTGCTGCGCACCCTCGGCCGCGCCGGCCTGCTCGGCCTGCCGTACCCGGAGGAGCACGGCGGGGCCGCCCAGCCGTACGAGGTCTACCTCCAGGTGCTGGAGATCCTCGCCAGCCGGTGGCTCGCCGTCGCCGAGGCGGTCAGCGTGCACACCCTGTCCTGCTACCCGCTCGCCCAGTTCGGCACCGACGAGCAGCGCAAGCTGCTGCCCGACATGATCGGCGGCGAGCTGCTGGGGGCGTACTGCCTCTCGGAGCCCCAGGGCGGCTCGGACGCGGCGGCATTGACGACGAGGGCCGTCCGCGACGGCGACTCCTACGTGGTGACCGGCACCAAGGCGTGGATCACCCACGCCCGGGTCGCCGACTTCTACAACATCTTCTGCCGCACCGGCGGGCCCGGCCCGAAGGGCATCTCCTGCCTGCTCGCCGACCGGGCCACCCCCGGCATCACCCCGCAGGCCGCCGAGCGCACCATGGGCCTGCACGCCTCCCCGGTGGCCCAGATCGCCTTCGACGACGCCCGCGTACCGGCCGACCGGCTCGTCGGCGGGGAGGGGCGGGGCTTCGCCATCGCCATGTCCGCCCTGGACTCCGGCCGGCTCGGCATCGCCGCGTGCGCCGTCGGCCTGGCGCAGGCGGCCCTGGACTACGCCGTCGGCTACGCCCGCGAGCGGCAGCAGTTCGGCCGCGCGATCATCGAGTTCCAGGGGCTCGGGTTCATCCTCGCCGACGCCGCCACCCAGATCGCCGCCGCCCGGGCGTTGACGCTGCACGCGGCCCGGCTGCGCGACGCCGGCCGGCCGTACTCGATCGAGGCGGCGAAGGCGAAGCTGTTCGCGACCGACGTGGCGATGCGGGTGACCACGGACGCGGTTCAGGTGCTCGGCGGCGCCGGCTACGTGGCCGACCACCCGGTGGAGCGGTACATGCGCGAGGCCAAGGTGCTGCAGATCGTCGAGGGCACCAACCAGATCCAGCGGTTGGTCATCTCCCGCGCCCTGGCCAGGCCCTGAGGCGACGCGGTGCGTGACCGCGGGTCCGCCGAGCGTCACGCCCGGCGGACCGGTCGTCGCGTAACGCCGTGTTTCCCGGTAGGTTGCACGCCGTGGAGGAGATCGACCGGGCCATCGTCGCGGCGCTGACCGCCGACGGGCGGCTGTCGTACACGGACCTGGCGGAGAAGGTCGGCCTGTCGGTGTCCGCGGTGCACCAGCGGGTCCGCCGGCTGGAGCAGCGCGGGGTGATCAGGGGATACGCCGCCCGGGTCTCCTTCGAGGCGTTGGATCTGCCGCTGACGGCGTTCGTGGCGATCCGCCCGTTCGACCCGTCGCAGCCGGACGACGCCCCGGAGCGGCTGGCCCACCTGCCGGAGATCGACTCCTGCTACTCGGTGGCGGGGGAGGACTTCTACCTGCTGCTGGTGCGGGTGGCCAGCCCGGCGGACCTGGAACGGCTGCTCCAGGAGATCCGCACCGCCGCCAACGTCACCACCCGTACGACCGTGGTGCTGTCCACCCCGTACGAGAATCGGCCGCCGAAGATCAATGGCGGGCCGTCAGGTCGGGGGCGGCCGCGGGCGGCGGGAGAGCCGGCTGGTTCCACCGCAGGATGACCTGCCGGCCGTGCTCGTGACCGAGCACGCTGACGGTGGCGGTGTCCAGGCGTAGCCGGCTGCCGGCCGACGGCCGCAGGCCGATCCACCGGGCGCCGAGCACCCGCAGGCTGTGTCCGTGGCCGACGAGGGCGACGTTGCCCCGGTCGAGCAGGGGAGCGGCCCGGGCGAGCACCCGGTCGAGCCGCTCGCCCACCTCGCTCGGCGACTCGCCGCCGGGGCAGCCGTCGGTCCACAGGTTCCAGTCCGGACGGTCCTCGTGCACCTCGACGGAGGTGCGTCCCTCGTACTCGCCGTAGTTCCACTCGGCCAGGTCGGGGTCGGTCGCCACGTCGAAGAGCCCGGCCAGTTGCGCGGTGCGCAGCGCGCGGCGGCGGGGGCTGGCCAGCACCCGGACGAACCGGCGGCCGGCCAGGGCCTCGCCGACGCTGCGGGCCTGCCGCTCGCCGTCCGGGGTGAGTCGGTGTACGAGGTGTGCCGGTGGCTGGCGCTCCAGGTGGTCTCGCCGTGCCGGATCAGCGTGATCTCTCCCATTCGTCCAGTTAACCAGCCCCCGCCTCCCCGATTACACCTAGCCTCCTAGGATGCCGTAGGCGGTGTGCCCGCCATGTCGGCGAAATGGCGCCATCCACGAGGTCGGAACACCGCCGTTTCGCCGACATGGCGCGGGTTTCCGGTCCTGGCAGGCGGGCATGCGGGGCGGGGAGGGGCGTAGGCCCCCCGGAACCGCCGGAGCAGAGGGAGTCGAGATGAGCTTCACCGACAAGGCGAAGAGCAAGGCTCAGGAGATGGCCGGCGCCGCCAAGGAGCGGATCGGCGACGCCACCGACAACGAGCGGATGCGGGCCGAGGGTGCCGCCCAGCAGCAGGAGGCCCGGGGCCGGCAGGCGGGGGAGCGCGCCGGCCAGGAGGCTCGGCAGAAGTTCTCGAAGTGACGCGGTAACCGGGCGGGCGGGCTCTCCGGCCCGCCCGCCCGGTCGCGTACCCGCCCCGGCCGTGCTCGGGTCAGGAGACCCGGGTGACCCGGATGGCGTCGGCGATGACCAGGCCGGCGCCGCTCGTCCACCGGCTGACACCGACGCGGCGATGACGTACGGGGTGGAGCTGTTGTAGCCGGCGTTGGCCGGCCACCAGGCGTCGACGCGGTAGGTGCCGGTGGCCGGTATGTTCACCTTGTACCAGGCGGCGTCGCTGGCGGCGATGGGGTCGGCGAAGCGGTAGTCGGCGCCGTAGCGCTGGCTGGAGTACGTGGAAGTGCCCCAGTTGGCGCTGGCGGTGAACCGCCCGGCGGTGGTGTTGTCGACGATGGTGCTCCAGGCGGTGCCGCCGGACATCTTGGCGGCGACGTCGGAGCGCATGACGTTCAGGTCGATGAAGGACGGGTCGATCTTGCCGGTGGTGCTGGTCTCGCGGTGGCCCCGGGCGTAGCTGGCGTCCTTGCCGAGCTGCTTGAGGACGGCGGCGGTCGCGGCGATGGACGCGTTGTACTGGGCGGCGGTCTTCTCCTGGTCGACGCCGTTGTAGTCGATCTCCCAGCCGATCAGCATGGTGTTGCCGTCGCCCGCGGGGATGGGGCCGCTGGCGCGGGCGGTGCCCGCGTGGTTGCAGCGGCCGGCGGAGATGACGTGGAAGACGCCGTGGTAGTCGACGAGTGCCTGGCAGAGCGGGCCGGGCAGGTCGGAGCGGCCGTTGATGCAGACGTTGAGGGCCGGGCAACCCCTATCTTCCTAGGACGCTCTACGCGACGTGCTCCCGCACATCAGCACCAAAAACCGGGGCCCCGGATCGAACCGGAGCCCCGCTGACGGTGCCAGCCGAGCCGTCAGTCGTCGCGGTGCTCGTGCCACCACTTCCGGCTGGACTCGGGGAGGGTGTCGATCGGGTCGTAGTAGGCGTAGCGCTTGTTCAGCGCCTCCAGGTCGGCGGACTCGATCGAGGTGCGGTAGTTCTTCGTCCAGTACGAGATGCCCAGCTCCCGGTCGTACTCGGTGAGCATGTGCACCCAGCGCTTGCCGACGAAGGGCACGTCGCAGACGATGCGCGGGGTGGCGTAGCCGGGCAGGTAGCCCATGATGTCGTGCTGGAGTTGCTGGGCGTACCACACGGGGACGCGCCAGTGCTCGGCGTTGGGGATCATGTCGCACATGTAGAAGTAGTACGGCAGGATGCCCGCCTCGCCCTGCAGCGCGAAGCACAGGTCGAGCAGGTCGGCGCCGGTGGCGTTGACGCCCCGCATGAGCACGCCCTGGTTGCGTACGTCGCGGACGCCGACGTCGAGGGCGGTCTGGGCGGCCCGGGCGACCAGCGGGGTGATCGACTGCCGGTGGTTGACGTGGGTGTGGATGGCGAGGTTGACGCCGCGACGGGCGGCGGTGCGGGCGACCCGCTCCAAACCCTCGACGACGTCGGCCTGCAGCCAGTGCTGGGGGAGGCCCATGAGGGCCTTGGTGGCGAGCCGGATGTCGCGGATGGTCTCGATCTCCAGCAGCCGCATCAGGTACGACTCGAGGTTCTTCCACGGCACGTTCGCCACGTCGCCGCCGGAGACGACGACGTCGCGGACGCCGGGGTGGGCCCGCAGGTAGCTGATGTGGGCGTCGTACCGGTCGACGGGCTTGAGGGTGAGCTTGAGCTTGTCGACGGTGGGGGTGGAGTTGCCGACGAGGTCCATGCGGGTGCAGTGCCCGCAGTACTGCGGGCAGGTGGACAGCAGCTCGGCGAGGACCTTGGTGGGGTAGCGGTGGGTGAGGCCCTCGGCGACCCACATGTCGTGCTCGTGCAGGGAGTCGCGGCTGGCGTACGGGTGGGAGGGCCAGTCGGTGCGCCGGTCGGAGGCGACGGGGATCATGTAGCGCCGCACGGGGTCGGCGAGGAACGCCTCGGTGTTCATGGGTTCGAACGGCACCATGGTGTTGAGCATCTGCGGGGGCACCAGCATGGACATGGTCGCCATGGACTTCTGGTCGGTCTCGAGGTCGGCGTAGAAGGTCTCGTCGACGCCGTCGCCGAGGACGGCGCGCAGTTGCTTGACGTTCTTCACGCAGTTGACGCGCTGCCACTGGGCGTTCTCCCACTGCTCGCGGGTGACGTGGCGCCAGCCGGGGAAGCGGGTCCAGTCGGGTTCGACCAGGGGGCTGCGGCGGTACTCGTACGGCTGCCCGGCGGTCGACGGCGCGGCGGCCGGGGCGTGACGGGGTTGAGGCATGGTCTCAACCGGTTGGGTCTGGGTCACGGCCCCTCCTCGGTGCGTGGTGCTGGTGATCAGCGGCCCGTAGGCTACTGGAAAATATCCGGTGAAGAAATTAGTCTGCCGGAAGTTTTCCCGCGATGCGAGCCCTGGCCGGGGCTTCGGGCGGCTGGACAGGGGAGGTCGCCGTGACGTCACCGGTGGGTCTGCACCGCGTCGTGGAACCGGCGGGGGTACTGCCGCAGGCGGCCTGGCGGCTGGACGCCGACCCGGCGATCGCGCCGAACGAGGTGCGCATCCGGGTGGAGCGGCTGAACCTGGACGCGGCAAGTTTCCGACAGTTGTCGGAGAAGCACGGCGGGGACGGCGAGAAGGTCCGCGCCGAGGTCCTGGAGATCATCTCCACGCGGGGGAAGATGCAGAACCCGGTGACCGGGTCGGGTGGAATGCTGATCGGCACGGTCGACGAGGCGGGCCGGCGGTCCCCGCTGGGGCTGCGGCCCGGAGACCGGGTGGCCACGCTGGTGTCGCTGACGTTGACACCGCTGACGATCACCGACGGGCTGGCCCGGTGGGACGGGCGCAGCGAGCAGGTGCCGTGCGACGGGTACGCGATCCTGTTCGCCCGGTCGATCGCGGCGGTGCTGCCGGCGGACCTGCATCCGGAGTTGTCCCTGGCGGTGCTGGACGTGTGCGGGGCGCCGGCGCTGACGGCGCGGGTGGTCGCGGAGCACGTGGCGCGGCGGGAGCGTGCCGGTGACGTGCGGCCGGTGACGGTGGCGGTGATCGGCGGGGCGGGCAAGAGCGGGTCGTTGTCGCTGGCGGCGGCGCGGCGGGCGGGCGCGGGTCGTACGGTCGGGGTGGTGCCGGTGGCGGCGGAGCGGGACGCCCTGGCGGCGGCCGGGCTGGCGTCGGAGGTGGCGTTGGCGGACGCGCGGGATCCGGTGGCGTTGTCGACGGCGGTGACGTCGGCGTTGGGGGCGCCGGCGGACGTGACGGTGGTGTGCGTGGACGTGCCGGGTTGTGAGCACGGGGCGGTGCTGGCGACGGCGGACGGCGGCACTGTGATCTTTTTTTCGATGGCGACGAGTTTCGCGGCGGCGGCGTTGGGCGCGGAGGGCCTGGCGGCGGACGTGACGATGCTGGTGGGTAACGGGTACGTGCCGGGGCATGCGGAGTTGGCGTTGGAGTTGCTGCGCGGCGAGCCGGGGGTGCGGGCGCTGTTCGAGGCGCGGTTGGCGGCAGACTGAGTGCCATGACGAACCCCTCGACGACGCGCCCGGCGACGCTGTACCGCGGTGGCGTGCTGCATTGTCCTGCTGATCCGGGCGCGACGGCTCTGTTGGTGCGCGATGGTCGGATCGCCTGGTTGGGGTCGGACGCGGACGCGCCGGCCGCTGATCGGGTGGTGGAGTTGGGTGGGGCGCTGGTGACGCCGGCGTTCGTGGACGCGCACGTGCACGCGACGGACACGGGTCTTGCCCTGTCGGGGCTGGACCTGTCGGGGGTGCGGTCGGCGGCGGAGTTGTTGGGGGCGGTGTCGGGGTTCGCGGCGGGTCTGCCGGCGGACGCGGTGGTGCTGGGGCACGGTTGGGACGAGTCGACGTGGGCGCGGCCGGTGCCGCCGGGGGCGGACGAGTTGGATCGGGCGGCCGGTGGGCGGCGGGTGTATCTGTCGCAGGCGTCGATCCATTCGGCGTTGGTGTCGCGGGCGTTGTTGGCGGCGTGTCCGGACGCGGTGGTGGCGGCGGGGTTCGACGCGTCGGGGTGGTTGCGGCGGGACGCGCACCATGTGGTGCGGGAGGCGGCGTTCGCGTCGGTGACGCGGGCGCAGCGGGTGGCGGCGCAGCGGCGGGCGTTGGAGCATGCGGCGTCGTTGGGGATCGCGGCGGTGCACGAGTGTGGTGGGCCGGGGATCTCCGACGAGGAGGATTTCACGGATCTGTTGGGCGTCTCGGGTGTCGGGGTGCCGGAGGTGTACGGGTACTGGGGTGAGTTGGGGGGTGCGGCGCGGGCCCGGGAGTTGGGCGCGGTGGGTGCGGGTGGTGATCTGTTCGCGGACGGGGCGTTGGGGTCGCGGACGGCGCATGTGTCGGGGGCGTATCTGGATGGGGAGCCGGGGGCGTCTGGGCACGGGTACCTGTCGGCGGAGCAGGTGCGTGATCATCTGGTGGACTGCGCGGCGTACGGGTTGCAGGGTGGGTTCCACGCGATCGGTGACGCGGCGATCTCCACTGTGTTGGAGGGGTTCGCGGGGGCGGCGGAGCGGGTTGGTCTGGACCGGTTGCGGGCGGCGCGGCACCGGGTGGAGCACGCGGAGATCATGAGTCGGCGGTTGATCGCGGGGTTCGTGGAGTACGGGATCGTGGCGTCGATGCAGCCGGCGTTCGACCGGTTGTGGGGTGGCGCGGGTCGGATGTACGAGTCGCGGTTGGGGTTGGCGCGGTCGTTGGAGTCGAACCCGATGGGTGCGATGCATTCGGTGGGGGTGGCGTTGGCGTTCGGGTCGGATTCGCCGGTGACGCCGCTGGATCCGTGGGGTTCGGTGCGGGCGGCGGCGGCGCATCACAATCCGGTGCAGCGGATGAGTGTGCGGGCGGCGTTCGCGGCGCATACCCGGGGCGGGTGGCGGGCGGTGCACCGCGATGGTGAGGGTGTGTTGGCGTTGGGGGCGGCGGCGACGTTCGCGGTGTGGTCGACGCCGGCGGGGGTGGAGCGGGGTCTGCCGGTGTTGGAGGCTGAGGATCCGGAGTTGCGGGGGCGGGGGATCCGACGCCGTTGCCGGTGTGCCGGGCGACGGTGCTGCGGGGTGACGTGATCTACGAGGAAGGGTCTTCGTGACTGGGAAGCTTGGCCTGGATCCGGCGCTGGTGGCGCGGGCGCGGGAGTTGGCGCGCCGTGCGGGGCGGCCGGTGGTGGATCTGGCGCGCAGCCACACGACGGTGTCGGTGGAGCGGGCGGTGCTGCGGCTGGCGGGGGTGGCTGGTGCGGATCCGGATGGGTTTCCGTGGGTGAACCGGCTGGTCGACGCGGTGGTGGCGGACGTCGGGTTGGGGCACGGGGTGGCGGCGCCGGTGTTTGACGCCCTGGCTCGGGAGGGCCTGCCGGATGTGACGTTGCTGGCGCAGCAGGCGGCGGCGGGTTCGGTGCGGTTCGGGGTGCCGTCGGGGAAGGCGGCCGCGGCGGCGCGCAGGGCCGCGCGGAGGGCGGTCGCCGCGGGTGTGCGGCAGATCGACCGGCGTCGGGTGGAGCGGGAGCGCCTGGTCAGGCGGTACGGGGATCCGGAGCAGCGGCCGTGGATCTATCTGATTGTGGCGACGGGGGACATCTACGAGGACATTCCGCAGGCGCAGGCGGCGGCGCGGGCGGGTGCGGATGTGATCGCGGTGATCCGGTCGACGGGGCAGTCGTTGTTGGACTATGTGCCGGAGGGGGCGACGCGGGAGGGGTTCGCGGGGACGTATGCGACGCAGGAGAACTTCCGGTTGATGCGGGCGGCGTTGGACTCCTCGTCGCGGGAGTTGGGTCGGTACGTGCGGTTGACGAACTACGCGTCGGGGTTGTGCATGCCGGAGATGGCCACTCTGGCGGGTCTTGAGCGGCTGGACATGATGCTCAACGACTCGATGTACGGGATTTTGTTCCGGGACATCAATCCGATTCGTACGTTTGTGGACCAGCGGTTCTCGCGGCAGGTGCACGCGCGGGCGGGGATCATCATCAACACCGGTGAGGACAACTACCTGACCACGGCGGATGCGGTGGACGAGGCGCACACGGTGACGGTGTCGCAGCTGCTGAACGAGTTCTTCGCGCATGAGGCGGGGTTGGCGGACTGGCAGTTGGGGTTGGGGCACGCGTTCGAGATCAACCCGGATGTGCCGGAGTCGTTGCGGCTGGAGTTGGCGCACGCGTTGTTGGCGCGGGAGTTGTTCCCGGAGGCGCCGTTGAAGTGGATGCCGCCGACGAAGCACATGACGGGGGATGTGTTCCGGGGGAACCTGTTGGACGGGTTCTTCAATCTGGTGGGCACGATGACGGGGCAGGGGATCCTGCTGGTGGGGATGATGACCGAGGCGGTGGTGACGCCGTGGTTGTCGGACCGGGACATCGCGTTGCAGAACGTGCGGTACGTGTTGGGCGCGGCGGGTGGGTTGCGCGAGGATTTCGTGCCGGCGCCGGGCGGGTTCATCCAGCGGCGGGCGCACCGGGTGCTGGGTGAGGCGGTGGAGTTGCTGGAGCGCATCGGTGAGCAGTCGCTGTTGACGGCGATCGCGGAGGGCACGTTCGGGATCATGCGGCGGCCGGCGGACCGGGGTAAGGGCCTGGACGGGGTGGCGCGGCACGAGGCTGACTACTACAACCCGGCGACGGAGATTTTGGAAGGAGACCGGGCGGGAGCGGGGAGTGAGCTTGCGGGTGCCGTGGTCGCGAGCGAAGGGGTGAGGCGGGCGTGACCGCCGGGGTGGGGAGGAAGATCGTCCGGCCGTACGGGGACACCACCGGTGACGGGATGGTGCAGGTGTCGTTCACGCTGCCGGTGCCGCACGACAAGCGGGCCGAGGGTGCGGCGGTGCAGTTGGCGAACCGGATGGGCATCGATCCGGCGATGCTGGTGCACGCGAAGCAGATGGGTGATGGGTTCACCTTTTTCGTGGTGTACGGGCGGGTGAACCATCTGGTGGACCTTTCCGCGGTGCAGGTGGTGGAGCGGGATTTTCCGTTGCTGTCTGCCAAGGAGGTCAACGCGGTGGTGAAGCAGAGGTTGCGGCGGAAGCTGTCGGTGGTGGGGGCGTGCATCGGCACGGACGCGCACACGGTGGGCATCGACGCGATCCTGAACGTGAAGGGCATCGCCGGGGAGAAGGGCCTGGAGTACTACCGGGAGTTGAAGGTCACCAATCTGGGGGCGCAGGTGAGCGTGCCGGATCTGGTGGAGGCGGCCCGGGTGGAGCGGGCGGACGCGGTGCTGGTGTCGCAGGTGGTGACGCAGCGGGATGCGCATCTGCACAACACGCGGGAGATGTCGGCGGCGTTCCGGGAGGCGTTGCCGGCTGGTAGGCGGCCGCTGTTGATCGTGGGTGGGCCGCGGTTCGACGAGACGATGGCGGCCGAGTTGGGGGTGGACCGGATCTTCGGTCGGGGCACCACTCCGGGTGAGGTGGCCAGCTATCTGGTGCACGCGTTGGTCACGAGTAAGAGGGCGGCGAGGGCATGAGTGGTTCCCGGGTCGGTCTGACGGTGGTTCACCGGCGGTATGTGCCGTACTCGCACGCGCACTACGCGGGGAACCTGGTGGACGGGGCGTACGCGTTGGGGTTGTTCGGGGATGTGGCGACGGAGGTGTGTATCCGTACCGACGGAGATGAGGGGTTGTTCGCGTCGTACTCGGATGTGCAGTTTCTGGCGCCGATGCGGGCTGGTGACGTGCTGGAGGTGTCGGCGACGGTGACGCGGGTGGGTACCCGCAGCCGCACGCTCGGCTTCGAGGCGCGGGTGGTGTGCCGGGGTCGCCCGGACAGGGGCGAGTCGGCCGCTGAGGTGCTGGAGACGCCGATCGTGGCGGTGACGGCGACGGGCACGGTGGTCGTGCCGCCGCGGGCGTGAGGGTCGCGGTCTGCGCCGACGTCGGGTCGACGTTCACGAAGGCGGCGGTGGTCGACCTGGACGATGGCCGGCTGGTGGCGGCGGCGTCGGCGCCGACCACGGTGGGCACGGACGTGTTGCACGGCCTGGCCGCGGCCGTCGCGGCCGCGGCCGCCGGGTTGGGTGTCGGTGACGCGCCGTGGTACGTGTGTTCGTCGGCGGGTGGCGGGTTGCGGCTGGCGGTGGTCGGCTACGAGCCGCTGGTGACGGCGCAGGCGGGCCGGCGGGTGGGCCTGTCGGCGGGGGCGAACGTGGTGCATGTGGCCGCCGGGCGGCTGGGCGGGGCGGACGTGGCGGCGTTGCGGGCGGCCCGCCCGGACGTGGTGTTGCTGGTGGGCGGCACCGACGGCGGGGACGCCGACACCCTGACGCACAACGCGACCCGGTTGGCGCGGGCGCGGTGGCGGGTGCCGGTGGTCCTGGCGGGCAACGTCGATGTCCGCGACGAGTTGCGTGGGCTGTTGGCGGGTGCGGGGGTGCCGGTGACGGCGGCGGACAACGTGCTGCCGCGGATTGGGGTGTTGGCGCCGGCGTCGGCGCGGGCGGCGATCCGGGAGGTGTTCCTGCGGCACGTGATCGGCGGGAAGCGGCTGTCGCGGGGGTCGCGGTTCGCGCGGCTGGTGCGGGCGGCGACCCCGGACGCGGTGCTGACGGGGGTGGAGGTCCTGGCCGATGCGGCCGGCGGTGACCTGGTGGTGGTGGATGTGGGTGGGGCGACCACGGACGTGTACTCGGTGTTGACGCCGGACGAGCGGGACAGCGGGCCGGGCCGGCAGGTGACGGGGTCGCTGTGGCGGGCCCGCACGGTGGAGGGGGATCTGGGGATGCGGTGGAGCGCCCCGGGGGTGGTGCGGGCGGCGGCGGAGGAGCGGCTGCTGGCGGTGGGGGAGCAGGACGTGTTGGTGGGGGAGGCGGCGGCGCGGGCGGCGGAGCCGGGGTTTGTGCCGGTCGACGCGGCCGGACGGGCGGTGGACGGGCGGATCGCCGCGTTGGCGGCGACGGTGGCGGTGCGGCGGCATGCCCGGGGCGGGGCGACGGGGGAGCGGGACGGCCGGGATCTGCGGGACGTGCGGCTGCTCGTCGGCTCGGGGGGTGTGCTGCGTCACGCCCCGAGTGGGGACGCGGCGGTGGTGCTGGGGGCGGTGTTGACCGATCACGCCGGTGGGTGGCCGGTGCCGCGGGACGCGCGCGCGGTGGTGGATGTCGACTACGTGCTGGCCGCCGGGGGGTTGCTGGCGGCGGAGCATCCGCGGGCGGCGGGGTTGCTGCTGCGCCGGCATCTGCTGGCGGGGTGAGACACGCCGACGCGACACGCCGTGGACAGGCCGGGGGCGGGTTGACAGGGCCCCCGGTGTACCGCGTACCGTCTTTGAGTCCTACTACGGGAAGTGGCTGTTGTTCGCTTCGTCCCTTCGTCCGCTGGCCGAGTGACCTTTTTCGCTGGTCACGGCGGCCAGGTCCAGCGGGCGGGGGTCGGCGGGGCGGCGCGAACCGGCCACGGTTACCGGTGTACGGGCAGGGTGAGGTGCACGGCCAGTAGACAACGGCCGGGCGGGGGCAGCCAGTCCACCGTCAGGTCGGTCCGAAGGTCGGGGTGCCTGATCCTCGCCCCACCGGCCGGGGAGGGCCTGGGAGCATCGGGGCACGGCGCACGCCGTGCCCCGATTTTCGTCCGGTCGACCCGTCGGGGTGTCGGCGTGGCCGGGTAGCCTTCGGCGGTGTGATCGTAGGTGGGGTGCCGGTGACGGCTGTCGAGCAGACCCCGGCGCGGGACGCGGCCGCGCCCGGGTCTCCGGCCGGGCCGCGTCCGCTGCCGCTGCGGGTGGCCGTGCCGTTGGCCGTGGCGGCCGGGTTGGCGTTGCTGGTCGCGTTTCCCCCGTACGGGGTGTGGCCGGCCGCGGCCGTCGGGGTGGCGCTGCTGGCCGCGGCCGTGCACCGGCGGCGGCTGCGCGCCGGGGCCGGGTTGGGGTTCGTGGCCGGGGTGGCGTTGTTCGCGCCGCTGCTGTCGTGGACGAACCTGCACACCGGCTACCTGCCGTGGGTGCTGCTGTCGTTGTTGCAGGCGGGGTATCTGGCGCTGCTGGGGGCGGCGGCGGCGTACTGCTCGCCGCTGGTCGAGCGGCGGCGCTGGTCGTGGCCGGTGGTGACGGGCCTGCTGTGGGTGGGGCAGGAGGCGCTGCGGTCGCGTACCCCGTTCGGGGGGTTCCCGTGGGGGCGGCTGGCGTTCAGCCAGGACGAGTCGCCGGCGCTGCGGCTGGCCGCCGTCGGTGGGGCGCCGCTGGTGACGTTCGCGGTGGCGGTGGCTGGTGGGCTGCTGGTGGCGGCCGCGTGGCGGCCGTGGCGTGCTGGGGGACGGCGGTGGGCGGCGGCGCCGGTGGCGGGCGCGGTGGCGGTGTTCGCGGCCGGGCTGCTGGTGCCCGTCGGCGTCGCCGGTGACGCCGGCCGCGGCGTCACCGTCGCCGTGGTGCAGGGCAACGTGCCCCGCCTCGGCCTGGATTTCAACGCCCAGCGGCGGGCGGTGCTCGACAACCACGTGCAGGCCACCCTCGACCTGGCGGCGCAGGTCGCCGCCGGCGCCCGACCCCAGCCGGACCTGGTGGTGTGGCCGGAGAACGCCAGCGACATCGACCCGCTGCGCGACCGGGTCGCGGGGGAGTGGATCAGCCGGGCCGCCGACGCGGTGCGCGCGCCCATCCTCGTCGGGACGCTGCTGCTGGGCCCGGGTGAGCACGTCCGCAACGCCGGCGTCCTGTGGCGGCCCGGCACCGGCCCGGACCTGGAGCAGTTGTACGTCAAGCGGCACCCGGTGCCGTTCGCCGAGTACGTGCCGCTGCGCGACATCGCCCGCATGGTCAGCAAGCAGGTCGACCGGGTGCGCAGTGACTTCGTGGCTGGGGACCGGCCGGGCGTGGTCGACGCCGGGCCGGCGGTACTCGGGGACGTGATCTGCTTCGAGGTCGCCTACGACGGCCTGGTGCGGGACACGGTCACCGGCGGGGCGCAGTTGCTGGTCGTGCAGACCAACAACGCCACGTTCGACGTGGCCGAGGCCCGCCAGCAGTTGGCGATGGTGCGGCTGCGGGCCGTCGAGCACGGCCGCGCGTCGTTGATGTCCTCCACGGTCGGGGTGTCCGGGTTCGTCACCCCCGACGGGCGGGTATCCGACGCCACCGGGTTCAACACCCGCGCCGTGGTCGTGCGTGAGCTGCGCCTCGGTGACGGGCGCACCCTGGCCACGCGGGTGGGGGTGTGGCCGGAGGTGGTGTTGGCCGGCCTCGCCGTCGCGGCTCTGGCCACCTCGGCGGTGCTGCGCCGGCGGCGCCTGCCCGGCTAGCGGAGGCGCGCGCACGCCGCGCGGGGGCGGAGGATGCGGTGAGCGGAACGGTCGGTACCACCCGGGCGGCGACCGAGCCCCGGCCCGCGCTGCGGCGGGTGCTGGTGGTCATTCCCACCTACAACGAGGCCGACAACGTCACCGGGATCGTGGAGCGGGTCCGCCGCGCCGCGCCTGAGGTGGATGTGCTGGTCGCTGACGACAACAGCCCCGACGGCACCGGGACGATCGCCGAGGCGATGGCCCGCACCGACGGGCGGGTGCACGTGCTGCACCGCCCGGGCAAGCAGGGCCTCGGCGCGGCGTACCTGGCGGGGTTCGGGTGGGCCCGGGACCGTGGCTACGACGCGGTGGTGGAGATGGACGCCGACGGGTCGCACGCCCCGGAGGACCTGCCGCGGCTGTTGGCCGCCGCCGTCGACGCCGACGTGGTCATCGGGTCCCGGTGGGCCCGCGGCGCGCGGGTGGTGAACTGGCCGCTGCGGCGGCTGCTGCTGTCGCGGTGCGGGAACCTGTACGCGCGGCTGGCGCTGGGGATGCCGGTGGCGGACGCGACGGGCGGCTACCGGGTGTACCGGCTGGGCGTGCTGGACTCGGTGGATCTGGGGTCGGTGTGCTCGCAGGGCTACTCGTTCCAGGTGGAGTTGTCCCGGTTGGCGCACCGGGCGGGGGCGCGGATCGTGGAGGTGCCGATCACCTTCGCCGAGCGTGAACGGGGGGCGAGCAAGATGAGCCCGCTGATCGTGGCGGAGGCGTTGTGGCGGGTCAGCGTGTGGGCGGTGCAGGACCGGCGTGCGGCGTGGCGGCGTGGCCTGCACGGCACCCGGGACGGCCAGGTCCGGTGGCCGTGAGGCGCGGGCGTGTCATGCTGGAATCCGGCCGCGAGGACGCGATGGGGTGAGATGCGCCGAGGACTGAGATTCGTACCGCTGGCCCTGCTGGTGGCGGTGTTGCTGGAGTTGGCGGTGTTCGTCGGCGTGGGCCGTGCCGTCGGGTTCGGTGTGGCGCTGCTGCTGGTGTTCGCCGCGTCGCTGGTGGGGCTGGTGCTGCTGCGCCGGGAGGGCATGCGCGCCTGGCGGGGGTTCCGGGCCGCCGCGGCGTCGGGGCAGCCACCGGGGCCGCAGGTCACCGACGGTCTCGTGGGTCTGGCGGGGGCGTTGCTGCTGGCCACGCCGGGGTTGGTCAGCGGCCTGTTCGGGGTGTTGTTGCTGGTGCCGCCGCTGCGCGGGGCGGCCCGGGTCGGGCTGCGGCGCGTCGCCGAGCGGCGGGTGTCGTCGATGGTCGCCGGTGACCTGTTCGGGCCCCGCCGGGTGCGGGTGCGTCGCGGCCCGGCGCAGCCCGCCCCGCCGCAGCCGGCGCAGCCCGCCCCGCCGCAGCCGGCGCAGCCCGCCCCGCCGCAGCCGGCGCAGCCCGCCCCGCCGCAGCCGGCGCCGCCGACGGTGGTCGACGGCGGCCGGGCCATCGAGGGAGAGATCGTCGAACCCGGCCGCTGACCTCCTCAAAGCCGACGAAACGCCCCCGGGGTTTCCCCGGGGGCGTTCGTGACGTTCGGGCTCAGGCGCGGCCGCGGCGGGTGCGGACCTCCTGCAGCCGCTCGGCGAGGATGTCCTCCAGTTCGGCGATGGAGCGCCGCTCCAGCAGCATGTCCCAGTGCGTGCGCGGCGGCTTGGCCTTCTTCTGCTCCGGCTCGCTGCCGTCGACCAGCCGCGCGACGCTGCCGTCGAACCTGCACTCCCAGGTCGTGGGGACCTCGGCGTCGACGGCGAACGGCACCTCGAACTGGTGGCCCTTGGCGCAGAGGTACTCGCGGGACTGACGCGGCGCGAGCTCCGTGTTGCGGTCGGATTCGTAGCTGACCGCGCCCAGACGGCTTCCGCGCAGCATACGCTCGCCCATGATCGACTTCCCCTCGTTGATGGTGCTGGTCTTCTCGGTGTAACGGTCCACGCCGGCCGGGTCATTCCCCGCCGCCGGGCCCGCGCCGGCGGGACGCGGCGCGGGCGATGCCCCCGGCAAGGGTAGCCGGCCGCCTCAGGCACCCGGCGGGGTCGTCCGGCGTGTCGGTTCAGTGACCGGGCCGACGCGGGCGCAAGCCGTTGCGGGCGGTGGTGGCGACGCGGTCACTGACGACCTGGCCCCCGCGTCGTCACTGTCGGCGGTTCGCCAGCCGCCCGCAACGCGGCGAGACACCGCGCCGGCCGGATCGCCCCGCTCAGCCGGGTGGGGGCGCCGGCGCGCCCAGCCGGGCCAGCGCCGCCGCCAGGTCGCTGACCTGGTCCACCAGTTGCGCCGAGCGCCGCTGCGCCGCGTCCCGCTCCGCTTCGGCGGCGCGCAGCCGTCCGTCCAGCTCGTCGAGGCGGCCCTGCACCGCCGCGACCGCCTGCCGGGCGGCGGTCAGCTCGGCGGCCACCGCGTTCCGGGCGGCGACCGCCTCGGCCGCCCGCGCCGACGCCGCCGCCGTCTCCTCGCGCGCACTGCGGGCCGCCGCCAGCTCCCGGTCGGCGGCCCGGCGCGCGTCGGTCGCCTCGACGCGCAGCCGTTCGGCGAACTGGCGGGCCTGGCCCGCCTCGGCGAGGGCGGCGTCGGCCTGCTCGCGGGCCCGCCGGGCGTCGGCGCGGACCCGCTCCGCCTCGGTGTCGGCCCGTTCCGCCCGCTGCCGCGCCTCCTCCGCCGCCCGGGCCGTGCGCTGCGCGTCGGCGCGGGCGGCGTCGCGCTGCGCGGCCAGGTCCTCGGCCCGCCGCCGCTGCACGTCGTGTTCCTGGCGCAGGGCGCGCAGCTCGTCGCGGGCGGCGTCGCGGTCCTGGTCCGCCTGCACCCGCAGCGCCTGCGCCGCGCCGGCCTCGGCGCGCGCGGCGTCGCGCGCCGCCTCCGCGGTGTCGGCCCGCCGCACGGCCTGCGCCGCCTCCTGCTCGGCCCGGGCCGCGCGCTCGTCGGCGGCGTCGCGCTGCGCGGCCGCCGCGCGCGCCTCCTGCCGGGCTCGGGCCGCGGCCGCGGCGGCGTCCTCGGCGTCGCGGCGGGCCTCGTCGCGGTCGGTGTGCGCCCGCGCCACCTGCGCGGCCGTCTCCGCGCGCAGGTGGGCCAGCTGCGCCTCGACCCCGTCGGGGGACAGCTCGGCGTGCAGCGCCTCGGTCAGCGTCTGCACGATCTGGTCGAGCCGGTCCACCGCCTCCCACGTGCGGGCCACCTGCCCGGTCAGGCCGGGGGCGTTGCGGTGGCGCATGCGGCTGTTGCGCGACGCCCGCTGGCAGGCGCCGTCGTTGTCCCGGCAGTAGCGGAACGGCCGGCCCGCGCCGACCCGCTGCGGCACCGGGCGCCCACAGTGCGCGCAGGGACGGGTCTCGGTGGGCGGTGCCTCGGCGTCCATCGACGCGCAGTCTACGACGCGGCGCGCCGGCGCCCCGCCGCCCACCGGGCGGGTGCCGGCGTCAGCCGGCGGCGACGGCGGCGCGGGAACGGTCCGCGGCGATGCGTACGGCCAGCGCCGCCAGCACCGTGCCCATCACGTACCGCTGGACCCGCAGCCACGTCGGGCGGCGGGCCAGGAACGACGCGATCGACCCGGCGGTGAGCACGATCAGCGCGTTGACGGTCAACGCGATGGCGATCTGCACCAGCCCCAGCAGCAGGCTCTGCGCCGCCACGTGCCCGCGCTGCGGGTCGACGAACTGCGGCAGCAGCGACACGTACAGGATCGCGATCTTCGGGTTGAGCAGGTTCGTGACCAACCCCATGGTGAACAGCCGCCGCGGCCGGTCCGGCGGCAGCGGCGCCGGCGCGAACGCCGACGGCCGTCCGGGCGCACCGCCTGCCAGGCCAGCCACAGCAGGTACGCCGCGCCGGCCAGCTTCACCACCGCGTACAGCGTCGGCACCAGCACGAACACCGTGGCGATGCCGGCGACCGCGGCGGCCAGGTACACGCCGAACCCGACGGCCACCCCGGCCAGCGACACCAGCCCCGCGCGGCGGCCCTGCGTCACCGAGCGGGACACCAGGTACACCATGTTCGGCCCGGGGGTCAGCACCAGCCCCAACGCCACCAGCGCGATTCCCAGTACCGCTGTCGGGTCGACCACGTCTCGCCCCCGTTCGTCGCCGGCCTCTGCCGGGGAACCCTACGCCCGCCCGGTTCCGGCCGACGTCACGGGCGTGTGGTGGCGGCTCGGGCGTGTGGGGCGGCTCGGGGGCGCGCGGTGCGGCGGTGATCGGCCACACTACGGGCATGCCGGTCCTGCTGCGGGCGCCCGCCACCCCCCACGCCCCCGAGTTGCTGCTGCGACCGTGGCGGGACGCCGACGCCGACGCGCTGGTGGAGGTCTACCGCGATCCGGTGCTGCGCCGCTGGACCAGCCGCCCGGTCACCGACGCCCGCGACGCCCGGCGGTGGGTGTTCCGAAGCCGGCAGGGCTGGGCGACGCACCGGCGGTTCAGCTTCGCCGTGGTGCAGCCGCAGCCCGACGGCGGCGACCGGCTGGCCGCCCACGTGCTGGTCAAGGAGGTGCTGCCCGGCCGGGCGTGCGCCGAGGTGGGCTACTGGACGGCGGCGTGGGCGCGCGGGCGGGGCGTGGCGCCCCGCGCCGTGGACGCGGTGACGCGGTGGGCGTTCGGCCGGTTCGCCGCCGTCGGGCTGACCCGGCTGGAGTTGCTGCACCAGGTCGACAACCCGGCGTCGTGCCGGGTGGCGGAGAAGTGCGGCTACCTGCTGCAGGAGGTGGTGGCCGCCCGTCCGCCGTTCCCCCGCGACGGGCACCGGCACGTCCGCTGGGCGGCGCCGGCGTCCTGAGCGGCTTCCCGCCGGGTCACGGCGCGGCCAGCACGAGGTCGCCGTCGGGCAGCGGGACGCGTTCGGCGCCACCGGCCAGGACGGGCCGGTGCACCGAGCGGGCACGCATCGGCGCGGCTGGTTCGACGGCGATCACCGCCAGGCCCGGGTGCCAGGTGGTGAGCGTCCGGGCCCACGCGCCGGTGCCGGAGCCCGGGTCCAGCACCCGTGTCCCGGACCGGGGGCCAGGTGCCGGTCCAGCCCGGCCCGCCAGCCGGCCAGATCGTCCCCGGCGAGGTGGCGGGTCGCGGCGAACGCCTCGGCCTCGGCGTCGTCGTACGCGATGAGGGCATGTTCCGACCCCACCCTTGCCCGCCGGGGCGGGCACGGTGTGTGACCTGGGCCGCACGCGGACGCCCGGCCGGTCCGGGAGCCCGTTCGGAAAGAAACAGCGAGTTTGCATGGTCATGCAGTGGTGTGCATATACTCTTACTCGTGTCCAAGGTGCTCACCTCCCTGCCTGTCGGTGAACGTGTCGGAATTGCCTTCTCCGGAGGTCTCGACACCTCCGTAGCGGTCGCGTGGATGCGCGAGAAAGGCGCGGTGCCCTGCACCTACACCGCTGACATCGGCCAGTACGACGAACTCGACATCGCCTCCGTGCCCGGGCGCGCCACCAGCTACGGCGCCGAGGTCGCCCGGCTGGTCGACTGCCGCGCGGCCCTCGTCGAGGAGGGACTCGCCGCCCTGGCCTGCGGGGCGTTCCACATCCGCTCCGGCGGCCGCACCTACTTCAACACCACCCCGCTCGGCCGCGCCGTCACGGGCACCCTGCTGGTGCGGGCGATGCTCGAAGACGACGTGCAGGTCTGGGGCGACGGCTCCACCTTCAAGGGCAACGACATCGAGCGGTTCTACCGCTACGGCCTGCTCGCCAACCCCTCGCTGCGGATCTACAAGCCGTGGCTGGACGCCGACTTCGTCAGCGAACTCGGCGGCCGCAAGGAGATGTCCGAGTGGCTGCTCGCCCGCGGCCTGCCCTACCGCGACAGCACCGAGAAGGCGTACTCCACCGACGCGAACATCTGGGGCGCGACGCACGAGGCGAAGGCACTCGAACACCTCGACGCCGGCATCGAGCTCGTCGAACCGATCATGGGCGTCCGGTTCTGGGACCAGGCCGTCGAGATCGCCGCCGAGGACGTCACGATCGGCTTCGAGCAGGGCCGCCCGGTGACGATCAACGGCAAGGAGTTCGCCTCCGCCGTCGACCTGGTGCTGGAGGCCAACGCCATCGGCGGCCGGCACGGCCTGGGCATGTCCGACCAGATCGAGAACCGGATCATCGAGGCCAAGAGCCGGGGCATCTACGAGGCACCGGGCATGGCGCTGCTGCACGCGGCGTACGAGCGGCTGGTCAACGCGATCCACAACGAGGACACCCTCGCCAGCTACCACACCGAGGGCCGGCGGCTGGGCCGACTGCTGTACGAGGGCCGCTGGCTGGACCCGCAGGCGCTGATGCTGCGCGAGTCGCTGCAGCGCTGGGTGGGCTCCGCCGTCACCGGTGAGGTGACCCTGCGCCTGCGCCGCGGCGAGGACTACTCCGTCCTGGACACCACCGGGCCGGCGTTCAGCTACCACCCGGACAAGCTGTCGATGGAACGGACCGAGGACTCCGCGTTCGGGCCGGTCGACCGCATCGGCCAGCTGACCATGCGCAACCTCGACATCGCCGACTCCCGCGCCAAGCTGGAGCAGTACGCCGGGCTGGGCATCCTCGGGGGCAACGGGCACCCGCGGCTGATCGGCGCCGCGCAGCCGGCGTCGACCGGGCTGATCGGCGCGCTGCCCGAGGGCGGGGCCGAGGCGATCGCCTCCCGCGGTGAGGTTCCCGGCGACGAGCTGCTCGACCGGGCGGCGATGGAGTCCGGCACGGACTGACCGGCGCGAAAGGCAGGCGCCCCGGGCCGGCAGTGTCGGCCCGGGGCACCTGCCGCCCGGCGGGATGAACGCCGCCAGGTCACGCAGGATGCCCGGGGGCAGCCGCCGGGCCAGCAGCACCAGCACCGCCCAGCCGGCGAGCAGACAGGCCGCCGCGACCGCCAGGCCGATCAGCCAGTCCCGCACCGCCGTGGTCTGCGCCCTCTCCTGGTACGCCGCCCCGAGGCGCCCGTGCCGCCCCGGCTCATGCCGGCCGGGTGCGCGAGGGGCGTCCGTAATCTACGCCCCGGCGCCGGAGGTCGCCCACCTCACACCGGGAATCCCCGCCCCACGGTCGGCGCTGCCCTCATGACGGCACGTTACGGTAGGTCGAAGGGGGTGGCGAACGGTGACCGGCGGCTGGGAGGCGAAGGCCGAGGCGGAGATTCGCACCGCCCAGGAACGCGGCGAATTCGACAACCTGCCCGGTATGGGCAAACCGGTCCCCGGCCGGAACCTGCCCTACGACGAGGCGTGGTGGATCAAGAGCTTCCTACGGCGGGAGGAGCTGCCCACCGACCTGCTGCTGCCCACCCCGCTGCTGCTGCGCAAGAGGATCGAACAGGTCCCCGACGAGGTCCTCGACCTGCCCACCGAGCAGGCGGTACGGGCGTACGTCGGCGACCTCAACGCCCAGGTCATGGCCTGGCTACGCAACCCGACCGGCCCGCGCGTCGCCGTGCGTCCCGTCAACGCCGACGACACCGTACGCCGGTGGCGCGCCGACCGGAACGCCCGGTCCGGCGCCGCGACGCCGGTCGCGGCGGCGCAGCCCCGGCCCGAGGCCACCGGCCCTCGGCCGGCCCGCCGGCGCTGGTGGCTGCCCTGGCGCCGGCGCCCGACGGACACGGTCGCCGGCCGCCACACCTGAGGGACTCCGCCGCCCCGCCGGTCAGCCCGGCAGGGCGGCCCGCCACGTCCACGCGGTCCGGCGGGGCCGCCCGGCGAACTCGGCCCGCCCGGTCATCCACAGCAGCACCTCGGCCGGCGGCCCCGACGGGGCGTCGGGAAACAGCCGGGCCAGCACGGCGGCGCTGAGCGCGGCGGGCGGCTGCCAGGCGACGCCGAGACCCCGGGTGACGTCCGCCGTGTGCAGCAGCATCTCGGCGACCCCCATGGCGGCGAACCCGGTCGGGTCGCAGGGCCCGAAGTGCCAGGCCCGCAGGGCGGGATCGGCGGTGTCGAGGGCGGCGGCGAGCAGGCCGCCGCAGGCGGCGACGACGGTCAGCACCTCCGCGGGGGTCGCGGTGGGGGAGACGGTCAGGTCGAAGGGCAGGTACCGGTCAGCCGGTCGACCGGCCAACTGCCCGGCGTACGCGAGCAGGTCGTGCGCGACGTGCGCGGCGGTCGTCCAGCAACTCCAGTCGAGCGAGCCGGCCCGGACCGTCCAGTCCCGCCCCGCATGCGGCGCGAGCACCCGGATCATCTCGTCGACCGCCTCGCGGACCTGCGCCGCACCCACGCCGGCGGTCGCCGCTCGCCCACCACCCATGCCATGATCCTCGCGCGCCGGCCCCGGTGCTGCACGACGGGGTTCAGCCGGCGGGCTTCTCCCACACCGACACGTGCTGGCGGCTCTCGCTGGTGAACGGCGCCCGGTTCCACCCGTCCCAGCGCCCGCGCAGCCGCCGCCCGGCGAGCCGCGCCATCAGGTCGAGCTCCGAGGGCCACACGTACCGGAACGGGATCGACCGGAACGGGATCGACCGGAACGGGATCGACCGGAACGTGGCGTGACCGTCGACGATCCAGACGTAGTTGGAGCTCGTCGCCTGGGTCGCGACGTCGTAGACGTCGTACGCCCAGCCGGTCGGACCGACCTGGAAGGGCAGCACGTTCTGGCCGGGCGGAAGCCGGCGCAGTTCGGGAACCAGAACCTCGACGACGAACCGTCCGCCCGGCGCCAGATGCTCGGCGACGTTGCGGAAGCAGGCGACCTGGGCCTCCTACGTGGTCAGGTTCATGATCGTGTTGAAAACCAGGTACGCCGCGGCCGGCGAGCGGCAGCGCGACGCGTCCGGTGCCGATGCCCAACTCCAGGGCCCGGCCAGTTCCGCCAGCACGTCCACCGTGGCGCCCACGACGTTCGGCGCGAACATCTCCGACGTCGGGTCGTCGTACCGCGCCGCCACCTCGTCGCCGAAGTACCCGTCGTCGATCATGCGCGGACCGTAGCGCGGGGCCCCGCGCCGGCAACTTCCACTTATCGCGCGCACGCCCGCGTCGGACCCGGCACGCGGGTATCCTGTGCGGCCAGCTCGGCGTCCGTTCGCCGCTGCTGTTCACCGTCACCCGAGCCCGCTCGACTGGCCGACCAGGCGTGCCCGGTGCGGTGCCACGACTGCGCGCTCACCCGAGGGCGGCGCCGAACCACGTGGGCAGCTGGCCGAGCAGATCCTGCTGATCGTCACCGACCCACGCCACGTGGCCGTCCGGCCGCAGCAGCGCCGCGGGCACGTCCAGCTCCTCGCTGACGGCGACGACGTGGTCGACCCGATCCGCCCAGCCCGCGACCGAGAGCCGGCCGGTCTGGTCGAGCAGCAGCCCGCGGCCGCCGTGCATCAGCTCGTAGAGGCGCCCCCGCTTCAGCCGCACGTCCCGCATCCGCCGGCCGAGCAGTTCGTGGCCCCCGCCGAAGTCGTAGCGGATCCCGATCGCAGTGATCTTCTCGATCAGGTAGCGGTTCACCTCCTCGAAGTCCATCAGTTCCGACACCAGCTGGCGCACTGCCCGGGGGCCGGGCTCGGTGGACAGCAGCTCCATCAGCGCGCGGGTGGTGTTCAGCACGTCGGCCGCCACCGGCTGCCGCTCGGCGTGGTAGCTGTCCAGCAGCCCCTCCGGCGCCCAGCCGTTGACCTCGGCGGCCAGTTTCCAGCCGAGGTTGAACGCGTCCTGGATGCCGAGGTTGAGGCCCTGCCCACCCGTCGGCGGGTGGATGTGCGCCGCGTCGCCTGCCAACAGCACCCGGCCGGTCCGGTAGCGCTCGGCCAGCCGCGTGGCGTCGCCGAAGCGGGAGAGCCAGCGCGGTGAGTGCACGCCGAAGTCGGTGCCGGCGAACGTCCGCAGCTGCTTTCTGAACTCCTCGAAGGTCGGCGGGACCGAACGGTCCTCGGCCACCCCCTCGGCGGGCACGAGGACGCGGTACACCCCGTCCCCGGAGAGCGGCGCGGTGCCGAACCGCTTCTGGGTCTTGCGGACCTCGGCCACCACGGCGGCCACCACCTCCGGTGGCACGGCCACCTCCATCTCGCCCAGCAGCGTCTCGACCCGGGTGGGCTCGCCGGGGAACCCGACGCCGAGCAGCTTACGCACCGTGCTGCGCCCGCCGTCGCAGCCGACGAGGTAGCGCGAGCGCAGCTGCGTGCCGTCGGCCAGCTCGACGGTCACCCCGTGGTCGTCCTGGCTCAGCCCGACCAGTTCGCAGCCGCGCCGGATCTCGGCGCCGAGTTCGGCGGCGCGCTCGGCCAGCAGGCGGTCGGTGGTGGGCTGCGGGATGCCCAGGACGTAGGCGTGCGCGGTGTCCAGCCGGTCGGGCGCGGGCTTGTCGAGGCCGGCGAAGTAACCGCGGACCGGGTGCCGCTGGCCGAGCGCGAGGAACCGTTCCAGCAGACCACGCTGGTCCATCAGCTCGATGCTGCGTACGTGCAAGCCGAGCGCGCGCACGTACCTGGCCGGCTCCGTCTCCTTCTCCGACACGAGCACCTGCACACCGTGCAGCCGCAACTCGCTGGCCAGCGTCAAGCCGGTCGGTCCGCCGCCGGCAACGATCACGTCGATCATGAACCCCCCATTGTTGTCGGCCAGCCGCCGGGTGCGGTCCGGCGGGACGCACACCGGTGCCTCCGTGCCGAGTGCCGCGAGTCCCACCGGCGGCCCGCCCCGGACCCGTACGTGGACCCCCGGCTTCCCGGCGGTTCTGGCCTCGGCCGACGATTCTGCGCCACGCCCCGGGTATTGCCGCAAGACCCCGGGTGAGCTATACCTTGAGAAGGGCAAGGGGTGCGTCTTCCTTGCCCTTTGTCGTGCGCGGTCGACGGGCGAGCCCCTCCCGACGACGAATGCTCGCACTCCCCCTGACGACGGCCAGGGTCGCCATGCGCGGCGGTAACGGCGCCGCCTATACCGTGTCGGCGCGCTGTCCGATGCGCAGGACGCTCAGGTAACGGCGTGCCGCTCGGTCGCCCATCCGTGTGCGGACGCGCTCGGCGACGGCGTCGAGCAGGGGCTCACGGACACGGCGATCAAGCCTGCGGTACGGCGACGTCGAGCGGAGGAGATCGGCAAAGCCGTCCCCGGTGAACCACTGAACGGTCGGGTACCAGCGCACGATCGTGGGGCCGAACAAGCCACCGGGATCGTCGACCAGGCCCCAACCCTCATCGGTGGTGCGTACGTCGTCCTCAAGCGGCGGATGACCCCAGTCGGGGTTTGCGGGGGAGAACCGCTCGTGCAGATCGGCGGTTTCGGCGTACACCTCCGGCTCGTCCGGCCGGCGGACGACGACGTGGCCGAGCAGCGCGATCCAGCCTCCGGGGTTGAGCACGTCATGCGCTCGCGGCCAGCCGATGGACGGGTCGACCCAGTGCCACGCCGAGGCGGCCACGAGAACATCGAAGCGTCGACCGCGGTCGTCCCACTCCTCAAACGTCGACGTCTCGACGGTGACATTGCCGAAGGCGGCGAGCCGTTGACGGGCGAGTGCGGCCATTCCCGCGCCCGGCTCGACGGCCGTCACCGAACACCCGAGCACTGCCAGCGAGCGAGTCGCCTGACCGGTACCGCAGCCCACCTCAAGCACCGACGCCCCGTCGCCCATCCCGGTGATGGTGACGAGGTCTGCGAACAGCTCGTCGGGGTATCCCGGCCGCACCCGGTCGTAGAGCTGCGGCACCTCGTTGAACACGCCACCGAGGTCACGTCGATCCGGGCCTGCCATCGCACCATCCTGCCGAAACGGTCGCCGAGGCGACACGCCCGCTGCCGATGCCCCGGGTCCGGGCCGGCGGTCGACGTGTTGGCCGACCGTAGCCGGGGTCGCGCCGCGGTGCCTGCTATTTGGGGTGCCGGGAAGAAACGTGTCACCAGATCCAAACGGCGCTGATCTTGGATGGGTCAGCTGGTGGTGCCGGCGGAAAGCTGTCTGCGGGCTCGGCCGGCGGCACGCAGCTCGCGCAGGTCGGGGATGTGGTTGTAGAGGGTGCCGGGGCTGACGCCGAGCAGCCGGGCGATAGCGGTGACGCTGGCGTCGGGGTTCGGCAGCATGTCTCGGGCGGCGCGGATGATCTCGGGTGTGATAACGCTGGGGCGGCCGCCGACGCGGCCGCGGGCGCGGGCGGCGGCCAGGCCCTCGCGGGTACCGGCGACGATCAGCTCGCGGATGAACTCGGCGAGGGCAGCGAAGACGTGGAACACGAGCCGGCCGCCCGGCGTGGTGGTGTCCAGGTTTTCGTGCAGCAAGGTAAATCCGGGTCTACTGCCGTTCTCGTGGGTCGGGTTCATGATCGTCCGGGTAGTGGTGGGCAGAGGCCGCCGCGGCGGAGGTTGGCCATGGTGATCAACGCTTTGGCGCTGTGGTAGCCGTAGGCCTGGCGGGTCAGCACGCGCAGGTGGACGTTGTTGGCCTCGATGCGGGCGTTGGACAGTCCGCTGTCGAGCATGTTGTGGATCGCGGGCAGGTGACGGCGAATCGTCTTGGCCAGCTTGACGAACGGGGCCAGCTTCGACCGGCTCGCCCAGCGTAGCCACGCCTGCAGCAGGAGCCTGCCGTCGGCGCCCTTGACCGCGATGATCTCCCGGAACTGTTCCTTGAGCAGGTACGCCCGGTACAGCGGCCGGTTGGTGGCCTGGATCGTGGCCAGGGTCGCCTTCTGCTTGTCGGTCAGGTTCGGCGGGTTCTTCCACAGCGCCCACCGGGCGTCTTTGAGGGTCTTGGACGCCTCGGTGCGGCCGCCTTTGCCGCCACGGGCGGTGTTCCACACCGCCCGGCGTACCTCGTCGAGGGCGTCGGTGACCCAGGCGACCAGGTGATAGGGGTCAAGGCAGCGGACCGCCTGCGGCGCCCGCTCGGCCACCACGTCACCGATCCAGGCGGCGGCGTCGGCCGACACGTGGGTCAGCGCCGCGGCCCGCTGCGCGCCCAGCTCGTCGAAGAACGCGGCGACGGTGGCCTTGTCCCGCCCGTCGGCGGCCCACACCAGGCGGCCGGTGTCGTGATCGACGACCAGGGTCAGGTAGCGCTGGCCCTTGCGGTAGGCGACCTCGTCGATACCGATCCGTTTGAGTCCGGCCAGTCGATCGGCGCCGGCGGCGGCAGCGTCGACGACCCGGCCGACGATGGCGACCACGCTGCGCCAGGCGATGCGTAGCAGCCCGGTCACCGCCGACGCGGACGTGCGCGCGGCCAGCCACGCCGCGGTGTCCTCGAACGCCGTGGTGAACCGGGCACCGTGACGCGCCCACGGCACCGCGATCACCGTCGGCCCGTGCTCGGCACAGTCGACCCGAGGCACGGCGGCCTCGATGACCACCCGCAGCGTGCCGAAGTCCAGGTGCCGCCACCGCCGCCTGCCCCAGCCGCGGTCGTACCACGGCGCGCGAGCCCGGCAGCGCCCGCAGCGACGCGCCGCGCCCTTGCGCGGCCGGGCAGAGATCACCAAGACCTCACCGTCGGTGTCGTCATCGAGGCGCACGCCCTCGACGACGGCCCGTTCCAGCCCTGCCTGTCGATGCAATACCCTGGTCAAACGCACGCCGTTTCCCAATCTTCAGTTTCTGACCTTCGACAAGCCAGAAACCTAGACGGGACACGGCGTGCCCTGTCGATCAGGGCGTCAACCCACCCACGAGAACATCACAAGAGCCGTAAATCCGACGCCGCGCCCGCGCAGATCCCCGACGGTGGCGATGAGGTCTTGAAGCGAGCGGGAGAGCCGGTCCAGGGACGGCACGACCAGGGTGTCGCCGGGGTGCATGAAGCCAGGCATGCGACGAGCTCGGGTCGGTCGGTGTCGCGGCCGGACTGCTTCTCGGCAGAGATGCGCCGGCAGCCAGCGGCGGTGAGCGCGTCGAGCTGGCGTTCGAGCTTCTGTCCGCCGGGTTGTCGGGGTACTCGTTGGAGTGCAGAGGTGAGTACGGCTGATCTTGCAGAGGTCAGGTGTCGTGGTGGGCGCCTTGTTCGTCACGGTGGGTTGCGTCTTGCAGGCGCAGGCGGGTGAGGCCGAGCATGTCGATCAGCCATCCGGGTCCGCCGGTGATGCCGCGGGCGCGTAGGAGGGTGTCGACCTCGTGGTGGGTCGCCGGAGTGGTGCGGGCGAGGAAGTCCTCGCAGATCTGGAGCAGGAGTTGCAGCAGGTCGCCGCGGTTGGTGTCGCTGGTGGCTGCGGGGTCGTCCGGGGTGGCCGGGGTGGGCATCAGGCGACGTTCTCGATGGCGGTGAGGCGGTTCTTGAGTCGGTAGCTGGGGCCGTTGATGGGGACGACGTCGCAGTGGTGCAGGAGCCGGTCGAGGATGGCGGTGGCCAGGACCTCGTCGCCGAAGACTTGGCCCCATTCGCCGAAGCCTTTGTTCGAGGTCAGCAGGGTGGAGCCCTTCTCGTAGCGTTTCGAGATCACTTGGAAGACGAGGTTGGCCTCGGGTCGTTCGAGGGGTTGGTAGCCCACTTCGTCGATGACCAGGACGGTGGGGCGTAGGTAGGTTTGCAGCTTGCGGGCCAGGCGGCCGATCGCGTCGGCGGCGGTGAGGTGGCGGACCATGTCGTCGAGGGTGGTGAAGTAGACGGTGAATCCGGCTCGGCAGGCGGCGACCGCGAGGGACACGGCGATGTGGGTCTTGCCGACGCCGGGTGGGCCGAGGAGAGCGACGTTGGCCTTGGCCTGCACGAATGCGAGGGTCGCGAGGTCACGGACCTTGCGGGGGTCCAGGTCGGGTTGGAAGCTGAAGTCGTAGTCGTCGAGGGTCTTGTGGTGCGGCAGCTTCGACAGGCGTAGCCCGGCGCGGAAGCGGCGTTCGTCGCGGACGGCGAGTTCCTCTTCCAGGACGAGGTCGAGGAACTCCAGGTAGCCCATGGCTTCGGTGTCGGCCCGGCCGGTGAGTTCCCGCAGCGTCTTGGCCAGGTGAGGCAGGCCGAGTTTGGTGGCGCTGGCGTGGATGCGGTTGGTGACCAGCTCACTCACTTCGAGACGTCCTTCAGGTGTGGGCGGTTGGTGAACGGGCTGGCCGCAGCGATCTGCTCATAGACCGACAGCGGCCGGGCCTCGACGGCGATCTGGGCGGCGGCGGCCCGGTTGAGCAGGGCTTGCAGCGGCCCCTGGCCGCCGTCGTGACGGGCCGGTCGGCGTGCGGTCGACTGCCCGCTGTCGGGGTCGCCGATGGTGACGGCCCGGGTGTGTCCGTCGGGCAGACCGTCCCAGTGGCTCTCGTCGACCACGCGGGCGCCGCGGCCCACGGCCCGCTGGTGCGTGGCCAGCAGCGTGGTGCCGTCCAGACCGGGCACGATGGCGTGAATAGTGATCGTGGCGGCGGTCGCCCGAATCTCCACGAGTTGGCGGTGGCGGACCCGTCGGGCCGGCACGGAGTAGAGGTTGCCGGCGTAGGCGACCAGGCAGTCCTTGCCGACGTGCCGCAGATGCCGGTCGGCGACCACATACGGCCGGGCGGGGATCGGTCGCAGCGCGGCGTGGTCGCGGACCGCCCGCACGCCGATGATCTCGCCGTGGGTGCGATGCCTTACGGCCCGCCGCTGTGGCACCCAGGCCATGAACGTGGCGTCGAGTTCGGCCAGCGACGAGAACGCCCGCCCGGCCAGGACATGATCGCGGATGATGGTGACCTGCCGTTCGACCCGCCCTTTGCCGGTCGGCCGATAGGCGGCCAGCACATCGATGTCGAAGTCGTAGTGCCCGGCGAACGCGACCGCTTCCGGGTGCAGCGGCACCGCCTGGCCCGGGGCGACATGCCGGCGGACCACGGTCTTGGTCCGGTCGTAGACGATCGCCCCGGGAACCCCGCCGAAGTGCGCGAACGCCCGCCGGTGACACTCCCAGAACGCGGCCAGGTCCTGGCTGGTGGTGAAACAGCAGAACGGGTCCCGCGAGTACGACAGCACCATGTGAAACGAGTACACCTTCGGGATCCCGACATGGGCCAGGATGCCGCCTTCGTCGCCCCAGTCCACCTGCGCCTGGGCGCCCGGAACGACCTCGAACCGGCGGTGCAGCCCGGCCAGCTGATCCGGACTGATCCCCAACTCCGCAGCGATCCGCGGCCGGGCCTGCTGCAGATACAGCTTCACCCGCTGATAGTTGCCGGTGAACCCGTACTGCTCGACAAGGCGTTCATGGATCACCGTGCCCTTGAGCAGCAACTCCGCCCGCAGCCACGCATCGACCACGTGCGCGAACACGTCGATCAACTGCCCCCGAGCCGGCCGCGCCCGAACCGGCGGCACCACCTCGCCGCTACCAGCAGCCAGGTACTTCTTCACCGTCCGCCAGTTCAGGCCCGTCTCACGAGCGATCTCCGAGACACTCGCACCAGCCTCGTGCAACGCCCGGAACCGGCGCACATCCAGCCACCGCTGCTCATCCATCGCTCCCATCGCCAGCCGCCCCACGTCTGCCCGATCACGACCCGAGCAGCCTCACCCTCAGTCACCCGCTGACGACGGACAAACAGTGCGCACCTCTGCAAGATCAGCTGTACTTAGCTCTGCACTCCAGGCCGTACCCCGACACCGGTGGAGACGCGGGCGTAGCCGATGCGGATGTTGGTGAGCACCGCCGGTTCGGCGGCGAGGAGTTCGGTGGGTTTCAGCGCACCCGTCATGACCGCGATCTTCTCAGAAAACGGTCCTTGGGCTGTTGTTGAACGCGCTGGTTTTTGAAGCAGTTTTGAAGGCAGATCAGGCGGTTTCGAGGCCGATCGGATGATCTTCAAGAAACGATGGTTTGTTGAAGATGTAGAACGTGGCGGCAGGTGGCGGCCCGGTTGGCCACCAGGTCATTGGCCGAGCATTTGACGCCCTTGGGGGATTTTCTCGTTGCTGGTGGTGATGTCGCGGCTGGTGGCCCGCCGGTAGTTTCCGGACCGGAAACAACGCCAACGCTGGTCAAGGACGTGATGGATATCCAAGTTCCCTGGCGTTCGTACGGGGCCGCGATCAGGGCTGGCGTTGTTTTCGGTCCGGAAACTACGGCGAGGCCACTGGCATCAGCCACGTCGGCGAGCAGCCGCGTACCGGCATGGCCGACCACACCCCGCCCGTCACCGCTGACAACAACCCTCGGACGCGTTCCGGTAGCCTTCACCCAGCAAGTGCCTTCCGTGACGGGCGATCTGGACCTTTGACAAGTCAGATCATCCCAGATCAGAAGGCACTTCTTCTTTCAAGATCCGCGATGCGGACAGGCCTTACCGAAGGCCCGAGGCTAAGGGCTCGCAGATCAACAACACGCAGATTCGGACTCTGGGAGGCGCTGTTGTGGTATGCACCTTGCTGGACCTGTGCAAACTGGCGATGAGTATCGAGTGTGCGAGCAGTCCACCGAAGGGCAGCTCCGCAGTTCGCGGACGGCTACCACAAGCAACTCAGCCGGACCCGAAATCTGCGTGTTAATGATCTGCGAGCCCTAAAGATCAACTAAACGATCCCCGGTGACATGAGCCGTTAGGAAACCCCCGGGTCCGGCCCCTGCCAGGTGGCCCAGGCGCCGAGGTTCCCGCTGCCGTCGCCGGCCTGATTGCGTGGCTGGCCGGGGTCGGTGGACATCCCAGCACCGTGGGCGGTCACATCACTGTCGGGATCCGGCCACCCCGGTTCCGTCCACCCCGCCGGTCCCTCCTCCATCGGCCAGGCCGACGCGGCCGGCCCCGCCGGCCAGGCTGACGCGGTGGGGGCGTCCGGGGCGTCCAGCGGCCAGGGCAGCCAGGGCAGGCCCGTGTCCGCCGGCGGGGCAGGTGCCGGCCCGGGCATCGGTGACTGAGGTGCCGGTTCCTGCATGCCCGGTCCGGGCGGGAACGACTGTGTCCCTGGGAACTGGCTGGGCTGGTCGCCGCTGGGCGGCGACCACGGTGTCGGGCCGGGCGGGGCCTGCGGCCAGGTCGGATCCATCGGTTGCGGCCCGGGGTAGAGTCCCGTGCCCACGGCCGTGGGCGGGCCGACCCACGCCACCGGATGGAGCGGATCAAACAGATCGAGGGCTGGGTCCTCCTGCCAGGTGGCCCAGGCGCCGAGGTTCCCGCCGTCGCCGGCCTGATCATCGATGCGCGGCTGGCCGAAGTCGGTGGACATCCCAGCACCGTGGGTGGTCACATCAATGCCGGACACCGGCCCCGCCGGCCCCGCCGGCCCCTCCTCCACCGTCCAAGCCGGCGCGGCCGGCCCCGCCGGCCAGGCCGACGCCGTGAGGGCGTCCAGTGGCCCGGGCGGCCCTGAGAGCCCGGGCAGACCCGTGCCCGCTGGCGGGGCAGGTACCGGCCCGGGCATCGGCGACGTATCCCCGTGGTTCAGCCGGGACAGATCCTCACTACCCTGCGGGCGGCCCGGTTCGGGGGCAGGGCCCGGCACCGGTGCTTGCCGGGGCTGACCCGGATCGCTCACCCCGTACCGCGCCGCCACACCACGGTGTGCTTCCTGGACCATCTGCAGCAGACCACTGTCGCGTAATGCCACGATCCGGCGATGCACCGTCGTCTGCGATGTGGATGTCGCCGCGGTGAGGTCTGACAGGCTGGCGGTGATGGTCCCGTCGGCGGCCATATGGTTGATCAGGGCGTTCCACAACTGCGGCAGCTGTTCCCGCTGCTGTGTTGTGGTGGCGATGTGGTCGGCGTGCTGGTTGAACAGCGTCCGGGCATCATTCCGGTTGCGTACCCACTGGCTGCCTTCGGGAAGGTCCGGCAATGGTGCTTGCCGGGGCTGACCCGGATCGGTCACCCTGTACCGCGCCGCCACACCACGGCGTGCTTCCCGGACCAGCTGCAGCAGACCACTGTCGCGTAATGCCACGATCCGGTCATGCACCGTCGGCTGCGGTGTGGATGTCGCCTCGGCGAGGTCTGACTCGCTGACGGTGATGGTCCCGTCGTCGCCCATATGGTTGATCAGGGCGTTCCACAACTGCGGCAGCTGTTCCCGCTGCTGTGTTGTGGTGGCGATGTGGTCGGCGTGCTGGTCGAACAGCGTCTGGGCATCATTCCGGTTGCGCACCCACCGGCTGCCCGCGGGAAGGTCCGGCAACGGTGCTTGCCGGGGCTGACCCGGATCGGTCACCCTGTACCGCGCCGCCACACCAGGGCGTGCTTCCTGGACCAGCTGCAGCAGACCGCGGTCGCGCAATACCACGATCCGGTTATGCACCGTCGGCTGCGATGTGGATGTCGCCTCGGCGAGGTCTCGCTCGGTGACGGTGATGGTCCCGTCGTCGTCCATATGGTTGATCAGGGCGTTCCACAACTTCAGCAGCTGATCCACCCGCTGCTGTGTTGTGGTGGCGATGTGGTCGGCGTGCTGGTCGACCAGCGTCTGGGCATCATTCCGGTTGCGCACCCACCGGCTGCCCGCGGGAAGGTCCGGCAACAGTGCTTGCCGGGGCTGACCCGGATCGGTCACCCCGTACCGCGCCGCCACACCACGGCGTGCTTCCTGGACCAGCTGCAGCAGACCACGGTCGCGCAATACCACGATCCGTTTATGCACCGTCTGCTGCGGTGTGGATGTCGCTGCGGCGAGGGCTGACTCGGTGACGGTGATGGTCCCGTCGTCGCCCATATGGTTGATCAGGGCGTTCCACAGCTTCGGCAGCTGTTCCTGCTGCTGTGTTGTGGTGGCGATGTGGTCGGCGTGCTGGTTGAACAGCGTCCGGGCATCATTCCGGTTGCGCACCCACTGGCTGCCCGCGGCGGGTTGGGGTTGGGGTTGGGGTTGGTCGGGGTGCAGCGGGGCGGTGGTGGTGGGTGGCTCGTCGGCCGGGTGATGGGGGGTGTCGCCGGCGTGGACAGTGCCGGCGTCGGTGCTGGTCACCGCCGGGGAGGGCGCGAGGGATGGTTGCCAGTCCATGTCCGGCCCCTGCCAGGTGGCCCAGTCGCCGAGGTTCCCGCTGCCCTCGCCGGCCTGATCGCGCGGCTGGCCGGGGTCGGTGGACATCCCAGCACCGTGGGCGGTCACATCAATGCCGGAAACCGGCCACCCCGGTTCCGTCCACCCCGCCGGTCCCTCCTCCATCGGCCAGGCCGACGCGGCCGGCCCCGCCGGCCAGGCCGACGCGGTGGGGGCGTCCGGGTCGTCCAGCGGCCAGGGCAGCCCGGGCAGCCCCGTGCCCGCCGGCGGGGCAGGTACCGGCCCGGGCATCGGTGACTGAGGTGCCGGTTCCTGCATGCCCGGTCCGGGCGGGAACGACTGTGTCCCTGGGAACTGGCTGGGCTGGTCGCCGCTGGGCGGCGACCACGGTGTCGGGCCGGGCGGGGCCTGCGGCCAGGTCGGATCCATCGGTTGCGGCCCGGGGTAGAGTCCCGTGCCCACGGCCGTGGGCGGGCCGACCCACGCCACCGGATGGAGCGGATCAAACAGATCGAGGGCTGGGTCCTCCTGCCAGGTGGCCCAGGCGCCGAGGTTCCCGCCGTCGCCGGCCTGATCATCGATGCGCGGCTGGCCGGGGTCGGTGGACATCGCAGCACCGTGGGCGGTCACATCAATGCCGGAAACCGGCCCCGCCGACCCCGCCCCCTCCACCGTCCAGGCCGGCCCCGCCGGCCAGGCCGACGCCGTGAGGGCGTCCGGGGCGTCCAGCGGCCCGGGCGGCCCTGAGAGCCCGGGCAGACCCGTGCCCGCTGGCGGGGCAGGTACCGGCCCGGGCATCGGCGACGTATCCCCGTGGTTCAGCCGGGACGGATCCTCACTACCCTGCGGGCGGCCCGGTTCGGGGGCAGGGCCCGGCACCGGTGCTTGCCGGGGCTGACCCGGATCGCTCACCCCGTACCGCGCCGCCACACCAGGGCGTGCTTCCTGGACCAGCTGCAGCAGACCACTGTCGCGCAGTACCCCGATCCGGTAATGCACCGTCGGCTGCGGTGTGGATGTCGCCGCGGCGAGGTCTCGCTCGCTGGCGGTGATGGTCCCGTCGGCGCCCATATGGTTGATCAGGGCGTTCCACAACTGCCGCAGCGGTTCCCGCTGCTGTGTTGTGGTGGCGATGTGGTCGGCGTGCTGGTCGAACAGCGTCCGGGCATCATTCCGGTTGCGCACCCACTGGCTGCCCGCGGGAAGGGCCGGCAACGGTGCATGCCGGGGCTGACCCGGATCGGTCACCCCGTACCGCGCCGCCACACCACCGTGTGCTTCCTGGACCAGCTGCAGCAGACCACGGTCGCGTAATACCACGATCCGGGCATGCACCGTCTGCCGCGATGTGGATGTCGCCGCGGCGAGGGCTGACTCGCTGACGGTGATGATCCCGTCGGCGCCCATATGGTTGATCAGGGCGTTCCACAACTGCCGCAGCGGTTCCCGCTGCTGTGTTGTGGTGGCGATGTGGTCGGCGTGCTGGTCGAACAGCGTCCGGGCATCATTCCGGTTGCGCACCCACTGGCTGCCTTCGGGAAGGTCCGGCAATGGTGCTTGCCGGGGCTGACCCGGATCGGTCACCCCGTACCGCGCCGCCACACCAGGGCGTGCTTCCTGGACCAGCTGCAGCAGACCACGGTCGCGCAATACCACGATCCGTTTATGCACCGTCTGCTGCGGTGTGGATGTCGCCACGGCGAGGGCTGACTCGGTGACGGTGATGATCCCGTCGTCGCCCATATGGTTGATCAGGGCGTTCCACAACTTCAGCAGCTGATCCACCCGCTGCTGTGTTGTGGTGGCGATGTGGTCGGCGTGCTGGTCGAACAGCGTCCGGGCATCATTCCGGTTGCGCACCCACCGGCTGCCCGCGGCGGGTTGGGGTTGGGGTTGGTCGGGGTGCGGCGAGGCGGGGGTGGTGGGTGGCTGGTCGGCCGGGTGATGGGGGGTGTCGCCGGCGTGGACAGTGCCGGCGTCGGTGCGGGTCACCGCCGGGGAGTGCGCGGGGGATGGTTGCCAGTCCATGTCCGGCCCCTGCCAGGTGGCCCAGTCGCCGAGGTTCCCGCTGCCGTCGCCGGCCTGATCGCGCGGCTGGCCGGGGTCGGTGGACATCCCAGCACCGTGGGTGGTCACATCAATGTCGGAAACCGGCCACCCCGGTTCCGTCCACCCCACCGTCCAGGCCGGCGCGGCCGGCCCCGCCGGCCAGGCCGACGCGGTGGGGGCGTCCGGGTCGTCCAGCGGCCCGGGCAGCCAGGGCAGCCAGGGCAGACCCGTGCCTGCCGGCGGGGCAGGTGCCAGCCCGGGCATCGGCAGCGTATCCCAGTCGTCCAGCCAGGACAGGTCCTCACCCTGCGGGCGGTCCGGTCCGAGGGCAGGGCCCGGCACCGGCAATTCCGCCTCTGGATCCCGCGACGGGCCCCACATCCACTGGGCCGCGGACGCCGGGCCAGGACCGGACGGGTCGCCGTCTTGCGCTGGATCGGGTGACTGCCCGTGTGAGGTGTTGCCGGCCCACCGGTGCCGGCCGCCGGCGGCGGCGAAGTCTTGCTGGTCCGGCCAGCGGACGCCGGGTTCCTGGCCGTTGTCGATGATGTCCGCGGTCCGTACCGCCTCCACCAGGTCCGGTCCGAACAACTCCACCGAGGCGTCCGAGAACAACACCGACCGTACCGGCTCGTCCACGTGTGGCCGCAGCTCGCCGGGTATCTGGTCCACCTCGTGCGTGGACGACATCAGCCGCCGGGCGCGCAGCCGGGTGCGCAGCCATTCACCGAAGGAGGTGGCCTGTCCCGGTGCCTGCCATGCCGCGTCGCACCAGACCAGCATGATGTCGGGTGTGTCGCCGCCGCGCTGTCGCGCCTGCGCGACGGCGTGTTGCCAGGCGGGCGAGGCGGTGAGCATCCGGAGGAACAAGGCCTGACGCACGGGATCGTCGGCCAGCCGCTCGGCCAGGTTCCGGTGCCCGGCGATGGTGAACCATCCCCGTACCCGCGGCAGCGCCTGCGCCGCCGTGCGGTCCGCCGCCGCCGCGTCCGGATCCGCCGCCGCCGGGTCTGCGAAGTACACGCCGCTGAACGTGTCCGCCATGACGATGTCCCTGGACACCTCGAACAGTCGGGGCAGGACCCCGTCCGGCGACGCCGTCTGGATACCGAGGTCCGCGGCGAGGCGGCGCAGCTGAGCGTCGCTGGCACGGCCGTAGCCGCCGCTGGCGAGCTCGTGGATTCGTTGCCCGGCCGGCCCGGTAGCCGCGACGGCCGGCTCGCCGAGACCGGCAGAGTCGGCACCGACCGGTTCGTCCAGCACCGACACGTCACTGATCGAACCCGTGTCCCCGAAACCGGTCGAATCCGTGTCTCTGGAGCCGAGATCGGGGCTGAACACCGCATCGCTTGCCACGGACACGTCACTGACCGAGGCCGTATCACTGACGCTGTCGTAGATCGGCGTGGCGTCAACGCGGAAGGCAGCGCCGCCCGGCTCCGTACTGCGGGCGCTGGCCGTGTCCGGAGTGCCCGGCATGCCGGGCGTGCTGCCGCCGGCCTGCGTGAGCACCTGATGGTATCCATCCACCCAGTCCCCTCGGAACAGTTCGGCGAGGGTGTCGTGACCGGCCAGGTCGACACCGTAGCGGTGGGCCAGGGCGGTGAACTGCTTTTCTGCCAGGCTGGCCGCGGCTGCGGTGTGCTGCTCGACAGTCACCGACACTGCCGGCGCGCCGGTACGCCAGCTTGCCGGGGCGTCCGCCGGGAACGGGATGGCGTGCGGTGCGGTGATGTCGGCAATGGTCGCAGCCGAGAAACGGGCGGGCAGGTCGGTGACCGCCTGCCGGACCACGTCCGCCACGGCACTGACCCGCGCGGCGTCGGGACCGGCCACCACAGCGGGCAGCACAGCGGGCAGCACGGCGGGCAGCACTGCGGGGGCACCGAGGATCGCATCGAGGCTTCGGTCCACCCAGTTCCGCGTTTCCCTCTCGACCACCTCGACCGCCGCGGCGGACGGCACCCCCGCCCCGGCACCTGCCGGCACGCCCGCGCCCGACGACGTGCCAGCGCCTCCCGGTGTGCCAGCGGCCGACGACGTGCCGGGGCCCGACGACGTGCCGGGGCCTGTCGGTGCGCCCGTGCCTGTCGGCGTGCCCGCGCCTGTGGGTAGGCCGGCGGCGAGGTACTGGTCGATGTGGTGTTGGACGGCCAGGTGCGCCAGCGAGCGCAACGCCTGCCGGTCGAACTCCGCCGGCAGCCCGGCGACCACCTGCTCCGACCGCACCCCGGCCGGGAACTGCCCACCCGCGGACGCCAACGCCTCGACCATCCGGGCCACCGCCCGCTGCCGAACACCCGTCAGAAACCCCTCGGTGAGCGCGGCAGCGGGCAGACCGACCGCGGACAGGAAACCCGCAACAGCCCGATCACCCCGCCGGGCGTCGACCCACCCGGCGAAAACCCCCTCGACCGGCACGGCGAGCGCGGCCATGCTCTCGCCCGCCCGAGCCACCCCGGCCAGCAACCCACCGTAACGATCCACCAGATCCTGCTGGAACTGTCGCCACCGCTCGACCACCGGCCCACCCGCTGCCGCGACCCACGCCGGCACCGGCGCAACCGGCACCGACAGGCTCGGCACCGACCACGACGGCACCGACAGGTCCAGGCGCGGCGCGGGCAGGTCCAGACTCGGCGCGGGCATGTTCGATGCCGGCAGCGCAGGCGGGGGCGGCGGGGACTGCCCGCCGTCCACCACAGGCTTCGGATCATCGACCCCAGCCCGGTACCCCTTGAATGTGTCCCCACCAACCGGTGTCGGCCCCACCGGCAGGACCGGCCTACCATCCCACGTGAAGTCGGGGCGAGGCATCTGCACCCGGGGCTGCATCATGGCGCGACTCACGACGATCCCGAGGCCGCTCGCGGCCGCCCCGCCCGTCCCCGACAGCGCCCCGGACAGAAGATCGGCACCGAGATTGCCGGTGTCGTAGTACCCGTCGACCATCAGGCTGGCACCGATACCGAAGATTCCCTCCGTGCCGGTCTCCAACACCGGCCGCGTCAACAGATCGGTCAACAGCATTCTGGTGCTGTCCGACACGCCGAGTTTGCCGACCGCGCCGGCGACAACGCCAGCGACCTTGCCCAACGCCGGCCCGCCCACCGTGCTCAGGAACGCCACCGCCCCCGCGAACGCCGCCTGCTTACCGACCGCCGACCAGTTCACCCCCGACTGCAGACCGTCGGTCATCATCGACACCTGCGCCAACAACGCAGAACCCGGCATCGTCAGCATCTGCATCGCCGTGCTACTCGCCGCCGACCGCACCAACGCCGAACGCAGGACCACCTGAATGATCGTCCGCGCCTCCGCCAGGTGCGCCGCCGCCCCCACCGGATTCCACCACCACATCGCGGCGGCGGCGGCGAACTCGGCCTGCATGAAGGAGAACATCGCCACCGTCGTACGCTTGCCGGCCTCCGTCTCCAGGAAGAACTTCTTCTCCGCCTCCACCACGGCGAGCATCAGATCGGCCGTCTCGGCCATCTTCCCCACGAACGGAACGGTCTGCGCCACGAACCGGTCGAAGGCCTCACCCTCCCCCGCCTGCCGGACCGCCCTGACCGTCTGCTCCAGCAACGGACCCAGCACCGCACGCACCCGACCCGCCAGCATCTCCAGCGTGCCGATGTCATCCCACAACAACGGCAACCTCGCCCGGGACACCCGCACCCCGGTGAACCCTTCCAAAGCCCGCAACGAACTCTCACTGAGCTCAACAGTCGAAAAAGCGGCGGCGACCAACGCGCAACGCTCCTTCCCCGCTCCCGAACCAAGGACACCCAGTCCGGATCAGCCAGCCCCGCAGGCCGCCCACCCCAGCCCCCGACCACCTCGCCGGCGACAACCTCACCACCCCGTCGCCCACCCGCCGGCCAAAACCCCCAACACCTCACCCCACCCGGCCGACGCCCACCACCACCGACAGTGTTGATCGCCGATAGCCACGCACCCCTCACCGCAAAGTGACGGTAGTCGACACCGGCGACACCAGCCATCCCCACCCACACGTGCGCCACCCCACACCCACACCCCACGCCGGGCCCCGGCGGGGCCTCACCCCGACCCGAGCCAACCCGCAGCGGTACTCCGAGGCGTCGGGGCCCGTCATGCCAGCCCTCCGCGAAACCGGCGCGCTCACCCGCGCCGCCCACCTCACCTGGTGGTCGGTGCCACGCCCCAGAGCCACGGGTAGGGCGGCCGCCAGGGATGGTGGTTCCGCAAGCTCAGGCGCCTCGCTCCTCACACGGCCGGGGCGGAACCAGGACGGCAACGGGCCCGGGCTGGTAACACCGCAGTGGTCCTGACGGTTGCCGAACGGGTTCGGACATCCGCGCGCGGCTCGTTGACGAGCACCAGGGCGCGTCGGTCTGGGCGTGCCCTGGTGCTCGGCCTGCTGGCGGCCTCCGGCCGGCATCGGCCGACACAGCACCGGGAACAGGCCGAACCCGCGAACCCATAAGACGTGCGAACCAGCCCCCGCCGCGTGCCCGTAATGCGCCTTTCGATGCTTACCTGTGTGCCGCGCGGTCGCCGCCCCGCGCGGGGCGCTAGGGCGTGTCTCGTGGATCTTCGGGGCGGGTTTTGGTAGATAGATTGGCGTGTCTCGACGACATGAGTTGACCGATGACGAGTGGGCGCTTCTGGCGCCGTTGCTGCCAGCGGATCCGCCGCGTGGGGGCCGATGGCGTGACCATCGGACGACGGTCTCGGGGATCTTGTATCGGGAACGTACCGGGATTCCGTGGCGTGACCTGCCGGAGCGGTTCGGTCCGTGGAAGACGGTCTACCAGCGCAAACGCAGGTGGGCGATGGACGGCACCTGGTCGCGGATCTGCGCGGCGTTGCGGATCGACTGCGACGCCGAGGAAGGCGACGAGTGGACGGTCGGGGTGGACACCTCCTCGATCCGGGCGCACCAGCACCAGCACGCGGCGGATGCGCGGCACGCCCCGGCGGCTGATCACCCGAAAAGGGGGAAGCCGCCAGGGACGAAAAGGGCGGAAGGGAAGCCCTCGGCCGGTCCCGTGGCGGGTTGACCACCAAGCTGCGCCTGGCCGCTGACCGGCGTTGCCGTCCGATCGCCCGGCACACCACGTGCGGGCAGCGGGCCGACTGTACCGGCTTCACGCAGGTCATGGCCGCTATCCGGATTCCCCGCCGGGTCGGCCGGCCGCGTACCCGTCCCGGGCATGTCCTGGCTGACAAGGCGTACAGCTCGAAGGCTATCCGTTCTCACTTACGCCGCCGCGGCATCAAGGCCACGATCCCGATCAAGGCCGATCAGGCGGCCAACCGTCGCGAGAAGGGATCCCGCGGCGGCCGGCCACCGAACTTCGACCGGGAGCGCTACAAGCAGCGCAACACCGCTGAGCGGGCGTTCAACAAGCTCAAGCAGTTCCGGGCGGTCGCGACCAGGTACGACAAGCGCGACTACATGTACCGGGCCACCGTCGACATCGCCACGATGAAGATCTGGCTACGTGACCTCGCCCAAGATCGACGAGACACGGCCTAGCGGCAAGGCCGGGTAGTTAGGCGGCGGGCGTGGCTGTCAAGCCGATGGGCCCGGGGGCGGTAAAAGCAACGGAACTCCGGTAGAACTGGCGGTCGACCAAGATCCACCGTTTCTGCCCGGGAGTTCCGTTGCCGGATCATTCTGCCCTGTCCCGCACTGTGGCCGCCATCACCCGCACTGTCCGGGTCGCGGCGGGAGTGTTCGCCCCGGGCCATCTCGGGGAACTCACCTCGATCGTGCCCTTTGAACTCGTCGATGCGGTGCTGGCCGAGACCGGTACGGTGCAGGCAAGACTACGGAACCTGCCGTCCCGGGTCGGGGTGTACTTCGTGCTGGCGATGTGCCTGTTCCCGGAGGTCGGCTACCGGCGGGTCTGGGCCAAGATGATCGCCGGGCTGGTGGGGCTGGTCGTGGTCGTCCCATCGGGTAAAGGGCTACGTGACCTGCGCCGCCGCGTCGGTCCCGCTCCGGTGAAGGCCCTCTTCGAGGTCCTCGCCGGGCCTCTCGCGCAGCCACACACTCCCGGGGTGCGGTTCGGCCGCTATCGCACGGTGTCCTTCGACGGTTGTACCTCCCAACGCACCGCCGACACCGCCCGCAACCGTGCCTGGCTCGGCAAACGCACCGGAAACGGCTACCCGGCGGTGGAGTTGATGACGCTGGTCGAGACCGGCACCCGCGGCATGCTCGGTGCGGTGTTCGGACCGACCGCCGAGGGCGAGACCAGCTACGCCAGCAAACTGCTGCATCTGCTGGATGCCGGCATGCTCGTGCTGTGGGACAAGGGCTTCGACTCCAACATGTTCCTGACCGCGGTCGCCGGCACCGGCGCCCAATTCCTGGGCCGGCTGCGCGGCAACCGCCGCCTGCCGGTCCTGGCCCGCCTCGACGACGGCTCATACCTGAGCGTCCTCAACCACGTCCCCGTCCGGGTCATCGACGCCACCGTCACCGTCACCTGCGCCGACGCCACCACCTACACCGGCGTCTACCGCCTCGTCACCTCCCTGCGCGACCCCCGCCGGCACCCGGCCACCGCCTGGTCGAGCTCTATCACCAGCGCTGGGAACACGAATCGGCGTACTACGCCCTGCGCCACACCATCCTGCACGGACGAATCCTGCGCTCCGGCGACCCGACCGGCATCCAGCAGGAACTGTGGGCACTGCTGACCGTCTACCAGGCGCTGCGCACCGCGATGGTCCACGCCACCGAAACCCGGCCCGGGACCGACCCCGACCGGGCCAGCTTCACCATCGCCCTGCACACCGCCCGGGAACAACTCACCAACGCCGCCGACGTCCTGCCCGAGAACACCGACCTCACCGGCGCTATCGGCCGCGCCGTCCTCGCTGAACTCCTCCCACCACGCCGAGCACGCACCAGCACCCGCCGCGTCAAATCACCACTGTCCCGCTACGCCAAACACCCACCCGGCAGACCCACCACCAACCAGAAGATCACCAACCTCGCCATCACCATCCACGACGACACCACCGAACCACTCCCACCACCCACACCATCCCCACCCCGCAAACCCCGCAAACCCCGCTTGACAGCAGCCGCAACGCCCTAACTACCCGGCCTTGGGCCTAGCGGCGAACTGCCCATCGACATCCAGGTCCTCTACCCCGGCCAGAACACCTCCTACGAGACCCTGAACAGCCTCAACGCCCAGCAACTCGGCTGACTGCATGCGTCTTGATCGCGATATTGGCCTGGCCGTAGCTTCCAGCCCGAAATCAACGGCAACGCTGGTCAACCGGCTCTCGGCACGAGCAGCACTGCTGTCCTGCGGCACCCTGCTCTGACCAGCGTTGTCGTTGATTTTTCCTGTTTACTACTACTCCGGGAGGCCACCACGGCGCGCAGCGCGTCGAGGCTGACCACCTGTGATGGCCGGTAGCGTGCGGCCGCCCAGGTGGGACTTGCCGAACCCCGGCCGCGCCGATAAGCACGACCAGCGCCGGCCCGTCCAGGCCGGCGATCACCTCCGCTTCCCTTGGGCCTGGTCGAGCTGGGCGTGGAGTCGGGCGGCTTCGGCGCGGGCGTCCTGGGCGGCTTGCTCGGCGGCCCGCCGGTCGGTGTGGAGCTGGTCGACCTGGCGGCGCACCTCGGCCAGGGCGGCCCGCTCGGCGCGCAGGTCGGCTTCGACGTCGCGGCGGGCCGTCTCGGCCTCGGCCAGGGCGGTGCGGGCGGTGTCCCGTTCGGCGGCGGCCGCCGCGGCCACGGTGGTGGCCTGCTCGGCGCGCTGCTCGGCGGTGGCGCGGGCGGCATCGGTGGCGCGGGCCTGCGCCTGCGTGTCGGCCAGGTCCCGGCGCAGGGCGGTGTTCTGCTCGGCCTGGTCGGCGGCGCGAGCCTCGGCGGTGTCGGCGCGGCCGGTCGCGGCGGCCAGGTCGACGCACAGCTGCTCGATGGTGGTGCGGGCGGTGTCGAGCTGGGCGCGCAGGTCGGCCACCTCGCCGGCGAGACGCACGCCCTCGGCGCGGGCGGCGTCGCGCTCGGCGGTGACCGCGTCGGCGGTCGCCTCGGCCCGGTCCGCGCGGCCTGCTCGGCCCGGCCGGTCTTCTCCGCGGCGCGGAGTTCACCGGTGAGGGTCTTGACCTCGGCGCGGGCCGTGGCTCTGTTGTACGGCGTGGCACCGACCACCAGTTGAGGTGGGCGGCGCGGGTGAGCGCGCCGGTTTCGCGGAGGGCTGGCATGACGGGCCCCGACGCCTCGGAGTACCGCTGCGGGTTGGCTCGGGTCGGGGTGAGGCCCCGCCGGGGCCCGGCGTGGGGTGTGGGTGTGGGGTGGCGCACGTGTGGGTGGGGATGGCTGGTGTCGCCGGTGTCGACTACCGTCACTTTGCGGTGAGGGGTGCGTGGCTATCGGCGATCAACACTGTCGGTGGTGGTGGGCGTCGGCCGGGTGGGGTGAGGTGTTGGGGGTTTTGGCCGGCGGGTGGGCGACGGGGTGGTGAGGTTGTCGCCGGCGAGGTGGTCGGGGGCTGGGGTGGGCGGCCTGCGGGGCTGGCTGATCCGGACTGGGTGTCCTTGGTTCGGGAGCGGGGAAGGAGCGTTGCGCGTTGGTCGCCGCCGCTTTTTCGACTGTTGAGCTCAGTGAGAGTTCGTTGCGGGCTTTGGAAGGGTTCACCGGGGTGCGGGTGTCCCGGGCGAGGTTGCCGTTGTTGTGGGATGACATCGGCACGCTGGAGATGCTGGCGCATCGGGTGCGTACGGTGCTGGGTCCGTTGCTGGAGCAGACGGTCAGGGCGGTCCGGCAGGCGGGGGAGGGTGAGGCCTTCGACCGGTTCGTGGCGCAGACCGCTCCGTTCGTGGGGAAGATGGCCGAGACGGCCGATCTGATGCTCGCCGTGGTGGAGGCGGAGAAGAAGTTCTTCCTGGAGACGGAGACCGGCAAGCGTACGACGGTGGCGATGTTCTCCTTCATGCAGGCCGAGTTCGCCGCCGCCGCCGCGATGTGGTGGTGGAATCCGGTGGGGGCGGCGGCGCACGTCGCCCAGGCGCGGACGATCATCCAGGTGGTCCTGCGGTCGGCGTTGGTGCGGTCGGCGGCGAGTAGCACGGCGATGCAGATGCTGACGATGCCGGGTTCCGCGCTGCTGGCCGAGGTGTCGATGATGACCGACGGTCTGCAGTCGGGGGTGAACTGGTCGGCGGTCGGTAAGCAGGCGGCGTACGCGGGGGCGGTGGCGTTCCTGAGCACGGTGGGCGGGCCGGCGTTGGGCAAGGCCGCTGGCGCGGTCGCCGCCGCGGTCGGCAAACTCGGCCTGTCGGACAGCACCAGAATGCTGTTGACCGATCTGTTGACGCGGCCGGTGTTGGAGACCGGCACGGAGGGAATTTTCGGTATCGGTGCCAGCCTGATGGTCGATGGGTACTACGACACCGGCAATCTCGGTGCGGAATTTCTGTCCGGGGCGCTGTCGGGGGCGGGCGGGGCGGCCGCGAGCGGGCTCGGGCTCGTCGTGAGTCGCGCCATGAATGGGCCCCGGGTGCAGATGCCTCGCCCCGACTTCACGTGGGACGGTAGGCCGGTCCTGCCGGTGGGGCCGACACCGGTTGGTGGGGACACATTCACGGGGTACCGGACTGCAGCCGACGATCCGAAGGCTGTGGGTGCCGGCGGGCAGGCCCCGCCGCCCACCCCGCCGCCGCCGCTGCCGCTGCCGGGGTTGAACATGCCCGCGCCGCGCCTGGACCTGTCGGTGCCGTCGTGGTCGGTGCCGAGCCTGTCGGTGCCGGTTGCGCCGGCGCCGCAGTGGGTCGCGGCAGCGGGTGGGCCGGTGGTCGAGCAGTGGCATCGGTTCCAGCAGGATCTGGTGGACCGTTACGGTGGGTTGCTGGCCGGGGTGGCTCAGGCGGGCGAGAGCATGGCCGCGCTCGCCATACCGATCGAGGGGGTTTTCGCCGAGTGGGTCGACGCCCGGCGGGGTGATCGGGTTGTTGCGGGTTTCCTGTCCGCGGTCGGTTTGCCCGCTGCCGCGCTGACCGAGGGGTATCTGACGGGTGTCCGGGAGCGGGCGGCGGCCCGGATGGCCGAGGCGTTGGCGTCCGCGGGTGGGCAGTTCCCGGCCGAGGTGTGGTCGGAGCAGGTGGTCGCCGGGCTGCCGGCGGAGTTCGACCTGGAGGCGTTGCGCGCGATCGCGCACCTGGCCGTCCAACACCACATCGACCAGTACCTCGCCGCCGGCCTACCGACGGCCGCTGGCACGTCGTGGGCCGTTGGCACGCCGACAGGTGCCGGCGTGCCGGCAGGTGCCGGGGCGGCGGTGCCGTCCGCCGCCGCGATCGAGGCGGTCAAGAGCGCCGTGCGGGACCGGGTGGACCGAAGCCTCAATGCGATCCTCGGTGCCCCCGCCGTCCTGCCGGCCGTGCTGCCCGCTGTGGTGGCCGGTCCCGACGCCGCGCAGGTGAGCGCCGTGGCGAACGTGGTCCGGCAGGCGGTCACCGACCTGCCCGCCCGTTTCTCGGCCGCGGCCATCCCCGGCGCCACCGCACCGGCCGCCAACTGGGCTACCGTCGGCGTTGCAGAAAGCGGGCGCGCCGGCGCGCCGACCGTGCCGATAACGCTCGAGCAGCACACCGCAGCAGCGACCAGCCAGGCAGTAGAGCAGTTCACCGGCCTGGCCCACCAGTACGGCGTCAAGCCGGCCCGCCATGACCCCCTCGCCGAATCCTTCCAACGGGACTGGGTCAACGGATACCACCAGGTCCTCGCCCAGGCCGCCGGCAGCGTCACCCCCGGCACGCCCGGCACGCCCGGCACGCCCGGCACGCCCGGCACGGCTGGGACGCCGGAGGCGGCCGGCGTCCGTAGCATGGTGCCGGCTGGCGCTGCCTCCCGCGCCGATGACACGCCGATCCACCACAACGCCACCGCCAACGCCAACGCCAGCGGCCGTGACAGTGACATGTCTGTCGCCAGCGATGACGTGTTCAGCAACCTCGACACCAGCGACACAATGTCGATCAGTGACGTGTCCTCGCCGGACGAGTCGCTTGGTGGGGTGCCGGGTAAGCACGGTCTCAGCGACGCGGCTTCGTCGCGGGATGAACCGGTCAGTGGCGGCCCCGGCAGACACGGCGAGCCGGCTGTCGCGGCAACCGGGCAGGCCGTTGCGGCAACTGGGCAGGCGGTCGGGATGTTCGAGTCCGGGCAGCGGGTCGCTAACTGGGCCGCTGCGGAGCAGGTACGTCCCGGCAGCGGTGACCTGTGGTGGTGCGTGGCGGCCACTCTCGATGTGTTCCACACCGTGTACAAGCGGCTGGGCAACCGGGCGGTGTTCGACGACCGGATCATCGGACCGGACGGCCGGCTCTCGCCCACCATGGGCTGGCCGCAACTGATGGAGATCCTCGACGCGGTACCCGAGCGTGTCGCCCACCCCGACGGGGTCGCGGGAGAGGACGTGCTGGCCGCGTTGCGGGCGGTGCCGGGGTCGATGGTGGTGGTCAGGGCCGCGCCACCGAACGAACCGCAGCACGTGTTCGCCCTCCACAGCCAGCCACAAAGATCCGGGCCGCCGAGGATCCGGGTGCGGGACCCTCTGCTGCCCGGCGCCGTCGACCGACCCGAGCCGGACGACCCGATACGTGACCCGTGGCTGCGGCACCTGTTCGCATCCAGCACCCGGGTGGCCGCGTTCGACGGGAACGGGCGGCCCGCCACCATCACCGATCTCCTCGGCCAGACCGCCCGCCACCCGCGGCCGACAACCACGACCGGCACCGACACCAGCGCGTTCCTGCTCGCCTCCACCAGCACACCACGCGGCCCGTCCCACGCCATGCGGGCAGACACCACCGCCCCCGACCCGGCCGACTCCCCCAACTCCGATCCACTGGTGGACCCGGCCGATCTGCTCTATCTGCTTGTTGAGGCCGTGGGCACGGAACCCGACCCCGAGCCGCAACCGATGGATCCGCGCAAGGACGACCCGTCTGGTACCGGCCCGGTGTCCGGTGATCAGGAATTCCAGAACGTACGGGACCCGGATCTTGACGGGATGGATCTGGGCACATCACACCTCGACGACGAGTGGGAGCCGCCGCGGAACACCGGACAGGTCGAGTCCCCGTACTGGGTGAGCGATCCGGGTCAGCCCCAACAAGCACCGTTGCCCGACCCTCCCGAGGGCAGCCAGTGGGTGCTCAACAAGAAGGACGCCCGGACGCTGTTCGCCCAGCACGCCAACCACATCGCCACCACAACACGGCAGCAGCCGGAGAATCTGCAGGAGTTGTGGAACGCCCTGATCCACCGTATGGAAAAAAACGGGACCATCACCGCCAGCCAGCCGGCCCTCGCCGAGGCGACAAACACAGCGCTGTCGACGGTAAGTAAGCGGATCAAGATATTGCTCGACAGTGGTCTGCTGCAGCTGGTCCAGAAAGCTCACGGCGGTCGCGGGGTGACGCAGTACAGGGTGAGCGATCCGGGTCAGCCCCAACAAGCACCGTTGCCGGACCCTCCTGCGGGCAGCCAGTGGGTGCTCAACAAGAAGGACGCCCGGACGCTGTTCGCCCAGCACGCCGACGACATCGCCACCACAACACGGCAGCGGGATGGTCTGCGGGAGTTGTGGAACGCCCTGATCCGCCTTATGGACGACGCCGGGATCATCACCGTCACCCTGAGAGCCCTCGGCAAGGCGACAACCCCCTCCACGGACCCGAGAACGGTGCAGGACCGGATCGGGGTATTGCTCCGCAGTGGTCTGCTGCGGCTGGTCCGGGAAGGTCACGGTGGCGTGGCGGCGCGGTACGGGGTGAGCGCTCCGGTTCAGCCCCGGCAAGCACCACTGCCGGGCCCTGCCCTCGGACCGGACCGCCCGCAGGGTGAGGACCTGTCCTGGCTGGACCAGGGGGCTACGGTGCCGATGTCCGGGCTGGTACCTGCCTCGCCGTCGGGCACGGGTCTGCCAGGGCTGCCCGGGCCGTTGGACGACCCGGACGCCCCCACCGCGTCGTCCTGGCCGGCGGGGTGGGCGGAACCGGGGTGGCCGGTACCCGGCATGGGCGTGACCGACGGGCACGGTGCGGCGATCTCCACCGACTTCGACCAGCCGGGCATCGACGATCAGGCCGGCGACGGCGGGAACCTCGGCGACTGGGCCGGCGACGGCGGGAACCTCGGCGACTGGGCCACCTACCAGGGGCCGGACATGGACTGGCAGCCATCCCTCGCGTCCTGGCCAGCGGTGGCCCGCACCGACGCCGGCACTGTCCACGCCGGCGACACCCCCCATCACCCGGCCGACGAGCCACCCACCACGCCCGCCTCGCCGCACCCCGACCAACCCCAACCCCAACCCACTGCGGACAGCCGGCGGGTGCGCGACCCGGGCGAGGCCCGGGCGCTGTTCGACCAGCACGCCGGCCACATCGCCACCACAACGCGGCAGCGGGAACCGCTGCGGCAGTTGTGGAACGCCCTGATCGACCGGATGGACGACAACGGGATCATCACCGCCAGCGAGCCAGACCTCGCCGAGGCGACATCCACACCGCAGCCGACGGTGCATCGCCGGATCGGGGTATTGCGCGACCGTGGTCTGCTGCAGCGGGTCCAGGAAGGTCACGCTGGCGTGGCGGCGCGGTACGGGGTGAGCGATCCGGGTCAGCCCCGGCAAGCACCGCTGCCGGCCCCTCCCGAGGGCACCCGGTGGCTGCGCGACCCGGATGGGGCCCGGGCGCTGTTCGACCAGCACGCCGGCCACATCGCCACCACAACACCGCAGCGGGAACAGCTGCGGCAGTTGTGGAACGCCCTGATCGACCGGATGGACGACAACGGGATCATCACCGCCAGCCTGTCAGACCTCGTCGAGGCGACATCCACACCGCGGCCGACGGTGCAGGCCCGGATCGGGGTATTGCGCGACCGTGGTCTGCTGCAGCTGGTCCGGGAAGGTCGCGGTGGCGGGGCGGCGCGGTACGGGGTGAGCGATCCGGGTCAGCCCCGGCAAGCACCGCTGCCGGCCCCTCCCGAGGGCAGCCAGTGGCTGCGCGATCCGGGCGAGGCCTGGGCGCTGTTCGACCAGCACGCCGGCCACATCGCCACCACAACACGGCAGCGGGAACCGCTGCGGCAGTTGTGGAACGCCCTGATCGACCGGATGGACGACAACGGGATCATCACCGCCAGCCTGTCAGACCTCGTCGAGGCGACATCCACATCGCGGCGGACGGTGCGTGGCCGGATCGGGGTATTGCGCGACAGTGGTCTGCTGCAGCTGGTGCAGGAAGGTCGCGGTGGCGGGGCGGCGCGGTACGGGGTGAGCGCTCCGGTTCAGCCCCGGCAAGCACCACTGCCGGGCCCTGCCCTCGGACCGGACCGCCCGCAGGGTGAGGACCTGTCCTGGCTGGACCAGGGGGCTACGGTGCCGATGTCCGGGCTGGTACCTGCCTCGCCGGCGGGCACGGATCTGCCAGGGCTGCCCGGGCCGTTGGACGACCCGGACGCCCCCACCGCGTCGTCCTGGCCGGCGGGGTGGGCGGAACCGGGGTGGCCGGTACCCGGCATGGGCGTGACCGACGGGCACGGTGCGGCGATCTCCACCGACTTCGACCAGCCGCGCATCGACGATCAGGCCGGCGAGGGCAGCGGGAACCTCGGCGACTGGGCCGGCGAGGGCAGCGGGAACCTCGGCGACTGGGCCGGCGACGGCGGGAACCTCGGCGACTGGGCCACCTACCAGGGGCCGGACATGGACTGGCAGCCATCCCTCGCGTCCTGGCCAGCGGTGGCCCGCACCGACGCCGGCACTGTCCACGCCGGCGACACCCCCATCACCCGGCCGACGAGCCACCCACCACGCCCGCCTCGCCGCACCCCGACCAACCCCAACCCCAACCCACTGCGGACAGCCGGCGGGTGCGCGACCCGGGCGAGGCCCGGGCGCTGTTCGACCAGCACGCCGGCCACATCGCCACCACAACACGGCAGCGGGAACCGCTGCGGCAGTTGTGGAACGCCCTGATCGACCGGATGGACGACAACGGGATCATCACCGCCAGCCTGTCAGCCCTCGCCGAGGCGACATCCACACCGCAGCCGACGGTGCGTCACCGGATCGGGGTATTGCGCGACCGTGGTCTGCTGCAGCGGGTCCAGGAAGGTCACGCTGGCGTGGCGGCGCGGTACGGGGTGAGCGATCCGGGCCAGCCCCGGCAAGCACCGCTGCCGGCCCCTCCCGAGGGCAGCCAGTGGCTGCGCGACCCGGGCGAGGCCCGGGCGCTGTTCGACCAGCACGCCGGCCACATCGCCACCACAACACCGCAGCCGGAACAGCTGTGGCAGTTGTGGAACGCCCTGATCGACCGGATGGACGACAACGGGATCATCACCGCCAGCGAGCCAGACCTCGCCGAGGCGACATCCACCCCGCAGCGGACGGTGCGTGCCCGGATCGGGGTATTGCGCGACCGTGGTCTGCTGCAGCGGGTCCAGGGAGGTCGCGGTCGCGTGGCGGCGCGGTACGGGGTGAGCGATCCGGGTCAGCCCCGGCAAGCACCGCTGCCGGCCCCTCCCGAGGGCAGCCAGTGGCTGCGCGACCCGGGCGAGGCCCGGGCGCTGTTCGACCAGCACGCCGGCCACATCGCCACCACAACACCGCAGCCGGAACAGCTGTGGCAGTTGTGGAACGCCCTGATCGACCGGATGGACGACAACGGGATCATCACCGCCAGCGAGCCAGCCCTCGCCGAGGCGACATCCACACCGCAGCAGACGGTGCATGCCCGGATCGGGGTATTGCGCGACCGTGCTCTGCTGCAGCTGGTCCAGGAAGCACACGGTCGCGTGGCGGCGCGGTACGGGGTGAGCGATCCGGGTCAGCCCCGGCAAGCACCGCTGCCGGCCCCTCCCGAGGGCAGCCAGTGGCTGCGCGACCCGGGCGAGGCCCGGGCGCTGTTCGACCAGCACGCCGGCCACATCGCCACCACAACACGGCAGCCGGAACAGCTGCGGCAGTTGTGGAACGCCCTGATCGACCGGATGGACGACAACGGGATCATCACCGCCAGCGAGCCAGCCCTCGCCGAGGCGACATCCACACCGCGGCCGACGGTGCGTCACCGGATCGGGGTATTGCGCGACCGTGGTCTGCTGCAGCTGGTCCAGGAAGCACACGGTCGTGTGGCGGCGCGGTACGGGGTGAGCGATCCGGGTCAGCCCCGGCAAGCACCACTGCCGGGCCCTGCCCTCGGACCGGACCGCCCGCAGGGTGAGGACCTGTCCTGGCTGGACCACGGGGCTACGGTGCCGATGCCCGGGCCGGCACCTGCCCCGCCAGCGGGCACGGGTCTGCCAGGGCTGCCCGGGCCGTTCGACCCGGACGCCCTCACCGCGTCGTCCTGGCAGGCGGGGTGGGCGGAACCGGGGTGGCCGGTACCCGGCATGGGCGTGACCGACGGGCACGGTGCTGCGATCTCCACCGACTTCGACCAGCCGGGCATCGACGATCAGGCCAGCGACGGCGGGAACCTCGGCGACTGGGCCACCTATAAGGTGGACCCAGCCGGTTCGCTCGATGTGGACCCGGCCGATCTGCTCTATCTGCTTGAGGCCGTGGGCACGGAACCCGACCCCGGGCCGCAACCGATGGATCCGCCCCGGCCGCAGGCCCCGCCCGGCCCGACATCGTGGTCGCAGCTCAGCGGCGACCAGCCCAGCCAGTCCCCCGGGACTCAGTAGTTCCCGCCCGGACCGGGCGTGCAGGACTCGGCACCTCAGATCGCGCGGCCTGCCGGTCCGGGCGGCTGACCGCCCCGGCGGGCCTGTCCGCGTGGACAGCTCCGAGACCAGATCCAGTACATGCTTCTGGCAATCGGCCAGGGTCGCCCCGGCTGCGTTTGCCGAAAGGGCCTCGCCGTAGTTTCCGGACCGAAAACAACGCCAGCCCCGTACGAACGCCAGGGAACTTGGATATCCATCACGTCCTTGACCAGCGTTGGCGTTGTTTTCGGTCCGGAAACTACCGGCGGGCCACCAGCCGCGACATCACCACCAGCAACGAGAAAATCACCCAAGGGCGTCAAATGCTCGGCCAATGACCTGGTGGCCAACCGGGCCGGCACCTGCTGCCGCCACTTCTACATCTTCAACAAACCATCGTTTCTGGAACAGCCCCTAATACTGCAACGGCGGGTCGTGACTTATGGCGGTTCGAGTCGTTTGCGGTAGTGGGCGGCTCGGGCTTGTTCCTGGCGTAGGCGGCGGAAGTTGGACCAGTGCAGGATGTGGCTGGCGTGGTGGCGGATGGTCAGGACGAGGTGGGCGAACAGGTGGCGGATCTCGTTGCTGCTCAGCGGGATCAGGGCGCCCTCGCTGCCGGTGGTGCCCCCTTTGCGGCTTCGCGGGCGCGGGTGACGACGAGGAACGCGGCAGCGGCCATGGCCAGGGTGATGTGGCCGTACCAGGCGTCGTAGCGGCGGACCTGGTACTGGTCCAGGCCGACCTCGTTCTTCGCGGTCTGGAACGATTCCTCCACCGACCAACGGCTACCGGCGACCCGCACGAGTTCCCGCAGTCGGATGCCGCGGGGGCCGAAGCAGACGTAGTAGGCGATGTCGCTAGGGTCGCTGATCGAGCGTCGGGCCAGGACCCAGCCGCGGCGGCCGTGGGCGAAGGTGCGGCGGATCGGCACCCGGGCCCAGTCGTAGCGGCGTGGTCCGTGCGCGCCATCGCCGCACGACAGCCGCTGCCACGCGCCCGCACGTACTCTGGCGATCAGCTCATCGACGCGGGTGGTGGTATGCAGCCCGGAGGGCACCTCGTCGTCGCATCGGGTGGCCATCACATACGCGATGTCCTGCTCCTCCAGCCAGCCCCGCAGGCCGGGGTTCTGCCCGTAGGCCTCGTCGGCGGTGAACCACGAAAACGGCACCCCGGCGGTGATCGCCCGCTCCAGCATGGCCCGAGCCTGCTGCGGCTTCGTGGCGAACTCGACCTCGTCCGGGATCGCCGCCGCTCGGCACCGGTCCCGGTCGCCGGTCCACGACTTGGGCAGGTACAACTCCCGGTCGATCAACGCCCGGCCCCGACTCGTGGCGTAGCACAGGAACGTGCCGATCTGGCAGTTCTCCGTCTTGCCCGCCGTGCCTGAATACTGCCGTTGGACCCCCGCCGAGGCGCGGCCTTATGACGAGCCGACGGTTATGCCGTGGTCGGTGCGGATGCCGTGTTGTTCGGCGGTTGTTTGGCCTTCGACCGCGGCATAACCGTTGGAGGGTCGTGTTCAGAGCTGTTCGAGGAAGGCGAGTAGATCGTCGCTGGCCTGGTAGCGGGTGGGGTCGGTGTTCGGCGGGGTGGTCCGGGCGATGGCTTGTTCTTTGAGGGCCATGTCGGCGTGCAGGTAGATGCGGGTCGTGGCCGGGGTTTCGTGGCCGAGCCAGAGCGCGATGACGGTGATGTCGACGCCGGCGTGGAGCAGGTTCATCGCCGCGGTGTGTCGCAGGGTGTGCGGGGTGATGTGCTTGACCTGCAGTGATGGGCAGGTGCGGGCTGCGGTAGCAGCGTGTTTGGCGACGAGGCCGGAGACGGCGTCGTGGGAGAGCCGGGTGCCGCGACGGGTCGTGAACAGGGGGTTGGTGTCGGCGGGTCGGTGTGTGGTGAGCCAGCTGGTCAGGATGTTGACGGTGTGCGCGGTCAGCGGGGTGCAGCGGTCTTTGCGGCCTTTGCCGTGGCAGTAGACATGCGCGCCGACACCGAGTTGGAGGTCACCGGTGGTGAGCGCGGTCAGCTCCGCGACGCGTAGTCCGGTCTGTGCGGTCAGTGTGAGTAGGGCATGATCTCGGCAGCCGTGCCAGGTGGTGGTGTCGGGGGCTGCCAGCAGGGCGTCGAGTTCGGTGGGATTGAGGAAGCTGACGATCGTGGTGGCGGTCCGTTTGGTCTGGATGGCCAGGACCCGGGCGATCAGGTCGGCGTGTTCAGGTGCGCGCAGGCTGGCGTAGCGGAACAGGGAGTGGATCGCGGCCAGCCGGTTGTTGCGGGTGGCGACGGTGTTGCCGCGCTTGGTTTCCAGGTGGTGTAGGAACTCGCCGATGGTGACGGCGTCCAGGTCGGTCAGGTCGAGTTGGGCGGGGAGTTTCCCGGTCTGCTGGTGAATGTGGGTGAGCAGCAGCCGCAGGGTGTCGCGGTAGGAGGCGATGGTGTGCGGGCTGGCGCCGTACTGGGTCATCAGCCGGTCGGTGAAGAACGCCTGTAGCAGCGGTGCGAGCGTGGTCACGGCGTGGTCACCTCCCTGCGGCTCGGCTGGGCTGCCGTGTCGAGGCGTTGCGCTGCCAGGGCCAGCAGTTGCGGGGTGGCTTGCAGATACCAGTAGGTGGATTCCGGGCTGTTGTGGCCGAGGAACGCCGAGAGCACCGGAAGTCGGGCCGACACGTCGACTCCGGCGGAGTACCAGTCGATCAGGACGTTGACCGCGAACGTGTGCCGCAGGTCGTGGATGCGGGGACGGCGGTGTCCGGGCGGGGTGTGGATGTCGGCGGCGGCCAGGAGTCTGGTGAAGATCTGGTGCACGCCGCGATGCTGGACTCGGCGGCCGGTGGTGGTCAGGAAGAACCCGGGCGAGACTGGGGTGGGGCAGAGCTGGTCTCGGCGGACGGCGTAGCCGGCGAGCATCTGTGTCGTGGTGGGGTGCAGCGGGACCAGGCGGGTCTGGTCGTTCTTGCCGGTCACCGTCACCGCCGCCGCGTGCGGGTCGATGTCGTCGCGGTTGAGGGCGAGGGCTTCACCGACGCGCAGGCCGCTGGCGGCCAGCAGGCTGATCAGGGCCTGCATCGTTGCCGCGGGCAGCGGCGCGGCGATCGTGCCTGCGGCGTGCACCAACGCCGCGACCTCCTCAGCCGAGTAGTGGTAAGGAGTCGGCCGGTGCGCCCGGCCGGGCAGCAGCCCGGGCGGTGGGACCTGGCAGTCCGGGTCGAACGCGGCCAGGTGGCGGGCGAAGCCTCGCACTATCGCCAGGCGCTGCCGCTTGCGCGCGGCGGTGATACCGTCGGGCTCGCTCGCCCATGCCACCGCCGCGGCGATGGTGACGGTCGGCTGGCCGGTCCGGTCGAGCCGGTCGGCGAACTCCAGTAGCGACCGGCCCTCGCCGCGCAGCGTGAACCCCAGGGCGCGGCGCATCGTGAGGTACTGCTCTGCCCGGGCGCGGATGCTCATCGTGGCGCTCCTTGCGGGCAGGGCCTGGCCAGCTCGGCCAGCCGGGCCTGGTCCAGCCGGGCATAGATCGCGGTGGTGCGCTGCTGGGCGTGGCGCAGCAACTGCCCGATCTCCTCCATCGACGCGCCGGCTGCGAGCAGATCGCAGGCCGTCGCGTGCCGCATCCCGTGCGGCCCGAACCGGGACACCCCGGCCCGGCCGCACGCGGCACCGACCAGCACGGTGACCGACGAGGTCGCCAGCCCGGTGAACGGCGCCTTGACCGTGATGAACACGTTCCGCGCGGCGGTGGCCGGCCTGGCGTGCAGCAGGTAGTCGGCGATCGCCGCGCCGACATCAGCCGGCAACGGCAGCACATCGACCCGGCCGCCCTTGCCATGAACGGTCAACTCGCCCGCCCGCCAGTCGATGTCGGCCAACTCCAGCCGGGCCACCTCACTGCCGCGCATCGCCAGCCGGGCCAGCATCAGCAGGATCGCGTAGTCCCGACGGCCGACCACGCTGCCTCGATCACAGCCGGCCAGCACCGCCCGGACATGTTCGCGGCCGGCCGCCCGCGGCTGGGCCAGGTTGCGGGGCCGACCCCGCCCAGCCGGGACCGCGCCAGCCAACCCCGTCGCAACGCGTCCGGCCAGGTGCAAGAACCGCAGCAGCGACCGCAACGCGGGCAGCGTCACCATGTCCAACGCCGTACTACGCCGCCGTGTGCTCCAGTCCCGCACAAAGTCGATGACCTGCTCGGCCGACAGCCGCGGCAGCGCCTCCTCTAAGAGACCGTCGGGTAACCGGGTGACTACGTGGCGAGAAGTCGCTCGACGTTGATGCGTTGGGCGGCTTCGCGCTCGGTGGCGTTGGCCCAGCGGATCGTTTGACCGGCCAGGCGTATCGTCATGAGTCGAATCATCGCTACCTTGATCATGGCCTCTGAGTTGACGGTCAGCCGTTCGTAGTCCCGGGCCAGGCGTCGGTTACGGACCAGCCAACCCAGCGTCCTCTCTACCACCCACCGGCGCGGTAGGACCTTGAAGCCCTTGACGTCGTCGTTGCGCTTGACGATCTCCACCAGGATGCCGAGCTGCTCTTTCGCCCAGGTCAGCAGAGTGGAGTCGATGCTGTTGGCGTAGCCGCCGTCGGCCCACACGAGGGCGATGGTGGTGAACGCCTCGGCCAGCCGCGCCAGGATCCGCCGGCCACCGGGACGGTCGTTGACCGAGGCGGAGGTGACCATCACGACCAGGATCAGCCCCATCGTGTCCACGACCAGGTGCCGCTTGCGGCCGGTGGTCTTCTTGCCCATGTCGAACCCACGGCATTCGCCGCCCTCACTGGATTTGATGGACTGGGCGTCCAGCACCGCCGCTGTCGGCTCCGGCTCACGACCGGCCGCTACCCGCACCTGCCGGCGAAGCTCGTCGTGGATCGCGTCCCACGTTCCGTTCTTCCGCCACGTCGTGAACCAGCGATGTGCCGCGTCCGGTGGCGCCAGATCCCGCGGCATCATCCGCCACGGACAGCCCGACCGCAGCACATAGAAGATCGAATCCAGGATCAGCCGATCTCCCCACTTGCGCGGCCGGCCGCCTTTACGCAGGTCGCGTACCGGCATCAAGGGCGCGAGGATCGCCCACATCGCATCGGTCAAGCTCGACGGATAGCATGAACGGGCGTCATCCCCGCCACAGTTGCAGTTGCGCACACAACGCGATCATGGCGGGGATGATCTATTTGTCGAGCACCTGGCATCGACGTGTCTCCCCGTAACAGAACGCTCGGAGCTGGTTACCCGACGGTCTCTAACGGCCCAGGAAGCCCAGTCAAGAACGTCCGAGCGCACCGCAGGTAGTGCTTCACCGTGCCCGCGGCCAACCCGCGCTCGTCTTCCAAGTACCGGCGGTACTCGCTCAACAACACATCTACCGGCGTCACCGCGGCCATGGCCGCGGGCGGCGGGACCGCCCCCAGCCTGCGCAGATACCCCAACATCGGCGCCAACGCCCGTTCACTGCTCCCGGCCCGGACACCAACTGACCGGCGTTCCTGCTGAAACTCCCGCACGACCATGCTGGTCAACTCGCCCGTGACCAGACCCCGCTCGACCAGCCAGCGGCTCAGATCCGCCAACCGGTGCACATGATCGACGATGGTGTCCGGCGAGAACCCCTGCCCCGCCAGGTCCTCGCGCAGCCCGTCAGCGAACGGCGCGAGCGGTCCCTGCACCACGATTCGACGGCGACGCCGTCCCACATCCTCCGCGTCCATGATCTTCTCCTGTCTGTCGATGGACACATCGACCAGACACGAGAAACCCTCGACCACGACGGACAACCACTGCGTAATGCCGCACGGCGACCGAAGAATCAGCGTGCTGACCAGCACCGCTCACGAGCAACACGGCATAACCGTCGGCTCGTCATAAGGCCGCTAATGCCGAACTCGGCATTACGTGCCCTTCTTGACGAACCCGGTCTCGTCGGCGACGAGCACCCCGGCCGCATCGCCGATCTGCTCCACGACGTAGTCGCGTACGTCATCGCGGACCGCGTCCCGGTCCCACGCCGCGCTGCACAACATGCCCTGCAACCCGTCCGGCGAGACATGCCCAGCCTGCTCCGCGAGGGTCCAGCCGTTGCGCCGCTCCAACGGCGCCAGCAACCCCCGCACATACGCCCACGCCCGCCGCCGCGGCTCCACTCGAGTAAACCGATGCGAGAACCGGAAGAACAACTCCTCCAACCCGGCATCCCACGACCCGACCAACTGCGCATCCACCACAACCAGTCAACGAACGATCAGCAGCCGAAGCCACGACCCGCCGTTGCAGTACTAACCGCCCTCCCGCTAGATCAACCCCTTAGCGTTGGGTTGGAAGCTATGGGCGGGCCGTATGCGGACCGTGCCGACCGGCGCACCGGTGACCCGGGCCAACTGGTTGGTGGTCAGCACGCGGTGCTGGTCGAGCAGCACCAGCAGCTCGTGCGACGGACCGCCAGCGGCCCGCAGCCGCTGCACGAACGCCCGGTCAGACAGAGCACCCCTCCCCAAGTCCGCCTCTATGGCCACCTTCCTTGACACAGACAGTGTCAGTCGCCTGCCGACCGGAATCTGTCACAGGCGGCCTGGCCTGCGCTGTGAGCGGGGTCGGGGTTGCCGTTCGTGCCTGAAGCAAACGGCAACCCCGGCCAGCCCGGTTGGTCAATCAGGTGGTGGCAGCGTTTCCCCGGGGCAACGCCGCGACCCGGCCACCCGTCGCCGGTAGGCGTCAGCGCGGCCGGGCCGGAGGCCGGCCGAGGAGCGATTCCCAAGCCACCTGCTCGTCGGGCTTGGCCATCAGCGCCTCGATCGTCCACACGCTCAGTTCCTCGGCCAGCGCCAGGATGCGCTCGAGTCGGTTACTGCCATCGCCAAGCACCTGGGCGTCGGCCGATCCACGCTCTACCGAGCCCTGCAGTGAAGTGCGATACACATCACACGGGAGGTGGATGAAGTCCAGAGCGACACATATAGTGACCTGCTGATTGCGATCTGCGAGCACGATTCGGGTGCGCTGTTCATGCTGAGCTACGTCCATCGCCGGCGCCAGTCTGGTCGCTCGCCGTTGGGGCCGGCGGCGGGGGCAGCGAAACTTGTCGATGGTCTGATACGAAGATCGGGCTCGGATGCATGGGTGGCTGCGGTGATTGGGCACCGCAGCCACCGTATCCGCGCGAAGCCCAGCCCCTTCAGAAGGAGGACCTATGCGGTTCCGAGCAAGTCTACGTGCTGCCGTGATGGTGGCCGGTATGGCGATGGCCGCCGGTTTGTCGCCCGCCGCCGCTCACGCAGCCGCGCCCGCGGCGCAACCTGACCCGGCGTCCACCTACATCGTCACGCCGATGAAGCGAGTCGGCGTCGATCACAAGATCGCCGAGGCCAACGGCTACGAGGTTCGCGTCGACAGCAACGGCGTCGAGTACGCCGTCAAGAAGGGTGCGATCACCCCGCTCAACGAGGTGCCCGGCGAGTGCGGGAGCTCGTTCGTCTACTTCACAGCGGTGGACACGAGCAAGCACTACACGTCCATCTACACCGGCTACACGATCCGCAGCGACTGGCCGGGCGCGGTCTACACGAACTGGGCTGTCGGCGTGATCGACAACTACGGTTCGAGCACCAAGACCTGGAACGATCCGTCCACGCCGACGCACTTCTGGGCGAAGACCAAGGGGTTCACCTCCAGCGGTCCCGGCTGGGCCTACGCCGACGTCTTCCTGGGCAGCATCGCCACCCTGTCCAACGGCACCATCTGCTACTCCCACGGCCCCTCCGCCAGCGCATACTTGTAATCACCTGAGCTGCGGCAGCGGGTAGGCCGCGGCGCGAGACACGGAACAGGTGAGGGAGCCTCCAGCATGGCGTACACCCCGGGACAGTCAGGTCAGCACGACCCCAGCGGGGCGCGGACACCGCCCACGCCGGAGGAGATCTACGGCTGGCTCGGGGTCAGGTTCGCCATGCTGGAGGCCCCCCACTACCGCACCCACATGGTCGGCTGGCACGGGGAGACCACGACCGCCGACGCGCACGGTGTCGCCCGCGACCTGGGCCGATCGAGGCCCGTCGAGGTCCGCGTCGGTCATGAACTCGACGACGACGCCACCATTGATGTCATCACGGTCCGCGACGACACCGGCGGCGCCTCTGTCGTTCACCACCTGTGGACGGCCCTAATCAACTACCAGCTCGCACTAGCAGGGCGCCGAGGCGCGCCCCCCTGGGGCAGTGGCCCACCACCGCCGCAGTACGTCGACCGGCTCGACACCAACAACCCGCCCGAGCCAACCGGAACCCGCACGCTGTCCGTGGACGGCCGGGACGCCACAAAGTGGGTCTACCTCGCCTGCCCGGACATGGCCACCGGAGCGCCGCTCGTTGCCTGCGGAGGCCATGTCGGCACGTCGCTGGTCATGGTCACCGGACCGCAGGACGCCGTCATGGCCGCGCAACTGCGCATGTTGCCCCAGCCCGACCTGCACGCCAGCATCTGATCTGACGCCGCCCCTTCCGCGCGGGCACCACCGCATCTCGCGTGCCCGGTCAGCTCGGCATGCCGGTCGCAGTGTCGATGGCATCCATGCCGATCGCGGCGCGCAACTCGCCGGCGGGCCCCTGGGGGCCGGGTCAGTCCGGCTGGTCTGCCTGGTCGACGCGGACCACCCGGGCGAAGCCCTTGGTGTGCAGGGTGTCCAGGCTGGCCGGTGTGCGGGCGTGCTGGTTGCGGACCACGGTGGTGGGTACGGCGCGTCCCCACCGCTGGCCGGGCAGGGGCCGGGCCGTTGGTCCTGGCGGGCCAGGCAGACCTCCAGCGGGGTGTCGACGACGACGGCGACGGCGGGCACCCCGGTGGCGGGCGGCGATGGCCGTAACTGTGTAAGTTGCCCACGTGGCGAAGACAGTGCGCTGGGTCCAGTACGAGGCCGCGGTGTTCGTGCGGGTCGAGGCCGACGAGAACGGCTGGGACACCGAAATCACCAAGGTGGTCACCGCCAACGACGCCGACGAACTGCACCTGGCGCGGGACGACCGGGGCCACTTCAGGGTCTACGACGAGAACTTCGAGCCGGTCAACGACGATCTGCGCCTCGACGGCATCCGGGAAACTCATCATCCTGGTCAGCGCACCCGACGGCGACCACATCAACGCCCTCAAATGGGAGGTCCGCGAGGCGCTGGTCCGCTGTATCGACCAGGCGCACCCCGGGGCCGTCCCCCGCAGCCACACTCCCTACGCCGAACCCGGCAGCGGAAGCTCCGGCCGCTGACGCTCACTGGGGCGCCCGGCTGATCAACCCCGGGCACCATGCGCTGGCCCGCAGGGCGTTCTTCGAGTTCCTGGCGGCGCACGGGCCCGCCTGACAGGCCGCCGACCGCGCCCACCGCTCAGGGACGCGGCCGGCTCAGACCTGCTCGCCGCCCGCCCGTGCCGCGCGGGCGGCAAGCATGTCGAATGCCGCCTTCGGGCGCCACGAGCCGTCGGCCGCGACCGCGATGATGCCGTAGCCCGCGGTGTCGAGGTCGTGCTCGGGCACGTCGACGTGTGGGTAGGTGTACTGCGCCCAGGTGAAGACGAACGCCGCCGACACCGGCTCGGACTGGTAGATCTCCAGCAGGTCGCGCAGCTCGTCGGCCTGGACCCGCTCGTCGCGCACTACGGGGCGGGTCAACCGGGGTGGGATGGCCGAGCGGTCGGCGATGGTCCAGGCGGTGGCGCCGAGGCCGGGCGCGCCCTGGTAGGCCGCGCAGCCGAACTCGGTCAGCACCAGCGGTTTGCCGTGCCCGGCGTAGCCGCGCAGCAGTTCGCGGTAGCGGCCCCGGTTGCGGCGGTCGCGGTAGAGGTTGACGCCCACCAGATCGAACGGAGTCCAGTCGACCTCCTCCCAGGGCCCGCTGGCGTACGTGACGGGCCCGTCGAACTCGGCCCGCACGGTCGCGGCTGCGCTGTGCAGGTAGGCGTTGAGGCGGCGGTGGAAGCTGCCGAGCCGCACGGTGCTCCACATGAGCCGCCAGGGCAGCATCGCGGTGCGGATGCGGTCCAGCGGTGTGTCGCCGAGCAGGAAGCCGCGCAGGAAGAAGCTCGCCTCCAGGCCCGCCACGAACACGACGTCGCCGTGGCGGCGCAGGTCCGCGGCCAGCCGGGCGGTGTCGGCGAGGTAGGCCAGGGCCTGGTCGGGGTGCAGGTTGTGCCGGACCGGCGACAGGTACACGGTCAGGCCCCGGTCCAGGGCCAGCCGGGCGGCGGCCTCCAGCCGGGCCGGGTCGTCGCCGCTGATGCGCAGCGCGGTGCAGCCGAGCGTGCCGACGATGGTGTCGATCTCGGTGCGGGCGGCCGCCGGGTCGAAATCGGGCCGCGAGGGACGGTCGGGCAGCAGGTACGAGCCGACGTCGTAGTTCATGCCCAGGGTAGGCATGGCACCTCCTTCTGATACAGCGTATCGGATAATGCGATACACTGTATCGCATGAGTGTGATCTGGGAGCGCCCTGCCCCGGCTCGCCGGGGCGTCGACCTCGACCTCGAGCGCATCGTGGCCGCCGCGACCGCCGTCGCCGACAGCGAGGGGCTGGAGGCCGTCACCCTGCGCCGCGTCGCCGCCGACCTCGGGGTGCTGCCGATGCGCCTCTACACGCACCTGGGCACCAAGGACGACCTGCTCGACCTGATGCTCGACACGGCGTACGGCCAGGTGGAAAGCCCCTCGGGCACGGACTGGCGGGAGATTCTGACCGCGCTGGCGCGCAGGCTGCGGGCGGTCGCGCAGCGCCATCCGTGGCTGCCGCGCCTGATGGGCGCCAGAGACCCGATCGGCCCGCATGGGCTCCGGCTGACCGAGCATGTCTGGCAAACGCTGCACGCCCTCGATCCCACACCGGCGACCGCGGCCGCCCGCGCCGCGGCGTTCATCGGCTACGTCACCGGCGCGCTGCAGCAGCAGACCGGCGCGCCGAACGACGAGCAGGTGCGGCGCTACCTGGCTGCAGCGGTCGCGGGCGGGGCGCTGCCGACCCTTGCGCGTGTGTTCGCCGAGCTGACTCCGACCGACACGTACGAGCTCGGCCTGCGGGTGGTCCTGGACGGGATCGGCGCAGCCGGCGGTTCAGAGCCCGACAGGAGCCAGGGCACCGGCCGGGCTCGGCGGTAGCCTGCGCAGCAGCTCCCACAGCTGCGGCAGGAGCCGGGCCGCGCCTTCGACCGCAGGCTCGGACTGACTGTCGGCAAAGGGTCATTTGACGACACCAACGGACCAAGGTCAATGGATCACGCCCGACCACGGGAGCCTCGCCCGCCGATCCAATGCAAGCCGATCCGAATTGACGACAGCGTTTGACGACAGGTTGGATCAGCGAAACCGGCTCGGGGTCAGCGGCGGGTGCCGGTGCGGAACGGCAGCACCGTGGCGCTGGTGCTGTCGTCGGAGTTGGTGGTGGGGGAGTCGCCGCCGAGGGCCAGCTACACAAGCGCCGGCCCGTCCAGGCCGACGGGTCACCGCCGCTTCCCTTGGGCCTGGTCGAGCTGGGCGTGGAGTCGGGCGGCTTCGGCGCGGGCGTCCTGGGCGGCCTGTTCGGCGGCCCGCCGGTCGGTGTGGAGCTGGTCGACCTGGCGGCGTACCTCGGCCAGGGCGGCCCGTGCGGCGCGCAGGTCGGCGTCGGCGTCGCGGCGGGCCGTCTCGGCCTCGGCCAGGGCGGTGCGGGCGGTGTCCCGGTCGGCGGCGGCCGCCGCGGCCACGGTGGTGGCCTGCTCGGCGCGCTGCTCGGCGGTGGCGCGGGCGGCGTCGGTGGCGCGGACCTGCGCCTGCGTGTCGGCCAGGTCCCGGCGCAGGACGGTGTTCTGCTCGGCCAGGTCGGCGGCACGCTGCTCGGCGGTCTCGGCGCGGCCGGTCGCGGCGGCCAGGTCCACGCGCAGCCCCTCGATGGTGGTGCGGGCGGTGTCGAGTTGGGCGCGCAGGTCGGCCACCTCGCCGGCGAGACGCGTGCTCTCGGCGCGGGCGGCGTCGCGTTCGGCGGTGACGGTGGCGGCGATCGCTTCGGCGCGGTCCGCGCGGGACTGCTCGGCCCGGCTGGTCTTCTCCGCGGTACGGAGTTCGCCGGTGAGGGTCTTGACCTCGGCGCGGGCGTCGCGAAGCTGGGCGCGGGCGTCGTCGTGCTGGGCTTGCAGGGCGCGGCGGCGTTCGATCTCCCGGGCGGCGGTCGCCGCGCGGGCCTCCGCCTCGGCCTCCGCGCGGCCTTGGGCCTTGCGGGCTTCGGCGACGTTCTGGGCGGCGCGGGCGACCGCGTCCGCGGCGTCCCGCTCGGCCGCGGTGGCGCGGGCGACGGCGGCGTGCCGCTCGGTCTGCGCCGCCGCCCGTTCCCGCTCCGCGTGGTGGGCGGTGTTGAGGGCCTGGTCCCGCTCCGCCTCCGCCGTCTGGGCGCGCTCGACGGCGGCCGCCATCGCGGTCTCGGCCTCCGCGATCCGGGCCAGGGCGCCGGCCTCGACCTCTTGCACCGCCGGCAGCACCGGATCCAGGCGGGCGGTCAGCGCGGTGAGCGCCGGCACCAGGTCGGCCGCGAGAGCCCGGAACGTGGCCAGCGGGGCGTCGAGGCCGGTGGCCAGCTCAGCCGCGCGTTCGGCGGCGGCCATCTCCTTGCACGTCCGGTTACCCGGCTGCCACCGCCGGTCCTTGCAGAACTCCTGCGGCCTGCCGAACCCGCTGTAGACCAGCGTCGCGCCGCACACGCTGTAGCCGCACCGCCGCTCACGCGGCCCGGACTCCGACCCTGGGTGTCGCTTCTCGTTCGATCTGGTGATGTGGGTTGACCTGTGGTTCGCCAGTTGGGTGTGGTGTGGTCACGGGACACCGTCTTTCACTTGAAGTGGCGAATTTCCGGGTCTACTGCCGTTCTCGTGGGTCGGGTTCATGATCGTCCGGGTAGTGGTGGGCAGAGGCCGCCGCGGCGGAGGTTGGCCATGGTGATCAACGCTTTGGCGCTGTGGTAGCCGTAGGCCTGGCGGGTCAGCACGCGCAGGTGGACGTTGTTGGCCTCGATGCGGGCGTTGGACAGTCCGCTGTCGAGCATGTTGTGGATCGCGGGCAGGTGACGGCGAATCGTCTTGGCCAGCTTGACGAACGGGGCCAGCTTCGACCGGCTCGCCCAGCGTAGCCACGCCTGCAGCAGGAGCCTGCCGTCGGCGCCCTTGACCGCGATGATCTCCCGGAACTGTTCCTTGAGCAGGTACGCCCGGTACAGCGGCCGGTTGGTGGCCTGGATCGTGGCCAGGGTCGCCTTCTGCTTGTCGGTCAGGTTCGGCGGGTTCTTCCACAGCGCCCACCGGGCGTCTTTGAGGGTCTTGGACGCCTCGGTGCGGCCGCCTTTGCCGCCACGGGCGGTGTTCCACACCGCCCGGCGTACCTCGTCGAGGGCGTCGGTGACCCAGGCGACCAGGTGATAGGGGTCAAGGCAGCGGACCGCCTGCGGCGCCCGCTCGGCCACCACGTCACCGATCCAGGCGGCGGCGTCGGCCGACACGTGGGTCAGCGCCGCGGCCCGCTGCGCGCCCAGCTCGTCGAAGAACGCGGCGACGGTGGCCTTGTCCCGCCCGTCGGCGGCCCACACCAGGCGGCCGGTGTCGTGATCGACGACCAGGGTCAGGTAGCGCTGGCCCTTGCGGTAGGCGACCTCGTCGATACCGATCCGTTTGAGTCCGGCCAGTCGATCGGCGCCGGCGGCGGCAGCGTCGACGACCCGGCCGACGATGGCGACCACGCTGCGCCAGGCGATGCGTAGCAGCCCGGTCACCGCCGACGCGGACGTGCGCGCGGCCAGCCACGCCGCGGTGTCCTCGAACGCCGTGGTGAACCGGGCACCGTGACGCGCCCACGGCACCGCGATCACCGTCGGCCCGTGCTCGGCACAGTCGACCCGAGGCACGGCGGCCTCGATGACCACCCGCAGCGTGCCGAAGTCCAGGTGCCGCCACCGCCGCCTGCCCCAGCCGCGGTCGTACCACGGCGCGCGAGCCCGGCAGCGCCCGCAGCGACGCGCCGCGCCCTTGCGCGGCCGGGCAGAGATCACCAAGACCTCACCGTCGGTGTCGTCATCGAGGCGCACGCCCTCGACGACGGCCCGTTCCAGCCCTGCCTGTCGATGCAATACCCTGGTCAAACGCACGCCATTTCCCAATCTTCAGTTTCTGACCTTCGACAAGCCAGAAACCTAGTACGGCAGCCGCCAGTTGCTAGCTGACCAGGGTGTAGTCCCGGTTCAGCCGTGTGCGTTGGTGGAACCAGCGGGCGCGGGCCTGGTGACGGCGTCGCCAGTTGAGCCAGTGCGTGGCGTGGCCGGGTGGTTTCGGATGCTGGAGGGCGTTGGCGAGTAGTCGTTTGACCTCGGGGACGGTCAGCGGGATCATTCCGGGCTCGGGTGGCGGCGGCTGGTCCGGTGTGCTTGGCGGCGGTGCCTGGGTGTCGGTGCGGTCGGCGAGGTGGGCGGCGGTGACCGCGCAGACCGCGAGGGCGGCCATGACCAGCACGGTGTGCCGCTGGATCGCGGTGTAGAGCCTCGCTTGGCACTGGTCCAGGCCGAAGTGGTCCTTGCTGAACTCGAAATCTTCCTCGACCGGCCAGCGCAGCCCGGCAGCGCGGATCAGCCTCGTCTTGGTCAGGATCTGCCCCTCGGGCACATGGCAGTAGTGGAAGGCCAGTTCACCGCTGCGCAGGTGACGGCGGATGAGCAGATGATGGCGGGGCGAGGCGGTGGCGATCCACGCCCAGGCATACCAGCGCTGTCCCTTCGACCCGGTACCGGCCGAGCGGACCTCCCACCGACGCTTGTCCTTGACCAGCAGCGTGACGGCCTGTGCGCAGGTCAGTTTCGCTTCGGAGGGCAGGTCGATCATGAAGGTGGCAGCGACCCGCAGCACGTACGCCTGCCCGTGCTGCTCGAAGAACTCCCGTAGTTGTGTGCAGTTGCCGTACACCTCGTCGCCGCAGGCGAAGTCGAATACCAGGCCGTCGGCGAACGCATCAGCACAGATATCGATGGCCAGCTGGCCCTTGGTGCGGAACTCCACCTCCGGCGGCAGTCCCATACCGGCCGAGGCCCGGGGGTCGGTGATGTGCTCGGCCGGGATCCACTGACGCGCCCCGATCAACGCGTGCCCCGTCTTCTCCCGAACGTAGGACAGGTGCACCGTGTTGATCCCGTTCGCGACCCGGCCCGCGCACCCCATGTACTGCCGCTTCACCCCGCACGTCGCCTTGCCCTGCTTGGGCTGGCCCGTCTCGTCCAACGCGCCGACGACCAGGCCACGCCGCCGCCGACGGCGCGCCGCCTCGTCCAGACCCGCAGCGGCGAACCGCCGGACCTGGCTCATCGCGGCCGTCGTGTCCCACACCGCCCGGTTCAGCAGCCGCTGCGTGCGGTCCGGCGTGGCGTCCCCGACCTGCTCGGCGATGGTCCACCCGTTGCGCTTCGGCACCTGGCTGACCAGCGCCGATATGTATCTTCCCGCGTGCTGCCACGTCTGCGTTCGGGCGAAGCACGACCGCAGCCGCTGCAACAGCCCGGCCCGTTCCCGCACCGCGCGCCCAGCCGCTACCCTGGCAACCGCAGCCGCCTTCGATCTTGTAGTCCTCACAAACACATGATCGACAGGCGGCTGCGTCCACGTTGCACGCCCCCACCGCGTCCCGCGAGGTCAGACCACCAATGGCGGCTGCCGTACTAGACGGGACACGGCGTGCCCTGTCGATCAGGGCGTCAACCCACCCACGAGAACATCACAAGAGCCGAATTTCCGGGAAGGGGGTTCTCGTGGCGTAGCCGGTGCGGTGCCGGTCCCAGAACTTGGTGCGGGTCTGGAGGTGCTTATGCCGGTGCTGGATGATCCACTGTTGAAGTGGGTTGGTGACGCTGCGGAGGCGGTGTCGGTCAAGGACGAGCCGTGGTCGTGAAAGTTGGTCGGCGAAGGTGCGTGGCTGGCCGAGCCGATGGGTGATGTGGCGGTAGAAGTTGGTCATGTCGATGTCGCTGTTGACCATCGCGACGTGTCGACGCCATTCGAGGTCGCAGAGGATTTCGGTAAGGGCGATGGTCTCGGGGAAGACCAGCAGTGGTGAGGGGTTGAACGGTCCGTGGAACGTCCGGAGTGCATCGGCCCGAGCGGTCCAGCGGGCGTGTAGTCGGGGGCTGGCGCTGTGACTGGAACGGGCCCAGTCCATGACGATCCAGATGGCTTGCGTGAACTGCTCGCGGGTCCATTCGTGATCGCGGGTGGTGGCGCGTAGCCGGCCGTAGCGGCGGTCCGCCCTGATGATCTCTGGGGTGTTGGTGAGGTCGACCTGGCGGGTGACCTGCGCCATGCCGGGGGCCAGCCAGCGGCGGTGACGCCGGCAGAGGTGCGGGAACGACGGACTGTGCACCCTGATTCTCGGGCGGCCGGGGATCCGGGAGACGCAGTGGTCGCAGTGGTCGCGCAGGTTCCAGGTCCGGTAGGGGTGGATGGCGGGGATGTCGACGGGTAGGGCGTCGTGGGTGTGGTGCAGGCTGGGCAGTGATGCCTTCAGCCGCGCTATGGGAATACCGGTGAAGGTCTCCAACCTGCGGCGCGAATGCTCGTTGAGCGCGACGTCGTAGTCTTTGCCGAGCAGGTAGCGCGTGAGTCCGATGGTGGGCCGCCCGAGCGCTCCCAGCAGGATCGTTGGCCGGTCGAGGTCGTTGGCGTCGGCGAGCCGGAAGACGTAGGAGATCAGGGTCTCCCCGCGCACCGGACGGACTCGGATCGGGAGTTGCTGGGCGGGTTGCTGCCAGAACCTCATCGCGGGTCCGCCCGTCGACGTTGGCGGGGCGGGTTGAACTGTGCTTGCGCGGCGATGTCGAGGATGACCGCGTCCAGGTGGGCTTTGGTGGTCTTCTCGGTGCCGTCGGTGATGGCGTCGTTGGCGGCCTCGTGGATGAGCTGGTCGAGGCTGCCGATCATGCCGCCGGTGCGGTCGTGCAGGTGAGGAGCCAGCTCGACCAGGGTTCCAGGCTGGTGGCGGTGCAGCCGTAGCGCCTGTTCCATCGCGGCGACGAGTTTTGCCCAGTCGTGCTTGTCCTGGGCGGTGCGGTGGGTGAACGGGCTGGTGTTGACCGGGATGAACCGGCCGGCGATCTGCCGGCCGCGTACTCCGGAGAACATGCCGGTCTCGTCGAGGTCGAGCCCGGCGTAGACGAACGTCGCGCTGATCGTGTCGAAGAAGTATTTGAGCTGGTCGGAGGCGTTCTTGCCCTGGCGGGTGGTCAAATCCAGCCGGTGGATCTCGTCCACGAGGACCATGCCGGTGCCGACCCGGCGCATCACCGAGGCGACGTTGTGCGCGATCGACTGCGGGCTGTCGTGGTGGGCGACCGGCAGTCCGAGGAAGATCGCCATCTCGGTGGCCAGCATCTTGGGGGTGGCGTCGGGCGGGACCACGATGTAGACGACCGGGATCCGGTCGCGCACTCCTGGGCTGCGCCGTTCCAACTCGACCTGGAACTTCTTGCCCAGTTGGCTGATCGAGGTCGACTTGCCGGTGCCGCTGGGGCCGGAGACGATCAGGCCACGACGGCCGAGTTGCTTGCCACGGTTGTTGATGACCAGCTTGCTGCCAGTGTGGATGATCTTCTTGATGTCCGGAGTGGCGACCAGCAGCAACGCGGAGTGATAGTCCTGGCGTGCCTCGTTGTAGAGGTCCCGCTCGAACGAGGTTAGCCGCTGCCAGTCGGCTGCGGGCAGCAGCCGGGGCGGTTCCGGGTTGACCTGCGCGACGAACGAGGCCCAGCCCTGCTTGGTGGCCAGCGGATGCCGAACGTCGGTGGACATGGACAGCGTGCTGCTCATCGGCCCGCCTCCAGGTCGTCGGCGAACGGGTCGAACAACGCGAATGGCACCACGTCCCCGACCAGGACCTGCGGCTGCTCGTCCGGCTCCGGCCCGGGTGGGGGCAGCGGTCGAGGCGGGACCGCTGCGGCCTTCGGTGGTTCGGACAGCGCCGCAGTGGTGAGTTCCGGGGGCAGGTGGTTGCCCATCGCCTGGGCTGTGCGTGTGCGCGCCAACGCGCGACCGGCGCCCGGTCCCTGCTCGGCGCGGCGCAGCAACGCGGCCAGGATCACCGAGACGGCCATCTCGTTGGTGTCGTCCAAGCCCCGCTGCGCGGCGATCTTCCGCGAGGCCCGCCAGGTGAAGTCGGCGAACGGCTGCCCCACCAAGCTGTGATGGGTCCAGGGAACGGTGATCCAACCGCCGTGGTGGTGGTTGCGTACCCAGATGCGGGAGACGTCGTAGGGGTCGTAGTGGACCTCCCACCGGCCGGCGCGGCTGGTGATCCCCGAGTTCTTGCGGGCATAGGGGCGCAGCTCCGCGCAGTTGTAGGTGCGGTAGTCGATCTGGATCCCGCCGTCGCCGATCGCTCGCCAGTCCGCCGGCAGCAGCTCGATGTAGTCCTCGCCGGTCAGCGACACCGGGACGTAGCCGGCCGCAGCGACCAGGGCGGCGTAGGCGTCGTTGGGTGAGGCGGCCTGATCGGGGTTGAACGGGTGCCGCAACCCGTCGTGTGGGCGGGTCTGCCAGCCGGCGATCACCCACTCGTCGAACAGTTCTTGCAGGTCCGGCAGCGACCACACCGCCCGCTCGGCGACATCCCGGCCGCGCCGGGTGACGTCCCTGCCGGTGTATCCCGCCACGTGCTGGCAGAACAACGTGTTGATCGACTCGAACGTGCGCTCCACGATCGCCTTGTCCGTGGGCGTCTGCTGGTGCGCCGGCTGCACCGAGATGCCCAGCGTGTCGGCCGCGCGCAGGAACACCTCCGACAGGAACACCTTGCCGTGTTCGATCACGACGGTGTCCGGGACGATGACCGGCTTGGCCGCAGCCAGGGCCATCCGGGAGTCCAGGCTGACCAGCCTCTGGTGCGGGATCCGCGACGCCGACATCGCCAGCGCGGCGTCCCAGCCCGGCCGCATCGGCTCCGGGACCGTCACCCGGGCCAGCAGCAGCGCCGCGTCGACCGCCTTCGCCCCGACCGGCCGCAGCACGCCAGCGCAGATCGTGCGGGTGGCGATGTCGATCGCGAGAACGAGTTCCGCTCGGCCGGGCTGCCCGTCATCCATGATCGCCAACACGTCCAGCGGGTGCTGTCCATCTGGACCTGCTCACCAGGACGACTCGCGGTGGTCGCGGTGTAGGCGCCGGCCGGCTTGTTCGCCGTCTGCCGGCGGGTCACCGCCGAACCGAACGTGTGCCGCCCAGCCGACAGCACCTCCAGCAGCCGATAGCACGTGGCCTGCGACGGCATCTTGACCACGCCCGGGCCATGCTCCTCGTCCAGCAGCTCCCGGATCTGCCGCAGCGCCCGCGACTTCGTCCCCGTCGACGTGCCGGTCTGCCTCTCGATCACCGCGACGGCGGCGGCCACCACCCTCGCGTCGACGTGCCCGGTCGGCTTCGCCACGCGGGCGTGCCGGGTGTCGACCAGGCCCCACAAGCCCTGCTCGCGGTAACGACGGCGCATCCGCTGGACCGTGCGTACGCTCGTCTTCGCCCCCGCGTCGGTCAACTCCGCCGCCTTCGCCGCCTCCCGGGCGGCCAGAGTGAACGTCGCCGGGTCATAGCCCGGCCTCGGCACCGTCCCCTCCGGCGCCAGCCCGGTCTCCACCTCGATCAGGTGCCGCTCCCAGTCCCGGGCAGCGCGCACCACCTGCGCTGGCGGCGCCTTTAGCAACCCATGCGGATCCACCCTCGGCGCCGGCGCCGCGCCGACCAGCTCGAAGTCCGGGGCCGCCAGCAGATACGCCAACGCCACGACGGTGGTCGCGCCGGCCGCCGACAACAACCGGATACTCGCGCCCGAGATCGCCACCACGGTGTGCGTGGTCCCGGCGAAGACCACCCGGTCATTGACCCGCAGCACCCCGGGGCGCTCAACCATCGCGCTCACCAACCCGCGCCAGACGGTCGTTGGTCGGCGCCACCCGCACCAGCGTGCGGTGTGACAGCACCAGCGACAGGTCCGCCACCAACTCCCGCCGCCACAACAGGTGGTAGAGCACCGGCAGGGTCCTCAGCGTGTCACCGGCAGCCTCGGCACCGTCCATCAACGACCTGGGCCGCGAACGCCTCCAGCAGCAACGCCGCGACCCGCTCGTCGAAGCACCGCGGATGCCGGTACCCGGCCAACCAACGCTGGTTCGCCACCACCACCGGATCCATCCGGTCCCACACCGCGTACCGCCAACCCAACAACGCGCACGCCTGGTCGGTGACCCCGAACGCCACCCGGTCCACCTCCTCGACCAACACCAACGGCCGAGAGTCCAGCACCACGACCGCGCCGTCCTCCAGCCGTACCAGAAAGTCCGGAGCGTGCCGCCGGGTCTTGCCGTTCCCGCCCGGCCGCAGCAGCCAGAACGGCTGCGACACGATCCCGGTCACCGACGGGTCGAAGTCCAACGCCACCAGGTGATCGCGTTCCGCCCACGACTCGAACCCGACCAGGCGCCCGAGCGTCGCCGACCAGTACCAGCCAGGGAAGTTCCGCTGGCCCCGGTACGACGGAAACGACCTCACCGGCCGCGCCAACTCACCCACGACATCCGGCAACCAGCCCCACGGCACGCGCTGCTCAACGCCCAGCCCGTCCAGGTAGATCGCCTCGAAGTTCTCGTCCAGGCCAGGCAGCCCGACACGTCTCTCCAGCACCGAGACATCATTCCTCGCCACTTTCGATGAGAACTCGCCACCCGCCTCGCCACCTCAGCGCCCGGCTCGCCACATCTGACGAGAAGCGACATTTCTTACCGGCACCCGTTGTCACTTCTCGTTCGATCTGGCGATCCGTCATCGCGCTGACCAGCCCTTCGCCACTTGCGCGGCGGCCACCCAGCCGCGCCTGATTCTCATCTGATCTGGCGGATTCCCGGGTCGCTGGCGCGCGGCAAGCCGCAGCGGCCCGGGTTCGCCACTTCCGCTGAGAATCCGGCCGCCGCTCGCCACGTGGCTCGCCACGGTGCTGAGAACTCGCCAGTTCAGCCGCGAAGCGACACCCGTCTTTACGGCCCGCAGCGCACCTCACCAACCCTCGGCCATTTATCGGATTAACGGTAACGACAATACGGAAACTAAGCGCCGCAAAACGGACATAAGCCAGGAGCATCATAATGACACTTTTGGTGTTTCCTACCTTGTCGGTAGGGACTTGGAGTCCGCAGGAGGGCTGTCCTGGCCCAGTGGAGTTGACATGTGCCACTGAGGTTGGGGGTGCCGGCCCACCTATCTGCGACCTGGTCCACCGAATCTGATCAGTGGCTGCCACACTGGCGGACCGGTGAGGGATGTGGGTGGTCTTCATGGTGGCCAGTCTTCGGTCCGTGTCGGGCGGCCGTCTGGAGGATCCGGTTGAGTTCGAGGGGAGGTCAGGACTCGACGTCCAGGACCAACGAGTGCTCACCGGCTGGCGGCTACCTACCCACCAGGAGTTTGCCGGATGGCTAACTCCCAGAACTCATTAGGTCTGGCACGAGCTGCACCGCCAAGGGGTGCCGGTGGCTCGGTGCACGGTCGAGCGGCTGATGCGCGAGTCCGGGCTGCGAGGGCTGCTGCGTGACAAGTCGCCGCGCACGACCCGGCCGGCGGCCGAGACCAGCCGACCCGCTGACCTGGTCAAACGGGACTTCACGGCGGCCGGCCCGAACCAGCTGTGGGTCGCTGACCTGACCTACGTGCGCACGAGTGTGGGCTGGGTTTACGCCGCGTTCGTCCTCGACGTGTACTCCCGCATGATCGTCGGCTGGCAGGTGTCGACGTCGCTCTACACGGATCTGGCTCTCGACGCGTTGAAGATGGCGATCTGGCGCCGCGAGAATCAAGGCGCTGACCTGGGCGGGCTGATCCATCACTCGGACAGGGGAGCCCAGTATCGAGCGATTCGCTACAGCCAGCGGCTGGCCGAGGCCGGTGCCGTCGCCTCGGTTGGTTCCAAGGGCGACTCGTACGACAACGCGATGGCCGAGGCGTTCAACTCCCTGTACAAGGCTGAACTCGTCCGGAACAAGGGCCCGTGGCGCGGACTCGACGACCTGGAGATGGCCACCGTCGAGTACATCGACTGGTACAACAACCGGCGCGTGCGCCACGAGGCGCCATATGACCGTACGGAGGTGAAAGACCACCGTCGCCGGGCCGTCGCAGCGGCTCGGTAGAAGCTGGGGGCAGCCTGAGCCGGGGGACACCGGGGAGGGTGGGAAGCGGCCCCGACAACGCCGGAACGGTTCGGAACTGCCAGACGGGCCGGGTTCGGCAAGCGAGATCAGAGGGTGTAACGCGAGTGAACCAGCGGCTGAAGTCCCGTAATGGTTGTGCCGGCTCGAACCTGGTGGATCTGGGCCGGTTTGCAGCGCTCGTACCCCTGGGTGTTCGAGGGGACGTCTCCGAGGCCGGATGCGTCGGCCGGTCCGGAGGCCGCGGTGAAGGACTGCGGCGTAGCCGCGGCGATGCTGCCGGGATAGAGCTGGGCACCGTGCTGATCGATCGGTCATGTGGTGAACGTGGGAACCGTCCCTGGTCGCCCCTGGTGCGGGCATCCAGTCCGTCTCGGGGGCAGGTCTGTCGCCGACTGGTGGCCGTGGGGCGGGGCGGAGGCCCCGTAGTAGTCCGAGGCTGGGAGAGCCGGTCACATGGCGAAGGGGGCCAGCAAGTCGGCAGTGAGGATGCTGGAATGCCGGGAGGACGTTGGTGAACACCGACGATCTGGAGGCCGCCGCCTACCGGGCGGAGCGCCGGGTACTGGAGATCCAGACCAAGCTGCACCGTTGGGCCCGTGAAGACCCTCATCGCGGGTTTGATGACCTGTTCAATCTCGTTGCTGACCCCGCCTTCTTGCTGACCGCATGGATGCGGGTGCGGGGCAACAAGGGGGCGCGCACGCCCGGCGTGGACGGCCGCACCGTCTTCTACGTCGAGAACGTGCGAGGCGTCGAGGACTTCCTCGACGAACTACGGTCGCAGGTCAAGGACCGCAGTTTCCGTCCGATCCCGGTGCGCGAGCGCATGATTCCCAAGGCGAACGGCAAGCTCCGCCGTCTGGGGATCGCGTCCGTGGCCGACCGGACGGTCCAAGCGTCCCTGAAGCTGGTGCTGGAGCCGATCTTCGAGGCGGACTTCCACCCGTGTTCCTACGGGTTCCGCCCGATGCGCCGGGCCCATGACGCGATCGCCGAGACTCGCCTGCTCACATCCAAGAGCTACGAGTGGATCGTGGAGGGCGACATCACGGCGTGCTTCGACGAGATCGACCACGCGGCCCTGATGGGTCGGGTGCGTGCACGGATCGCGGACAAGCGCGTCCTGGCCCTGGTCAAGGCGTTCCTCAAGGCAGGCATCCTCAGTGAGGACGGCCAACTGCGAGCCACCGACACCGGCACCCCGCAGGGATCGATCCTTTCGCCGTTGCTGAGCAACGTGGCCTTGTCGGTCCTGGACGAGCACTTCGCCCAGATCCCCGGCGGCCCCAGCTCACCCCGCGTGGAGCGGGCCAAGCGACGACGGCACGGGAAGGCCAACTACCGGCTGGTGAGGTATGCGGACGACTTCCTCGTGCTGGTCTCCGGCACCCGGGAACACGCCGAGCAGATACGCGGCGACGTCGCCGAAGTGCTGGCACCGATGGGCTTACGCCTGTCGGAGGAGAAGACACTGATCACCCACATCGACGACGGCCTCGTCTTCCTCGGATGGCACATCCAGCGCCACCGCAAGCGAGGAACCGACCGGCACTACATCTACACCTATCCCTCGCGCAAGGCCGTCAAGGCCGCGATGGACAAGGTGCGCACGTGGTGCCGGGAACTGGACACCAACCAGCCGCTCGACGCCCTGCTGCTGCAACTCAACCGGCAACTGCGGGGCTGGTGCGCATACTTCCGGCCCGGGGTCTCGCACGCCGCCTTCCACTACCTGAGCCACTACACCTGGGCACGGGTCATCGGATGGCTGCGCCGCAAGCACCCCAAGACCAACTGGAAGGACCTCCGCCGCCGCTACTGCGACGGACGGTGGTGGCCACACGGCCAGGAACGGGAACTGTTCGATCCAGCAAAGGTACGCACCACGCGCTACCGCTACCGGGGAACAGCCATCCCAACCCCCTGGACGGGCGACGGTCAAGCCCCTGGAAGTGGTGTAACGGCTGATCTTTCGAGTTGTACTGGTTAGAAGGGTTGTGTTCCGGGCTGCTCAGGGGCGGGTTCGTTGGTTTCGGGTTGCCAGCGGTCGATGTCGTCGGGCCAGGCTGCGGGACGGCCGTGGCCGTCCCAGAAGCCGGTCTCGGTGCCGGTGGCGGCCAGGGCGGCGTTGAGCTTCTTGCGTTCGGCCGGGGTGGGGATGGTGTGGTCGCCGGTCACGTCGGTCATGCTGCGGTCTCCAGTTGGGGCAGGTCCGGACTCGTCGTGGTGGTTCTGGCGGTCTCGCGGGCCTTGGCGAGGATGTCGAGGGCGAAGTAGCGGCGGCCTTCGGTCCATTCGTCGTGTTGTTCGGCAAGGACGGCACCGACGAGGCGGATGACGGCGTCGCGGTCGGGGAAGATCCCGACGACGTCGGTGCGGCGGCGGATCTCCTTGTTGAGTCGTTCGTTGGGGTTGTTCGACCAGATCTGGCGCCAGATCTGTTGCGGGAAGCCGGTGAAGGCGAGCAGGTCGGCGCGGGCGTCGTCGAGGTGGGCGGCCACGGCCGGCAGCGACCTGCTGACCGAGTCGAGGAGTTTGTCGAACTGGGCGTGGACCGTAGCGGCGTCGACCTGGTCGTAGACCGAGTGCAGCACGGTCTTGACCGCCGGCCACGCGGACTTCGGACACACCGCCATCAGGTTCGCGGCGTAGTGCGTGCGGCACCTCTGCCAGGACGCGCCGGGCAGGTTCGCGGCGATCGCGTCGACCAGGCCGGCGTGGGCGTCGCTGGTGACCAGCAGGGTGCCGGTCAGGCCGCGGGCGACCATGTCGGCGAAGAACGCGTTCCATGCCTGCTTGGTCTCGCTTGTGGCGACCTTGACGCCGAGGACCTCGCGGTGGCCGTCGGCGTTGACGCCGGTCGCGACCAGCACGACCGCGTTGACGACCCGGCCCTGCTCGCGGACCTTCATGGTCAGCGCGTCGGCGGCCACGAACGTGAACGGCCCCGACTCGCTCAGCGGCCGGGTGCGGAACGCCGCGACCTGGGCGTCCAGGTCGGCGGCCATCCGCGAGACCTGTGACTTGGACAGGCTGGTGATGCCCAGCGACTGTACGAGTTTGTCCATGCGTCGGGTGGAGACGCCGAGCAGGTAGCAGGTCGCGACCACACTGACCAGCGCGGCCTCGGCCCGCTTACGCCGTTCGAGCAGCCGCTCGGGGAAGTAGGAGCCCGACCGCAGTTTCGGGATGGCCACGTCGATCGTGCCGATGCGGGTGTCGAGCTCGCGGTGCCGGTAGCCGTTGCGGGAGTTGATCCGTTCCGGCGAGGCGATGCCGTACTCGGCGCCGCAGACCGCGTCGGCCTCCGCCGACAGCAGAGAGTTGATCACCGTGGACAGCAGGTGCCGCATCAGATCCGGTGACGCGTCGGTCAGTGCCTGGCCCAGCAGGCCGGCAGGGTCGATGATGTGAGGTGCGGTCATCGCGGTAGTCCCTTTCGAGAGTGCTGTCGAAGGTTCACTCGAAAGATCACGCGATGGCCGCGCTCTATGCCGGACAGGCTGTCCGGCGATCACGCCAACCGCGTTACACCACTATCAGGGACGCCACTCGGGCGGACCGGATGAGGACAGACCACACGACCACCACGGGACTTGTGGAGAGCCCGTTGCGTTGAGAGGCGCACGGCGGGTTCGGCGAGCGGCCTGGAGAAACGGGCTGGTGGCAACACCAGCACCGCGCTCCAGGCCGACTCAACCTACACGGCGAGCTCGGACACGTCCCACCCGCCGAAAACGAGGCACTCCACGCGATGACCCACCCGGTCACCGCACCCCTGAAAACCAGCTAACCAACTCTCCATCAAACCCGGGGCTTGACACTTGGTCGACGCTGAAGATCGAACTCGTCTACCGCACGAGCTGGCGCACCCGCGACGAGCCCGAGAACGCGATCTTCGCCTACATCGACGGCTGGTACAACACCCGCCGCATCCAGAAGGAACTGGGCTACCGCAGCCCCGACGAGTACGAGACCGCCTGGCACACCCACCAGAAGGAACCAGCCGGCCAACTATCGCTACCCCTGCACCAACCGGCAGCAGGTAACCACCGCTCCATCAAAGCGGGGGGAGCTCAGAGCCAGCGTGATCTTGGTTGGTGGCGGTGGACGGGTTGGCACGGGGGCGTCCGGGGTCGTGCCGAGTGGTCCCGCCGGAGGTTCGGCGGGACCACTCGTGCCGGCATCAGGGCAGCCGGATGGTCCTGGTGTTGGGGAAGCTGCCGGGGCAGGATGTCGACGAGCCCGTGCCGACCACGACGTATCCCGGTGGGATCGGCGAAACCGAGCAGATGACCGTCGTGCCAGAGGCCGCCGGAGTGCGGATGGTCCAGGTGTTGGGGAAGCTGCCGGGGCAGGATATCGACGAGCCCTCGGCGATGATGACGTACCCGCTCGGCAGGGCCGAGACCTTGCACATCACGGTGGTTCCCGTGGTGGACGGAGTGGTGATCGTCCAGGTGTTGGGGAAGCTGCCGGGGCAGGATATCGACGAGCCCTCGGCGATGATGACGAACCCGCCCGGGACGGCGGAGACCTTGCACATCACGGTGGTTCCCGTGGTGGACGGAGTGGTGATCGTCCAGGTGTTGGGGAAGCTGCCGGGGCAGGATATCGACGAGCCCTCGGCGATGATGACGTACCCGGCGGGTATGGGGGAACTCTTGCAGATGGTCATTGTCGCCGCGCTGGCTGGCGTCGCGACCGTCACCGCCGAGATGATCCCGAGAGTGATGGCGGCCACCGCGACCGCCCCGAGGCGGCGCAGGGCCTTCGCAACCCGTCCACCTGTTTGCGAACGTCGCGGCAGCCGCCGGACCCGTTCCGGTCGAGTCATGCTGGTCCCTTCGATAGATCCCACAGCAGCGGAAGGTGCTGTTGCTATTACTCGATGCGATCATGGGCTGAGTGCCCCGGGCTTCGCAATAGCTACCGTGATGAATGAACAAACGAAGTCGGCGCGGGCCGACGCACGGCTCTGACCTCCATCAACGCGATCCGGGACTAGCAACCACTCGTCAACAAACGTCCGCGACGTGCGCGGGCATGTTCCTGACCGGGCACGCAGTGTGTCGATGGCGTGAAGCTCTCAAGCTCACTTACCGATACCCGTCCGGAGACGACGCCCCAGCGCCCCGTTACCTAATGAGTCCCGAACGGCCCGCCGAGGTCCGCGGAATCTGCGGAGCAATAGGGCTGTCCGACTGGCAGGGGTGCGGTAATCCGACTGTCCTGTATTCCCTGTCCGCTGATCACAGTGTGTTGCGGCTAGGGCTGTAGCGGTTCCAGGATCCACCGGCAGCGGCGTGGTGGCGGTGGGTGGTGGTGTGGTGGAAGCCGAGGGCCTGGGTGACAACCGGTGCCGGGGACTGGAGGACGAGTTGGTGCAGTGCGGCCAGGTGACCGGACGTACGCCGGGGACGGCGGCGGTGCCGGCGCAGGCGAGCGCGACCAGTCCCGCAGCGACAGCCAGCGGTACGGGGACGTCCCAGGCCCGCGCCGCCAGGGGAGCGAGGGCGTAGCCGCCCGGCGAGCAGTGACCCGGCCAGCAGGCCGACGGCGCCGCCCTGTTGCAGCAGCACCCAGACGCCGTCGCCGCCGAGCCGGTCGACGGCGACGAGCGGGCCGAGGGTGAGCGGGACGGCGGCGGCGCCGTTGCACACGCCGTGGGCGAGCAGGCTGGTCCAGTACCAGTCGCGGGCGCGGACCGCCCGCCAGCCGAGCGTCAGGTCGTCGCGCAGCGAGCGGCGGGGCGTGGGGACGTGGCGTACCCGGGTCACCGACAGCAGTAGGGCGCTGAGCGCGAAGGACGCGCCGTCGATGACGAATGCCCAGCCGGGGCCGGCGGCCCAGACGAGTCGCCCCTGCGTCGGTGACCGCGCGGGTCGATGCCCTGCTGCGGTGCGGGTTCGTGCGCCGGATCCCGTCGACCGTCGACGGGCGCCGCATCGACGTCGAGCTGACCGAGGCGGGCCGGGCCGCCTGGCGGGCCGCGATCGACGTGGTCGCCGCCGAGGAGCGCCGTCTGCTCGACGCCCTCAGCGGCGAGGAGCGCCGGCTGCTGTCGGACCTGCTGCGCCGGGTCGCCCTGGTCGCCGAACGTCCCGCCCGGTAATCCGGCAACCGCGCCCGCCGGCCCGCCGCCCGGGCTTACGTTGGCTGCGGGCCGCGTCCCTGCCCGCCGACGGGCGGGAACGTCGCGCGGCCGGAAGGGGGCTTCGTCATGCGGATCGCGATCATCGGCGCCGGCAACGTCGGCGGGGCGCTCGCGGCGGCCGCCGCTCGCGCCGGGCACGACGTCACCGTCACCGCGGCGCACCGGGAGCGCGCCGACGCCGTCGCCGAGCGAGCCAACGCGCGGGCGGCCGACAGCCCCGCCGACGCGGCCCGCGACGCGGACGTCGTCGTCCTGGCCGTCCCGGCCGCGGTGGCGGCCCCGGTGCTGCGGTCACTCGGCGACGAGGCCAACCGCCCGGTCGTCGTCGACGTCACCAACCCGCTCAACGACTCCTACAGCGACCTGACGACCTTCGGCACCAGCGTCAGCGAGCAGCTCGCGGCGCAGGCCCCGAACGCGCGGATCGTCAAGGCGTTCAACACCCTCTTCGCGTCCCGGCACGGCAACCCGACTGAGGACGGCCAGCGCCTCGACGGCTTCTACGCCGGCGACGACCCCGACGCCAAGGCCACCGTGGCGCGGCTGCTGGAGTCGCTGGGGTACCGGCCGATCGACGCGGGTGGCCTGCGGATGGCCCGCAGCCTCGAGGAGATGGCGTTCCTGAACATCACCCTCAACGCGCGCAACGGCTGGCCCTGGCGCTCTGCCGTCCAACTCGTCGGCCCCACCGGTTGAGCGGCGGACCCGGAAATCCGGTGGCGGCGCGTCGCGGCGCGCTGGCAGGGTGGCCGCCATGACGGACCAGGCCCTGGCGGGCGCACTCGCCGACGAGCGACGCCGCCTCGTCTTCGCCGCGATCACCCTCGGCGACTCCGACACCGCGGCGGTCGTGGCGCGTACCGGGATGGGCGTGCGGGACGTCGCCACCGCCGTGCGGCGGCTCGTCGACGCCGGCCTGGTCACCGACGCCGGGCCGGGCCTGCGCGTCGACGACGGCCGGCTGGGGGAGATGGCGCGCATCCGTACCGGGGATTCCGCTGCTCTGGCGCGGTCGCCGGCCGCCGCGGTGCTGCGGGCCTTCCTGCGCGACGGGGTCCTGGTGCGTTTCCCCGCTCAGCGGGGGAGGCGGCGGCACCTGCTGGAGCACATCGCCGCCCGGTCCTTCGAGCCCGGGGCGCGCTACCCGGAGCGCGCGGTCGACGAGGCGCTGCGGGCGTGGTGCGACGGCGGCGAGGCCGACCACGTCACGCTGCGCCGGTACCTGGTCGACGAGCGGCTGCTCGCCCGCGACCAGGGCGTCTACTGGCGACCCTGCCCCGCCTGACCCGCCCGGCGGGGCAGGGCTGGCGAAAGTCGGTCGACCGGGCCGCGACGAGCCCGCCTACGGCGACGACCCGTACGCGCGGCACTGGTGGGAGAAGCGAGTTGACGGCGCCGGCCTGACGCGCTGAACAAGGAGACGGAACTTGAGTCGCACAGACTCAACTTGACACCTTCGGCCCAGGAGAACCGAGGAGGCACGAACCATGTTGATGCGCACCGACCCGTTCCGTGAGATCGACCGGCTCGCCGAGCAGTTCTTCGGCACCACCACCCGCCCGGCCGTCATGCACATGGACGCCTACCGCGACGGGGACTACTTCTACGCCGCGTTCGACCTGCCGGGGGTGGACCCGGAGAGCATCGACTGCACCGTCGAACGCGACGTGCTCACCGTCCGCGCGCAGCGCCGTCGCCCGACCGGCGACAAGGTGGAGCTGGTCGCCGCGGAACGCCCGATGGGCACCTTCAGCCGGCAGCTGTTCCTCGGCGACACCCTCGACACGGACAACCTGGAGGCCGGCTACGACAACGGGGTGCTGACGCTGCGCATCCCGGTGGCCGAGCGGGCCAAGCCGCGGCGGATCGCGGTCGCCGCCGGCAACGGCAACGGCAACGGCCGCAAACAGATCGACGCCTGATACGTGTACGGGTCCATCTCGGGGCGCCCCGATCCGCGTCCGGCGCGGGCGGCGGGTATCGGGCGGACCTGCCCGTCGGCGTCGGCCACCAGATACCACCGCCCGGCCTTGAGCACCACGCCGAGCGGGGCGAGCCGGCGGGTCACCTCCCGCGGCGCCTTCCACCGCCGGTACCGCACCCGGATCAGCCGGTCCTCCCACACCGCGTGAGCCAGCGCGGAAGGTGCGGGGTGGGCTCCGGGTCCCGGAACCAGCCGGGTGCGTCCAGGTGGAACCGCTGCCGGATCAGCCCACCCCGGTCGGCCGGGCCGGCGGGCAGCGCGGCGAGCAGCTTCAGCTCCGCCGCCGCCAGCGTCGGCCCCAGGCCCAGATCGGCGGCCGCGCCGGGTATCCCGGCGAGGAACAGCGCCTGCGCCTCGTCGCCGGTCGTCCCGGTCAGCCGGGTGCGGTAGCCGTCGACCAGCCGGTACCCGCCGGCCGGCCCCCGGTCGGCGTAGACGGGCACGCCCGCCGCGCCGAGGGACTCCACGTCCCGGTACACGGTGCGCACCGACACCTCGAGGGCGTCGGCGAGCTGCCGCGCGGTCATCCGCCCCCGCGACTGCAGGAGCAGCAGCAGGGCGACCAGGCGGCTGGCACGCACCCCGGCACCGTATCCCCACCGCCGACCGGCCGAGAACCGGCGGCCGGGGCCGGACGCTGCCAGAGAACGGGTACGGCGGCGCGCCTCACCGCCGATCCGGCCCCGGGCTGAGAGTCTTTCTCGCATGTCCCGTCCCGAGGTTCCGGTGCTGTCCCGACCGTCGGCCCCTCCGGTGCTGCCCGGTGCGGGGCCCGAGGACTTCACCGAGGCGTGGCTGCGCAACCGGCGGCTGTCCGAGCACACCCGCGACGCGTACCGGCGGGACGTGGCCGGCTGGCTGGCCTGGTGCGCCACCCGGGAGCTGGACCCGCTGCGGGCGACGTTCCTCGACGTCAACGCCTACGGCCGAACGCTGGAGGCCACCCCGGCCGGGCGTAACGGACAGCCGCTGACCCCCGCCACCGTGGCCCGCCGGCTGTCGGCCCTGTCCAGCTGGTACGACTTTCTGGTCAAGCTTCGGGCCGTCGACGCCAACCCCGTGGCCGGGGCGGACCGGCCCCGCGTGGACCGGGACCACTCGGCGACCGTGGGGCTCACCCCGCAGGAGGTGGACGCGCTGCTGGCCGCCGCCGAGGCGGACACCGGCCCGACCGCCGTCCGTAACCGGGCGGCCATCGCGCTGCTGGCCGACCTGGGACTGCGGGTGGGCGAGCTCGTGTCGCTGGACGTGACCGACCTGGGCAGCGAGCGGGGGCACCGCAGCGTGCGGTTCGTCGGCAAGGGCGGAAAGCACCGGCGGCGGGCGCTGACCCCGTCCACCGCGTACGCGATCGACGCCTACCTGGCCGCACGGGCGGCGGCGCGGAACGTGGCGCCGCACGAGCTGACCGGGCCGCTGCTGGTCACCTCGACCGGCGCCCGCCTGGACCGGCACTCGGTGTTCCGGCTGGTGCGCCGGCTGGCCCGGGACGCCGGCATCCCGTCCTGGGCGAAGCTGTCGCCGCACTCGCTGCGGCACGCGTTCGCCACCACCGCCCGCGCCGAGGGCGTGCCGCTGGAGGACGTGCAGGACGCCATGGGGCACGCCGACCCGCGGACCACCCGCCGCTACGACCGCGACCGGCACAACCTGGACCGGGACCCCGCGTACGTCATCTGGGCCGCCCGGGCCCGCCGCGGCGGCTGACCCGAGGCAACCGCGGGGCGGCGCGCCCGGCCCACCGGCCGGCGCGCCGCCCGCGTGCGGTCAGCCCTGTGGGCGGGGGCAGACGCAGAACGGCTGCCCGACGGGGTCGAGCAGCACCGTCCACCGCTCGCCGCCGGGCTGGTGCTCCGGCTTCGACGCCCCAGCCGCGCAGAACGCCTCCTCCGCCGCGGTGCGGTCGTCGACGTACACGTCGAGGTGGTAGCGCTTGCCGCCGCTGGGGTCCGGCCAGGCCGGCGGGGCGTACCCGTCGACCAGGCCGAAGCCGATGGCCACGCCGCCGCCGGTGACCATGGCGTACTCGGGTTGGCTGTGGGTGATCTCCCAGCCGAGGACACGGGCGTAGAACGCGGCGTGGGCGGCCGGGTCGGAGGAGTCGAGGTTGACCATGCACAGGTCGCCGGTGATCGTCATGCCGGCCAGCCTGCCGCGGGTACCTGACATCCGCTGGCAGGTGCCCGCGGTGACCGCCGACACTCAGCAGAGCAGGTCGAGGTGCTGGTGGGCGTCGGCGGCGACGTCCTCGTGGCGCAGCCGCCGCCGCGCCCACAGCCGCGCGGCCGCCTCCGCCTGCTCGTCGCCCCACGCGGCGTGCTCCACCAGCAGCGCCGTGGTCAGCGCCGCCGCGGTGCGCAACGCCAGCCCGCGCGCCCCGGCGACCACGCCGGCGGCGCGCGGGTCGGCGGCCACGTCCGCGAGGGCGGCGGCCAGCTCCGCGGTGACGGCGGCCAGGGTGTCGGCCAGTGCGGGCGAGATCGGCCGGGCCAGGTCCACGGCGGCGTCCAGCCGGCGCAGCAGCGGCGCGCCGGCGTCCTCGCGGGTGACCGCGCGCAGCACGTCCAGGGCCAGGACGTTCGTGGTGCCCTCCCAGATCGGCAGGACCTGCGCGTCGCGCAGCAGCCGGGGCACGCCGGTGTCCTCCACGTACCCGGCGCCGCCGAACGCCTCCACGTACTCGCTGGCGGAGGAGACGGCGAGCCGGCCGGTGGCGAGCTTGGCCAGCGGCGCGACGACGCGCAGTTCGGCGGCGGCGTCCGGGTCGGCGCCCACCTCCGCGCGGCCGAGCAGCGCGAACGCGTGCCCGGCGAGGGCGAACGCGGCGGCCGCGTCGACGGCGAGCGCGCCGAGGGTGGCCCGGTGCAGCGGGTTGTCGGCCAGCCGCCCGCCGGCGATCGTGCGGGCGTCGGCGTACGCGCGGGCGTAGGCCAGGCCGCGGCGCATCCCGCCGGCCGCGGCGGCCGCGTTGTGCACCCGGGTCACCACGACCAGCGTCATCGCCCGCACCAGGCCGGGCGCGGCCGGGTCGCCCAGCGGCAGCGCGTACGCCTCCCGCAGCCCGATCTCGGCGGTGGGCAGCGCCCGGGTGCCCAGCTTGTCCTTGAGCCGGTGCACGGTGACCCCGGGCGCCGGGGCGTACGGCGCGGCGTCGGCGGCGGTGAGGGGGGAGTCGGTGGCGTAGCGGGGCACCAGGAACGGCGTGAGGACGCGGCTGCCCGTCCCGGCGCCCTCGGGGCGGGCCAGGGCTACGGCCATCGTGGCGTCGGCGGCGGAGCAGAACCACTTCTCCCCGGTCAGCCGCCACGAACCGTCGTCGGCGGGTCGGGCGGTGGTGCCCGACCGGGACAGGTCGGAGCCGCCCTGCGACTCGGTCATCCACTGCCCGCTGACGATCGCGGTGTCGGGGTCGGTGGAGGTCAACCGGGGCAGCCACGCGTCGCGGACGGCCGCGTCGACCTCGGGAAGGCTGAGCAGCGCGGCGGCACCGTCGGCCATCGCCACCGGGCAGGAGAACGTGGCCGACTCCGGCCCGTACAGGTGCAGCAGCGCGTGCTGGACGACCCGGGTAGCGGCGCCCCACGTGCCGCGCGCGGAGTCCAGGTAGGGCAGGGCGACCACGGCATGCCGGGCGGCGGCGGCGCGTTGGGCCCGCCAGCCGGCGGAGGTGTCGATCCGGTCGACGCGGGCGCCCCACGGGTCGTAACGCACGAGCGTGGGTGGGTGCGCCTCGGCGTCGGCGTGCGCGGCGCGCAGCGGCCCGGCGACGTCGGCGGCCAGGTCGGCCAGGCGGCCCTTCGCGGCGGCGTGCCCGGCCGGGCCGAGCTGCCGTTCCAGCCAGGACCGCAGCAGGCCGTCACCGGTGTACGGGTCGTCGGGGGCGGGCACCGGCTGCACGTAACGGGTCATCGTCTCGCTCCAGGGGCGCGGTGTGGCGGGTGTGCGCCGACCGTAGACGATGCGCGGGCGGCGGCGACAGGTGCGAGTTGCTGCGCGCCGGCGGGCGCGTTGCCTACGGTCGGAGGTGATGGGCAGGCGGCAGGCGTGGACGCGGCCGGTCCGGCGTCGCCGGCCGGTGCGCACCGGTCTGCTGTTCGCCGGGCTGGGGCTGGGCCTGTGCCTGATCGGGGTGGCCGGCCTGGGCGCGTGGAACCTGCAACTGGTGACGCGGTCGACCGAGCCGGTGCGGCAGACCGCGGACGGGTTCTTCCGGGAGGTCGCCGCCGGGGACGTCGACCGGGCGTACGAGCGGTTGTGCTCCGAGGCGCGCGGCAAGTGGAGCGCGGGCGGGTTCGGCGCCTGGGTGCGCACCCCGCCGCAGGTCACCGGCTACGAGATCACCGACGTGTCGGTGGCCACCCGCGGCGGCCGGCCGCTCGGCACGGTGACGGTGCGCCTGACCCGCGACGGCGGCGGCAGCGAGGAGCGCCGGCTGCCGGTGGTGCGCGAGGACGGCCGGTGGCGGGTGTGCGGGGACCCGTTCTGACCCCGGGCGGCTTCGACGGCTACCGCGACGACGGCGGGTGCCGGTGGCGTCAACGGCCGCCGAGGTCGCCGGCGCGGTAGTGCCGCCGGCACAGCACCTGGTAACGCACCTCGGCGGTGTCGACGGTGTCGCCGATGACGACCTGCCGGCCCTCGCGGACCACCCGGCCGGCGACGACGCGGGCGTTGAGCAGCCCCTCCCGGCCGCACCAGCACAGCACCTCGACCTGGATGCGGGCCACCTCGTCGGCCAGTTCGAACAGTCGCTGGGCGGCGGGGAACAGGCAGGACCGGAAGTCGGTGGCCAGGCCGAAGGCGTACACGTCGACGTCGTAGTTGTCGACCAGGTCGGCCATCTGGTCGATGTGTTCCAGGTTGTAGAACGACGCCTCGTCGCAGACGAGGTAGTCCACGCGTACGCCCTCGGCCCACGCGTCTCGGACCAGGTCGCGCAGGTCGAGGGCGTCGGTGACCTCGACGGCGGCGTGGGCCAGGCCGATGCGGGTGGTGACCTGCGGGCCGAGGGAGCGGTCGATGCGGGTGGTGACCAGGCCGCGGCGGCCCTGCCGGGCGTGGTTGTGGTTCATCTGCAACGCCATCGTGGACTTGCCGCAGTCCATCGGTCCCCAGAAGAACTTGAGCGCGGCGGCGTGCAGCGGCCGGCCGTCGACGGCGCGGGCGGCGGCGCAGCCGGCGCGGGCGGCGGCGCAGCCGGCGCGGATGTCGTCCGGGCCCGGCAGGGGCGGGCCCGGCAGATCGGGGCGGCGGCGTCGTCGTCGGTCACGTCCGGGCAGCCTATCCCATCGATCGTCGACGATCAGGCCGGTGCGGCGCCGTCCGGCACCGCACCGGCGGCGCGGTCACAGCACGCGGGGCGGGGTGTTGCCGGCGGCGACGATGGCCCGCCGGATGGGCACGGCGGCCAGCAGCGCGAACCCGAGCACGAAGAAGATCAGCAGGGAGACCAGGCCGACGCGGTAGGAGGAGGTGAGCTGGAACACCAGGCCGAACGCCAGCGGCCCGAGCCAGCTGGTGCCCTTGTCGCTGATCTCGTAGAAGCCGTAGTACTCGCCCTCCTTGCCGGCGGGGATGAGCTGGCTGAACAGCGACCGGCTCAGCGCCTGGCTGCCGCCGAGGACCAGGCCGATGGCCCCGCCGAGGATCATGAACGGCACCGGCGCCTCGGCCGGCAGCCGGAACGCCGCCACGATCACCCCGGTCCACAGCACGAGGCTGAGCAGCACGGTCTTCCAGGCGCCGATGCGCCGGGCGAGGGCGCCGAGGGCCAGCGCGCCGCCGAAGGCGAGGAACTGCACCACCAGGATCGTGACGATCAGGGTGTCCTGCTCCAGCCCCAACTCCTCGGTGCCGTACTGGCTGGCCAGGCCGACCACGGTCTGGATGCCGTCGTTGTAGATGAGGAAGGCCAGCAGGAAGAACAGCGTCAGCGGGTATGCCTTCATCTCCCGCACGGTGCGGCCGAGCTGCCGGAACCCGGCGGTGACCACGTTGCCGCCCCCGCCGCCGCGCAGCGCTTCGGCGGTGGGGTGCTCGCGCAGCCAGCGCAGCGGCACGAGGGTGAACGCGGCCCACCACACGCCGGCGGAGACGATCGACCAGCGGGCCAGGTCCAGGGTGCGCTGCGGGTTGCCCTCCTCGCTGAGGGCGCTGACCGCGGCGAGGTTCAGCGCGAGCAGCAGGCCGCCGCCGAGGTAGCCGAGCGCCCAGCCGCGGCTGGAGATGGCGTCCCGGTCATCGGGGCCGCCGAGTTGCGGCAGGAACGAGTTGTAGACCACCACGGCGGCGCCGAAGGCGATGTTGGCGATCAGGAACAGCACCCCGCCGAGCAGGTACCGGTCGCCGGTCACGAACACCATCGCGATGGTGGCGCCGGCACCGGTGAACGCGGCGCCGGCCAGCAGCGTCTTCTTGCGGGCGGAGCGGTCGGCGACGGCGCCCACGACCGGCAGCACGAAGACCGTCAGCAGCACCGACAGGGAGATCAGGTACGGCACGTAGGAGCCGACGGCGACGGCGATGCCGAGCGGGTGGACGTACCCGTCGCGGCACTTGTCCTCGATGTCGCAGCCGGCGGCGACCTTGGTGACGCCGGTGAGGAAGGGTCCGAGGAACACGGTGATGACGGTGGTGGAGAACGCGGAGTTCGCCCAGTCGTAGAAGTACCAGCCGGTGCGTTCGCGGCGGGTGCTGCCTGGGTGGGCGGGCTCGGCGACGGCGGGGGTGACCGTTTCGGCCATCAGGTTCCTCGATGTTCAGGCGGCCCAGTGGCCGCGGCTGCGGTAGACGTCGCGCAGCACGCCGACGTGATCGGTCATGATGCCATCCACTCCAAGATCAAGTAATTCGTGCATCTCGGCAGGTTCGTCGATCGTCCAGACGTGCACCTGCAACCCGAGCCGGTGGGCGTAGGCGAGGAGCCGGCGGTCCACCACCCGGATGCGTCCGTAGCGGGGCGGCACCTGCGCGGCCACCACCGACGGGGGCAGCCGCAGGGGCCGGCCGTGCAGCGAGGCCATGCGCAGCCGGGCCACGCCGCGCATGCCGAGGCCGGTGGCGACGCGCCCCTGGGTGAGCACCCGCAGCCGGGCCAGCCGGGCGTCGCTGAACGAGGCCAGCAGCACCCGGTCGCCGGCGGCTGCCCGGATCACCGTCTCCACGGTCGGTTCGACCGCGCGGTCGGCCTTGACGTCGACGTTGAACCGGACGTCGGGCCAGGCGCCCAGCACCTCGTCGAGGCGGGGCACCAGGGCCGCGCCGCCGACGCGTACGGAGGTCAGGTCGGCCCAGCGCAGGTCGGCGATGCGGCCGCGTTCGCCGGTGACGCGTTCGAGGGTGGGGTCGTGGAACACCACGGCCACCCCGTCGGCGGTGGCGTGCACGTCGGTCTCGACGTGCCGGTAGCCGAGGGCGACGGCGCGCGCGAACGCCGCCGCGGTGTTCTCGTCGCCGTCGGCGGCGCCACCCCGGTGGGCGAACGCCAGCGGCGCGGGCGCGTCGAGGTAGCCGGAGGGGCCCTGCACGCACGGCAGTATGCCGGGCGCCGGTGGCCGCCCGGTGACCGGCCGGCGGCCCTCGACCCACGTCAGGGCGGCGACGTGGCGCGAACCGGGCCGCCCAGACCCCGCCACGTCGCCGACATCGCGCGAACCGGCCCGTCGGGGTCAGGTGGCCGGAGGCTGGTGGCGGCGGTGCGAGCGGCTGGTGTCGCTGGGGCGGCCGGGGTCGACGTGCCGGGGCCGGTCGGGCTCGTCGGGGCGCAGCGGGACGAGCGTGTCGGTGATCGCGTCGATGATCCGGTCGGTGGCGCGCCGGGCCGCCCCCGGCGCCGCGGGGTCGATGTCGCTCAGGTCGACGGGGTCACCGAAGCGCACCCTGACCTCGGGGCGGCGCAGCAGGGCCCGGCCGACCGCCCCGGCCAGGCCCTGGGGCGCCCGGTACGGCAGCACCTCGTGGGCGCCCCACTGGGCGACGGGGATCACGAGGGCGCCGCTGGCGAGGGCGAGCCGGGCGGCGCCGGTCTTGCTCCGCTCGGGCCACATGCCGGGGTCCAGGCCGATGCGCCCCTCGGGATAGACCAGGACCACCGAGCCCTCGGCGACGGCGCGGGCGGCGGCGTCGAGGGCCTGGTGCACGGCGGCGGTGCCCCGGTCGACGCGGATGTGCCCGGCGTGGCGCATGGCGGCGCCGACGACGGGGGCGCGGAACAGCCCGGCGGTGGCCATGATCCGCGGCGCGACGCCTCGGACGCGGCAGGCGGCGGCCATCACGATCGGGTCGAACGGGCTGATGTGGTTCGCGGCGAGGATCAGCGGCCCGCGGCGCAGGTGTGCGGGGATCTCGCCGCTGACCCGCAGGCGGGCCAGGGCGCCGACGACGGCGCGGGCGAGCAGTTGGGCGGCGCGCCAGATCAGGGGCGGGCGCCAGGTGTCGGTCGGGGTGTCCATCAGCGGTCGATCGTCGCACGGCGGCGCACGGCCGGGCGGGGGAGGCCCGGATCGGCGGCGGAGGTGATCAAGGTCATCCGCCCGGGACGGGCCGGAGCAGCCGCACCATCTACGACGCCAGGTAGTATTTACTACGTCCCGTAGTACCAACCGCTGGGGGTTCCAGGTGGACGCGTTGGACGTCGCCCGCTGGCAGTTCGGTGTCACCACCGTCTACCACTTCCTGTTCGTACCGCTGACCATCGGCCTGTCCGTGCTGGTCGCGATCCTGCAGACCCGCTGGCACCGCACCGGCGACGAGCGCTACCTCAAGCTCACCAGGTTCTACGGCAAGCTGTTCCTCATCAACTTCGCCATGGGCGTGGTCACCGGCATCGTCCAGGAATTCCAGTTCGGCATGAACTGGAGCGACTACTCCCGCTTCGTCGGCGACATCTTCGGCGCCCCCCTCGCGATCGAGGCCCTCGTGGCCTTCTTCCTCGAATCCACCTTCATCGGCCTGTGGATCTTCGGCTGGGACCGGCTGCCCAAACGCCTGCACCTGGCCGCCATCTGGGCCGCCGCCATCGGCAGCAACCTGTCGGCCTACTTCATCCTCGCCGCCAACTCGTTCATGCAGAACCCCGTCGGCTACCGGATCAACCCCGACGCCGGGCGGGCCGAGCTGACCGACTTCCTCGCCGTGCTCACCAACAAGGTCGCCCTCGTCACGTTCCCCCACACCATCGCCGGCTCGTTCCTCGTCGCCGGGTCCCTCGTCGTCGCCGTCGGCCTGTGGCACCTCGTCCGCAACCGCGACAGCGCCGACACCCCCGCCTACCGCTACGCCACCCGGTTCGGCGCCTGGGTCGTCATGATCGCCACCGTCGGCGTGCTCGTCACCGGCGACATCCAAGGCAAGATCATGACCGAGGTGCAGCCCATGAAGATGGCCGCCGCCGAGGGCCTCTACACCACCGAGAGCCCCGCCTCATTCTCCGTGCTCACCGTCGGCAGCCTCGACGGCAGCCGCGAGGTCTTCGCCATCAAGATCCCCTACCTGCTGTCGTTCCTCGGCACCGGCGACCCCAACGGCACCGTGCAGGGCATCAACGACCTACAGGCCCAGTACGCCAGCCAGTACGGCCCCGGCAGCTACACACCGATCATCCCCGTCACCTACTGGAGCTTCCGCTTCATGATCGCCTTCGGGCTCGCCGCCGCCGCGATCGCCGTGCTCGTCCTGTGGTCGCAGCGCCGGGGCCGCACCCCCACCAGCCGCTGGCTGCTGCGCGCCGGCCTGGCCATGCCCGTGCTGCCCCTGCTCGCCAACGCCTTCGGCTGGATCTTCACCGAGATGGGCCGCCAACCCTGGATCGTCTTCGGCGAGATGCTCACCCGCGACGGCGTGTCCCGCAGCGTCTCCCTGACCGAGGTGCTCACCTCCTTCACCGCCTTCACCCTCGTCTACGCCACCCTCGCCGTCGTCGAGATCAAACTCCTGCTGCGCTACGCCAAAGCCGGCGTACCCGACCTGACCCCCGCGCCCGAACCCACCGACACCGACGACGCCGAGCGCCCGCTCGCCTTCGCCTACTGACCTGCGGAGCCCACCGTGGAACTGACCACCGCCTGGTTTCTCCTCGTCGCCGTGCTCTTCACCGGCTACTTCATCCTCGAGGGCTTCGACTTCGGCGTCGGCATGCTGCTGCCCGTCCTCGGCCGCGACGACCGGGAACGCCGCGTCCTGATCAACACCATCGGCCCCGTCTGGGACGGCAACGAGGTCTGGCTCATCACCGCCGGCGGCGCCATGTTCGCCGCCTTCCCCGAGTGGTACGCCACCCTCTTCTCCGGCTTCTACCTGCCCCTGCTGCTGATCCTGCTCGCCCTCATCGCCCGCGGCGTCGCCTTCGAGTACCGGCACAAGCGCCCCGAGGCATGGTGGAAACGCCGCTGGGACACCGCCATCTTCGTCGGCTCGCTCGTCCCCGCCGTGCTCTGGGGCGTCGCCTTCGCCAACATCCTGCGCGGCGTGCCCCTTTCCGCCGACCACGAGTACGTCGGCGGCCTGCTCGACCTGCTCCACCCGTACGCCCTGCTCGGCGGCGCCACCACCGGCGCGCTGTTCCTCACCCACGGCGCCGTGTTCGTCGCCCTCAAGACCGTCGGCGACATCCGTCACCGCGCCCGCGCCCTGGCCGTCAAGCTCGGCGCCGGCACCGCCGTGCTCGCGGTCGCCTTCCTGACCTGGACGCTGAACATCCGCTCCAGCGCCGCCGCCGTCGTGCTCGCCGCCGGCGCCGCCCTCGCCCTGGTCGGTGGACTCGCCGCCGCCCGGGTACGCCGGGAGGGCTGGGCGTTCACCGGCACCGCCGTGGCGATCGGGCTGGCCGTGGCGACCCTGTTCGCCGCGCTGTTCCCGAACGTGCTGCCGTCCACCCTGGACACCGCCGGCTCGCTGACCGCGAGCAACGCGGCGTCCACCCCGTACACCCTGAAGATCATGACCTGGGTGGCCGTGGTGTTCACCCCGGTCGTGCTGGCCTACCAGGGCTGGACCTACTGGGTGTTCCGCAGGCGCATCGGCGTCGCCCACATCCCGCGGCACTGACCCGCGCCCGGGGCCGGGGACGGCCCGGCCCGGCCCCGGGAAAAACCGGTTTGGCGCCGCCCGAGCCGTGGCTACCGTCGGCAGATGCCCACAAGCGTCGCCGTCCGCGAACTCACCCCCGACGACATCCCCGCCGCCTGGGCACTCGGCGGCCTCGCGTTCGGCTCCGACCCGCAACCCCCGCCGGACGCCACCACCCGCGTCCGGCCCGGCATGACCCCCTACGGCGCGTTCGACCCCGCCGGCCGGCTGTGCGGCAAGGCCGTCGACCTGCACCACGAGCAGTGGTGGTCCGGGCGGGCCGTGCCCGCCGCCGGCGTCGCCGGCGTCGCCGTGGCCCCCGAGGCCCGCGGCCGGGGCGTCGCCCGCGCCCTGCTGGCCGCCCTGCTGCGCGGCGCCCGCGAGCGCGGCGCCGCCGTCAGCGCCCTGTATCCCACCACCACCGGCCCCTACCGGGCCTGCGGCTGGGAGGTCGCCGGCACCCTGCGCACCGTCGACCTGGCCACCGCCGACCTGCCCCGGCACCGGCCCGCCCCGCACCTGAGCGTCCGCGCCGCCGGCGCGCAGGACATGCCCGCCGTCGCCGGCCTGTACGAGCGCGTCGCCCGCCACCGCCGCGGCATGCTCACCCGCCGCGGCGAACTGTTCGACCACCTCGGCGCCACCACCGCCCTGCCCACCGACGGCGTCACCCTCGTCGAGGACGCCGGCGAGCTGGTCGGCTACGTCAGCTGGGACCGCGGCCGCGGCGGCTACGGGCCCGATTCCGTCCTCACCGTCGAAGACGTCCTCGCCACCAGCGCCGACGCGGCCCGGGAACTCCTCGGCGTCCTCGCCAGTTGGCGCAGCGTCGCCCCCACCCTGCGGCTGCGCCTGCTCGACGGCGACGCCGTCACCGCCCAACTGCCCCTGGAGACGGTCCGGGAACACCGGCAGCAGCCCTGGATGCACCGGCCCGTGGACGTGACCCGGGCCGTACGGGAACGCGGCTGGCCGGCGCACGCGCGCGGCGTCGTCGACCTCACCCTCCACGACGACCTCGCCGACTGGAACGCCGGCGCCTGGCGGCTGGAGGTCGCCGACGGCGCGGCCGAGCTGCGCCGGACCACCGGCGAACCGGCCCTGCACCTGAGCGTGCGCGGCTTCGCCCAGCTCTACGCCGGGGCCACCACCGCGGAGAGCCTCGTGCACGCCGACCAGCTCCGGCACCGACCCGACGCCGACCCCCGCGCCCTCGACCTGCTCGCCGCCGGCGGCCCCGCCCAGCTGCTCGACTACTTCTGACCGGGCGCCGCGCGGCGCCCGACGCGGGATCCGGCCCGCCAGCCGCGCTCGCGGGATCCGGCCCGCCAGCCGCGCTCGGCGGCAACGCAGGGGGAGTGCCTCGGCGGCCGTCAATGCCCCGACCGGTGCGGCCGGCCTCCTGGACGTGTCCCGCCGACTGTCGATCGACGGGACCGGCCACGCGAACAGCCGATGCGCGGTGAGTAATCAGGCTGTTACTTTTCGCACCGGAATTCGGTTGATCGCCTGTCGTCGACAGGCGTCCCGACGAGCCCGTGGAGGGGACATGAGACGTGCTCGACCATTGATCGGGTTGGCCGCGCTCTGCCTTGTCGTACCGGCCGCGCCCGCCGTGGCCGCGGCCGCCGCCGCGCCCGTGACCCAACCGGCCAGCGCGGTCTACAGCGTCAGCGGCGGCGAACTGTCGGCGGGGCAGCAGGGCACGGTGCCGTTCACCGTCGCCGCCAGCGACTACACCCCGGCCGGGCACGGCCGCGTGCTGGTCGGCTTCACGCTCGACGCCGCGCCCGGCAGCGCCCTCGACCCCGGCATGATCGTGGTCCGCTCGAAGTCCGGCCCACCGCCGTACGTCTCCGTGCCGTGGCGCGCCGACACCCCCGGCAGCAGGTCCAGCTTCACCGTCGCCGCCCTCGCCCCCGGCGGCGCCTACGACGTCCTGATCAGATCCGACAAGAACACCTCCGGCGCCTACCAACTCTCCGCGTTCCTCGCCGGCGACGCCAACGCCGACTTCACCGTCAACCAGGACGACCTCGTCCTCATCGACTCCCTGGCCGGCACCGCGTACGGCGCGCCCACGTACTCGCCGTGGGCCGACGTGGACCGCAGCGGAACGATCAACCGACTCGACCGGATCGCCGCGGCGCTCAACCTCGGCGCGGCCACCCGACTACGGCTGACGGTCGAGAACCCCCTCGACGAGGCCCTGCCCGCAGACGCGCTCGCCCTGACCGACGTGTCGCCGACCGGCTTCAACCCCGCGTCCACCCCGGTGACGTTCAGCCTCTCCGGAGCGCAGTTCCACGCCGACCCGGCCGAGATGGCGCTCACCGTCAACGACCACCGGGTGCCGGCCGACCGGATCGCCGTCGAGCAGCACCGGGTGAGCGCGGCGTCCGCGCTGACCGACGGCCGCAACGACCTGCGCTTCGCCGGCGTCGACACCCTCGGCCGCCCCCTCTACCACACCGCCACCGTCTGGGCGGGCGCCAACACCCTCCGGGTGGACGTGGTGGACGAGGCCGGCGCGCCGGTCACCGAGCCGGTGAACGTGCGCGTCAGCCTCACCGACGACCAGGACATCTCCGTCGAGCACACCACCTCGACCGGTCAACTGACCGTGCCCAACGTCCCGTCCCGCACCGTCCTGGTCAAGGCCACCGCAAGCGGCAACCGGCACGGCCTCGCGGGCGTGTACGCCGGCGACGGGTCGGTCCGGGTCACGCTGCTCGGCTTCGCCCCGCCCAGCACCGTCGACAACAACGACTTCAGCCAGGGCACGGCGGGCTGGAACACCGGCACCGCCCCGGTCACCATCACCCCGCACGTGGAGGGCATCCCCGGCTCGGCCTCCGCCAACGGCCTGTCGGCGCAGCGCGGACAGCGTGCCTCGGCGCCCCCGATGACCCCGGCGAAGCCCACCGCGACCGACGCGAAGGTGACCCCGTCGAGCATCGTGGACAACGACCTGACCCTCGGCACCGCCGGCGAGGGCGAACAGTCCGTGTCCCGCGCGTTCACCACCGACGAGGACGTGACCGCCGTGCGCGTCCGCTACCGGTTCATCACCAGCGAGGTGCCGGGCGGCTGGTTCGGCTCCGAGTTCAACGACTACTTCCGCATCTCCCTGCGCAGCCAGCAGGGCGGCGGGTCGGCCGCCGAGGCCAACAGCATGAACGGCCTGGGCCTGGGCCAGTTCGACTACGGCAGCGGCGCCACCGGCTGGCGGGAACTCACCCTGCCCGTGGACAAGGCCGGCGACACCATCCAGGTCGACCTGGGCGTGGCCAACGTCGCCGACGACCTGTTCGACTCGCAGGTCGTCGTCGACTTCGTCGAGGAGGTCCGCGACCAGATCCAGCCGAGCCTCACCTGGAACAACACCGCCGGCGGCATGGACCTGCGGTACACCGTGGACAACGGCGAACTCAAGCAGGCCGCCACCATCGACGTGTACTGGGCCAACGGCCCCGGCCACGCCAACCGGCTCGGGACGCCCATCTTCAGCCACTCCGTCCCCGCGGGCACCGCCGCCGGCCAGCACGGGCCAATCCGCATCGCCGGGAACCTGCTGGCCGACAACCCGGCCGGCGCCACCCACCTGATCGCGGTGGCCAGCCCCAGCCGGGTAGGCGCCCTGGCCGACGTGCAGGTGGCCTTCGGCGCCAACGCCAACGCCGCGGCGCTGAGCGCGGCCACCATCGACATCGTCAAGGACAGCCTGCGCGCCGCCGGCCAACGCACCGTCACCATCACCAGCACCGCGCGCACCCCCGCCGACCAGGCGCGGGCGATGTTCCAGAACCTGACCAACGCGGCGAACCCGGTGAGCGTCAACGTCGCCAACCAGCTGGCGCTCTACGCCGCGGCCGGCGACGCGGTCGTCAACAGGTTCGTCCAGCAGACCCAGGGAATGACCCTGCAACAGATCCTGGCCAACTCCGCGACCATCCGCGCCGCCATGGAACAGGAGATCAACAACCAGGGCCCGCAGAACGTCTCCCGCCACTGCGCCGACCCCGCCGTCGTCAACGTCGCCGACCTCGGCGCCGGCGCCTTCAACGCGACCAACGGCCCGCTGTTCGTCAACGCGATCCGCCCGCGGGTGACCCGCTTCATCGACGAGCGCGCCACCAACAACTGCTACCACATCGAGATAACACAGTAGCCGCCACACGATCGGCGGCAGGCGGCCACCGCCGCCTGCCGCCGATCGTGCCCGCCCACGGCAAGCCCGGTCAGCCCGCCTCGCGCAACTCCGCCAGCCGTGCCTCGATCTCCGCCAGCTCGGCGCGCAGCTTCTCCGCCTGCTGCTCGGCCTCCGCCCGCTCCGCGGCCAGGATCTGTTCCACCGCCTCCTGCACCCCCGGCACGTCCACCAGCGCCACCATCTTCAGCGCCTCCGCCGGCTTCACCACGTACGGCTTCGCGAGGGCCTTGCTGCCCTGCTGCGCCGCGACCGTCCACTCGCCGTCGGCGTACGCCAACGTCACCGTCAGCCCCGCCGGCCCCTTCGGCTTGGCCACCTTGGCCGCCCGCTTCGCCGGCTTCGCCTCCGCCTGCTGCTCCACTCTCGGCTCCTCCCGCCGCGCCGCCGGCACCCTCGGCGGGGTGTCCAGCACGAACTCCGGCTCCGCAGCCGGTTGCGGCTGCTCGACCACCGGCTCCGGCCGCGCCTCGGCCGCCCTGCGCCCCGCCCCGCGCGGCGCGATCGCCACGTCGGCGGGGGAGAACGGCAACTCGTCGCGGCCGAAGCGCACCACCACGTACTCGTCCGACTCCGCCGGATCGGCCAGCTCCACGACCTGACCCACCTGGCCGGCGATCTGACCGGCGGAGGCGGTGAACACCACCTTCGGCTTCCGGCCGGCCGCCAACGCCTCCCGAATGCCCTCCACCTCGTCCGTGGACAAACCCTCGCCGCCGCCCATCACAACCCTCTTCCGTACACCTGTCTGATTCCTGCCTTGATACCAGTCGGCCCCGACAGCGCGAAGATCAGCCCCCGCTCGGGCGCCACTGCGACGGCGCTCTCCGGCACCGGGCCGATCATCGCCGGTAACGTCACCGCCGACACCCGACGGCAGGGGAGCGGCCCGGATGAACCCAGTCACCATCGTCACCGGCGGCAGCCGCGGCATCGGCGCCGCCACGGCCCGCCGCCTCGCCCACGACGGCCACCACGTCGTCGTCGGCTACCGCCGCGACCACGACGCCGCCGCCCGCGTCGTCGCCGACATCCGCACCGCCGGGCGCCACGGCATCGCCGTCGCCGCCGAGGCGGCGGACCCCGAGCAGATCCAGCGGCTCTTCGACACCGCCGCCGACCTCGGCCCCCTGACCGGCCTGGTCAACAACGCCGGCGTCACCAGCCCGATCGGCCCGTTCACCGACCTGCGCGTCGACGACCTGCGCCGCGTCGTCGACGTCAACCTCATCGGGTACGTCCTGGCCGCCCAGCAAGCCGCCCGCCGGATGAGCGCCGGCGGCGCGATCGTCAACGTCTCATCCGCCGCCGCCACCCTCGGCAGCCCGGGGGAGTACGTCCACTACGCCGCGGTCAAGGCCGCCACCGACACCCTCACCGTCGGCCTGGCCAAGGAACTGGCCCCGCGCGGCATCCGCGTCAACGCGGTCGCCCCCGGCATCATCCGCACCGACCTGCACGCCGTGTCCGGCGCGCCCGACCGCCCCGACACCGCCGCCGGCCGCATCCCGATGGGCCGCGCCGGGCAGCCCGACGAGGTCGCCGGCGCGATCGCCTGGCTGCTCGGCCCCGACGCCGGCTACACCACCGGCGCCGTCCTGCGCGTCTCCGGCGGCCTCTGACCGCTGCGGCGGGGCGGCCGCGATTGGCTCCATGGCGGCGACATGGGGGTATCCGAGTCCCCTGGATGCCCCCATGTCGGTGACACGGAGTGGATCACCCCGGCCCACCCGTCAAACCGTGACGCCCCGGCCCGCCCGCGTCAGGGTTTGACGGCGAGCACGGGCCGGTCGGCGTCGAGCAGGATGCGCTGCGCTCACCGTCAGGGCGCGCGCGAGGCCGCGCGGGTCGACCCTCGGACCGTAGCCGGACGATGTACTCACCGGGGACCGGCCGAAGGCCCGGCGCGGCGTCCGTCGCCCTGACCGGTGACGGCGACGCGGGCGCCGCCGCGGCCGGTACGGCGGCCAGGGCGTTGCCTGCGGCCACCAGCAGGGCCACCAGGACCCGTGATCTCATGTTGCCTCCCAGAATCGCCCGGCGTCATCGAGAGGGCGATGAACGTCCGGGCGCGGAGGCACGCCAGGTCGAGCGATGGCGAAACGTCAATGCCTCGCCCGCAGGTCGGCATGGATTCGATAATGTACATTATGTCAAGTAGACAGGTCAGGTGCCTCCTCCGGCCCCGACCCAAGCCCCTACGCCGCCGACTCAGCCACCGACAGCGACCGCTCCGCCGGCAGCCGCGCCGCGACGACCGCGGTCAGCAGCACCAGCCCACACAGCGCGGGCAACGCCACGGCGAGACCGAACAGCGCCGCGACGGCCGGCCCCAGTGCCGCGCCGATGAGCGCCGCGACCGCATCACCGGCCTGAAACGCCGCCGCCACCCGACCGCGCACCGCGTCCCCGGTGGCGGTCTGGACCCGGTGCACCGACACCACGAGCGCCACGGCTCCCGGCACCCCGGCGGGCGGCGGTTGACGGAGCGGGACCTGCACCGGGTGCTTGACGGCGCGGCGCTGGTCACGGACGGCCCTTCCCGCTCCCCCTCTCGGCGGCCTCCCCACCGACGCGAAAATAATGCATAATATGCCTTATGTACGAAAAACAGGACGAATCGGTGGTCGGGTTGATCGAGGAGTTCCTGACGGCCCGGGCGACCCGCAAGCCCTCCCCCCACACGCTGGCCGCCTACCGGCGGGACCTGCTGGCCGTCGCCCACCTCGCGGCGGAGGGTGCCACCCCTCCCCTCCCCCTCGACGACCTGACGATCACGGCCCTCTCCCCCCGCACTATGCGCGCGGCGTTCGCCCGCTTCGCCGCGCCCGCGCCGCCGCGTCCGTGCACCGGGCCTGGTCGACGTGGAACAGTTTCTTCACCTTCCTGGTGGCCGAGGGGGTCGTGCCCGGCAACCCGATGCCCGCCGTGGGCCGGCCCCGGGCGCCGCTGCCCCACCCCAAGCCGCTGCGCGGCGACGACACCCCGGAGGAGTTGCTCGCGGCGGTGGCTCGCGGCGACGGCCGGCAGCGCGACCCGTGGCCGGAGCGGGACCTGGCCGTGCTCGCGCTGGCGCTGTGCGCCGGGCTGCGCCTGTCGGAGTTGCTGGCGTTGCGCGTCGCGTCGCTGGCGGGCCGGCCCGGTGAGCGGCGGGTCGACGTGGCGGGCAAGGGCGGACGGCCTCGGGTGGTGCCGATTGAGGCGGACCTGGACCGCCTGCTGGCCGACTACCTGGACAGCCGGGCCCGCCGGTTCGGCGCCCGCAGCGTGCGGCCGGACTCGCCGCTGCTGGTGGACCGGCGGGGCGAGCCACTGCGTCGGGGCGGCCTGCAGTACCTGGTGGAGTCCTGCTACCGGCGGGCGGGCATCGGCGACCGGGTGCCGCGCGGGGCGCGGTTGCACGCGTTGCGGCACACGTTCGCGACGCGGTTGGCCGAGGATGGGGCGAGCGCGGCGGAGATCATGCGGTTACTGGGGCACGCGTCGTTGGCGTCGTCGCAGACGTACATCGAGGTGACGGCGGGTCAGCAGCGGGCGGCGGTGGCGTCGAACCGGACGAACCGGGCGTTGGCGGGGCTGGGGGGCGGGGGCCGGGTGGGGTGACCGGTCGCGGTGGGTGTGGCAGGGTGGGGGTACGCGACTGGCGGCACCGGGGATGGGATCGACCATCGGGGAGCTCGTCGTGGGGGTCGTCCGCCTGGGCTCCCGCGGGCGAGGTGTCGCATGTCTGCTGTGGGTACGACGACTGCGCGGGTGCTGTCCGGCAAGCCGGTGGCGGAGCGGGTGTTGGCGGAGATCGCCGAGGGGGTGGCGGCGTTGCGGGCGGCGGGGGTGACGCCGTCGTTGGCGACGGTGCTGGTGGGTGACGACGACGCGAGCGTCGGGTACATCCGGATCAAGCAGCGGCAGGCGGCGGAGTTGGGTTTCGCGTCGCCGCATGTGCATCTGCCGGCGTCGGCGTCGCAGGCGGATCTGCACCGGGTGTTGGAGGAGTTCAACTCCGACGCGGGTGTGCACGGGGTGTTGGTGCAGCATCCGATTCCGGGGCATCTGGACTACGACCGGGCGTTGCAGGTTCTCGATCCGGACAAGGACGTGGACGGGATGCATCCGGTGAACATGGGCCGTCTGGCGTTGGGGTTGCCGGGTCCGCTGCCGTGTACGCCGGCGGGAATCGAGGCGTTGTTGGCGTTCCACGGGGTTCCGGTGGCGGGTCGGGAGGTGGTGGTCCTGGGTCGGGGTGCGACGTTGGGGCGGCCGTTGGCGATGTTGTTGGCGCAGCAGCGGCCGACGGCGAACGCGGCGGTGACGGTGGTGCACACGGGGGTGGCGGACTGGGCGCGGTACACGCGGCGGGCGGAGATTCTGGTGGCGGCGGCGGGGGTGCCGGGGATCGTGCGGCCGGAGCATGTGCGTCCGGGTGCGGTGGTGGTTGGTGGTGGGGTGCGGTACGAGGGGCGGCGGTTGCTGCCGGATGTAGACGAGTCGTGTGCGGGGGTGGCGGGGGCGATCACGCCGCGGGTCGGTGGGGTGGGTCCGACGACGGTGGCGATGTTGTTCCGTAACGCGTTGGCGGCGGCGCGGCGGGCCGCGGGCTGACGGCTGCGTGTCTTCCGGCCGTGGGAGGGTTGCCGGGTGTTGAGGGTGTTGCTGTGTTCGGTGCTGGTGTTCGTGGCTCTGGGTGGGGTGGGGATCTGGTTGCGGCGGCGCCGGGGCCGGTGACGCCGGGCGCGTGCCTGCTGGCGGTGAGGGGCGACACAGCGCTTCCCGCTGGTCGGGGCCGGGTGGGGGTGGGTGGGCAGAATGGCGGCCCGTGGATCCCTTGTCGCTGACCACCCTGCTCGCTGCGGCCGCGATGGCCGGTTGGGTCGATGCCGTTGTCGGCGGGGGCGGGTTGCTGCTGTTGCCGGCGTTGCTGGTGGCCGCGCCGGGGGTGCCGGTGGCGATGGCGTTGGGTACGAACAAGCTGGCGGCGATCTTCGGTACGTCGACGGCGGCGGTGACGTATGGGCGGCGTACGAAGCTGGACTGGCGGGTGGCGGGGCCGGCGGCGGGGTTGGCGGTGTTGTTCGTGCTGACCCGGCCGCGGTTGGGGGTGGTGGCTCATCCGCACCGGCGTACGGGGGTGCGGGTCGTGGTGGCGGTGGCGGTGGCGGGGTTGGGCATCGCGCTGTACGACGGGTTGATCGGTCCGGGTACGGGCACGTTCCTGGTGTTGGCGTTCACGGCGCTGATCGGGGCGGATTTCGTGCATGCCTCGGCGATGGCGAAGGTGGTCAACGCGGGTACGAACCTGGGTGCGTTGGTGGTGTTCGCGGCGACGGGGCACGTGTGGTGGCTGCTGGGGGCGGCGATGGCGGTGTGCAACGTCGCCGGAGCCGCGCTGGGCGCGCGGATGGCGTTGCGGCGCGGCTCCGGCTTCGTGCGGGTGGTGCTGCTGGTGGTGGTGGGGGCGTTGGTGGCGAAGTTGGGTTACGACCAGTGGCGGGCGGCCTGAGTTTCGGGCGGGGCCGGGGCGCCGCGGGTGGCTGGTTGGGTCAGGCGTGGCGGACGACGTCGTCGTAGTCGAGGCGGGGCAGTCGGGGGAACCAGGCGTCGGGGCCGGGCTTGCCGATGTTGACCACGAGCAGGGACTTCCAGGAGTTGTCGGTGAAGAAGTCCTTGTCGACGCCGGCGTGGTCGAAGCCGGCCATGGGCCCGGCGGCGAGGCCGGCGGCGCGGACGGCGAGTAGCCAGTAGCCGATCTGGAGGGCGGCGTTGAAGCGGGCCATCTGTTCGCGGGCGGCGGGGTCGCCGGCGAGGGTGTCGCGCATCTCGGGGCGGATCGGGAAGACGCGGGGGACGAACTCGTGGAAGTCGGTGTCGGCGGCGAGTACGGCGACGACGGGGGCGGAGGCGGTCTTGGCGCGGTTGCCTTCGGCCATGTGGGTGAGCAGTCGCTGGCGGGGTTCGCCGTCGCGGATGAACAGGACGCGCAGTGGCTGGGTGTTGGCGGCGGTGGGCGGGTACTTGGCGAGTTCGAAGATGGCGCGCAGTTGTTCGTCGGTGACGGGTTCGTCGGTGAAGGTGTTGGCGGTGCGGGCGTCGGTGAACAGTTGGGCCTGCGCGTCGGGGTGCAGGGTGATCGGGTCGCTCATGGGCTCCTCATTCTCGCGAAGCCGCTCCACTTACCGGAGGGGCTAGCTTTTTAGTAGCGCATTGCCGCGTCAGCGTAGCGCGTATCCTGGGGCCATGACGACGAGGCCCGAGGCGAGCGCGGTCCCCCGCGCGTGCGACGCCGGTCTGGCGCTGGCCTTCGCGTTCCTCGGCAAGCGGTGGAACGGGGTGCTGCTGGGCACTCTCGCGGTCGGGCCGGCGGGCTTCGCGGAGCTGGCCCGCGCGCTGCCCGGTATCAGCGAGTCGGTGCTGTCGGACCGCCTCGGCGAGCTGTGCCGGGTGGGCCTGGTCTCGCGCACTGTGCGCCAGGGCCCGCCGGTGGGGGTCAGCTATCAGCTCACCGACCGCGGGGCGGCCCTGGCGCCGGCGCTGGAGGCGCTCGCCCGGTGGGCGCACGAGAATCTGCCGGCCGAGGCGGGACGCGCCGGCGGCTGCTGACCCCGGTTGTGTGATCATGGGCGGGTGCCCGTCCGCGCCGAACACGACCGGGCCGTCCTGGCCGAGCTGCTGGGCCGGGATCCGGTGCTGCACGCCTACCAGCTGGGCGACCTGGACGACTTCTTCTGGCCGTACACGTCGTGGTATCGCCGGGGCGACCAGGTGGCGCTGCTGTACCACGGCGTGGCCACCCCGACGTTGCTGGCGTTCGCCGCCCCGGAGCGGGCCGGTGAACTGGCGACGCTGTTGGACGAGCTGGCCCCGGTGTTGCCGGCCCGGCTGTGGGCGCACCTGTCTCCCGGCCTGGACGCCACGGTGGCCCGCTGGTACGAGGTGTCCGACGCCGCCGCGCACCACCGGATGGCGTTGACCGATCCGGCGCGGCTGGCGCAGGTCGGCCCGGCCGGGGAGGTGCTCGGCCGGGCGGACCTGCCGGCGCTGCTGGAGCTGTACGCGGTGGCGTACCCGGGGAACTGGTTCGACCCGCGGATGCTGGACACGGGCCAGTACGTGGGTGTGCGGGACGCCGGGGAGCTGGTCGCGGTGGCCGGGGTGCACGTGTTCTCCCCCACCTGGCGGGTGGCCGCCCTGGGTAACGTCACCACCCATCCGCGCGCGGGGCCGGGGCCTGGCCGCGGCGTCGGTGTCCGCGCTGTGCGCGCGGCTGCGTGCCCGCGTGGACCATGTGACGCTCAACGTGCGGGCGGACAACACCGCCGCGGTGCGCCTGTACGAGCGGCTCGGCTTCACGCGGGTGGCCGACTTCACCGAGTGCGGGCTGCGCCGCCGGGCGTGACCGTCGCGGGGCGCTGGCTCGGGGCGGGCCCGGCGGGGCGTGGTGTGGTGTGGTGTGGGCCTGATCCGGCCTCAGGGTTCGCGGGCGCGCAGGTACGCGTCGAGGTGGGCGGCGCCGGTGAGCATGGCGCGGCCCCGGGCGGACAGGCGGGCCTGCCAGTCGCGCAGGGCCGACTCCAGCGGGGCGACGCCTCCGGCGGAGCGGACCTGGGCGAGCAGCGGGGCGATCCGCTCCAGCAGGTAGCCGCCGCGTCTGAGCTGGTGGGCCAGGCGGGCGTCCCGTACGTCGGCCGCGCTGTATACGCGGTAGCCCGTCTGCGGGTCGCGGCGCGGTTGGACCACGCCGGCGCGTTCCCAGGTGCGCAGGGTGGCGGGGCGGATGCCGAGCCTTCTCGCCAGGGGGCCGATGAACGTGTCGCCGCGTTCCTGCGGCACGGGGGCCAGATCGCGTAGCGCGGCGTCGACGGCCTGGAGGGTGCGGCGGTCGTCGAGAAGCTGGCCGTGGCTCTCGTCGATGAGCCGAAACGCGTCGTCGGTGGCGCCCCGGTTGACCGCCTGCATGACCGACGTGGCCGTCCGGTGACCGTGCCCGGGCGCGAGGGCGAGGAACGCGCGCAGGGCTTGCGCGTGCAGCGGCGTGTAGGTGCGGTAGCCGTGGACGGTGCGTTCGGCGGCGGGCAGGATGCCGGCGTCCTCGTAGTTCCTGACCGCCTGGGTGGACAGGCCGTGCTCGCGCGCCAGGTCCACTGGCCTCATGGGTGCATCACCGGTTGAAGGTTTGTCGCGACAATAGCGGGGTTTGCCAGACAAAGTTTACATCGGGAGTTCAACGATATCGTTAATGGTATGGATATCAAGGACGCGGCCCGGCCGCTCGACGGCGCGGGCGTCTCGGCATTCCTGCGGTCGCTTCCCGCCCGGCCCCTGCTGCTCGGCCTCGGCGAGGCCCGGCACTTCGTCGGGGAGTTGGGCGAGTTGCGCAACGAGATATTCCGACACCTGGTCGAGCACGAGGGCTACCGGTCGTTCGCCATCGAGAGCGACTGCCTCATGGGCCTCGTGGTGGACGACTTCGTCACGACGGGCGCGGGTACCCTCGGCGACGTCATGGAACGCGGCTTCAGCCACGGCTTCGGCGCGTCGCCGGCCAATCGGGAGCTCGTGCGCTGGATGCGCGCGTACAACGAGGAGCACGATGAGAAGGTCCGGTTCTTCGGGTTCGACGGCCCTCTGGAGTACTGGGCGGCGAGCCCGCGCCAGGCGCTCACCGGCCTCTACGCCCTCCTCGACGGTCCGCTCCCCCGCACGGTGGTGACCAGGGAAACCCTCGACACGCTGCTGGGCCCGGACGACCGGTGGGCGAACGAGGCCACGGCCATGGACCCGTCCCGGTCGATCGGCCGGTCCGCCGACGCCCAGCGGCTGCGTCTGATCGCCGACGACCTGGTGGCGCTGCTCGACACCCAGGCGCCGCTGCTGAGCGCGGAGGACCGGGAGCGGGCGGCACTGTACGGGCGTACCGCCACCGGCCTGCTGCGCTACCACTACTGGATGGCCGACACGTCCCCGGCCCGGTGGGCGCGGCTGTCGGCCCTGCGGGACGCGATGATGGCCGCCAACCTGCGTGCCGTCGCCGGGCACGGCCCGGCGCTGGTCTTCGCCAGCAACCTCCACCTGCAGCGGAACAAGAGCTTCATGCCGTTCGGCGAGCAGGTGCTGCAGTGGTGGAGCGCGGGGGCGATCACCGCGACCCACCTGGGTGACCGGTTCGCCTTCCTGGCCTCCGCCCTCGGCACGGTCGGCGACGACGCCCCGCCTCCGGACACCGTCGAGGGCATCCTGTCCACGCTTCCGTGGGATCACTGTCTCGTCGACGCCCGCCGCCTGGCCGGGGCGGCGACGAAGGCCGTACCGCGCAGTTCCCGCGACTTCGCCTATTTCCCGCTGGACCCGGCCCACCTCGACATGATCGACGGTGTCGTCTTCCTCCGGCAGGCGGTCGGGCTGGGTTCGCTGGGCTGATGGGGGGCGGGCGCCGTGGAGAGGTGCCCGCGCGGCGCCGTCAGGCCCGGCGGCGGGGCGAGTCGAAGCGGCCGGCGCGGATCTCCCGCAGCGCCCGGCGCCGGACGTCCCCGCGCAGGGTGTCGACGTAGAGGCGGCCGGCGAGGTGGTCGGTCTCGTGTTGCAGGGCGCGGGCCAGGAACCCGCTGCCGGAGATCGTCAGCGGTTCGCCGTGCTGGTCGATGCCGCGGGCGGTGGCGTGCATGGCGCGGCGGGTCGGGAAGTACAGGCCGGGGATCGACAGGCAGCCCTCGTCGTCGTCCTGCGGTTCGTCGGACAGCTCCAGGGTCGGGTTGACCATGTGTCCGCGGTGGCCGTCGGCGTCGTAGACGAACACCTGGACCGGCACGCCGATCTGCGGGGCGGCGACGCCGGCGCGGCCGGGGGCGCCGAGCAGGGTGTCCATCAGGTCGGCGACCAGGGCGCGCAGTTCGGTGTCGAAGCTGGTCACCGGCTCGCAGGCGGTGCGCAGCACCGGGTCGCCGATGATCCGGATGGGCCGCATCGTCATGGTAGGCAGGCTAGCGGTACGCGGGTGCGGGGTCGCCGCCCAGGGCGGCGCGTACGGGGCGGGCCTTGGCGGCGGCCTCGGCGACCTCGGCGTCGGGGTCGCTGTCCCAGGTGATGCCGCCGCCGGCCCAGGCGTGCAGCAGGTGGCCGTCGGCGGCGGCGGTGCGGATGGTCAGGCCCAGGTCGAGGTGGCCGGGGCCGATCCAGCCCAGCGCGCCCATGCTGGCGCCGCGGCCGGCGGGTTCGCAGGCGGCGACCACGTCGAGGGCGGCCAGTTTCGGGGCGCCGGTGACGGACCCGCCGGGGCAGACCGCGCGGAGCAGGTCGGCCAGGCCGAGCCCGTCGGCGCAGGTGGCGGAGATGGTGGATTCGGCCTGCCACAGGTCGCACCAGCGGCGTACGGCGAACAGTTCGTCGACGGTGACGCTGCCGGTGGCGGCGACGCGGGCGAGGTCGTTGCGTTCCAGGTCGACGATCATGATGTGTTCGGCGCGTTCCTTGGCGGAGGCGAGCAGTTCGCGGCGTCCGGCGCCGGTGGCGGGGCGGGTGCCCTTGATGGGGCGGGTGACCAGCCGGCCGGCGTGCAGGGCGATCAGGGTCTCCGGGGAGGCGCTGCCGATCGTCCAGCCGGGGCCGTGCAGGGTGCCGCCGTAGCGGGCGCCGGGCAGGCGGGCCAGCCGGGCCAGGGCGGGGCGGGGGTCGCCGGTGTAGGGGGCGGCGGCGTGGCCGACGAGGTTGACCTGGTAGACGTCGCCGCGGCCGATGGCGGCCCGGACGGCGGCGACGGCGTCGGCGTGCTGGCGGTCGCTCCAGCTGGGTGTCCACGGCCCGACCCACCACGGGCCGGGCGCGGGGGCGGCCGGGGCCGGGGCGGCGGCGTGGTCGTAGACGACGACGGCGAGGTCGGGTAGGGCGGGGGCGGGCTGGGCGCGCCGGGGTGGCCGGCGGCCAGGATGGCGCCGGCGGCGGCGGAGACGTACAGGGCGGCCCCGCACGGCCTGTCGGGGTGGTGGGCGGCCGGGCGGTTGAGGTCGTCGGCGGTGAGGCCGTGGGCGGTCAGGAACGCCTCGGCGAGGGCGGCCGGGTCGCCGCCGTCGGCGAGGCGCCACTCGAGTCGCTCGCGTTCGACGAGCCGGTCGCGGCAGCCGTGCGGGGCGGCGGGTGCGTCGACCCGTGTCAATGGGAGCGCTTCCACACCGTCTGGCCCATTCTTCCTCATCCGTTCAGTGGATTTCCCGCCAACATGACGGGAACCGGCTCGATGCTGCGCGCAATAGCTTGGTACTGTGCGTCACTGGTCATGTGAACCATGACACAGTGCCCCCACAGTCCGGAGAACCCGATGTGCCAGCATCAACCCACCTGCCCCTCCGCTGAAGCCACCGACAGGGAAGCCGCCAGAGCCATCGCCTGCTTCCCTGAGCAGGGCTGGAGCCTACTCTGCAACGGCGTCATCGTCTTCGAGGACACCGGCGAACTACTCCCCGACGGCCGGACCATCGCCCCCCACCGCGGCCCCGCCCGCCACGCCCTGGTCGCCTGACCCATCACTCAGCGTCAGCACCCGGGCCGGTCACCCGGGCACGCCGGCCGGCGCCCCACCCGCACGCGCCGGCCGGGGCGCCACCAGCGCCACCCCGGCGCCGCCCGTCACAGCTCGAACGCCTCCGGCGACGGACACGAGCACACCAGGTTCCGGTCGCCGTACGCGCCGTCGATACGCCGCACCGGCGGCCAGTACCGCCCCGCCCGATCCACCCCCGCCGGGTACGCACCCACCGACCGCGGGTACGCGTGCCCCCACTCGTCGGCCGCCACCATCGCCGCCGTGTGCGGCGCGTTCACCAGGGGATTGTCCCCCGCCGGCCACTCACCCGAGGCCACCTTGTCGATTTCACCCCGGATGGCGATCATCGCATCGCAGAACCGGTCCACCTCGGCCAGGTCCTCACTCTCCGTCGGCTCCACCATCAGCGTCCCCGCCACCGGGAACGACATCGTCGGCGCGTGGAAACCATAGTCGATCAGCCGCTTCGCCACGTCGTCCACGCTCACCCCGCTGGCCTTCGACAGCGGACGCAGGTCCAGGATGCACTCGTGCGCCACCAGGCCCTTGTTGCCCGCGTACAGCACCGGAAAATGCTCACGCAACCGCGCCGCCACGTAGTTCGCGGCCAGCACCGCCACCCCCGTCGCGCGGGTCAGCCCCGCCGCCCCCATCATCCGCAGGTACGCCCACGGAATCGGCAGGATCCCCGCCGACCCGTAACGGGCCGCCGAGATCGCCGGCCCGCCCTCACCCGGGGCACCGGCCGGGTCACCCGGCAGGAACGGCGCCAGGTGCGCCCGCACCGCCACCGGGCCCACCCCCGGCCCACCGCCGCCGTGCGGAATGCAGAACGTCTTGTGCAGGTTCAGGTGCGACACGTCCGCCCCGAACCGGCCCGGCTTGGCGAACCCGACCAGCGCGTTGAGATTCGCCCCGTCGACGTACACCTGCCCACCGGCGTCGTGGACCTTCGCGCACAGCGACGCGATGCCCGTCTCGTACACCCCGTGCGTCGACGGATACGTCACCATGATCGCCGCGAGCGCGTCCCGATGCTTGTCGATCTTCGCGTCGAGGTCGACCAGGTCCACGTTGCCGTCGGCGTCGCAGCCCACCACGACCACCCGCATCCCCGCCATCACCGCCGACGCCGCGTTCGTGCCGTGCGCCGACGACGGGATCAGGCACACGTCCCGGTGCCACTCACCCCGCGAACGGTGGTACGCGCGGATCGCCAGCAGCCCCGCCAACTCCCCCTGCGACCCCGCGTTGGGCTGCACGCTGACCGCGTCGTACCCGGTCACCTCCGCCAGCCACCCCTCCAGCTGCGCGATCAGCTCCCGGTACCCGGCGGTCTGCGCCGGCGGCGCGAACGGGTGGATGTGGGCGAACTCCGCCCAGCTCACCGGCTCCATCTCGGTGGTGGCGTTCAGCTTCATCGTGCACGACCCCAACGGGATCATGCCGCGGTCCAGGGCGTAGTCGAAGTCGGCCAGCCGCCGCAGGTACCGCAGCATCGCCGTCTCCGAATGGTGGCTGCGGAACACCGGATGGGTCAGGAAGTCACTGGTGCGCCGCAACGCCTCCGGCAGCCGGGTGTCCGTCTCCCCGTGCGCGGCCGGCACCCCGAACGCGGCGCACACCGCGTCCAGGTGCGCCTGGGTGGTCGTCTCGTCGCAGGAGATCCCCACCCGGTCGGCGTCGACCAGCCGCAGATTGACGTGCCGCTGCGCGGCGGCGGCCACCACCTCGGCGGCCCGGCCCGGCACCACCGCGGTGATCGTGTCGAAGAACGGCACGTCGACGACCTCGACGCCACCGTCACGCAGGCCGCCGGCCAGCCGCGCCGCCATCCGGTGCGTGCGCTCGGCGATCTCACGCAGCCCGTCCGGGCCGTGGTAGACGGCGTACATCCCGGCCATCACCGCCAGCAGCACCTGCGCGGTGCAGATGTTGCTGGTCGCCTTCTCCCGCCGGATGTGCTGCTCACGGGTCTGCAACGCCAGCCGGTACGCCGGGTCACCGGCCGCGTCGCGGGACACCCCCACCAGCCGGCCCGGCAGCATCCGCTCCAGCCCGGCACGCACCGCCAGGTAGCCGGCGTGCGGGCCGCCGAAGCCCATCGGCACCCCGAACCGTTGGGTGGTGCCCGCGGCGATGTCGGCGCCGACCTCCCCCGGCGGGCGCAGCAGCGTCAACGCCAGCAGGTCCGCCGCCACCGTCACCAGCGCCCCGGCGGCGTGCGCGGCGGCGACCAGACCCCCGTGGTCGCGTACCGCCCCCGACGCCCCCGGATACTGCAGGTGCAGGCCGAAGAAATCCGCCGGCAGCTCCTGCACGTCCAGGTCGAGCACCCGCACGTCGATGCCGAGCGGCTCCGCCCGGCCGATGATCACCGCGACGGTCTGCGGGAGGGTGTCCGCGTCGACCACGTACACCGGGCTCCTGCTCTTCGACGCCCGCCGGGCGAGGGTCATCGCCTCCGCCGCCGCCGTGCCCTCGTCGAGCATCGACGCGTTCGCCGTGGCCAGCCCCGTCAGGTCCGTGACCATCGTCTGGAAGTTCAGCAGCGCCTCCAGCCGGCCCTGGCTGATCTCCGGCTGGTACGGCGTGTACGCCGTGTACCAGGCCGGGTTCTCCAGCACGTTACGGCGGATCACCGCCGGGGTGTGCGTACCGTGATACCCCAGGCCGATCATGGACACGGCGACGGTGTTGCGGGCGGCCAGCGCCCGCAGCTCGGCCAGGGCGTCGTGCTCGCTGGCCGGCTCCGGCAGGTCAAGGGTGCCGTGCCAGCGGATCACCTCGGGGATCGCCGCGTCCATCAGCTCGTCGATCGAGTCGTAGCCGACGGCCTGCAGCATGCGGCGCTCCGCCTGCGGGTCGGGGCCGATGTGACGGGCGGCGAACTGCTCTGCGGTCATGGGCGACGCTCCCGAGGGGATGAGGTCGAACGGGTCGGCCTCCCCCTGAGTCGCACCCCCACGGCGCGGGGCTGCTCCACAGTGCCTGCCCACGAGGTCCTTTTGCCTGAGAGGTTCCGGGGAGGGATCTGCCCCTTCGGCGCCGCCCGCGGCACCGCGGGCGGTCTCTCCCACGTGGGTGGTACCGGCGCGGTCAACGCTACCAGCGCCGCCCCGGCCGCCGCGCCTCCGGGCCGGGTGACCGACCGGGGCGGCCCCTACGCCGGCGCGCCGGCGGCCGCCCCGGCGACCCGGTCGACCACCGCCGGCAGGACCCGCCCCAGCGGCGCGTCCACCGTCACGGCCGCGTACCCGTCGCCGCGGGTCGCACCCTGGTTGACGATCGCCACCGGAATGCCCCGCCGCGCCGCGCGGATCACGAACCGGCGCCCCGACATCACCGTCAACGACGACCCGAGCACCAGCAGCGACCGGGCCCCGTCCACCAGGTCGAAACAGCGCGCCACCCGCGCGGGCGGCACCGTCTCACCGAAGAACACCACGTCCGGTTTCAGCATCCCCGTGCCGCAGAACGTGCAGTCGACCGTGGTGAACCCCGCCACCGCCCCGTCCGGCAGCTCCACGTCCCCGTCGGGGTTGACCGCCGCGGCGGCGGCGGCGAACCCCGGGTTCGCCTCCCGCAGCCGCCGGTCCAGCTCCTGCCGGGAGGTGAGGTTGCCGCAGTCCAGGCACACCACCTCGTCGAGGCGGCCGTGCAACTCCACCACCGACGTCGACCCGGCCGCGGTGTGCAGCCCGTCGACGTTCTGGGTGATCACCGCCTCGACCAGCCCCGCCCGTTGCAGCCGGGCCACCGCCCGGTGCCCCGCGTTCGGCGCGGCCCGGGCGATCGTGCGCCACCCCAGGTGGCTACGCGCCCAGTACCGGCGGCGGGCCACCGGGTCGCCGGTGAACGCCTGATAGGTCATCGGAGTGTGCCGGCGGGCCGCGCCGCTCGGCCCCCGGTAGTCCGGAATGCCGGACTCGGTGGACAGCCCGGCGCCGGACAACACCACGACCCCACCGGCGGCGAGCAGCCGGGCCAACGCGTCGATCTCCGTCACCCGTCCATGCTGCCTCAGCCGCTGCCCTCACCTCCACCGGGCGACCGCCGTCGCCCGGTGGGGCCGATACTCACGCGGCCGGCCCGTGGTCGGCCCACCGACGCGGGGGGCCGACCACGGGGATCAGCGCTGCTGGTGCTGGGGCGGCAACGCCACCCGCACCCGGCCACCACCCACCGGCGCACCCACCGGCGTGCCACCCGCGGGCGCACCCGCCGGCGTGCCACCCGCCGAGACGCCACCGCCGCCAACCGCCGCGGCGGCGCCCGCCGGGGCAGCCCCGCCCACCTCCGCGGCAATCCGCTCCATGGTCCGCGCCAGCTGCTCACTACCGTCGTCGAGATGCCGGGCCGCCGCCTGCATGTGCGAGACCATCATCTCGCCGAAGATCCGCAACGCCTCCCGCGTCGCCACCGAGTCGTCGAAGCTCGCGCCGGCACTGCTGCGGTAGTCCGCCACCGCCCGCTCGGCCTCCTGCTTCGCCTCCTCCGCCGCCGCCCGCACGTAGCTCTCGTACTGCGTCCGCGCGTACTCGGCCACCCGCCGGGCGTAGTCATGCGCCTGGGCGATGATCTGCTCGGCCTCCCGCTGCGCCGCCGACAGCAGGTTGACCTCCTTCGCCGCCGGCAGCTTCGCCGCCACCCCGCTGCTCGGGATCACCCCGTGCCGGTGCAGCTCCAGGTGGTCGTTGAGCAGCCCGTTCTCGGCCCGCAGGTCCGCCACCTGCGTCGCCAGCATGTCCAGCTCGTCGGCCACCTGCATCCGGAACCGGTCCACGTCGCTGGGATCGTATCCGCGGCGGGTGAACGACGCCGCGCTGAACTCCCACCGGCGCACCCGGTCCGGGGTCAACCGGACCTGCACGCTGGCGACCTGACCCCCGTCATACCTCCTGATCGGGGTTGCGCTCACCGGGCTCCCCTTCCCTTCGCGGCCGCTTGGCTCGCGAGCTCGCGCCTCACGCTCACCGGACACCTCCGGAATCGTCAGGGGCGGTCGCGGTCCGCCACGTCGGCCCGTACCAATGCTTGCCGAAACCCTCATGGTGCAGCTGACCGGCGTGGTAACCCGCCCGGGCCAACGTCGTCACCGAATGACCGACCATCTCGTCCGAGCCGCAGATGTAGACGTGCCGGGACCGCCAGTCCCCGTCGGCCAGCGCCCGGTCCACCACGTGCCCGGACTCCGCCGGCCGCTGAGGGTCCAGCCCCACCACGTAGGTGACCGCCAACCACGGATACACGGCTGCCAGCTTCTCGATCGCCTCGTTGTCGTAGAACTCGCCAGGCGACCGGGCCCCCACATACAGGTCGACCCGGCGGCGCGAACCCTCCGCCGCGACCTGCTCCACCAGCGCCTTCAGCGGAGCCCAGCCGGTGCCGCTGCCCAACAACAGCAGATCGGACGTTCCGGCCGGCCACAGCGTCAACCGGTCCCCCACCGGGGCGGCCAGGTGGATCTGATCACTCACCGCGCACCCGTACACCAGCCGCGACGACACGGCGCCACCGGGCGCCGCGCGCACGTGCAGCTCCAACGTCCCATCCGAACGCGGCGCGTTCGCCGGCGAGTAGTACCGCCACGCGCGCACCGCCGGATGGGACACCCCGATCGACTGACCCGGTGCGAACGGCAGCAGATACTGCGGACGCAGCGTCAGCACCGCCACGTCGAACGACCGCCGCTCGTGCCCAAGGATCTCGGCCACCCACCACGGCGGATTCACCGCCTCGGCCGCCTGCGCCCCGTCGATCATCACCTGCGAGATCAGCCCGTACGCGGCCGTCCAGTCCTGCGTCAGCTCGTCGGTCCACGCCTCGCCGAGGAAATGCCGCAACGTCGCCAGCAGCGCCTCCCCGACCGCCGGGTAGTGCTCGGCGCGCACCGCGAACTTGCGGTGGTCGCCCCCGAGGTCATGCAGGAACCCCACCAGGCTGTCCACCTGGTCCACGTGGGACACGATGTGCCCCAACGCGGACACCAGCCGGTCCCGCTGCCCGGCCATGTTCGACGGGAACATCTGCCGGGTCTCGGGGTAGGCCAGGAACAACGTCGAATAGAAGTGGAGCGGCACCAGGTCACCGAACTCGGCGACCTGGGACCAGCTCTGCTTCAGCCGTGCCGCGTCCACACTCAGACGCCCGTTCCGCGTCCCTGGGCCACCACCTGGTCCTGCACCTTCTCCAGGACGACCTGCACGTCACCGATGATGTCCCCCGGCACACCCAGCTCCGTCAGCGTCGCCGTCAGGTGCTCACCGACCTTGAGGTAATGCGCCACCGGGATGTTCAACGGCTGGTGTGCCTCGGCAAGCTCCCGGCCGTCGTACTCGTTCGGCCCGCCGAGCACCACAGTCAGCATCAACGCCAGGTGCCGCCGCTGCTCGGCCATGTTGAGGTCGGCGAAGTAGCCAGCCAGCTCCGGATCGGCGAGCACCTTGTCGTAGAACAGGGCCACCGCGGCCTTGACCGAACTGGCACCGCCAATCCGCTCGTAGTGCGATGGCGCGGTCTCTTCGATAACCGTCACGGTCGTTCCTTCCGGGTGAAAGGTCGCGCCGGTCGGCGCGGAGGGGCAACCGGTCGGCTGATAGGAGGTGCCGTAACGTCGCGACAGCCGACCGTGTGGGACCTTAGCGCGCCGCCCACCCGAAGGCACGGCCGGCCTATCAGAATTTTGGCAACCACCGACCGGCCAGCGCGCTCCTCCTCCGGAAGGACCGTTCACCGCCGCGCCCATCCCACACCCACAAAACCCACCGGCGGTAGACCTGCCCGCGTGACACCCTCCACCCTGGACCGGCCCGCCCACCCGTCGCACCTCAGCGCGGTGACCGGCCCCGAGCACCGCGGCCGCCCGTCCCACCCACCGGGACCCGCTCCCGGCAACCCGACATGCAGGCACACGCAAAAGATCGCGCCGGGCCCCCGGCCACGACGCGATCCTGCACACCCACCCCGGCGAAAGACCCCGCCACCGGGGCGCCGGCTCAACCCGCGCGCCGACGTGCCCGGCGCGCCGCCAACTCGTCGCCCACCGGATCCGCCGCCTCCTCCTGCGGCACCGACCCCATCGCCGGCTCCGCAGGCAGATGCGACAGCGAACCCTCGATCTCCTTGAACGCCCCGCCGATCGCGATGCCGAACACGCCCTGGCCGCCCTGCAACAGGTCGACCACCTCCTCCGGCGACCGGCACTCGTACACCGTCGTCCCGTCCGAGATCAACGTGATGCCCGCCAGATCGGCAACCCCACGCGACCGCAACGCCTCGATCGCCTTACGGATGTTCTGCAACGACACCCCGGCGTCCAACAGACGCTTCACGACCTTCAACACCACCAGGTCACGGAACGAGTACAGCCGAGACGTCCCCGAACCCGACGCGTCCCGCACGCTCGGCACCACCAGCGACGTCCGCGCCCAGTAGTCCAACTGCCGATACGTGATACCCACCGCGTGGCACGCCGTCACACCCCGGTAGCCCACCGCGCCGTCACCCTCAGTCGCCGGCCCCGCCGGCCCACCCCCCGCCCCGTGCTGCTGCCTACCAGGATCGGGATCTCGCGGCTCGTGCATCCGGACAACCTCCCCGCCAGTGCGGTGACACGTCGCTTCCGGGACGTGCACCCCTCGACACGGCAACCCTATAGCGCCCTTGAAGAGTTACCGGGCAGGAAAGGACGCGACACGCCGCACAACCACGGCAAAGATCAGAAACACCACCGAACGATCACCCACCGTGACCAACCCGGGACGCGAAAACAGAACCGGCGAAGACCTCAGCCCGCGAAATCCTCCGGGCGCACCTGCTCCAGGAACTCCCGGAACTTCTCCACCTCGTCCTCCTGCTCGTCCGGGATCACGATCCCCGCCTCACTGAGGACCTGCTCGGCACAACGAATCGGCGCCCCGACCCGCAACGCCAACGCGATCGAATCGCTCGGCCGCGCCGACACCCGCACCCCATCACCGATCAACAGATCGGCGTAGAAGACGTTCTCCTTCAACTCGGTGATCTCCACCGCCCGCAACGGCGCCTGCAACGCCGCCAACACGTCCCGCAGAAGATCATGCGTCAACGGCCGGGCCGGCTTGACCCCCTGCTGCTCGTAAGCGATCGCCGTCGCCTCGACCGCGCCGATCCAGATCGGCAGATAGCGGTCCCCCTCGACCTCCCGCAGCAGGACGATCGGCTGGTTGCTGGGCAGCTCCACCCGAACCCCGACCACGCTCAGCTCGCGCACCGCCGCCTCCGTGTCGTTGTCACCTACGCCCGCACCGCGCCCTTCCTGCACGGTACACGGACCGCGACACACACGTCCCATGCGCTACGTGCACCACGCCCCGCGCCAGAAAGGGGTTACCCCGGCAAGCCTACGACACGCACCCACACCCAGATCTTTCCCACCGCCCCCACCGAGGCGCGCGGACCGACCCGCCCACAAACACCACGCGGCCCGGGCAACCGCCCGAGCCGCGCAGCACCACCAGGGGTCACCGACCCAACGTCGACCGCAACCCCACCCGCACCAACGCCGCGTGCAACTGCTGCGACAACGCCACCAACTCACGCGCCGTCTCCGCCGCCCGCGCCCGCGCCGCCGGATCACTCTGCCGCGCCAACGGCGCCACCAACTGCGCGAACAGACCGACCTCCCGATCCGCCGCCGTCCGATAACCCCGCAGATGCCGCGGCTGGAACCCGTACGCCGCCAGACCCGCCACCGCCCGCGCGATGATCAACGCATCCCCGTCATACCAACCCGGCGGATCCGACACCACCAACCCCAGCCGCTCCAACTCGGCCAGCGTCGACTCCTCGACCCCACTGCGCGCGATCAGATCCGACCGCCCCAGCCGCAGCTGCGCCGAATCCGCCGGCTCCGCCGACGCGTCCCGGCCCGGCACCTCACCACCCGGACCCACCGCCACCAACGCCGGCCGCGGCGGCGCCGGCCCGTCACCCGACGCGTCCCAACCGGCAAGCTGCTCACGGATCACCCGCAACGGCAGATACTGGTCCCGCTGCGCGGTCAACACAAACCGCAACCGCGCCACATCGTCCCAGCTGTACTTCCGGTACCCCGCCGCCGTCCGCTGCGGCTCCACCAGCCCCTCGGCCTCCAGGAACCGCAACTTCGAGATCGTGACGTCCGGAAACTCCACCCGCAGATGCGCCAGCACCTCACCGATGCTCATCAGCGCCTGGGACCGGGACACCCCGGCCGGCATCGAAGCCGCAGGCTCGTTCACCCCCGGCCGGCCTCCTCCTCCGGACGCGGACCGGCGATGAACACCACCCGGAACTTACCGATCTGCACCTCGTCACCGTTGCTCAACGTGGCCGCCTCCACCCGCTCCCGGTTCACGTACGTGCCGTTCAAACTCCCCACGTCCCGCACCGTGAACGTGCCACCATCCCGGTGGAACTCGGCATGCCGCCGCGACACCGTCACATCGTCCAGGAAGATGTCACTGTCCGGGTGCCGACCACTCGTCGTCACATCATGATCCAACAAGAACCGGGCACCCGCATTCGGACCCCGACGAACCACCAGCAGCGCCATCCCCGGCGGCAACGAACCGGACATCCGGCTCGGCACCACATCGGTGTCCGGCCCCTCCAGCACTTCGTCGAGCGAACCGAGATTGAGCGTCGAAGTGACGTCGAGCGGGGGGAACTCGTCGTCTGGGCGCGTCATGGATCACCTCACGGATCTGTTTCGCGTCGGCGTCGGGTAATGGCGGGTCTGGCCGCCGGGCACACACCCCGGCGGCTGGCTCCCCGTGCCCGCAAAGGCAATTCCGCAACGCTCAACTATTTGATTCTCGGTCGACTGGGCGAGCCTAGCCAGCGCCGAAAAGCAGGGCAACCGGACGCGCGGAAACAACCCCACACGCCCAACGGACACTCAGCTCTCGGTGAGCTCCCGGTACGCACCGGCGGTCAACAACCCGTCCACCGCCGCCGGATCACTCGGTGTGATCTCCACCAACCAACCCGCACCGTACGGATCCGAGTTGATCACCTCAGGAGCGTCCGCCAACGCCTCGTTGCGCGCCGCCACCGTCCCACTGACCGGGGCGTAGATCTCCGACACACTCTTCGTCGACTCGATCTCACCCAACGAGTCACCCGCGGCGACCTCCGCGCCCTCCTCCGGCAACTGGACGTACACGATGTCACCCAGCGCGTCCTGCGCGAAGTGCGTGATGCCGACCCGGACCGAACCCGACCCGTCACCCGCCACCCACTCGTGCTCGGCGGTGTACCGCAGATCCTCAGGAATCACCAGACGCGTCCTTCATCGTCGTGCCGACCATCGCGTTGCACCGGAAGAACCGGCGTGGCCCGTACCGGTCAGGAGACCGGACGGGCATGCTCCAACTTCACAGGCGCGTGCAGCGCCGAAACCTCGGCAACCTCACGCTCCTCGACGATCACGGTACCGCCGTCACCGGCAACCGATGCGGCCACCCCGCCCGGAATCCTCAACGCGGTCTCCATCGTCGTCGGATCACCGATCACCGTGATCGTGAACGGACCCGTCAACCGCCGCCCGTCCACCACCAACGAACCGTCCGCCCCGTCCAGGAAGTACGTCGACGCGATGATCCGCACCGTCGCCCGATCCCCCGCCGAAATCTGCATCGCCTCCGCGCCCGCGCCCCGCAACTCCTGCACCGCGTCCAGGATCCGGTACGCCGAGATCGGCTTCGCCCCCGCCTCGAACCGCACCTCCAACCCCGGCCCCCGCGCCGGCAGAATCCCCGCCAGGATCCCCAACTCGTCCGCGCGACGGGTCGCCTCCTCCAACGCCGCCTGCCGACCCTGCTCACCCGAGCGCAACTGCCGCTGGCTCTCCTCCAACGACTCGATGTCCTGCCGCAGCCGCTTCTCCCGCGAATCCAGATCCGAGAAGATCCGAACCAGGTCCTCCTGCCGCGTCGCCGCCGCCGTCGGATCCGTCGACGTCGTCCGCAACTGCACCACCAGCGTGAAGCCCAACAAACCCAGCAACAGCGCGATCATCACCCCGGCCGAGGTGAACCGCCGGCCCGCCGCCGCGGCCGACCCGCCGGCCGACCCCTCGGAGGCCGACTCCGACTCGACCTCCGGCGACTCCGGCCGCCCCTCACCCGGCTCAGCCTCCGGCGCCAACGGGCTCACCTCATCCGAATCCGGCGCCTGCGGCCGCGGATCAGGCTCCCCCGCCGGCCCACCCGGACGCCCCGGAACCACCGACGGCCACCCGGTACCCGTCTCGCTCTGCTCCTCGCTCATCCCCACGAACCCTACGCCCGGAACAGGTGCCGACGGATCGCCGCCACGTTGCCGAAGATGCGCACCCCGAGCACGACCACCACACCGGTGGACAACTGCCCACCCACCCCCAACTGGTCACCCAGATACACGATCAGAGCCGCCACCAGCACGTTCGAGATGAACGACACCACGAACTGCTTGTCGTCGAAGATCCGATCCAGCTTCGCCCGCACCCCGCCGAACACCGCGTCCAACGCGGCCACCACGGCGATCGGCAGGTACGGCTGCAACGCCGCGGGAACAGTGGGGTCGAGGTACACCCCGAGGACCACACCGGCGAGCAACGCCAGCACCGCGATCATCGGCCACCTCCGGAGGGGCTGGGAGACGAACCCGAACCGGACGGCCCGGGACTGGACTTCGGCGCGGCCGGCGAACCCGACACGAGCGGACTCGGACTGACCGACGGCTCGGCGTAGCGTAGCCGTGGCTCCGGAGCCGCCGGCAGGGTGAGGTCGTCCACCTCACGCACCTGGAACGACAACCCCACCGACTCCACCAGGTCCCGCATCAGGTACGCCGCCCGACTGTCCTCGAACCGGTCCCGCAACGACCTCGGCCCGATCGCCGACACCTCGTACGGACCCGTCACCGGACGGAAATCCACCAGGATCGCCTCACCCGCCGACCGGATCGTCGACGTCGCCGTCAACCGCTGACCGTTGATCGCCACCGCCTCCGCGCCCGACGCCCACAGGTCGTTGGCCACCTTCTGCAGATCCGTGTACAACACCCGCGGCGGACCACCCGACGACCCCGTCACCGCGTCCTTGTCCTTCGCCGGCGCGTCCGCCAGGCGCACCACCACACCGTCACCGCGCACCCGACCCAGCCCGGTGCCCGCCTCCAGCGTGCGCAGCCGGGACGCCTGCGAACCGCTCAACGCCGCGTCGCGCTGCCGGCCGACCTCCTCCCGCAACTGGTCCGCCCGCGCCGCCAACTCGTCCGTCTCCGCCTCGCGCTCCTTGATCTGCGCCACCAGACCCGCCCGGGCCGTGTTGCGCCCCGGCTCCTCGGCCATCGTCTGCCGGTACGCCACCGCGAACAGGAAACCCACCACCACGATCACCAGCAGGCTCACCGAACGCGTCGAGGCCCGCCGCCAACCCGCCGGCGGCGGCGACTCCCGGCGCCGGGCCGCCGCGTCCTCGTATCCCGGGTCCAGCGGATTGCGGAACAACTCCGTCAGGAAGTCCGGCGTGAACACCCGGCTCGCCGGCCGGCCCGCGCCGGACTTCTCCGCCGACGCGCGCTGCGGGCCCGTCATGCCGCCACTCCCCCCGGCCCGGCGGCCCGCGCCGCCCGCACCAGCCGCGCCGCCTGCACCACGTAGAGCCCGCCGGCCGCCCAGTACAGCACCAGACCCCACCACGCCAGGCCCCAGCCGACCGCGCCGGCGGCCGTCGCCGTGACCGCCGTCGTGGCGTGCGCCAGCAACAGGGTCGGGAACGCGGCCAGCAACAGGAACGTCGCCGTCTTGCCCACGTAGTGCACCGGCGGCGGGCCGTACCCGTGCCGGCGCAGCACCCCCAGCGAGCCCAGCAACAGCAGCTCCCGGGCCAACAGCGCCGCCGTGAACTGCCACGGCACCACCTCCCGGGCCGTGAACGCCAGCAGGGTCGCCAGGATGTAGAGCCGGTCGGCGAGCGGATCGAGCAGCTCGCCGAGGCGACTGACCTGACGCAGCCGGCGGGCGATCCACCCGTCCACCCAGTCCGTCGTGCCGCCGATCGCGAGCACCACCACGGCGGCGACGTCGGCGTGCGCGACCAGCAGCAGGTAGAGGAAGAGCGGCACGCCGAGCAGCCGGACGAAGCTGATCAGGTTGGGCAGCGTGAGCACCCGGTCCCCGCTCGGCGCGGCGCCGGGGCCGCCGGTGTACTCCGAGGGCTGCGCCCCCGCCGGCCGACGCGACACCGAACCTCCCTCCGCAGCACGATCCGGCGCCGCGACGGGCGCTGCGGAGGCACGTGCGCGTTGCCGGGCCGGCTCTCGCCGGCGCCTGTGCGATCCCGGGCTGGGACCTCCCCTGGTGCGGCCCGTGATCACCACGATCCCGGGCCAGCACGTTGCGCTGCCACTATATCGGGCTCGTTTTCGCCTCCCCGGAGGCCGCTTTGTCGGCGCGGTCCGCTGGCTGTCGCGGTGGGGGTCACGCGGCGTAGAGCGTCCTGGGAAACTTGTGGTCGCCGACGGGTGGCGACGGGCTCAGGCGGTACGGGCGGACGAGTCCGCCTCGGACGCGGCCGCCCGGGCGAACGCCAGCAGCCCCAGCAACAGTTCGTGCTGCGTGCGGGGCGGCATCCGGTCCAGCACCGCCTGCACCGCGCGCAACCGGCGCGCCTTCAACTCCCGCAGCAGGGCCTCGGCCGCCGGCGTGGGCACCAGCCGGACCTCGCGCCGGTCCCGGGGGTCGACCACCCGGCGCAGCAGCCCGACCGCCTCCAGCCGGTCGCACAGCCGGCTCGCCGACGAGGGCACCACGTCCAGCAGCTCGGCGAGCCCGTTGACGTTGGTCACCGGGCGGCCGCTGATCAGCGACAACACCCGCAGCTGCGTCGGCGAGACCGGCATGCGCTGCCGCGAGCCCGCGCCGTCCAGCACACCGACGAACGCCTCGGCGGCGGCGTCGATCGCCGCGGCGAAATCCGGAGATTGATCCACCGACGTCCCCTGCGATTCTCCGCTCGTGACCCGCTACGGTCGCCTCACCGCGCCCCGCCGCCCGCTCCCCCGCCCCGGCCGTGCCAGTCGAGGCAGACGACCACGGCGTCGTCGCGCAGATCGCGGTCCGCGTGGTAGGACTGCAGCCCGCGCATCACCGTACCAACCGCCTCGGTCGCCGGCTGCAGCCGCGTCGCGCGCATCGACCGCGCCATCGCCCGCTCCCCGAACGGCTCCCGGCCGCCGGGGGCCGCCGCGTACACCCCGTCGCTGACGACGAACAGCCGGTCGCCCGGCTCGAGGCTGAACTCCTGCACCTCGTACCGGGTCTCGGCGAACATGCCCAGTGGCAGTTGCTGCTCCAGCGGCACCCGCACCACCGACCCGCCGCGCAGCCGCAGCACGTGCGGGGAGCCGGCGTCCACGGCCCGCACCCGGCCGTCGGTCGCGTCCAGCTCCAGCAGCAGCGTCGCCACGTGCCGGTTGCCGCGGTGCTGGGAGAAGACGGTGTCCGAGGCCAGTTCCGCCTGCTCGACCAGCCCGCCGCCGGAGCGGCGGGCGTTGCGCATGGCGTTGACGGTGACCGCGGTCAGCAGGGCCGCCGACAGGCCCGCGCCCCCGCCGTTGAGCACCGTCACGGTGAGCCGGTCGCCGTCGACGGACCAGTCGAAGTGGTCACCGCCCACTGTGTACGCCGGCTCCAGCTGCCCGGCCAGCAGGAACGCGCCGTGGGTGACGCTTCGCCCCGGCAACAGGTCCCACTGCATCTCCGCGGCCATGCTCAGCCGCTCCCGGCGCCGGGCCCGGCGGTACCGGTCCGTACCCCGCTCGGCCGCGCGCAGCGCCAGGGCCAGCTCGCCGGCGATGTCCGCGGCCGCGTCCAGGGTGGACGGCGACGGGCCGGCCGGCAGCTCCACCAGCAGCACGCCGAGGCGCTCGCCCCAGACCGTCAGCGGCAGATACACCCGGCACCGGCCGTCGCCGGCCCCGTCCAGCACGAGCTGCTGGCTGCTGAAGCACCGCTGGGCCACTCCCTGACAGGCGAGGAAGCCGGCGTCGGGCAGGTCCGGGTCCAGCACCGGCCACAGCCCGCTGATCCGGTAGTCGGCGACGAACACGTCGGTCCGCGACGCGCCCAACCGGGCGCGGATGGCCCGGTCGGCGGCCTCCGCCAACCGGTCGGGCGGCGCCTCCCGCAGCGCGCGGGACACGGTCGCGGACGCGTCCGGCATCATCACCCTCCGACAACTCTTGCTGTAGGGCAAGCATCATACGGAGGGAACCTGACGGGCTACGGGCACGGTCGACTCCGCCCACCGGCCGAGCCCCTGGCAGGGCGGAGACACGGCGGCCGGGCACGACGAACTGGATCTCGTCGCGCGCGGCCCGACGCGGGCGGCCCGCGCCGGTCAGGCGGCGGGCTTGGTGGCCAAGGCGCCGTAGAAGGCGTCGGGCAGGTCGGCCGGCGGCGCCTCCGGCCGCCAGTGCTGCACCGGGACGATCCCGTCGGCCGTCGGCGTCCACCGGCCCAGCAGCGGGGCGAACGCGGCGGGCGGGCGCATCCGGAACGCCGGCCCCATCATGGCCAGGGCCTGCGGGTGCGCGGCCAGTTCCTCGCTGTCGAAGTCCACCGCGAGGAAGCTGCCCGGCGCCACCGCCGCGTACAGCTCGTCGAGGGTACCGGCCAGGGTCGCGTCGTCGAGGAACGCCGCCAGCCCGAGGAAGATCACCCCGACCGGGCGTCGCCCCCAGCCGGGCACGAACCGGTGCAGCAGCGCCGGGTCGATCGTGCCGACGTCGGTGGCGTCACCGAAGCCGTAGCCGGCGCGGTCGCTGCCGGCCAGGATCCGCTGGCCGAGGCGGATGGTCACCGGGTCGACGTCGGTGTAGAGCACCGTCGCCTCCGGGGCGGCCTCGTGCACGTTGCCCTGGGTCGGCACGCCCGCGCCGAAGACCAGGAAACCGTCCACCCCGGCCGCCGCGATCGCGCGCACCGTCCGGCCGAGGAACCCGCGCATCTCCCGGAACAGCGGGGCGCAGGGGCCGTACGCGCCCTCGAAGGCGCGCGCCGCGGCCACGTCGACGGGGAAATGGTGCGCCCCTCCCAACCAGAAATCGATCATACGGGCGGTGCTCGGCTGGTCGGCCTCTTCCATCGACGCTGCTCCCCTCCCCGGCGATTCGGGCCAGCGTACCGATCCCGCCGGCCTGCGCGGTATCGCCCCGACGGCCCCGACCCGGCCGGGATACTGGCCGCGGACCGAGGGTCCAAACCCGGCCGGGGAGGTGGGTGAGCCGCCCGAGCCGGGCCGGGTCGATGGCCCACGGGAGGTACTGCGGTGAACGACGGCGCGGCGGTGGTGGTGGGCGTGGACGACTCGGAGCCGGCCCGGCGGGCCATCAGGCTGGCGGCCACGGAGGCCGCCCGGCGGCGCCTGCCGCTGCGCGTGGTGCACGGCTTCATCTGGCCGCTGCTGCGCGTCCCCGTCGGCCCGCCGCAGGGCGCGCCGGCCGGCGCCGGGTTGCGGCCCCAGGCCGAGCGGCTCGTCGCGCGGGCGGTGGCCGAGGCCGAGGCGGCCGCCCGCGGGGTACGGGTCAGCGGCGAGATCCTCGACGGTGAGGCGGCCGCCGTGCTGGTCGGCGAGTCGCGCACCGCCGCCATGATCGTCCTCGGCGACCGCGGGCTGGGCGGGTTCGCCGCCCTGGTGATCGGCTCCGTCGCCGGCCAGGTCGCCGCGTACGCCGAATGCCCGGTGCTCGTCGCCCGCGGCGCCGAACGCGCCGACGGGCCGGTGGTGGTCGGGGTCGACGGCTCGGCGCTGTCCCGGGCCGCCGTGCGGTTCGCCGCCGACGAGGCGGCCCTACGCGGCGCCCCGCTGCGGGCCGTGCACGCCTACCGGCACCCGGCCTCCACCGGGCCCGGCGACATGCAACCGCTGGTCCATGATGCGGACCTGCTGCGCGGCGAGGAGGAGCGGGTGCTGGCCGATTCGCTGGCCGGGCTCGCCGAGCACCACCCCGAGGTCACCGTCGAGAAGGTGGTGGCCCACGCCCGACCCGCCGCGGCGCTGGCCGAGGCGTCCCGCACCGCGCAGTTGCTGGTCGTCGGAGCGCGGGGCCACGGCGAACTCACCAGCCTGGTCCTCGGCTCGGTCAGCCACGCCGCGCTGCACCACGCCGACTGCCCCGTCGCCGTGGTGCGCGCCGCCGGGTGACCGGCCCGCGCCGGCGACGGTTGGCCCCGGCGCAGCCGGGTAGACGGCGTACGCAACGGCCACAGCGACCTCGGGAGGCGGCGATGCCAGGACCACGGCCGGGCAGCAGCGCGTACGACAAGGAGCGGGCGCGGCTGCGCGATCTGATCGAGAATTCCGGACGGGCGGCCGACAGCGAGGCCAACGAGGTCGCCAACCGGATCCTGCAGGAGGAGCGGGGACAGCGCGGCGTCGTACGCGGGAACGGACGTACGGGCCGAAGGGCGAGCGGGAACCGGGTGACCCCAAGTGAGGCGCTCCGGGGCCCTCGACGGCGCCATCGCCGGCGCGGTCGGCACCGTCGCGCTCAACCTGGTCACGTACCTCGACATGGTGCTGCGCGCCCGCCCGGCGAGCAGCGCCCCGGAGGAGAGCGCCCGGCGGCTCGCCGGGCTCGCGCACGTGGACCTCGGCCCCGAGGATCGTGCGGCGAACCGCCGCTCGGGCCTCGGGGCCCTGATCGGCTACGCCACGGGCATCGCCGGCGCCACCGCGTACGGCGCGCTCGCCCGACGCCGGTTGCCGCTGCCCGTGTCCGCGGCGGCGCTCGGTGGGAGCGTGATGGCCATGTCCGACGGTTCGCTGGCCGCCCTGGGGGTCAGCGACCCGCGCCGGTGGAGCAGGACGGACTGGCTCTCGGACGTCGTGCCCCACCTGGCGTACGGAATGGCGGCCGCCGCCACCCTGGGGAGGCTGCGGCCGCCGGACTCCCGACGCTGACAACTCAGCGTGCGTCGCTCTCGTCGTCGGCGACCTGCGCCCCGGCCGGGCCGTACGGTGAGACCTGGCCGCGCGGCACCGTGCGACCGCGGTCGCCCTGCGAGGTGCCGCTGTTACGGGGATGGCCGGACGCGCCGGGGCCCTTGGCGTCCTGCACCGCGTCGTTGCGCGCGTTGCGGCGCAGCTCCGGCTGCTGCGGGTTCGTCACGGGATTCTCCCTTCCGGGTGGTGGGCGGGCTCTTGGGCGCGCCCACCACCGGTTACCCGCCGCCGTGGCCGCCATGCCGCCGGCCCGCCCACGGGCCACGCGCACCGCGCCTCCGGCCACGCACGGGTGGGCGTCCCGCGAGCGGGTACCCGGGGATCGTGGCAGACGATCGGAGGACCGCCCGGGTCCTGCTGGAGCGGCAGGGGCGCACGTACGCCGAGGAGGCGGGCATCCGGCTCGCCGACCGGCCGGCCCCGCTGTACCAGCTGCTGGTGCTGGCCACCCTGCTCAGCACCCGCATCCGGGCGAGCGTCGCGGTGGCCGCCGCCCGGGAGCTGATCGCCGCCGGCTACAAGACACCGCAGGCGATGGAGGCGGCGAGCTGGCAGGACCGGGTCGACGCGCTGGGCCGCGGGCACTACCGCCGCTACGACGAGCGGACCGCCACCATGCTCGGCACGGGCGCCCGGCTGTGCCTGGACCGCTGGCGCGGCGACCTGCGCCGGCTGCACCGCGAGGCCGACGGGAACCGGCAGGCGCTGCGCCGGCTGCTCACCGAGTTCCCCGGGATCGGCCCGACCGGCGCGGACATCTTCCTGCGCGAGGCGCAGGCGGTCTGGCCGGACGTGCGCCCGTACGCCGACCGGCGGACCCTGGCCGGGGCGAAGCGGCTGGGGCTGCCGGCCAACCCGGACGGGCTGGCCGGGCTGGTCGACGAGGACGAGTTCGGCCTGCTCGCCTCGGCGCTGGTCCGGGTCGCCCTCGGGCAGGAGTCCGCCGGGGAGGTCACCCGCACCGCCGCCGGCGGCTGACCCGCCCGGTCACTTGACGGGGCCGTCCTTCGGCCGGGTCAGGTGCCAGGCCAGCGCGGCGGCCAGCACGGCCAGCACGATCACCCCGCTGGACACCCCGCCGCCCTGCTCGGGGCTGCGGCCCTTGCTGCCGAAGTAGATGACCGCGAGGCCGGCCAGCACCGCGACGGCCGTACGCATTCCTCGGTCCCTCACCCCCCGGACGGTACGGCGGCACGCGGCGCGGAGGCGGCCGGAGGCGGGCGCGTTCCCCCGTCCGGGTGGGATGCCGCCCGGACGGGGCGGCTCAGCCGCGCAGTGCGTCGCCGTGCAGCCGGACCCGGCGGATCGCCCGCCCGGACACCTCCACCACCTCGACGGTCAGCCCCGGCAGCCGCACCGTCTCCCCGGGGCCGGCCGGGACGTGTCCCAGCCCGGCCAGGACCAGCCCGGCCACGGTGGTGTAGTCCCGCGACAGCGGGAGGGTCAGCCGCACCCCGACGTCGGGCAGGTCGTGCAGCGGGAAGTCCCCGGGCAGCAGCAGCGCCCCGTCCGGTTCCCGGGTCACGCCGCCGACGTCCCGGTCGGTCTCGTCGTACAGCTCGCCGACGACCTCCTCGAGGAGGTCCTCCATGGTGACCAGGCCGTCGACGCCGCCGCGCTCGTCGACGACCAGGGCCAGCTGCTGGCGGCGCTGGCGCAGCTGGCGCATCGCGTCGGCCACCGGCAGGGTGGCCGGCAGCAGCAGCGGCGGGTGGGCCCGCCCGCCCACGGTGTCGTCCCCGGCGTCCACCAGGTCGCGGATGTGCACCACCCCGACCACGTCCTCGCGCCCGCCGGGCCCGACGACCGGCACCCGCGTACGTCCCGCCGCGGCCAGCTGGCGCATCCCCTCCCCGGCACCCAGCGTGGCGGGCAGGACGGTCATGTCGCCCCGGGGGACGAGGATCTGCCGCAGCGTCCGGCCGGCGATGTCGAACGCCCCGCTGACGATCTCCCGCTGCTGGGCCGACAGCCCGCGCTGGCTGACCAGCATCTCCCGCAGTTCCTCCTCGGTGACCTCCGCCCGCTGGGCGCGCGGATCGCCGCCGGAGAGCCGCACCACCACGTCCGTGGCGCGGCTGAGCAACCACACGGCCGGGCGGGACAGGCGGGACACCAGGTCCAGCGGGCCGGCGCCGAGCAGCGCCCACCGTTCCGCCCACTGCATCGCCAGCCGCTTCGGGGCCAGCTCCCCGAGCACCAGGGTGACGAAGGTGAGCAGCATGGTCACCGCCAGCACCGCCACCGGATGGGCCAGCCCGCCGAGCACGTCCAGCGACCCGGCCAGCGGCTCGGCCAGGGACACCGCGGCCGCCGCCGAGGCGAGGAACCCGGCGAGGGTGATCCCGAGCTGGATGGTGGCCAGGTAGCGGTTCGGGTCGCGGGCGAGGTCGGCCAGCCTGGCCCCGGACCGGCCGTGCCGGGCCAGCCGGCGCACCTGGCCCTCCCGCAGCGACACCAGCGCCATCTCGCTGCCCGACAGGGCCGCGTTGAGCAGCACCAGCACGGCGATCAGCGCCAGCTCGCCCAGCCGACCCCCCACCGCACACCCCCTCCCCGCGCTTCGCCACGCCCCGGCCCCGCCCGGCCCCCGGTCAGTCGCTCTCCAGGTCGCCGAGGGACAGCGAGTGGGTCATCAGCCAGCGGGCCAGGGCGGCCATCCCGAACAGCCACAGCGGCGCCGACTCGGTGGTGCCGTTGGTGGCGAAGATGGCGAAGCGCAGGTCCGGCGCCCGGTACGCCTCGATCCGCCAGCGGTGGTTCCTGTCCCGCCACGTCGCCGCAGGGTCCATGCCGTCACGGTAGGCGACCGTCCCCCCGCCGGGACCGGGTTGCCGGGGATCGGCGCCGCGGCCCGCCCGGGCGCCCGGTCACGGGCCGGGTGGGGCGACCACCGTTCGGGCGTCGTCAGGCAGCCGGCGGGTGACGCCCCGCCGGTCCAGCAGCTCCAGCAGCGGCACCGCCACCCGCCGGGTGGTGTCCAGGGCCTGCCGGGCGGCGCTGAGCGTGAACGGCTGCGGCAGCCGGGCCAGCACCCGGGCGGCGTCGTCGACCGCCCCGGGCAGCAGCACCACGTTCTCGGCCAGCCGCAGCAGCGCGCCGGCCCGCACCGCCGCCCCGATCTCCCGGGGCCCCAGCCCGATCTCGGCCAGCCGGTACGCCTCGGGGGCCTGGAACGGTCGGCCGCCGTACTCCGCCCGGATTCGGGCCACGGCGCGGGCCACCGGCGCGGGCAGCGCGCCCTGCGCCGACGCGGTGACCCGGCCGTCGGCCAGTCGCAGCGGCGGGCGGACGAGGGCCTCCACCAGCGCCCGGTCGGGCAGGTCGAGGCGGTGGCGCAGCACGTCCACGGGGACGCCCGGCTCCAGCGGGTGCGCGGCGGCGTACCGGGCGGCCTCGGCGGCCAGCCGGGCGGCCAGGTCACGCCAGTGCTCCGGGTCGGCGAGCCAGTCCCCGGCGACCGGGGCCGCGGTGGCCGGCACCCCCATCCGGGTCAGCGCGTCGCGGCGGACCAGGGCGCGGCGGCGCAGCTCGCCGGCCAGGTCGGGCCGCCCGTCCAGGCCGGCGAGCACCCGGGCGCGGGCGGCGGCCGCGCCGCGACGGTCCAGCGGCGGCGGGGCCACGTCCAGGACGGTGACGCCGCCGGACACGTGGCGCCGGCCCGGGTCGCGCAGCAGCGCCCGGTCCCCGATGAGCAGCGGCAGCGGGTGGGCCAGCCGCAGCCGGGCGGTGTCCGGGCCCAGGGGGCGCACCCGGGCGGGCACGGCCGCGGAGCCGACGTGCAGGGTGAGCGTGGCCGGCAGGTCCGCCGCCGCGTCCCCGGCGATCCGCACGTCGAGCAGGTCGGTGCGGCCGAACCGGCCGGGGGTGAGCAGGGCGTCGCCGCGGCGCAGCCGGTCCCGGGGGACGTTGCGCAGGTTGACCGCCACCCGGGCCACCGCGTCGACCCGGTCGCGGGCGGCGCCGAGGCGGTGCAGGCCGCGTACCCGCACCGGCTCCCCGGTGTCGGCCAGCTCGAGCTGGTCGCCGGCGGCCAGCCGGCCGCCGCCGAGGGTGCCCGTGACGACCGTGCCGCTGCCCCGGATGGTGAACGCCCGGTCGACCCACAGCCGCACCGGCGCGTCGAGCGCCGGCGCGGGCAGCCTGGCGACGAGCCGGTCCAGGGCGGCCCGCAGCTCCGGTAGGCCCGCGCCGGTGACCGCGCTGACCGGCACGGCCTCCACGGCACCGAGGCAGGTCGCGGCGATCCGGTCCCGGGCCTGGGCCAGCACCGGCCCGGGGTCGGCCAGGTCCGCGCGGGTCACCGCCAGCAGCCCGTACGACACCCCGAGCGCGTGCAGCGCGGCCAGGTGCTCGGCCGACTGGGGCATCCACCCCTCGTCGGCGGCCACGACCAGCAGGGCGGCCGGGACGGGGCCGACACCGGCGAGCATGTTCGGCACGAACCGCTCGTGGCCGGGCACGTCGACGAACGCGACGGTGCCGCCGGAGGGCAGCGCCGTCCACGCGAAGCCGAGGTCGATGGTCATGCCCCGGCGGCGTTCCTCGGCCCACCGGTCGGGTTCCATTCCGGTCAGCGCCCGGACCAGGGTCGACTTGCCGTGGTCGACGTGCCCGGCGGTGGCCACCACCCACATGTCAGCCGTCCCCGCGCACGCGCACGCGCAGGATCGCCGCGCGCAGGACGTCGTCGGCGTCGGCGGGCACGCAGCGCAGGTCCAGCAGCAGCCGGCCGTGGGCGAGGCGGCCGAGCACCGGCGGCGCGCCCGTGCGCAGCGGCCGGGCGTACCGCTCGGGCAGCGACAGCACCCACGACTCCAGCTCGACGCCGGGCGCGCCGCCACCGCCCACCACCGCGACGGCGGGCACCACCTCGGTCTTGCAGCCGTCGGCGGCCAGCCGGTCGCGCAGCCGTTCGGTGCGCTCGCGCAGCCGGGCCGCGTCGGCGTGCAGGGCGGCCCGGGTGGGGGTGTCGGGGCGGTGCAGGGTGGCCGCGAGGGCGGCGAGGGTCAGCTTGTCGACCCGCAACGCCCGGGCGAGCGGGTGCCGGCGCAGCCGGTCGACCAGGGCGGCGTCGCCGAGCAGCAGCCCGGCCTGCGGCCCGCCGAGGAGTTTGTCGCCGCTGGCGGTGACCAGGTGGGCGCCGGCGCGCAGCGTGGTGGTGGCGTCCGGCTCGGCGGGCAGCAGCGGGTCGGGGGCGAGCAGCCCGGAGCCGATGTCGGCGACCACGGGCACACCCAGGGTGGCCAGCCGGTCCACCCCGACGGCGGAGGTGAAGCCGGTGACCACGAAGTTCGACGGGTGGACCTTGAGCACGAAGCCGGTGTCGGGGCCGATCACGGCGGCGTAGTCGCCGAGCGTGGTGCGGTTGGTGGTGCCGACCTCGCGCAGCCGGGCGCCGGTGCTGGCCAGCAGGTCGGGCAGGCGGAACCCGTCGCCGATCTCGACCAGCTCGCCCCGGCTGACCACGATCTCCCGCCCGGCGGCCAGCGCGGTGGCGGCGAGCACCAGGGCGGCGGCGCCGTTGTTGACCACGTGCACGGCCCGCGCGTCGGGCACGGCGGCGGCGAGCGCGGCGAGGGCGGCGCGGCCACGGCGGGCCCGCCGGCCGGTGGCCAGGTCCAGCTCGACATCGGTGTGCCCGGCCGCGGCGACCAGTGCCTCGACGGCGGCGGCGGACAGCGCGGCCCGGCCGAGATTGGTGTGCAGCACGACGCCGGTGGCGTTGAGCACGGCCCGGGGGGCGGGCGACCGCAGCGCCGCGAGGGCCGCGTCGCGTACCCGCTCGGGGGTGATCTCGCCGCGGCGGGCGCGGTCCTGGGCCGCGACGACGGCGGCCTTGACCCGGTCGCGGCCGAACGTGTCGGCGGCGGCGGCCAACCCCGGGTCGGCGAGCAGCGCGTCGGTACGCGGCACGCGCCGCCGCGGGTCGGCCGTGCCGTCACGCATCGGATCGTCTCCCTGGCAGGCCTCGCAGAGGCAGGATCCCCGTGGTCGCCTCGCAGAGGCAGGATCCTCGTGGTCGCCTCGCAGAGGCGGAGCCCCCGGGGCTGCTTGGCGGAGACGGACGGGAATCGAACCCGCCTGGCCCGGATCCCGGACCACACCGGTTTTGAAGACCGGGAGGGGCACCAGCCGCCTGAACGCCTCCACGGAGCACTTAACCACACGGGACCTGCGCCCATTCACCGCAGGGGCGGAGCCCGGCGGTCAGGGCCCGGGCGTCTCGAAGTCCGGCCGGGGCCCGCCCTGGCCACCCCCGGTGCCCGGCCCCCTGACGTCCCGCGACTCGCGCCGCCGAACTCGCTCCCGCTGCGGCACCACCGTGTACTTCGGGTCGCGGGCCGAGGCGACGCCGGCGTGGTAGACGCCGAAGCGCAGCGCCAGCGACGCGGCGAGCAGGGCCGCGCCGGAGACGGCCGACACGGCGCGGCTGCGCCGGCCCGCGAGGGCCCCGACCGCCCCGGCGACGGCCAGTGCCCGGGCGGCGCGCAGCAGCCGGCCGGGGGTGCCGGTGCGGTAGGGCTCACTGAGCAGGCCGAGGCCGGTTTCCACCCGGTGCGCGTTCCACAGCTCCAGGGCCGCGCCGGCCACGGCCATCCGGCGGGCCGGGCCGGCCTGGTCGCCGGGCGCGGCGAGCAGGCCCACGCCGGCGCCGCTGGCCAGGGCGCTGCCCGCGAACAGGGCCGGCAGCTGCCGGTACGCCTCGTGCCACGACGGGACGGCCGTGTCGGCCAGCAGCACCCCGGTGTACGTGGCCAGGGCCGGCGCGGTGGCGGCCGCGAGCAGCCCGGCGGCGCGCCCGGCCGGGGGCAGCAGCCGGCGGCCCAACCCGAGCACGCCCCGCTCGGGCAGCCACGGCGCGGCCTCGGCGACGGCGGCGACCCCGGCGGCCGGCCCGTAGGCGGTCAGGATCCAGGTGCCCATCGACATCGGGGAGGTCGGCTTCGCCACCCGCAGCATGTGGTGGAACCGGTCGGGCCGGCCGAGGTCGTGGACGAGGAAGTACGCGCTGGCGCCGATCGCCGCCAGTGCGGTGACCCGGCCGGCGCGGCGCAGCGCCGGACGGCCGGTGAGCTGCCCGCCGGCGGCCAGCAGCGACGACCCGGCGGCCAGCCCGCCGGTGAACAGGTACGCGGCGATGTCCCACTTCCACACCGGCGCCTTGAGGATGGGCCGGCCGTAGTAGGAGGTGAACTCGGCCGGCGGCACGGCGAGGTCCTCGCCGCCGCGGCGACCCCGCCGGCCCGACGGCGGCCGGCGCGGCGGGTCCGGGGCGAGGTCGGCGGCCCGGGCGCCCCGGTCGGCGTGCGGGGCGCCGGGCCGGAGCCGGTGCGGCCGGCGCTGAACCCGTCGGGCCGGCCCGCGGCGCCGAGGCGGTGCAGGAAGCGCCGGAAGCGGTCGCCGGGACGGGGCGGACTCACGAGTGACCTCCGACGAACGCGGCGACGGCCGCCGCCGCCATGGCCAGGGCGGCCAGGCCCGCCCGCTTCCACATCCTCGGCAGGTCCCGGGTGGTGACCACCGGATCCGGCGGCAGGCCGTACACCTCGGGCTCGTCGAGCAGCAGGAAGAACGCCCCGTCGCCACCCACCCCGTCGGTGGGGTCGTGGCCGTACAGCCGGGCCTCGGGCACCCCGCGCTCGTGCAGGGCGGCCACCCGCGCGGCCGCCCGCTCCCGCAGCTCGTCCAGCGGGCCGTACTGGATGGACTCGGTGGGGCAGGCCTGCGCGCAGGCGGGGGTCTTCCCGGCGCCGACGCGGTCGTAGCACAGGGTGCACTTCCAGGCCCGGCCGTCGCCCCTGCGCTGGTCGATGACCCCGTACGGGCAGGCGGGGATGCAGTAGCCGCAGCCGTTGCAGATGTCCTCCTGCACCACGACCGTGCCGAACTCCGTGCGGAACAGTGAGCCGGTGGGGCAGACGTCGAGGCAGGCGGCGTGGGTGCAGTGCTTGCAGACGTCCGACATCATCAGCCAGCGGAAGTCGGTGCGCCCGGCGGCCCCGGTGGCCCGCCCCGGCGGCGCGGCGCCGGGCATGCCGAGGAACTGCGGCCCGGCGGACGTGCGGTGCCCGGCCGGGCGGGCCTGCTCCACGAACGCGACGTGCCGCCACGAGTTCGCGGTCAGCGCGCCGGTGTTGTCGTACGACATGCCGAGCAGGTCGAACCCGGAGGCGGGGACGCCGTTCCACTCCTTGCACGCCACCTCGCACGCCTTGCAGCCGATGCAGACGCTGGTGTCGGTGAAGAAGCCCATCCGGGGCGGGGCGTCGGACCAGCCGGCGTCCGGGGCCGGGTCCAGCGGCCCGTAGAGGCTGTTGGCGTCAGGCATCCTCGCCTCTCTCGTCCTCGGCAGCGGTGGTGCCGACGGGCACCTCGCCCGGGGTGAGCCCGGCCCGGCGCCGGTACTCGGCCACCAGCTCCAGCAGGGCGGGCCCGGTCGGCCGCCGGCCCGGCCGGACGTCGCAGGTGCCCACCTTGCTCTCCTGGATCAGCACGTTCGGGTCCAGGGTGATGCCGAACAGGTCGTTGGCCGAGTCGCCCGTGACCAGCCCCTCGGTGCCGAAGTGGTACGGCAGCCACAGCTGGTGGATCCGGCGGCCCTCCACGCGCAGCGGGGTGAGCCGGTCGGTGACCAGCACCTTCGCCTCGATGACCGCCCGGCCGCTGATCAGGTGCGCCCAGCCCAGGTGGGACAGCCCCGCCTCGGCGGCCAGCTCCGGGGACACCTCCACGAACATCTCCGGCTGCAGCTCCGCGAGCGGCCGTACGGTGCGGCTCATCCCGCCCGCGGTGTGGTGCTCGGTGAGCCGGCTGACCGTGAACACGTACGGGAAGACATCGCTGTGTCCGTCCGGGGGGCTCGGGTTGACCGAGTTCACCGGGTGGTCGTACACCTTGCGGGTCGGGTTGGCCTGCTGCCCGTACATCGGGTTGCGGATCGGGGACTCGGCCGGCTCGTAGTGCGTCGGCAGCGGCCCGTCGAGCACCCCGCGGGGCACGTACAGCCAGCCCTTGCCGTCGCCCTGCATGACGAACGGGTCGTCGCCGGCGATCGCCTCGGGCCCGGTGGCGCCCTCCGGCGGCCGGTACGTCGGCGGCTTCGTCCGCTCGAAGTCCGGCACGTCGTACCCGGTCCACTCCCCGGCGTCCGGATCCCACCAGACGTACTTCTTGCGCTCGCTCCACGGCCGGCCATGCGGGTCGGCGGAGGCCCGGTTGTACAGGGTGCGCCGGTTCGCCGGCCACGCCCAGCCCCACTCGGCGGCCACCCAGTCCTGCTCGTGCCGGGGCCTGCGCCGGGCGGCCTGGTTCACCCCGTCGGCGTACACCCCGCTGTAGATCCAGCAGCCGACGGCGGTGGAGCCGTCGTCGCGGGCCTCGGGGAACCCGCCGAGGAGGCGGCCGGTGGCCACCTCGTACCCGTTGATCTCGCGCAGCACCGCGTCGGCGCTCGGCTCGGCGTCGGGCCGTGCGTCGGGTAGTCCCAGGCGAGGTCGAGCAGGGCCCGGTCGCGGGGGCGGGTGGAGCCGGCCAGCTTCTCCCGCAGCCTCCGCCCGAGGTGGTAGAAGAACCACAGCTCGGAGCGGGCGTCGCCCGGCGGCTCGACGGCCTTCTCCCGCCACTGCAGCAGCCGCTGGGTCTGGGTGAACGTGCCCTCCTTCTCCACGTGCGAGGCCGCGGGCAGGAAGAACACCTCCGTGCGGCACTCCTGCGGCACGATCTCCCCGGTGGCCACCTCGGGGCTGTTCTTCCAGAACGTGGCGCTCTCGATCATGAACAGGTCGCGGACCACCAGCCAGTCGAGGTTGGCCATGCCGAGCCGCTGGGCGCGGCCGTGCGCGGAGCCGACCGCCGGATTCTGGCCGAGCAGGAAGTAGCCCTTGACCCGCCCGTCGATCATGCTCAGCACCTGCTGGTACGTCCCGTGGTCGCCGGTCATCCGGGGCAGGTACCCGTAGCAGAAGTCGTTCTCCGGCGTCGCCGCGTCCCCCCAGTACGCCTTCAGCAGGCTCGCCGCGTACGCCCGCGAGTTGCCCCAGAAGCCCTTCTGGTGGGGGTGGCGGATGCTGTCGACCCAGTCGTCGAAGGTGACGTGGGCGGCGTGGTGCGGCATCGGCAGGTAGCCGGGCAGCAGGTTGAACAGCGTCGGGATGTCGGTGGAGCCCTGGATGCTGGCGTGTCCCCGCAGCGCCAGGACGCCGCCGCCCGGCCGGCCCACGTTGCCCAGCAGCAGTTGGATGATCGCCCCGGTGCGGATGTACTGCACGCCGACGCTGTGCTGCGTCCAGCCCACCGAGTAGACCAGCGCGCCGGTGCGCTCGCGGCCGGAGTTCTCCGTCCAGGCGCGGGCCAGCTCCAGGAACTTCTCCTGCGGGATGCCGCAGACCCGCTCCACCATCTCCGGCGTGTAGCGGGCGAAGTGCCGCCTGAGGATCTGGTACACGCAGCGCGGATGCTGCAACGTGTCGTCCCGCAGCGTCTGCCCGGGCACCGGCACGCCGTGCGACTCGTGCCGCAGGCCGGCCGCGGTCTCCCGCTGCATGCTGGTGTCCGCGCTGCCGGCCGGGTTCTCCTGGCCCGCGTACTGCCAGCTCGCCTGGTCGTACGAGCCGGTCTCCGGGTCGTAGCCGGAGAACAGCCCGTCCAGGTCCTCGGTGTCGACGAACCGCTCGCTGACGATCGCCGCCGCGTTCGTGTACGCCAGCACGTACTCCCGGAAATCCAGCTCGTTCTCGAGGATGTACCGCACCACGCCGCCGAGCAGCGCGATGTCGGTGCCCGCCCGGATCGGCAGGTACGTGTCGGCGAGCGCACTCGTCCGGGTGAACCGGGGGTCGACGTGGAAGACCTTGGCGCCGTGCTTCTTCGCCTCCATCACCCACTGGAAGCCCACCGGGTGGGCCTCGGCCATGTTGGAGCCCTGGATGACGATGACGTCAGCGTTGGCCAGGTTCTGCTGGAAGTCCGTCGCGCCGCCGCGACCGAAGCTGGTCCCCAGACCGGGGACGGTGGCGGAGTGTCAAATGCGGGCCTGGTTCTCGATCTGCAAGGCCCCCATCGCCGTGAACAGCTTCTTGATGAGGTAGTTCTCCTCGTTGTCCAGCGTCGCCCCGCCCAGCGCCGAGATGCCGAGCGTCCGGTTGAGCGGCCGGCCGGCGTCGTCGACGTCCTCCCAGGTCTCCTCGCGGGCGGCGAGAATCCGGTCGGCGATCATGTCCACGGCGGTGTCGAGGTCGAGGTCCTCCCACTCCGTGGCGTACGGCCGGCGGTAGCGGACCCTCGTCTGTCGCAGGGGGCTGGTGACCAGGCTCTTGCTGGCCGAACCCTTCGGGCACAGCCGACCCCGGGAGATCGGGCTGTCCGGGTCGCCCTCGATCTGGGTGACCCGGCCGTCGGCGACGTACACCCGCTGGCCGCAGCCCACGGCGCAGTAGGGGCAGACGGAGCGGGCCACGCGGTCGGCCGTCTCGGTGCGCGGGGTCAGCGCCGCCGAACGGGCCGACCGGGCCGCGGCGCCCCGGCCCAGCGGGTCGGTGCCGGTGAGCTGCCGGTAGACCGGCCACCCCTCGATGAAGGTCCGCAGACCCATCCCGGGACACCTCCTCCCCGTTGGCGGAAGTCGACCACCCGAACATAGGCCAGGCTCCGCCGCCCCGCGACCCGGCCCCGGTCTTTTCCCGGACGTCGGGCCGGGTCCACCCAGGCGGGACGGTTTGAACCGGGCACCGTAGGCAAAGCGGCGAGCATGTCGGACCGCCACCGGCCCGGGCCCTCGCCCCGACCGGCCCGCCGGCCGCCCCGGCCACGGGCCGCCCGGAGCGCCGTGCGGGGCACGCGGGCGCTGGCGGTCGGGGGTCTGCCGACCCTGCTGTTCTGGTTCGGCGCCGGGCCGGGGCCGAACCGGCTGGTGGGACCCACCGTGGGGCTGGCCGGGCTGGCCGTGGCCCGCGTCCTGCCCCGGGCGTGGCGCACCCGCGTCTCCGTCGGCGCCGCCGCCACGGGCATCCTGCTGCTGGTGGCGGCCCCGATGCTCACCCGGCCGCACCTGTCGGGGGCCCTCACGTTCCTCGCCCTGTTCTGGGGCATGCTGCTGGCCAGCACCGTCTGCGAGGTCGCGGCGCGACGCCGCCGCGGCCAGTACTGAACAAGTCCCCGGCGCCGGCCGGACGCGAAACCGCCCCCGACCCTGCCGGGCCGGGGGCGGTTCGCGATGTCGATGTGCAGGTCGCCTCTCGGCGAGTGGCGCGACGCGGCTCCAGCCGAACGGTATTCCGCGAAGGCGATATTGGTGAGGCCCGGGGACACTGGACACACCGACACCGGGTCCAACGTACCCGCTCGGCGCCCTGTTCCACCTGGCGCCGTAATCCACCTCACCCGACGTACCGGGCGAGGGGGGTCAGGGTCAGCTGTTCCAGTGCTGGGCGACCAGGTCGGCGGCCTGCTGCTCCCACTGCGCGTACGCGTCGGGGTACGCCGACACCTGCACCGTCTGCGCGGCCTGGGTCAGCGGCATGTCCTGCCACCCGTCGACCTGCCGCAGACCCTTCAGGAACGCGGTCGTCGAGTACTCCGGGTCGGTGATCTGCTCCGGGGTGCCCCAACCCGACGACGGGCGCTGCTGGAACAGGCCCAGCGAGTCGTGGTCGTTGGCGTCACCCAGGTGCCCCAGGTTCTCCAGCTTCGACTCCTGCAGGCTGGTGGCGATCGAGATCACCGCCGCCCGCTCCGGCAGACCGGCCTTCTTCGTCGCCGCGATGATCGCCTTCGCGTTCGCGGTCTGCTCGTCGTTCAGGTCGATGTGGGACTGCTGGCCCTGCACACCGTGCGGGATCAGCTTGGTGTTGTCGGGCTTGTCGGCCTGCACCGTCACCGCGACCGGCTTGCCCTGCACCGGGGTCCCGGCGTGGGCGGCGGTGGCATGCAGCGGACCAGCGGCCAGCCCACCGGCGAACGCCAGACCAGCAACACCGAGAACACTCTTACGCAGCAGCATCGTGTTCATGATCAAAGCTCCATTCGGGGGTCGACGCACACCAAAGGGGGACGGCGTGCGCAAGCACCGCCAGGCGCTCGAAAGCTCGAAGGGGAAGTCTTCTGCCCGGTGCGACCGCGGGCGGCGGGCCTCGTCGTCGGGCGGGCTCGTCGGGCGGGCCTCGTCGGGGCGGGCCTCGTCGGGGCGGGCTCGTCGCGGGCGGGCCTCGTCGCGGGCGGGGCCTCGTCGCGGGCGGGCCTCGTCGCGGGCGGGGCCTCGTCGCGGTGCCGGGAACCATGTCCAACGACCGGCGACCCACCATCATTCCGGGCCCGGCCAGCCCGCCTCCCTGAGGGCGGGCGGCCTTCCTCGGTCGTGCGTCACAGGTGTAACGACCCCACCCCGGCCACGATTCCGCCCCCACGATGCCGCCGGTCACACCCAGGGGCCGCGATCGGACCGGACATACCGCGTGAATCGGCGCACCCGGATCAGAAGATCCACTCCATGTCGCCGTCATCGGGGCGTCCGTGCCGCCCGGATACCCCCATGTCGCCGACATGGGGCCGATCACGACCTAACCGAATCGAGCCAGGCACCCGAAAGGCCCCCGGCCGAGCCCTTGCCGGGGGGGCTCGGCCGGGGCTGATCAGAAGAGGGTCACCACAGCTGCTGGACGATGTCCGCCGCCTGCTCCTCCCACTGCGCGTACGCGTACGGGAACGCCGACCCCTGCACCGTCTGCGCCGCGGCGGTCAGCGGCAGGTCCCGCCAGCCGCCCACGTTCTTGAGGGCGTTGAAGAACGCCTTCGAGGCGTAGTCCGGGTCGGTGATCTGCTCGGGCGAGCCCCAGCCGGACGACGGGCGCTGCTGGAACAGGCCCTGCGAGTCGTGGTCGTTGTACATGCCCAGGTGGCCGAGGTTGTACAGCTTCGACTCCTGCAGCGACGTGGCCACACCGATCACCGCGCCGCGCTTGCCCACCCCGGTCTCCTTGGCGGCGTTGACGATCGCCTTGGCGTTGGCGAGTTGCGCGTCGTCCAGCGGGATGCGCGACTGCGCGCCCTCGACGCCGTGCGGGATCAGCTCGTCCCGGGTCGGCTTGTCGGCCGGCGCCCTGTTGCTCGCCTCGTCGCTCTCCGCGCCGGTCGTCAGCGCGGACTCGGCCGTGGCGCCCTGCCGGGCCTTGCCGGTGGCGAGGTCGATGGCGGCGACGGCGCCGGCGTGGGGGCCGCCGGTGACCGGCGCGGCGACGGCCGTGGGGCCGAAGGCCAGGCCGCCGAGGACGGCGACGCCGGCGATGCTCAGGACCGCCTTGCGGTTCGTGGTCTTGGCGACAGCCGGGAGCCATCGGTCCGTGGTCTTGGCGACAGCCGGGAGCCATCGGTCCGTGGTCTTGGCGATGGCCGGGAGCCATCGGTCCGTGGTCTTGGCGATGGCCGGGAGCCATCGAGTGAAGTCGGCCTTCACGATGGTTGCCCTTTCGATCGTTACGACGCGCTCCGGTTTGAGCGCCCCTCGGGGGAACTGCCGCGCCGGCGAGGTTTACCGGCGGGAGGTACGGGGGACACAACCAGGCTGGCATGTCGGTCATTCCGGAAATGAGGCAGCCTCCCGCGGCTGCGACCCCGGTCACCCGCGAGGATGGGACAAAACCGCAGCTCCCCGCCCGACCAGGTGCCGACCGCCCCGAACCGACCCGGAGGCGCGCCGCGCCCCGAACCGACCCGGAGGCGCGCGGCGCCCGAACCGGTCAGGAGGCGCGCCGCGCCCCGAACCGACCCGGAGGCGCGCGGCGGCGCCCCGAACCGGTCAGGAGGCGCGCGGCGCTCCGAACCGTCAGCGGGCGCGCGGCGCCCCGAACCGGACGAGCACGTGCCAGAGCTGCTTGAGGTGTTGGAGGGTCACCGGCAGCGGCCCCCGGTCCGCCCAACGGTCCGGCTCGGTGACCAGGGAGGCCGCCGCCCGGCCGATGAGCGCGGCGTCGACCGGGTCGCCCGGCCGGGCGAACTCGGCGTGGATCCGCGCGGCCAGCGGCGGGATGTCCGGGCCGCGGAACGCCGGATCGATCCCGTCGGCGGGCAGTTCGAACCCCGCGTGCCAGCGCAGCGTGATCCCGTGCCGGGCGGCGAGGTCGGCCAGCGTCCGGCCCACCTCGGTGCCCTCGAAAGACGGGTCCAGCACCAGCGCCTCGACGTCCCGGGCCAGGTTGATCTCGCCGTGGACCTGCGCCTCGGCGTAGTCGTCCAGGGAACGCGCGGCGGGGCCGGGGCGCCAGGCGTCCCGCTCGCGGCGGCGCAGCAGCGCCCGGGCGAGGGCGGCGGTGTCCATCCCGGCCACGCCGAGGCTGACGCCGGTGTCGGCGTGTCGATCCGGTCGGTCACCACCTCGGCGCGGCGTCGAGGAGGGCGGCGAGCACCGCTTCGGGTGCCTCCGCCGTGCCGAGACACGTCGGCCCGAGGTGGCTGTCGCCGAAGCAGAGCGTCGCGCGGGTCAGCGCGTCGGGGCGCAGCCGCAGGTGGCAGGAGCCGAACCGGGGGCAGGCGCCGTCGGGGTGGTCGAGCAGGTTGAGCCCCCCGTACTTCGGGCGGTCCGCCGGCAACACACCGGTGCCTGGTACGCGCCGCCGAACAGCGCCTCCTCCCACCGGTCCCGGTCCCCTCCCGGGTACGCGCTGAGGCCACCGTTGGAGATGCCCGTCTCGAACTGGCTGCGGTACACGCCGTCCCCGGCCAGCGCCGCGGCCACCGTGCGCCCGTCGGCGAGCAGCCGGTCAGGGTGGAAGTTGAGCGTCAACCGGCCGTGCACCGCGACCGCGGCGACCAGCTGCTCCGGCTGGTACGTCGTCCCCGAGCCGGCCAGGTGCCGGGCGATCACGGCGAGGGCGGACGGGCGGTCCCGCAGGGCCGTGCGGCCCACGTGGGCCAGAGCGGCGGCCTGGGCGGGGGCCAACGCGGCGGGGGCGGCGGGCACGGGCCCGAGTATGCCGACGCGGGATGTCCCCGCCCCAGCGATTTCCGACGGTCGGCCGTCCCGGCCGGGTGCCGAAGCCGACCGGCGCCGCCCGTTCGCCCGCGGCACTGGTTGGCGTACCGCGGACGGGCTCACCGGGTCGATCCTGGTGACGGCGTCCGCTCGGGCCGCCGCCCGCCGGGGGCGGCGGCCCGACCGGCGGTCAGTGGCCCCGGGCGATCCACTCCTCGAGGTGCGGTGCCTCCGCCCCGATGGTGGTGCTGTCGCCGTGGCCGGTGTGCACCGCCGTCTCGGGCGGCAGGGTGAGCAGCCGGGTACGGATCGACTCGATGATCGTGCCGAAGTCGCTGTACGAGCGGCCGGTCGCGCCCGGCCCGCCGGCGAAGAGGGTGTCGCCGGTGAAGACGGCACCGAGGGCCGGGGCGTACAGGCTGCAGGCGCCGGGGCTGTGGCCGGGGGTGTGCAGCGCCCGCACCGGCGTGCCGGCCACCTCGATCGTCGTCCCGTCGCGCAGCTCGCCGTCGGGGGCCACGTCGGGGTGGACCAGGTCCCACAGCACCCGGTCGTCGGGGTGCAGCAGCACCGGCGCGCCGGTGGCCCGGGACAGCGCCGGGGCCACCCGGACGTGGTCGTCGTGCGCGTGGGTGGCCAGGATCGCCACCACCCGCCGTCCACCGACCACCCGCAGGATCGCCTCCACGTCGTGCGGCGCGTCGACGACCAGGCACTCGGTGTCGTCGCCGACGACCCACACGTTGTTGTCGACGTCGAAGGTCTGCCCGTCCAGCGAGAAGGTGCCGGAGGTGACGGTGTGGTCGACGCGGGCGGTCACGGGAAGACCACCACCGAGCGCAGCACGTCGCCGTGGTGCATCCGGGTGAACGCCTGCTCGACCTGGTCCAGGGCGATCTCCTCGGTGACGAACGCGTCCAGGTCGAGCCGGCCCTGCAGGTACAGAGCGGTGAGCATCGGGAAGTCGCGGCTGGGCAGGCAGTCGCCGTACCAGCTGGACTTGAGGGCGCCGCCGCGGCCGAAGACGTCCAGCAGGGGCAGATCGACCTGCATCTGCGGGGTCGGCACGCCGACCAGTACCACGGTGCCGGCGAGGTCGCGGGCGTAGAACGCCTGCTTCCAGGTCTCGGGCCGGCCGACGGCGTCGATGACGACGTCGGCGCCGAAGCCGCCGGTGGCCGCCCGGATCGCCTCGACCACGTCGTCCTCGGAGGCGTTGACGGTGTGGGTGGCGCCGAACCTGCGGGCCCAGTCGAGCTTGCGGGAGTCGGTGTCCACGGCGATGATCGTCGTCGCGCCGGCCAGCGTCGCGCCGGCGACGGCGGCGTCGCCGACCCCGCCGCAGCCGATGACGGCCACCGAGTCGCCGCGGCTGACCGCGCCGGTGTTCACGGCCGCGCCGAGACCGGCCATCACGCCGCAGCCGAGCAGGCCGACGGCGGCGGGCCGGGCGGCCGGGTCCACCTTCGTGCACTGTCCGGCGTGGACGAGGGTCTTCTCGGCGAACGCGCCGATGCCGAGCGCCGGCGACAGCTCGGTGCCGTCGGTGAGGGTCATCTTCCGGGTGGCGTTGTGGGTGTTGAAGCAGTACCAGGGCCGGCCGCGCCGGCAGGCACGGCAGACGCCGCACACCGCCCGCCAGTTGAGCACGACGAAGTCGCCGGGCGCCACGTCGGTGACCCCGTCGCCCACCTGCTCGACGATGCCGGCGGCCTCGTGGCCGAGCAGGAACGGGTACTCGTCGTTGATCCCGCCCTCCCGGTAGTGCAGGTCGGTGTGACAGACCCCGCAGGACTGGACGCGGACCACCGCCTCACCCGGCCCCGGGTCGGGCACCACGATGGTGGCCACCTCCACCGGCGCGCCCTTGCTGCGTGAGATGACTCCCCGGACTTCCTGGCTCACGTTCGCCTCCTGCTCCACGCCGTGTCCGTCGCCCCTGCCGGCCCGCACGGCCGGACGCGGCGGGGCGGCACCGGCGCCGCGTACCGCCCCAGGCGAAACTACCGCCGGCCGCCACGCCGGGCCGCATCACCCGGCGGTTACCGGCGCCGTCGCCGGGTAGGCGGGGGCACTGTCGTCGGGGTACGGAGGGCCAGATGAAGCTCACGCACGTGCCGCTGCGCGCCACTGTCGGCGCGTACATCCTCAACTCGGGCCTGGGCAAGCGGAGCCTGGAGGGCGAGTCGGCCACGGGCATGCACGGCATGGCCGCCGGGGCGATCCCGCAGCTGCGGCAGCTCGACCCGGCCCGGTTCGCCCGGTTGCTGTCCCGGGGCGAGATGGCGCTCGGGGCCGCCCTGCTCGCGCCGTTCGTCCCGTCCCTGCTCGCGGGGTTGGGCCTGGCCGCGTTCGGGGCGGGGCTGGTGAAGCTGTACCTGAGCACCCCCGGCATGCGGGAGCCGGGCAGCCTGAAGCCGACGCCGCAGGGCATCGGCCTCGCCAAGGACGTCTGGCTGGTCGGCGCCGGGCTGACGCTGGTGCTGGACGACCTCACCCACCGCCGCTTCCGCCGCGCCTGACCCGGGTCGCACGCGACGCGGCCCCTCGCCGATCTTGCAGCTTCGGCCCTCAGTTCGGGCTGTTTGCGCGTTTTGCGGGGGCAGTAACTGCAAGTCACCCGGTCTTTTCGGGACGCCTCGCAGGCGTGAAAATGGTGGACAGGTCGCCCGCCGACGCCGATCGATCTTGGTCTAGTTGAGGCCGTCTGCAAGTCTGGCGCCGGGGCCCGGACTCTTGTGGGTCACGCACTGTTGCTTCGAGCACGCCGGTCAGATTTTCGGTTCCCGACCGAGGCCCCCGGGCGACCTACCCACTGGTCGATCACGGTGAGGAGGGACGCGGGCGGATGCGCGGGTTACCCGAAGAGATCCCGGACGCTGACAGCGAGAAGGTCTGGGAGCGGGTGTGTGCGGTCGATGTGGCCAAGGAGTCGGGGATGGTGTGTACCCGGCTACCCGCCGCGGGTGGGCGGCGGGTGAGCCGGGTGTGGCAGGTGACGGCGACCACGAACGCGGTCAGTGACCTTGCCGCCGATCTGGTGGCGGCGGGGGTGGAGAGGGTCACCGTGGAAAGCACGTCGGACTACTGGCGGATCTGGTTCTACCTGTTCGAGGCAGCCGGGTTGGACGTGCAGTTGGTCAACGCCCGTGACGTCAAGAACGTGCCCGGGCGGCCGAAGACCGACAAGCTGGACGCGGTGTGGTTGGCCAAGCTCACCGAGAAGGGCCTGTTGCGGCCCTCGTTCGTGCCTGCGGCTCCGGTGCGGGTGTTGCGTGACTACACCCGGATGCGGGTGGATCTGGTCCGGGACCGGACCCGCTACTGGTCGAGGTTGGAGAAACTGCTTGAAGACGCCCTGATCAAGGTGTCGTCGGTGGCCTCCACCCTGCGGACGGTGTCGACGCGGGACATGGTTGAGGCGTTGATCGCCGGTCAACGTGATCCGGCGACCCTCGCCTCGCTGGCCCACGGAGCGCTGCGCCGCAAACGCAACGCCCTCATCGAGGCACTCACCGGCCGCTTCGACGACCATCACGGCGAGTTGGCCCGGATCCTGCTCGACCAGATCGACCGCCTCGACACCGAGATCGCGAAACTCACCACACGGATCGGGCAGATACTCGACGACATCGACCCACCGTCCCAGCCGGGCGGCGGCGACGGCGACACCCCGGCGCCAGACGCCCGGCGGCGCCTGGCCGAGATCCCGGGCATCAGCACCGAGTCCGCGCAACTGATCATCGCCGAGATCGGTCTGGACATGACACGGTTCCCCACCGCGGCGCACCTGGTGTCCTGGGCGAAGCTGTGTCCGCGCACCATCCAGTCCGGTACCAGCCTCACCGCGGGCAAGACAGGCAAAGGCAATCCGTACCTCAAAGGCGCCCTCGGTATGGCCGCAGCCACCGTCGCCCGCGGCAAGGGAACGTTCCTGTCCGAACGCTACCGGCGTCTGGTCACACGTCGAGGCAAAGGCAAGGCCAAGGTCGCCGTCGCCCGCTCCATCCTCGTGATCATCTGGCACCTGCTCAACGACCCAACCGCCCGTTACCACGATCTCGGCGCCGACTTCCACGAACGCCGTATCAACACCACCCGGAAGATCAACAGCCTGGTCCGGCAACTCGAAGCCCTCGGCCACACCGTCACCCTGCAACCGACAACCTGACCCCACACCCCCACCCCGCCCGGGCTGGCCATCAACACCGGGCCAGCCCACCGCGCCCAAAACCCGTCGTGGTACAGGTCATTTACCGGTCAGATCGCGGAGGCGTTCGTCGCGGCCGGCTGCGGCCTGCAGGCGGCGGGCGGCGTTGCGGTAGCGCAGCACCTGGACCGCGCCGAGCGCCCACAGGGCGTACTGCGCGGCGAAGGCCCACCGGAACGCGGCGAGGTCCGGGGCGGTCCGGCCGGCGGGGGTGGCCAGGTCGAGGACGACGCCGACGGCGAGCATCAGGACGATCGAGGCCACGAATCCGCCGACGTTGACGATGCCGGTGGCGCTGCCGATCCGGCTGGCCGGGTTGAAGGTGCGGGCGTAGTCGAAGCCGATGGCCGAGCCGGGACCGTTGACGGCGAGCACCAGCACCAGGACGACCAGCAGCCAGCCCGGGGCGCGGCCGGGCCAGGCGAGCACGACCGCCCAGACCGCGGCGGTGGCGGCGGTGACGGCCAGGACCAGCACCGAGCGGCGGAACGGGTGCCGGGCGCACAGGTGGGCGACCACCGGCCCCACCACGAGGCCGGCCAGGGTCATCAGGGTGAGCAGGGACGCGGCGACGGTGGGCGCCATCCCCTGCCCCTGCACGAGGAAGGGGTAGCCCCACAGCAGCGCGAAGACCGAGCCGGAGAACTGGGTGACGAAGTGCGTCCACAGGCCCAGCCGAGTGCCGGGTTGCGCCCACGCCGCGGCGAGTTCCCGGCGTACGGTGGCCAGGTCGGGCGCCGGCAGGGCGGCGTGCTCGCGGTGCGGGGTGTCCCGGACGGCCGCGGCGACCATCGTCAGCACGGTCGCGCCGAGCGCGGCGGCGGTGAGGAAGGCGGGGGTCCAGCCGGTGTGGTGCAGCAGCGCCACCAGGGGAACGGCGCCGAGGACCGCGCCGAGCTGGCCGAGGGTGCCGGTGAGCTGCACCAGCATCGGGTTGCGCCGGCCCGGAAACCAGAACGTGATGATGCGCAGCACGCTGATGAAGGTGGTGGCGTCACCCAGGCCGACCAGGACGCGGGCCCCGACGGCCAGCCGGACGTCGGTGACCAGCGCGAAGCAGAGCTGCCCGGCGACCATCAGCGCGCCGCCGGCGATGAGCAGCCGGCGGGACCCGAACCGGTCGAGCAGGACCCCGACGGGTATCTGCATGGCGGCGTACACGGCGAGCTGGGCGACGGAGAACGTGGCCAGCGTGGCGGCGTTGATGTGGAAGCGGTCGGCGGCGTCGACCCCGGTCACGCCGAGGGAGCTGCGGTGGAACACCGCGGCCACGTACGCGCCCAGCGCGACCGCGAAGACCAGCACGGCGGAACGGCGGGGCGGGGCGGCGGGGACGGCGGCGGCGGCGCTCACCGCAGGCTCCGCAGCACGGTCGCGGCGTTGTCGACGTGCGCGGCGACGCTGTCGAGCCAGGCCTGCTGGTCGTCGCCGTCGAGGGTGGCGAGCTGGGCGGCGTGCTCGGCGAGCACGACCTGCGCCCAGCCGGGCGAGAGCCGGAAGCTCGCCTCGCCCATGCGCACCTGCCGGTCGCGCAGCCGGTGGTACAGCTCGGCGAGGATCTCGTTGCCGGCCGCCTCGACGACGGTGGCGTGGAAGGCCCGGTCGGCGGCCATCAGTGCGGTGACGTCGCCGGCCGCGTGAGCCTCACGCATGCGGTCCAGCCAGCGGGCCAGGTCGGCCCTCAGTTGCGCGCGGCGGGGCCAGACCCGCTCGGCGGCGTGCAGTTCGACGAGGCGGCGCGCCTCGACGACGTCGGCGATCTCCCGGGCGCAGACGGGCCGGATCAGGGCGCCGCGCTTGGGGTAGAGCGCCACGAGCCCCTCGGCCTCCAGCCGCAGCAGCGCCTCCCGGACGGGGGTGCGGGAGACACCGGCCGCCTCGGCGATCTCCCCCTCGCTGATCAGCAGGCCGCCCGGGTAGACCTGTTCGAGGATCGACCGCTTCAGGTGCTGGTAGGCCCGCTCCGCCGCCGAGGGGGCGACCGGCCGCGCCGGAGGACTGGGATGCGCCATGTATCTATGCTGCACCTCAGCGGGTACGGGGCGGCGGGGCGGGACCCGGATCGTGTCGTGCGCCACGAACCCGACCCCAGCCCGGACCCGGCACGTCACCCCGGGCTCGGCACCGGGCCCCCGGTGTGGCGCGAACCACGGCGGGGCGCGGCGGGTCCGACGGGCGGGACCCGCACGGACCAGACAGAATCGATGCATGTCATTTCCGCGCCGGTGGCTGCTCGCCGATCAACTCGGGCCGCACTTCCTCGACGATCCGGCGCAACCGGTCCTGCTGGTGGAGGCCAAGGAACTGTTCCGGCAGCGCCCGATGCACCGCCAGAAGGCCCACCTGATCCTGTCCGCGCTACGGCACCGGGCAGCCGAGTTGGGCGACCGGGCGACGCTGGTGCGGGCCGGGACGTTCCGCGAGGCCCTGGCGCGGGTCAAGGAGCCGCTGCAGGTGTGTCACCCGCCCTCGCGGGCCGCGCTGGCGTTCGCCCGGTCGGTGCCCGGACTGACGATCCTGCCGCCACGCGGCTTCCTCACCAACCGGGAGGACTTCACCGCGTGGGCGGACGCCCAGCGCCGGGGGCCACTGCGGGTGGCGGACTTCTACCACTGGGCGCGGCGCGAGCACCGGGTGCTGGAGGGGCCGCCGGGGCGCGTCCCCCGCCGGTCACGCGCCTTCGCCGGCACGGTCGCCCCGGCACCGCCACCCGTCGTGGAGGACGCGATCGACGCGGACGTCCGCGCGGAGCTGGACCGGTGGGAGCGCGAGGGCGTCCGGTTCGTGGGCCGCGACGGCCCGCGCCGGTACCCGGCCACGTACGCCGAGGCGGACGCCCGGCTGCGGCACTTCGTCCGGCACCGGCTGCCCGACTTCGGCCGGTACCAGGAGGTGATGAGCGTCGGGGACCCCCTGCTGGCGCACAGCGTACTGTCGTCGTCGTTCAACCTGGGGCTGCTCGATCCGGCGGAGGCGGTCCGGGCGGCGGAGACGGCCTGGCGCGCCGGGGCCGCGTCGCTGTCGGCCGTCGAGCCGTTCGTGCGCGGGCTGCTCGGCTGGCGGGAGTTCCTCTGGCAGCTGTACTGGTACGTCGAGCCGCGCCTCCCGGGCGCGACCCGGCTGGCCGCGGCCGAGCCGCTGCCGGAGTGGTTCGCCGAGCTGGACGCCGACGCCGTCGAGGCGCGCTGCCTGGCCGACGTGCTGGCCGGGGTGCGCGACCGGGCCTGGGCGCACCACGCGCAGCGGCTGCTGGTGCTGGGCAACTACGCGCTGCAGCGCGGGTGGCGGCCGGCGGAGCTGGCGGACTGGTTCCAGCGGAGCTTCGTCGACGGCGCCGACTGGGTGATGAACGCGACGGTGATCGGCATGAGCCAGTACGCCGACCTGGGCCGGGTCGACAGCCGCCCGTACGCGGTGGACGGCCGGTACGTCGACGAGCTCAGCGACTACTGCGCCGGCTGCCGGTACCAGCCGGAGACGGCGCTGGGCGACCTCGCCTGCCCGTACACCGGGGGGTTCGACGCCTTCCTGCACCGCAACCGGGAGCGGCTGACCGGCGACCCCCGGCTCGCCGCGGAGCTCGCCGAACGCGACGACCCGCACCTGCGGGAGGCGGTGCTCACGCAGGAGGACAAGCGCGGCAGCAGCCCGCCCTGACCGTCCCGGGCCGGCGGCACGACGTCACCCGGCGGCGCGGGCGCGGCCCATGCCGAGGGCCAGGACCCGCCCGTACGAGGCGGGGGCCAGCCGGGCGAGCAGGTCCGGCAGCGTCGCCGACCAGCCGACCAGCACCCGGCCGCGGCGGCGCGCGACACCACGCAGGATGACCTCGGCGGCCCGCGCAGGGTCGATGGTGAGCAGCTTCTCGAACCGGCGGCGCCCGGCCTCGTACTCCTCGACCGGGACGCCACTGCCGACCCGGGCGCTGCTCGCGATCCGGGTGCGGATGCCGCCGGGGTGCACGCAGGTCACCCCGACACCCACGTCGGCCAGCTCGTGGCGCAGCGCCTCGGTGAAGCCCCGGACGGCGAACTTGCTCGCCGCGTACGCGGCCTGCCCGGCCGGGGCGATGAGCCCGAACAGGCTGGAGACGTTGACCAGGTGCGCGCCGGGCTCGGCCTTCAGCGCCGGCAGCAGGGCGTGGGTCAGCTGCACCACGGCCCGGAAGTTGACGTCGATCACCCAGTCGAACTCGTCCAGGGTGACCTGGTCGAACCGGCCGCCGAGGGCGACGCCGGCGTTGTTGACGAGCAGCCGGAGCCGCGGGTGATCCCGGCGGACCTCCTCGGCCACCCGGGCCGTCGCCGCCGCGTCGGCCAGGTCGACCAGGTGGGTGGCGAGCCGCCGGTGGGGGTGGGCCGCCCGGATCGCGGCCGCCACGGCGGCGAGCCGGTCGGCGTCCCGGTCGAGCAGGACCAGGTCGCTGCCGCGCCGGGCCAGCCCGTGGGCGAGGGCCTCGCCGATGCCGCTGGCCGCCCCGGTGACCACGGCCGCGCCGGCGGCGAAGTCGAACGTACGCACGTCGTCTCCCTCTGCTGGACCGGTCAGCCGACGGCGGCGTCGGCGGGGCGGGCGGGGTCCGGGCGGCGCGGGCCGGGCGGTGGCGCGCCGGCGCGGGAGAAACGCACCCCGGCGTCGGTCAGCCGGCCGTGGCGCATCAGCAGCACGTCGCGGGGATAGTTCTGGTGCAGCCGCCACGGCGCGGACGCGCCCTGCTTCGGCAGCGCGTCGACACCGCGCAGCACGTAGCCGGACTTCAGGTCGATCAGCGGCACCCGCTCCCCGGAGCCGGGAGCCAGCGGGGTGACGATCTGCTGGCCGGTGGCGTCCAGGTGCCGCAGCAGCCGGCACACGTACGTCGCGACCAGGTCGGCCTTGAGCGTCCAGGACGCGTTGGTGTAGCCGATCGTCATCGCCAGGTTCGGCACGCCCGAGAGCATCATCCCCTTGTACGCGACCGTGTCGGCGAGGTCGACCTCGGCGCCGTCGACGCTGATCGTCATGCCACCGAGCGCCAGCAGGTTCAGCCCGGTGGCGGTGACCACGATGTCGGCGGTCAACTCCGTGCCGGAGGCGAGCCGGACGCCGGTCGGGGTGAACGTGTCGATCCGGTCGGTCACCACCTCGGCGCGGCCCTGCCCGACGGCGGTGAACAGGTCCCCGTCGGGCACCACGCACAGCCGCTGGTCCCACGGGTCGTAGCGGGGCGAGAAGTGCCGCCCGACGTCGTACCCGGCCGGCAGCCGGCCGGCGGCGGCGCGCAGCAGGAACCGCCGCACCAGCCCCGGGGCGCGGCGGCTGAGCTGGAAGTTCGCCACACCGAGCAGCACGTTCTTCCAGCGCACCAGCGGATACGCGACCTTCGCGGGCAGCCGGCGGCGCAGCGCGTCGGCGAGGCCGTCGCGGGACGACAGCGCGATCACGTACGTCGGCGAGCGCTGGAGCAAGGTGACGTGGGCGGCCCGCTCGGCCAGCGCCGGCACCAGGGTCACCGCCGTGGCGCCGCTGCCGACGACCACCACCCGCCTGCCGGTGTGGTCCAGGTCGGCGGGCCAGTGCTGCGGGTGCACCAGCCGCCCCGCGTACTCCCCCATCCCCGGCAGGTCCGGGGTGTAGCCGGCGTCGTAGCGGTAGTAGCCGGAGCAGACGAACAGGAACGCGCAGGTGAGCGCGACGTCCTCGCCGGTGTCGTCGCGGCGGGCCCGCACCGTCCACCGGGCGGTGCCGCTGTCCCACTCGGCGCGCACGACCCGGTGGTGGAAGCGGATGTGCTCGGTCACGCCGTACTCCCGGGCGGTCCGACGGACGTAGTCGCGGATCGAGTCGCCGTCGGCGATGGCCTTCGGATCGGTCCACGGCCTGAACGAGTAGCCCAGGGTGAACATGTCCGAGTCGGAGCGGACGCCGGGGTAGCGGAACAGGTCCCAGGTGCCGCCGATCGCGCCGCGCGCCTCCAGCACCGCGTACGTCTTGCCGGGACAGTCGCGGCGCAGGTGACAGGCGGCGCCGACGCCGGAGAGACCGGCGCCGACGATGAGCACGTCGACGTGGTCGCTGGCCATGGTGCGTCTCCCGTCGCAGGGTACGCCCCGGACCCTACCCAGTACGCCACCCCGCCGGCGGACCGCACCCGGCGGCGGGGCCGGTCAGCCGGTACGGGTGAAGTCCGTCGTCCAGTTGGTCTCCCAGGTGCGCTCCCCCGTCAGCGGCCCACCGGCCCCGCGGCGCGGGTGTCGGCCAGGTAGCCGTCCAGGTCCGGACGCTCGGGCGCCAGGACGTGCCGGACCCAGGCGGCCCGTTCGTGCTCCAGCACGCCCAGTTCCCAGACGCAGCCGACCCCCGGGCGGCGCAGTTCGACGAAGTGCGCCGGGTCGTCGTCCGGGCAGTCCAGCGCCGGCTGGCCGGCAACGCCGATCCGGGCCTCGACGACGTTGTCCCAGAACCAGCTGTACGCGAGCAGGTAGGCGGCGCCGTCCGCGCCCCGGTGCAGCACCACCCAGCCGCCGGGCGGGGTGCCGTCGTCGCCGGTGGGCAGCAGCCGGGGCAGGAACGCCGCGGCGGCGCGCCGCACCTCGGGCGTGATCCGGCGGTCCGGCTGGTCGATGAGGTAGTGCTTGAGCCGGCGGCCGGCGACCGTGGTCACGCCGGCGACGCGCAGCTCCTTGCTGTGGAATGCCATACCGGGGACCGTAGGGCCGGCCCACTGACACCTGGTGTCAGTGGGCCGGCCCCGGCGTCGCGGAATCCCGTCAGGGCAGGTCGGGGGCGGCCACCCAGGACCAGGTGAGCCCGTCGCGCGACAGCCGGGCACCCCGTCGAGTCGGGCCAGCCCGTCTGCACGTACCCGCCGGGCACCGGCTTGGCGTCCGCCCCGGGCTCCAACGTGGTCGGCCGGTGAGCTTCAGCCAGGACGCCTGCGCCGGCACCAGCAGCGTGTCCACCGGCTGCCCCGCCGGGTGCAGGGAGTCGCCCGGGTGGTAGACCGCGCCGTCGGAGACGACGTACCCGAGGTTGGCGCAGTCGGGCTGGCCGCCGTGGATGGTGGCGTGCCGGCCGCCGACGGCCAGCACGGGCAGGCCCGCGGCGGTGAACCGCTGCCCGGCGCGGACCCGGGTCACCGGCAGGTCGGCCAGCGGCGGCAGGACGGCCCCCTCGGGAACGAAGACGGGGGCGCCGAGGCCGGCGAGGCGGAGGACGTCGACGTGGTCGGTGTGCTCGTGGGTGACGAGCACGGCGTCCGCTCCGGCGAGGGCGCGCGGCTCGCTCCAGGTGCCCGGGTCGACGACCAGCACCCGCCCCTCGTGCTCGAGCCGTACTCAGGAGTGGGTGAACTTGGTGATCCGCATCCGCCCGAGGGTACGCGGCGCCCCTCTTTCCGCCCGGGCGCCGGCCACCCGGGCTGGGCGGCGGGATGATCGGGGCATGGAACGAGGACCGGGGCGGGGCCACCGGGCCGTGCCGCACACCGCCGACGTGCGGATCGAGGCGTGGGCGCCGGACCGGGAGGGCTGCCTGGCGGAGGCGGTGCGGGCGGCGGTGGAGACGTTCGCCGACTTCTCCGGCGCGGGGCCGGGCACCGGGGCGACGGTCGACGTCCCGGCCGGCGACGACGAGGACCTGCTGGTGGGCGCCCTCGACGAAATGATCTTCCGGTTGGAGACGGAGGGGACGCTGCCGGTCGCGGTGGAGGTGACCGCCCGGCCCGACGGGGCGTGCGGGTGCGCTGGCGGGTCGTGGACGCCGACGCGGTGGAGCCGGTCGGCGCGGTGCCGAAGGCGGTGTCCCTGCACGAGCTGCGTTTCGGCCCGGACGGGCGCGGCTGGTCCTGCGCGGTGACCCTGGACGTGTGACGGCGGCCCGCCAGGGCGCTCGTCGGGCACCGCCGACGCGGGCCGACGGACGGTCAGCCCTTGACGACGCCCAGCGGCACCAGCCGGGCCACCCGGCGGCACAGGCCGGCGCCCTCGGCCACCTCGACCACCTCGGTGACGTCCTTGTACGCCTCCGGCGTCTCCTCGGCCAGCCCCCGCCAGGACGCCCCGCGCACCGCGATCCCCCGGCTCTCCAGCTCCCGGCGCAGGTCCTGGCCCCGGACGGTCTTCGTGGCCTGCTTACGGCTGCGCGTCCGGCCCGCCCCGTGGCACGTCGAGGCGAACGCCGGGGCGCCGGCGACGCCCGTGAGCACGTACGAGGCGGTGCCCATGGAACCGGGGATGAGCGCCGGCTGGCCGGCGGGGCACAGGTCGGCGGGCAGGTCGGCGTGCCCGGGCGGCAGCGCCCGGGTGGCGCCCTTGCGGTGCACGCAGAGCCGCCTCTCGACGCCGTCCACCCGGTGCGTCTCGATCTTCGCGAGGTTGTGCGAGACGTCGTACACCAGGTCGAGGCCGCCGCCGGTGACCCGGGCGAAGATCCGGCGGGCGGCCTCGGTGAGCAGCTGCCGGTTGGCGCGGGCGTAGTTCGCGGCGGCGGCCATCGCCGCCAGGTACGCCCGCCCCTCCGCCGAGTCGACGGGCGCGCAGGCGAGCTGCCGGTCCGGCACCTGGATGCCGTCGCGGGGCATCGTGCGCTCCATGGTGCGTACGTAGTCGGTGCAGATCTGGTGGCCCAGCCCCCGCGACCCGCAGTGGATCATCACGCAGACCTGGCCGGCGCGCAGCCCGAACGCCGCCGCCACCCGCTCGTCGTGGACCTCGTCGACCGCCTGCACCTCCAGGAAGTGGTTGCCGGAACCGAGGCTGCCGACCTGCCCCTGCCCGCGCTGCACGGCCCGGTCGCTGACCTGCGCCGGGTCGGCGTCGCCGACCGCGCCGTAGTCCTCGCACCGGTCCAGGTCCCGGGGCACGCCGTGCCCCCGCTCGACGGCGTACCGGGACCCGGCACGCAGCACCGCGTCCAGCTCGGCCCGGTCGGTCAGGTGCCACACGGAGCCCCGGCCCATGCCGCGCGGGATCGCGGCGTCGAGGCCGTCCATCAGGGCCTCGCGCACCCGCGGCAGGTCGTCGCGGTGCAGGTCGGCGGCGAGCAGCCGCACCCCGCAGGAGATGTCGAAGCCGACCCCGCCCGGGGAGACCACCCCGCCCGCGTCGACGTCGGTGGCGGCGACGCCGCCGATCGGGAAGCCGTACCCCCAGTGCACGTCGGGCATCGCGTACGAGGCGCCGACGATGCCCGGCAGGGTCGCGACGTTGGCCACCTGCTCCAGGGACCGGTCCTCCCCCACGTCGGGGATCAGCGCGCGGGAGGCGAAGACGACGCCGGGCACCCGCATCGTGTCCCGCCGCTCGATGCGGAACCGGTACGGCGCCTCCTCGACCAGCTCCATGCGTCGCGGCTACCCGCCGGGCGGACGGCTACACCTCGCCGGCACCGGGCGTCAGGGCGGGCGGCCGACGAGGCGGCGGGATACCGCTGACGGGACCCGCGGGCCGACCCGCACCTGCGGACCCACGCCCGCCAGCACGGCGAGCAGGGTCACGCCCAGCCCGATCAGCAGCGCGTTGACCGCGCCGACCATGGCCGCCGTGGTGAGCAGCAGCTGGGTACGGCTGGGACGGTTGCCGACCGCCGCCCAGGACGCTCGCACGTCGTCCCCGGCCAGGGCCGCGTCCGCGAAGAAGTCGTGCCCGGCGGCGAGCTTGCGGTGGTAGTACGCCCGGATGCGCTGCATGCGTCTGAGGTCCACCTCGTTCTCCACCATGTTCTGCACCAGCCGGCCGAACGTGAGCAGCCCCGTGATCACCAGGGTCGGCAGCACGGCCCCCAGGTACGGCTTGAGCAGCGGGCCGCTCGTGGTGACGAAGCCCAGCCCGATCAGCGCGGCCGACAGCAGGGACAGGAACACGGTGGCCCGGCCGACCGACTCGGTGACGGTCGCGCTGCGGGAGGTCTGGAGCACGAAGTGTTCGGTGGTCAGGGCGGTGAGCAGTGCCTGCTCGCGCGCGCTGTCGTCCATCGTCCGGCCCCCCGCCTGACTGGATAGGCCCACCCTACGGGCGCCGCACGCGTCCGGGGCCGGAAAGACCTGGTCACCCCGCGTCCCCGCGGCACGGCGCCGGCGGGACAATGGGGCGGCCCGGGATTGCCGGGCGACCACCCCTACGACCCGGGAGAACGGTCAGCGTGCCAGAACCATCCCAGCCCGCCCCGGGCGGCGACCTGCGGGCGGACTGCTCCCGCTGCTTCGGGCTGTGCTGCGTGGCGCCGGCGTTCTCCGCGTCCGCGGACTTCGCGCTGGACAAGCCGGCCGGGCGGCCCTGCCCCAACCTGGGCGCCGACTTCCGCTGCGGCATCCACCGCGACCTGCGGGCCCGGGGCTTCCCGGGGTGCACCGTCTTCGACTGCTTCGGCGCGGGCCAGCAGGTCGCCCAGGTCACCTTCGGCGGGCGGGACTGGCGGGCCGCCCCGGAGACGGCTACGCGGATGTTCGACACGTTCGCCGTCATGCGCCCGCTGCACGAGCTGCTCTGGTACCTGACCGAGGCGGTGGCGCTGACCGCGCCCGGCCCGCTGCGCGAGGAGCTGGCCGCGGCGCTGACCGAGACCCGCCGGCTCACCGCCGGCGGCCCCGAGGAGTTGCTCGCCCTCGACGTCGACGCGTACCGGGATCGGGTGAACCCGCTGCTGTCGCGCGCCGGCGAGCGGGCGCGCGCCGAGCGGCCCGGGGTCGACCGGCGGGGGGCCGTGCTGGTCGCGGCCGACCTGCGCCGGGTCGACCTGGTCGGGGCGAACCTGCGCGGCGCGGTGCTGCTCGGGGCGGACCTGCGCGGCGCCGACCTCACCCTGGCCGACGTCACCGGCGCGGACCTGCGCGGCGCCGACGTGCGCGGCGCGGACCTGCGGCGCGCGCTGTTCCTGCACCAGTCCCAGGTCGACGCGGCCCGCGGCGACCACCGGACCGGGCTCCCGCCGGCGCTCGCGCGCCCGGCCCACTGGTCGCCGCCGATCACCGTGCTGCCCCGGCCGGTCGCCGACCGCCCGCGAAGCGGCGGGCGGGCCGAGCCCGGTACGCGGGCCGGCGGCGGGCGGGCGGCGCGCCGGGGCCGGCCCCGCTGACGTCCGCCGCGGCCGGGCGGGCAACCGTCCTGCCGGCGTTTGCCGGCCGCCGGGACGGGCAGGAGTGCGGCATGACCAGTGAGAGGCGCGTGGACCGAGCCAGCACCGACGAGCCCGACGGCGCGACCGCCTACGAGGCGTCGCTGCGCCCGCCGGGCGAGTCCCTGCACACGACCGACGACCACGGGGACGACTTCGCCGACCTGCCCGCCGAGAACCGCCAGCCGGCCCGCGGCACCAGCCGCGCCGGCTACGACGTCGACGCGGTCTCCGGCACCGCCGACCCGGCCGACGAACCCGCCGCGAACGAACCCTGACGTCCCCCTCCTTCACGATCTTGCACGTTGGGCCCCCGGATCGGGTCTTTCATCCTGTTTGTCGGGGCGACAATTGCACGATCGCGGAGCTGGGCGGGTGGCGGCGGTGGGACACGGTGCGTCGCTCAGTCACCGGGCGGCGGTCGCCTCCGACCGGGCCTCGGCCATGCCGCGGTTGGCCAGCGCGTCCGCCCGCTCGTTCTCCGGGTGGCCGTTGTGCCCCTTCACCCACAGCCACCGCACCGTGTGCCGGGCGCAGGCCGCCTCCAGCCGTTGCCACAGGTCGGCGTTCTTGACCGGCTGCCGGGACGCGGTCACCCAGCCGTTGCGCTTCCACCCGGCGAGCCAACTGGTGATGCCGTTGCGCACGTACGTGCTGTCGGTGTGCAGCTCGACGGAGACCGGGCGGGTCAGCGCCTCCAGCGCCCGGATGGCGGCCATCAGCTCCATCCGGTTGTTCGTCGTCGGGGTCGCCTCGCCACCGCACAGCTCCCGCTCGTGGGCGCCGTAGCGCAGCACCACGCCCCACCCGCCCGGGCCGGGGTTGCCGCTGCACGCGCCGTCGGTCCAGATCTGCACGACCCCGCCGGCCGCCTCGTCCACCATGCCCGCAACCTACCCGGCGCGCCCTGTCGCCGGGCCTCCGGGCGGTCCGGCGCGGGGGAGATCGGAGGCGCCGCCCGGCGTCCGCGCTGCGGGCGGCGTCGGGAGGTGGTCCGTCGTGACCGCGACTTCTGGCGGGGTCGCTCATCATGATCGAACCACGGGACGGTGTGCTGGCCGAGGTGCGCGCCGCCCTGGACGGCCTCGCCGGCTCGGGCCGGGAGGCCGGGGTGCAGGTCGCGGCACCGGTGCAAGGCCGTGCTGCGGTACGGACGCGCGGGCGGTCAGCGCGGGCGGCGCAGCCGGCCGCGTAGCCGCCCCACCGCGTCCCCGAGCACGGCGGAGGTCATCGGCAGCAGCGGACTGGACCGCATGACCGCCAGGTCCTCCCCCGGCGAGGTCCCGCCGTCGAGGAAGCGCAGCACCCGCTGCGGCGGGTTGCGGTCGAACAGCCGGTCGAAGAAGTCCGGGCCGGCCAGCCGCCCGGTGTCCAGCGCCCGCAGCGCGACCGCGTCCAGCCACAGGTGCCGACGGGGGTACGCGGGCGCGGGCACCGGCGGGCGGCCGGCCGCCACCGCCCGGGCCACCTGCTCGGCCTGCCGCAGCATCGCGGCGAAGGTGTAGCCGGTGGAGGGCCGGGTGGCGCCGCCGGCCGTGCCGAGGCACACCACCCGAGGCGAGGGCCGGCGCGCGAACGGGGCGTCGGTCATCGGGATCACCCCGTTCTCCACCTCCCGCACCCTCAGCGCCTCGGGATGCAGGCCGAGCCGGGCGACGTAGCCGCGCAGCGCCCGGTCGTACCCGTGGTCGGTCAGCGGCGCCGGGGAGAACTCCGTGTACTCGACCAGGGCGTACCGGTCGCTGACCGGCAGGACGTAGCCGAAGGACACGCCCCGCCGCGGCTGCGGGGTGCGGAAATCCATCAGCACCGCCCGGTCGGGGTCGAACGCCGCCGCCCCGGCCTCCAGCCACCAACCGCGAAAGTGCTGCAACCAGGACGTCCGGCCGGGCCTCCGCGGCGGGCGGGGCCGGGAGTCCAGCACCCACGACGCCCGCGCCAGCGGCACCCCGTCCGGGCCGCGGAGCAGCACGCGGGTGCCGTCGTCGGCCAGGGCGGTGACCGCGGCGTCGATCCGGGTCGCGCCGAGGCGCCGCTCGGCCTCGGCGGCCCGCGCGTACACGGGGGCGGAGCGCAGCATCGCGTACCGCAGCGGGGCGAGGTCGAGCACCCGGCGCCGGGCGGGCGTGGTCACCTCGACACGCCGCCAGCTGGCGCTGAGCAGCGGCTCCAGCTCGCCGCCCGGCCGGCCCCAGAACGCCCAGGTGCGGTCCTGGCCGTGCTTGCGGACCGGGTCGAGCACGGCGACCCGTACGCCCCGCACGCCGTGCCGGTCCAGGGCGGCCAGCACGAGCGACGCCGCGCCGCCGCCGCCGACCAGGGCGAGGTCGACGTCGACGGGTGGGGAGGCGGCCACCCCGCCACGCTGCCACACCACGCGCCGGGGCGCGGCGCCGGGACACCGACCCCGCCGACCGGGTCCGGTGACGGGCCGGGAACGGCCGCTACCGCCCGCGCTGGTGGACGGTCTCCAGCCGGGCCAGGTCGTCCGGGGTGAGCCGCAGCGCCGCGGCGGCCACGTTCGCGACCAGGTGCTCCGGGTTGCCGGTGCCCGGGATGGCCAGCACGTTCGGGCCGCGGTGCAGCGTCCAGGCGAGCCGCACCTGCGCGGTGGACACCCCGTGGGCGGCGGCGACCGCGCACACCTCGGGGTCCTCCTCGCCGCCCGCGCCGGCCTCCCGGCCGGCGGTGGCGATGGCGAAGAAGGGCACGTACGCCACGCCCCGCGCCGCGCAGTCCCGGACGAACTCGTCGTGGCCGGCCCGGTAGCCCAGGCCGTACGCGTTCTGCACGCACACCACCGGGGCGACGGCCCGCGCCTGCGGCAGGTGGTGCGGCCGGACGTTGGAGATGCCCAGGTGCCGGATCAGCCCGGCGTCGCGCAGCTCGGCCAGCGCGCCGAAGTGCTCGGCGACCGAGTCCAGGCCGTTCTGGCGCAGGTTGACCAGGTCGAGGTGGTCGCGGCCGAGCTGGCGGAGGTTCTCCTCGACCTGCCCACGCAGTTGGTCCGGCCGGGCCAGCGGCAGCCACTGCCCCGAGGGGTCCTTGCCCGGCCCGACCTTGGTGGCGATGACCAGGTCGTCCGGGTACGGCGCGAGGGCGGCGTTGATCAGCTCGTTCGCCGAGCGCAGCGGCGAGAAGTAGAAGGCCGCCGTGTCGATGTGGTTGACGCCCAGCTCGACGGCCCGGCGCAGCAGCCCGATCATCTGGTCCCGGTCGGTCGGCCGGCCGTCGGCCGTCGCGGTCAGCCGCATCGCCCCGAGGCCGATCCGGTTGACGGTGCGGTCGCCCAGCGTCCAGGTGCCCGCAGCGTCCGCGGTGACGGTTCCCCTGTGCATGACGACGATCATGGCACGGGGGCGCCCGGACGAGTACCCGCGAACCGGGCGGGTGGGCCGCCGGGTCGGGGCAGTCAGCTCGCCGCCGCCGGGTCCCGGTCCGTGTCCAGCCACAGCCGGATCAGGTCGCGGCGACGCTCCGGCTCCGGATGGTCGGAGTAGGCGGTGCGCACGTGCACCACGACGTGGTTGTTGAGCAGCTGCATGTCCCCGGCCCGCAGGTCCATGCCGAGCACGAACCGTCGGCGAGCTGGTCGGCCGCCAGTCGGCCGGGCCACCGACCTGGCTGATCACCGACATGCGCGGCTCCTCCGATCGGATCCGGCCGCCGGCCGGGTGCTGTCCCCACAGCATGCCCCGGTGCCGTCGCCGAGGGCGGCCTGCTCTGCCACGGGCATAACTCGGTGGCGTCACGGCGACGACGGGGCCGGTAGCCGGGCGTACGCCTCGGGTCCGCCCGGGTGGGTCGATCACCGGCAGAACGGGCCGGGCCCGGACGGCAGGGGCGGCCCGCCCCGCCCCGTCACTGGCGGCGCCGGTACGGCCTTTCCGCAGCTCTCCTGCTGCGCGGGCGGACACGTGACGGGAACGAAGAATTCTCGTTTTCACCGGATCGGGGCCCCAACCCTCCTAGTGTTGGGCACACCGGTGCTAGTTGCGGTGTTGGCCACCCGAACGACGTCCCACCCGAACAGCGGACAGAAGTGAGGGAAGACGCGTATGAAGGCACAGTCACTACTCGTATCGACGACGCTCGGCGTGGGCCTCGGCACCCTGCTGCTCCCGGCCGCCGCGCTCGCGGCGACCACCGTCTCACCGGCCACCACACCCGTCGGCGGCACCGTCGTGCTCACCTCCACCTGCAACCCGAAGGCGGGCGACGCCATCTTCCACGTCACCGGCCCCAACCGGGACGAGAACGTCCGGTCCACCACGGCGGCCGCCGGCGGCGGACTCAGCGCCGAACTCTTCACCGCCGGGTTCACCATCGGCACCTACACGGTCACCGCGACCTGCGGCGACGGGACGTCCTCGGGCAGCGCCACGTTCACCGTCACCCCCATCGGCGGGGCGGCGGCCGGCGGGGGTGCCACCACCGGCAACACGGCCCTCCTCGCCGCGGGCGGCACCCTCGTCGGCGCCGCCACGGCCGGCGCGCTGACCCTGGTACGCCGCCGACGCCACGCGTCCGCCAACACCTGACCCGGCACACGTCACGACATCCCTGAGCACGACATCCCTGAGCACGACATCCCTGAGACGGGCGCCTGCGCCGGCCGACCACCGGCGCGGGCGCCCGTCGCGCCCGTCCGGAGGTGCGAGGTGCTCCCAGGCCACCGGGCCGCCGCGGCGGCGATCGCGCTGGCCGGCGTGACCGGGCTCGGACTGCTCGCCGCCGGGGCGACCCGCACACCCCCGCGCCCGCCCCGACCGGACGCCGCGGCGACCACCGACCCGACCGCCCACCGGGCGGCGTCGCCCGCGCCACCCCTGCCCCGGGCGGACCCGACCCGCATCACCATCCCCGCGATCGGCGTACGCGCCGACCTGGTGCCGGTGGCCGTCACCGGCACCGGCGAACTCGAAGTTCCCCCGCCGGACCGGCCGACCGTCGCCGGCTGGTACCGGCTCGGCGTCAGCCCGGGCGAGGCCGGCAACGCCGTCATCGTCGGGCACGTCGACTCCCGCGACACCGGCCCGGCGGTCTTCTTCGACCTCGGCCGGCTCCGGCCCGGCGACCGGATCCGCGTGGCGCGCGCCGACGCGACCGAGGTGACGTTCGCCGTGGACGGCATCGGGTCCTACCCGAAGACAGCCTTCCCCGCCGACCTCGTCTACGGCGCCGGCGCCGTGCCGCGGCTACGCCTGGTCACCTGCGGCGGCCGCTTCGACGAACGCCAGGGCGGCTACCTCGACAACGTCGTCGTCTTCGCCACCGCCATCCCCTGAGGACGCCCGGGCCACCACCCGGCGGGAAGATCGCCTACGGTTGCCGGCAGTTCCCGGTGAAGCGGAGGTGACCCGGTGGACCAGGAGCCCACGCGTACCCGCTGGCGGCGACGGCTGCCCCAACTGCTGCGACGCGCGCTGGGCGGCCGCCCCGCCCGGGCCGCGCCGCCCAGCCGCCCCGCCAACCCGGACGCCGTGGTCGACTGCGCGGTCTACGCCGACGGGCGCCGCCAGCCCGGACGTCCGCACTACGCCGACGCGTACACGCAGACCCGCCACCGACGGTCCTTCGTCTGGCTCGGCCTGCACGAGCCGGCACCGGCGGTGATGGCCGACGTCGGCCGGACCTTCGGCCTGGACGCGTTCAGCGTCGAGCAGGCCGTCGCCGACGGGCACCGCCCCACCCTGCAACGGCACGGCACGGCGACGCTGCTGGTGCTGCGCACCGCCGGCTACGTCGAGCACGCCGAACTGACGGGCACCTCCGAGGTGATCGACACCGGGGACGTGATGGTGTTCCTCGGCGACCGGTTCGTCATCACCGTCCGGCACGGCGCTGCCGGTGCGTTGACCCCGGTCCGCGAGGGCATCCAGGGCCGCCCGGCGGTACTCGCGGAGGGCCCCTGGGCCGTCGCGTACGCCGTGTGCGCCCGCATGGTCGACCTGTACCTGGAGGTCGCCGGGCACGTCGAGCACGACCTGGAACGCGTGGAGGAGACGGTCTTCGCCCGCGACCGGTCCGCCGATGTCCAGCAGATCTACCAGCTCAAACGGGAAATCGTGGAGTTCAAGCGGGCCGTACTGCCGTTGCAGGCGCCACTGCGCACGCTCACCGAGCCGCGCCCCGACGGCCCACCGCCGGCACTGCGCAGCCGGTTCGTCGAGGTGGAGGGGCAGCTCGCCCGGGCGGTCGACCGTGTCGGCGCGTACGACGACCTGCTCAACTCGCTCCTGCAGTCCCGACTGGCACAGCTGGCCGTCGAGCAGAACAACGACATGCGCAAAATCGCCGCATGGGCGGCGATCGCCGCGACGCAGACCGCCGTCGCCGGGATCTACGGCATGAACTTCGCGGTCATGCCGGAACTGAACTGGCGCTACGGCTACCCGGCCGCGTTGCTGGTGATGGCGGCCGCCGCGTTCACCCTCCACCGCCTCTTCCGCCGCTCCGGCTGGCTCTGACCGCCCCCACCCCCCATTCCACCCTCGCACCGCCCCGCCCCCCGGGGCGGGACAGAAATTTCGCGCAGTTTCGGGGAAAGAGTGGCCATACCGCCAGTCGAGGGGACAGTTTCCCCGAAAGTGTGGCCTCGGGTGCCGGTCCGGCGCGCTGCCGGCATCCGCTCCCGGTGGGGGCCGGTCGGCGAGAGGGAGTTCCCGGCCGGCGGTGCGCCGGCGGGACGCCGGCGGGACGCCGGCCGGGGCGGCAGCCGGGGCGGCAGCCGGGCGGCGACCCGGGCGGCGGCCGCGTGTCCGGTTTGGGGGTGAATGTCCCATGGTCGGCGGGTGGTCGTGGAATGGCGGCCGGGCCCACGCGGCGGTTTGCGCCCCCGCCCCCTTGACCCATCGGGCACTGACGCGGCCCGGGGGCGGTCATCAACCCCATGTCGCCGACATGGGGGCATCCACGCCCAGCGGATCCCGCCATGTCGGCGACATCGCGCGCACCACCACCCCCCGGCCGGTCTCTCCGGGCCCGGTTGACCCCATGTCGCCGACATAGGGGCATCCACGCCAGGGGGATCCCGCCATGTCGGCGACGTGGCGGGGCACCACGACGCCCCCGGCCGGCGACGAAGTGGGTGGAATGCCTCCGGCTGCCCCGGTGGAATGGCCCCGCCGCCCCGGCGCGTTACACCCCCGGGATGCGCCCGAGCATCGGGCCGAACCCAACCCCGGGAAGCCGCGACCCGCGGGAATCACCCGCCGCCCCCGGGCGTTACACCCCGGGCCACCCGAGCCAGGCACCATCGCCGGGACCCGAGCCCCTCGCGCTCTTCCCCTTTCCTTCCGCGCGGCGCGCCGCCCCCGGCGTGTTGCCGCGCGCCCCCGATCGAAAGGTTCCCTCATCATGCGTACCGACCTGATCCGCAAGACCGCCCTGACCGTTGCCGGCATCGCCGCCACCGCCGGCGGCATCGCCGGACCCGCCATCGCCGCCCACGCCGCACCCGCCCACAAGCCCACCCAGGCCACCCACACCCAGGCCGACCGCAAACCCGCGGGCGAGCGGGAACTCGACGTCCGCTACCAGGCCCAGCCCAACTTCTACTACTGCGGCCCCGCCGCCACCCGCAACGCCCTGTCCGTCCAGGGCAAGAACATCGACGTCGACGCCATGGCCAAGGAAATGGGCACCACCGAGAACGGCACCAACAGCATCAACGACATCACCCCCGTCCTGAACAAGGAAACCGGCGGCAACGTCTACAAATCCGTCGAGATCCGCGACACCAAGGCCACCGACACGCAGACCGACACCCTGCGCGCCGACATCGTCCGCACCATCGACAACGGCAAGGCCGTCGTCGCCAACATCGCCGGCACCACCACCGACACCGACGGCACCACCCACTCCTTCGAAGGCGGCCACTACATCAGCATCGTCGGCTACCACGACAACGGCCACACCGTCACCATCGCCGACTCCGCCAACCCCGACCAAGCCTCCTACCACCTCACCGTCGACAACCTCGCCGACTGGATCGCCACCCGCGGCTACAGCACCACCTCCTGACCGCAAACCCGAACCACAGGAGACAACACGAAGGGCCGACCCCCAGCGAGGGGCCGGCCCTTCGACGTACCCGCGCCGGGCACGCGGCAGGATGAAGGGATGGCGAAACGACACAGCCGCGGCGGCGCGGACGCGGCGACCCGCGCCTGCCCGTGCGGCGCCGGCCAGCCGTACGCCCAGTGCTGCGGCCGGCTGCACCGCGGCGAGGCGGACGCGGCCACGGCGGAGGCGCTGATGCGGTCCCGGTTCAGCGCGTTCGCCGTCGGCGACACGGCGTACCTGCTGCGCAGCTGGCACTCCGGCACCCGACCGGAGTCGCTGCGCCTCGACCCCGACCACCGGTGGACGCGACTGGAGATCCTCGGCACCGACCGGGGCGGCCTGTTCGACACCGCCGGCAGCGTCGCGTTCCGGGCCCACTACCGCCAGGGCGGCCGGCCGGGAACGCTCACCGAACACAGCCGATTCGTCCGCGAGAGCGGGCGCTGGGTCTACCTGGACGCCCTGCCGGACTGAGGCCCCCGACGTTCAGTGAGCCCAGGCCGAAGCCGATGGCCACGCCGCCGCCCGATGGTCAGCCGAACCCGACCCGGTCCAGCCAGAAGTCGAGCAGACCCCGGTCGCCCAGCACCTCCACCGTCCCGGCGTCGACCGGCCGCCGGCGGTAGACCACCAGCAGCAGTTCGGTCAGCGGACCCCGCACCGCCACGGCCGCCCGCTCATGCGCCGGACGCCAGGCGACGGCGTCGCCGGTCAGGTCGACCAGCCACTCCGCCGCCACGCCCGGCCCCGCGTCGGTGGCGTGCAGGTGGACCGTGCGGCCCGGGCCGAGCAGCTCACGCTGCCGCGGATGCACGTCGAGCATCATCGGCAGCGACCCCAGCTCCATCCACTCGTCGAGGGCGTCCAGCGCCAACTCCTCGCCGACGGTGAACGCCGCCCCCAGCGCCAGGGCCGCGTCGAGCCGGTGCATCAGCGTCTCGTGGGCGAACCGCCGCGCCCAGAACGTGCTGCCGGGATCCCCCGCGCCGGGCGGCAGCGGCGTCCACACCGGCGCGTCCGGCCCCGCCGTGGCCAGCGCCCCGGCCAACTCCCGCGCCCCCTCGACCAGCCAGGGGCCGAGCACCGCCGGATCCTCCCGCGCGTACGGGGTGAGGTCACGGAAGGAGTCGTCCGGCGGCGCAGCCTGCGGGCGCGTCCGCACGATCGACTCAGCCCAGCGCTGCCCACCGCCCAGGTGCCGGCCCAACTGGCCGACGTTCCACCCCGGGCACGAGGGCACGGGCACGGTCAGGTCGGCCCCGGCCAGATGGCCGGCCAGCAACTCGCTCTGCTCGGTGATCTCGGCGCGCAGACGGTCGTACCCCAGGCGACGCATGCCCTCAGGCTAGGCCCCACCACCGACAGCGCGCCGCACCGTCACGCCCGGGCGCGCCGGCCGAGGGCCACCAGCGCCGCCACCGCCAGGTACGGCACGGCGGCCCAGACGAACGCCGCCCGGTTGCCGGCCGCCGTGGCCACCAGCCCGTACGCCCCGTACACGCCCACGATGGTCAGGTCGGTGCCCATCCCCGCCAGCGAGGTGACCGTGGCCCGACCCGGCCCGGTGATGCTCGCCTGCAACCGGGCGCCGGTCAGCACGGTCGCGAGCTGGAACGCCGCGAACGCCACGGCGATCAACACGAACCCGGCCGGACGCCCGACGCCCGCCCCGGCCGCCAGGGCCGACGCGGCCAGCGCCAGCAGCCCGGCGAGGCCGCGCCGGCCCCACCGCTCCCCCACCGGGGCGAGCAGGCCTCCGACGGTCACCCCGGCCCACACCAGCAGGACCAGCAGCGGCACCGTCGACTCTGCCACGCCGGATTCCCGGGCCAGCAGCGGCACGTACTCGCCGACCGCGTCCCACACCGCGGTCACGACCGCCACCAGCAGCACTGCCCGGCGTACGCGGGCATCGGCGCGGACCTCGGCCAGGCCGCACCGCAGGCTGCCCCACCAGCCCCGCCCCTCGCCGGGCCCCCGGGCACGCGCGCCGCGGCTCCGGCGGGGACGTCGGCCGCGCGGTGCTCGGGGAAGCCGGTGGCGACGGCGGCGGCGAGCAGGCACACCAGCACGCTGGCCGCCCCTACGGCCGGGTACCCACCCCAGGCGAACACCGGCCCGGCCAGCGCGATCGACGCCATGACCGCCAGCACCTCCGCCGTGCGGGCGCGGCCGATGACCCGGGCGTACCGGCCGGCCGCGCCCCCGCGGTCCAGCTCGGTGAAGACGAGCGCCTCCAGCGCCCCGGTGCGCAGCGCCCCGCCCGCGCCCCAGAGCACGAAGCCGGCCGCGAACGCCGGATACGACGGCACGAGCACCCACAGCGCGAACCCGGCGGCGGCGCACAGCGGCGCGAGGCACAGCAGCAGCCGACGCGACACCGTGTCGGCCCACGCCCCCGACGGGAGTTCCAGCACCAGACCGGCCGCCGACCAGACGGCGAACAGGGCGGAGATCTGCCACACGGACAGCCCGGTGTCGCTGAACAGCAGCGCGTACAGCGGATAGAGCAGGACGAGGTCGGACAGGAACGCGTAGCCGTACAGGGTGGCCGCCAGCCGGCGGACCGACGTGTCGGGCACGCGGGTGGAGATCAGAACCATGGGACCTTCCACGGGGATGCGGACGGACACCCGAGGTACGCATCCCCGGCGGCCCACTGACGGCGGTCGTCGACGTCGGATCAACCTCGCCAGGGCCGGAATCGTTTCGGCAGGTGACGCGCGGCGTGCCGCGCCACCTGCCGCCCCCGGACACGCCCGCCGCCCCGCCGAATCGGCGCTCGTCCTGTCGGGCGGTCCCCTGCTCGGGTGACGGCGGTGTCCGCATCCCGGGTGGCGTGAGCGGTGCGGGTCGGCACAGCCCGTAAAGCATCCTAGGAGGCTAGGTGTCGTGCCGGGGCCCAGCCCGCGCAAGCCCGGCGCGACCGGAAGGCCCAGGGACGCGGCCGGGGCGCGCGTCACCGGGCCGGCGGCTGACCGCGGTGGCCGTCCGCCCGCTCACCCGTCGGTGCGGCGACCGGCTCCCGCTCGGGCGTGCCGGACGGGCCACCACCCGGCGCCGCGGCGGGCTCGGCCGGCCGGTGGCCCCGGGCGACCACGTCGAAGAAGCGCAGCAGCTCGACCGGGAAGGGCATGACCAGGGTGCTGTTCTTCTCCGCCGCCACGTCCACCACGGTCTGCAGCAGCCGCAGCTGGTACGCCCCCGGAGTGTCCGCCATCGTCCGGGACGCGTCGGCCAGCCGGCGGGACGCCTGGAACTCGCCGTCGGCAGCGATGACCCGGGCGCGGCGCTCCCGCTCGGCCTCGGCCTGCCGGGACATGGACCGCTTCATCCCCTCCGGCAGCGACACGTCCTTGACCTCGACCCGCTCGATCAGCAGGCCCCACGGCTTCTCGGTCGGAGCGTCGATGACCGCCTTCAGCTCCGCGTTGATCCGGTCCCGGTCGCGGAGCAGGGTGTCCAGGTCCGCCTTGCCGATCACCGAGCGCAGCGCGGTCTGCGCCACCTGGAGCACCGCGGCCGGGTAGTCGCGCACGTTGACCAGCGCCTTGACCGGGTCGACCACCCGGTAGTAGACGACCGCGTCGACGGTCAGCGTGACGTTGTCCCGGGTGATGACGCCCTGCGCGGGCACGCCGATGACGGTCGTCTGCATGCTCACCCGCACCATCCGGTCGGCGACCGGCACGATCAACTGCAGGCCGGGCTGGCGGACGCGGTCCAGCACCCGTCCGAAGCGGAAGACGATGCCGCGCTGGTACTGCTGCACCATCCGGACGCTCAGCGCCAGCAGGAGCAGCGCGAGCACGACGACGATGATCAGGCCGACGACGGCGCCAACTGCCATGTCCCCCTCGATCCCGGAGGCCTCCGCCTCCCGGCGCCGCACATACCCGCTGCGCAGCCCGGCATTCGCCCCGGTCCCACGTCGCCGCCCGGCACGGGCGGGTGGACCGGCGCGAACCGGCGTGCCGGGGCGGACGCGGCGGGCAGGCCGCCGGGTGGCGCACGCCCGTCGCGGGTCACCGCCCGGACGGCGTCGCGCGGGCGGCCGGCGCAGCCGGACACGTAGCCGTGCGCCTGGGCGGGCACGTTGCTGTGATGGCCAGGCGCTCCGCGCTCGGTGTCCGGGCGGCCCTGCGTGACCTGCCCCCGGGCCGGAGAAGCTGAGGGCGCCGAGCGGACCGCCGAATCACACGTGACCCGGGTCGCTCCCGCAGCGGTCGGAGAGGGCGTAACGCAGTAGCACGACGTCGCCGATCTGGCGGGCCTCCGCGAGGATCGCCCGCCGGCCCGGGTGCCACGGGAACCGGCCGTCGCCGGGGAACCGGGGCGCGCGGCGGTCGCCGACGAAGAACGGGGCGACCACCAGGTGCAGCTCGTCGACGAGCCCCGCCCCGAGGAACTGCGTGTGCACGCCCGCGCCGCCCTCGACCATCAGCCGGCGCACCCCCCGGGCGGCCAGGTCGGCCAGCACCCCGGCACAGCCGACCGGCTCGCCGGCGTCGGGGCCGGCCGACGCGACGCCACCGGCCCCGACGCCGCCCGCCGGCGCCGTGCAGCCGGGCGGCGCCTCCACCACCGTGGCCAGCCCGGCCAGGCGGTGCCGGGCCTTCTCCAGCGCCGCCGGCGCGCAGTAGACGATCCGCTCGGCGTCGCCGACGGTAAAGAACCGGGCCGCCGGGTCGAGATCGCCGGTGGCGGTGACGGTGACCTTCGTCGGCGACGGGGGCAGGCCGCGGGCGACCCGCCGCTGCTGACGCTCCGGCGAGCGCACCACCAGCCGCGGGTCGTCGAGGCGGACGGTGCCGGCGCCGACCAGGATGGCGTCGCACCCCGCCCGTACGGCGTCGACGCGGTCCAGGTCCGCCTCGTTGGACAGCAGCAGCCGCTGGTCCGTGGCGTCGTCGATGTAGCCGTCGATCGACATGGCACAGGACAGCAGCACGTACGGCCGGTCCTGCGGCACGACCCCGCCGTCCGCCACAGTGGGGCCCGGGCGCGCGGGGCCCGAGGCCGGGGCGCTCACGGGACGACGGAGAGGTCGATGGTGTGGGCTGCCCGGCTGACCTTGGCCGCCAGGTAGCCGGCGTTCGCCGGGGACAGGTGCAGCGCCGTGGGCACCCGTCCGACCACCTCGATCCCGAGCCGGCGCAGCTGCTCGGCCTTGTCCGGGTTGTTGGTGAGCAGGGCCACCCGGTCGGCCCCGAGGGCCAGCAGCATCTGGGCGGCGACCGTGTAGTCGCGCTCGTCGGCGCCACGGCCGAGGGCCAGGTTCGCCTCGTAGGTGTCCAGCCCCGAGTCCTGCAGGGCGTACGCGTCGAGCTTGGCGTACAGGCCGATGCCCCGGCCCTCCTGCCGCAGGTAGAGCACCAGGCCGCCCGGCTCGGCGATGCGCTCGACCGCCTCACGCAGCTGCGGACCGCAGTCGCACCGCTGGCTGCCGAACACGTCCCCGGTCAGGCACTCGCTGTGCGGGCGGACCAGCGCGGGCGGCCCGCCGGCGGCGGCCCGGTCCAGGGCGGCCGCCCAGTCCCCCACCCCGAACGCGAGGTGTTCGCCGCCGTCGGACAGGCCGTGGAACGAGAACACCCGGGCGGTCGTGGCGTAGCCGTCGGAGAAGCGCAGCGGAACCGTCACCTGCGTCCGGACGGTCGCGCTCGGCAGTGCTCGGGACATGGCTCTCCTTCGTCAGGCGGTCAGCCGCTCGGGGCGCGCCGGCCGGGTGACGGGCCCCGGGCGGCGGCGGGCCAGCAGCACCACCGCCCCGGGCAGGCTCGACACCAGGACCAGGGCCCCGTACACCGTGGCGGTGGCGACGCCCTGCGCGGCGGTGAGGCCCGCAGCCCCGAACGCCCAGGCCGCCACCCCCTCGCGCGGCCCGAACCCGGCCACGTTCAACGGTATGCCCATCGCCAGCAGCGCGAGCAGGGTCAGCGGCACCAGTCGGGACAGCGGCGCGGCCGCCCCCGCCGTACGCGCGGCGACCAGGAAGGTGGCCAGGTGGCCGGCGACCACCGCGGCGGAGGCCAGCAGCACCCCGCACCAGGTGCGGCGGGCCAGCAGGCCGGCACGGACGTCGGCCACCGCCGCCCGCAGCGCCCGTGCCCAGGCCGACGCGCCGAGCCTCGGCGCCGCCCAAGCCAGCAGCACCGCGCCGAGCGTTCCGGCGGCGAGCAGCGCCACGGCCACCGGCAGGTACGGCCGCACCGGCGACGGGAACGCGGCCAGCACCACCACCGCGATCACCCCCTGGACCAGCTGGCCGGCGGCGCGCTCCCACACCACCGCCCGCACGCCCCGGCCGAGGTCACCGGCGTCGCGCCCGTGGCGGACCGCGCGGTCCACATCGCCGAGCACCCCGCCGGGCAGCGTCGCGTTCAGGAACACGGCCCGGTAGTAGTGCGCCACGGCCGCGCCGAGCGGCAGCCGTACGCCGAGCCCGCCCGCGACGAGGCGCCACCGCCAAGCCGCGCAGACGGTGGTGAGCAGGCCGGCGCCGAGCGCCGCCGCGAGCGCCGGGCCGTCGATCAGGCGCAGCCCGGCGACGAACGGGCCGCCGCCCACCTGCCGCAGCAGCAGGGCCAGCACGGCCACCCCGGCGAGCGTCCGCGCCCACCGCCAGAACGACGCGGGCAGCCCCGGCACGACGCTCATGGGCAGCCGGCGAGCAGGTCGCGGTGGTCGACGAGAACGCCGAGCTGGCCGGCCCGCGCCTGCGCCAGCCGCCGGCGGCCGTACGCCTCGGCGGGGCCGGCCAGCTCGGGCCGCTGCTCGCGGGCCGCGTCGAGCCAGCCGGCGAACCACTCGGCCGCCAGCGCTGCCTGCTCCGGGCCGAGCCGCCAGGGGCTGGGCCGGACGGTCGCCGCCACGCCGTGCCGGGCGAACGCGGCGACGCAGGCCTCCGGGGCGTCCGGGCCGAGCAGCGTACGCCCGGCGACGGTGCGCCGCTGGTGGTCGTTGAACGCCTTGGCGACCTCGTCGTCCAGCGGGTGAGGCGGGGTCAGCTCGACCCGGCCGACCACCGAGAGGGTGAACAGGGTGGGGCGGCCGGCGCAGGCGGCGACGACCCGCTCGATCTCCTCGGCGGTGAGCATGTCCAGCAGCGCGGACGCGGTGACCAGCGAGGCGCCGGCGAGGTCGGCGGCGGTCAGCCGGGTGATGTCGGCCCGCCGGGTCGCCACGGTGACCGGGGCGCCGTCGGCGGCGGCCAGCCGGGGGTGGGCGCGGCGGAGCAGGACGGGGTCGCGGTCGTACAGGACCCAGTGCTGCGGGCCGGGCAGCCGGGGGCCAGCCAGCGGACCATCGACCCGGTGCCCGCCCCGAGGTCGTGGACGACGGTCGGCCCGCCGCCCGTAGGGGGGCGGCGCAGCGGTTCGAGCAGGTCGGCGGCGCGCGCCGCCGCGTCGGCGGCCTCCCGCAGCCGCAGCCAGCCGGCGAAGGCGTCCGGGTCGTGGCTGACGCCGGTGGGGTCGTAGCCGTCGCTCATGTCGTCACCTCGCTGCGCTCGGCGCCGGCATGAGCTGTGGCACTGAGCTGGCTGATTCGCTCGCTGCGCTCGCTCATGTCGTCGACTCCTTCAGCGCGGCGGCGAGGGCCGCCGCGGTGGCGTCCCAGCCGGCCAGGGTGTCCCGGCGGGCACGGGCGGCGCGGCGCAGCCGCTCCCGCAGGCCGGCGTCGCCGAGCCAGCGGCGCAGGGCGGCGGCCAGCGCCGCCGGGTCGTCGGGCGGCACCAGCAGGCCGGGCCGCTCGCCGCCCGGGGCGAGCCCCAGCGCCTCCGGCAGGCCGCCGACGTCGGTGGCCAGCACGGGTACGCCCCGCGCCAGCGCCTCGGTGACCGCCATCCCGTACGTCTCGCCGCGCGAGGCCAGCACCAGCAGGTCGGCGGCGGCGTACGCGGCCGCCAGCCCGGGGCCGGTACGCGGGCCGATCAGCCGTACCCGCCCGGTCAGGCCGGTCCGCTCGGCCCGCCGGCGCAGCCCCTCGGCGAAGTCCGGGGCGCGGGTCGTCGCGCCGACGCACACGCAGCGCCAGGGCAGGTCGGCGACCGCCGCCAGGGCGGTCAGCAGCACGTCGTGGCCCTTGTGCGGGGCCACCGCCGCCACGCACAGCAGCTCGGTGCCGGCGGGCGTCCCGGCCGCCGACGGCGCGGGGTCGACCCCCGGCGTGGCCACGTACACCCGGTCGGCGGGGAGCGCGTACCGGTCGAGCAGTCGGCGGCGGGCCCAGCCGCTGGTGGCCACGACGGCGGTGGCGGCGGCCAGGGCGCGGGCCTCGACGGCGTCCTCGCGGGGCAGGTGCACCAGCACGACGAGGCGGAGCCGGCCGGCGTGCGGCGCCAGCGCGTCCGGCGCCACCGAGGCGACCAGCCCGTCCAGCAGCACCACCGCGCCGTCGGGCAGCGCCGCGAGGCGTCCGGCCAGGTCCGCCCGCGCCGCCGGGGTGGGCGCGGGCCAGCCGCCCGGCACCGGGTGCTCGCGGACCCGCCAGCCGGCCTCGGCCAGCCCGCCGCAGACCCGCCGGTCGTAGTGGTTGCCGCCGCTGGGGGTGGCCGGGTCGTCGATGTCGTCGGGCAGCACCACGTGCACCTCACGGCCGCCCGCGCCCACCGCGGCCACGGCGGGCGCTCGTAGCGGGCCGGTCACAGGGGGCGCTCGTAGCTGGCCCAGGCGACGTGCGACTCGTGCAGGGTGACGGCGATCGCGGTCAGCCCGCTCGCCCCCGCACCCAGGTCGCCCGCGCGCACCCGGTCGGCGAGCCGGTCGGCGACCGTACGGGCCAGCACCTCGGTCGTGGTGTTCGTCCCGGCGAACGCCGGCTCGTCGTCGAGGTTGCGGTACGTCAGCTCGCCGAGGATCTCCTTCAGCGCGTCCGTGGCCCGGCCGATGTCGACGACGATCCCGTCGGCGTCGAGGTCGGGCCGGCGGAACGTGGCGTCGACGACGAACGTGGCCCCGTGCAGGCGCTGCGCCGGCCCGAAGACCTCGCCCCGGAAGCTGTGGGCGATCATCATGTGATCGCGGACGGTCACGCTGAACATGTTGTCACTCCCCCTGGTAGGTGATGAGGTGGCACAGCGCCGGCAGGCGTCCCGCGCTCAGTGCGGCGAGCACGTCCGGCAGTTCCGCGAACGGCGAGCGGCCGGTGATCAGCGCGTCGAACGCGGGATCGGCGAGCAGTTCCAGGGCCAGCGCGAGCCGGTCGGCGTACGTGCGGCTGCCCCGGCGGGCCGGGGCGACCCGGCCGACCTGGCTGCTGCGCACGGTCAGCCGGCCGGAGTGGAACGCCCCGCCCAGCGACAGGGTGACGGGGCGGTCGCCGTACCAGCTCAGCTCCAGCACCGTGCCCTCGGGGGCGAGCAGGTCCAGCGCCCGCTGCAAGCCCGCCGAGGTGGCGCTGGCGTGCACCACGAGGTCGCGCCCGCCGGTGGCCTCCTCGGGCGGGGCGAAGTCGACGCCGAGCGCCGCGGCCACGGCCGCCCGGCCGGGGTCGGCGTCGACCAGTTCGACCCGCACCCCGGGGAAGCGGGCGAGCAGCGCCGCGACGCAGGCGCCGACCATGCCGGCGCCGACCACGCTCACCCGGTCGCCGACCAGCGGCGGGGCGTCCCACAGGGCGTTCACGGCGGTCTCCACGGTGCCGGCGAGCACCGCGCGGGCCGCCGGCACCCCGTCCGGTACGGGCACCACCGCGTCGGCCGGCACCACGTACGCGGTCTGGTGCGGGTGCAGGCAGAAGACGGTACGCCCGCGCAGCGCCGCCGGGCCCCGCTCCACGACGCCGACGCTCAGGTAGCCGTACTTGACGGGGGCGGGGAAGTCGCCCTCCTGGAACGGGGCGCGCATGGCGGCGTACTGGTCGGTGGGGACCCGGCCGGCGAAGACCAGCGTCTCGGTGCCCCGGCTGACCCCGGAGTACCGGGCGCGGACGAGCACCTCGTCGGGGCCGGGCGCGGGCAGCGTCGCCTCCCGGATCTCCCCCGCCCCGGGCTCGCGCAGCCAGAACGCGTACGCCCGCGAGGCGTCGGTCGTTCCCTCGTGGCGCACCTCGACCTCCTCGTGGTTTCCCGGCGGTCGAACCGTCCGGGCCCGCCGTCCGTGGTGTGTGTCGACGGTCGGCGACGGCCGTCCCGTCGATCATCAGTCACGGAGGCGCGGTGCCCAGGGTTCAACGCGGTCCGGTCACCGGACCGATCGCCCAGTTCGTCGTCCTGGCGGGCCTGGACGCGACCGTCGGGCTCGGCCCGGCCGGTTGGTGCGCCGGGCTGGCGTACGGGATGGTCGTCTGCGCCCTGCTGGCGCGGGGCCTGCGCCGGGCCGGGGCGGCCGGACTGGGGCCGGCCGACGTGGTGACGTTGGGCCGGGCCCTTCTGGTGGGCGGGGTGACCGCGCTGGTCGTGGACGGGTTCGACCGGCCGGCGCCCGTGCCGCCGCTGGTCGCGCTGACGGTGATGGCGCTGCTGCTCGACGCGGTGGACGGGCAGGTGGCCCGGCGCACCGGCACCGCCAGCGCGCTCGGGGCGCGCTTCGACATGGAGGTCGACGCGTACCTGATCCTGCTGCTGGGCGCCCACCTGGCGCCGACGGTCGGCGGCTGGGTGCTCGCGATGGGGGCGATGCGGTACGCCTTCGTGGCCGCCGGGTGGGCGCTGCCGTGGCTGCGCGGCACGCTGCCGCCGCGTCCCTGGCGCAAGGTGGTCGCCGCGACGCAGGGCGTGGCCCTCGCGGTGGCCGCGGCCGGGGTGCTGCCGCCGGTCGCGGCGACCGCGCTGCTGGCCGGCGCGCTGGCCCTGCTCGTCGAGTCGTTCGGCCGGGACGTCGGCTGGCTCTGGCGGCGCCGGGCGCGCCGACGCCCGGGTGCCGAGCCGGCCCGGCTGCCGGGCGGGGTGTCGGCGTGAGGGGCGGCGACGCGGGGCGCCCGCCCGGCGGCCGGTGGCGGCGCCTGCGGGCGGGCGTGACGAGCGGGCTGGCGGGGCTGCTCGTGCTGGCCGTCCTCGCCGCGCCGGTCCGGCCGGGCGAGGTGACCCCGTGGGCGTTCCTGCGCCTGCCGGTCGAGGCCCTGCTGGCCGCCGCCGTGCTGCTGGCCCTGCCGGCTCGGGTCCGGCGTCCGGTGGCCGCGCTGGCCGGGGCGGCGCTCGGACTGCTGGCCGTCCTGAAGCTCGCGGACCTGGGATTCGCCGGCGCGCTGGACCGGCCGTTCGACCCGGTGTCCGACTGGGCGCTGCTGGACGACGCGACCGGCTTCCTCGCCGACTCCGTCGGCCGGGCCGGGGCGACGGCCGCCGTCGTCGCCGCCGTGCTGCTCGCCGTCGGCCTGCTGGTGCTCGGCGCGCTGGCGGTGCTGCGGCTGGCCGCGCTGCTCGCCCGGCACCACGCCGGGGCCACCCGGGCCGTGGCGGCGCTGACCGTGGGCTGGGTCGCGTGCGCCGCGTTCGGCGTGCCGGTGGCCGACTCCGGCGCCAGCGCCCTCGTGCGCGACCATGCCGCGCGGGTGCGCGTGGGCCTGGCCGACCGGGACGTGTTCGCCGCGCAGGTCGCCGCCGACCCGTTCCGGGACGCCCCGGGCGGGCAACTGCTGACCGGCCTGCGCGGCAAGGATGTCGTCGTCGCGTTCGTGGAGAGCTACGGGCGGGACGCGGTCGAGGACCCGGAGTTCGCGCCCGGGGTCGGCGGGGTGCTCGACGCGGGGACCGCCCGGCTGCGGGCGGCGGGCTTCGGCGCCCGCAGCGCGTACCTCACCTCGCCGACGGCGGGCGGCGGGAGCTGGCTGGCCCACGCCACGCTGCTGTCCGGGCTGTGGATCGACAGCGAGCAGCGGCACCGCAGCCTGCTGGCCGGGGACCGGCTCACCCTGGGCGGCGCGTTCCACCGGGCGGGCTGGCGCACGGTCGGGGTGATGCCGGCGGCCGTCGAGGACTGGCCGGAGGGCCGGTTCTACGGGTACGACGAGTTCTACGACAACCGGGCCCTGGGCTACCGGGGGCCGGCGTTCGGCTACGCCCCGATGCCCGACCAGTACGCGCTGTCGGTCTTCCAGCGCCGGGAGCGCGCCGGCGCCGACCGGCCGCCGGTGATGGCCGAGATCGCGCTGACCTCCAGCCACTCCCCGTGGACCCTCGTCCCCCGTCCGCTGGGCTGGAACGAGCTCGGCGACGGCTCGGTGTTCGGACACGCCACGACGGTCACCCCCGGCGGCCGGGACGCGGTGCGCCGCTCGACGGCGCAGGTGCGCGCCGGGTACCGCAGCAGCGTCGAATACACCCTGGCGACGCTGATCTCGTACGTCGAGACGTACGGCGACGACGACCTGGTGCTGGTGTTCCTCGGCGACCATCAGCCCGCCCCGGTGGTCACCGGCCCGGACGCCGGCCGGGACGTGCCGGTGACCGTCGTGGCCCGTGACCCGGCCGTGCTGGACCGGATCGCCGGCTGGGGCTGGCGGGACGGCCTGCGCCCCGGCCCGGGGGCGCCGGTGTGGCGGATGGACGACTTCCGGGACCGGTTCCTGGCCGCGTTCGGGTCGCGGCCCGGCCCGGCCGGGTTTCCGCCGTCCGGGGCGTCGCCGGGCGCCGTCCCGCGCCGCTGACCGGGGTGCCGCGCGTTCGGTCGCACCGGGTAGACGGCCTCAGGCGGCCTCGCGGTCGGCGCCGCCGCGCTGCGCGGGCACCGGCTGCGCGGGCAGGGCCAGGGGCTCCGGAGTCTGCTCGGCGGGCGACTGCGCCGGCGCGGCGCCCCGGGACAGGCCGAGCGCCCGCTCGGCGTTGACGAGCGGGGTGCACGGCGAGGGCTGGTCTGCGCAGAGCAGGTTGCGGCAGCGGCCGTTCTCGTCCGGCTCGTGCGCGCTGGCGACGTCGTACGCCAGCCGCCACAGCAGCGGGTCCGTCACGTCGGCCGGTGGAACTGTGCCGTCACTGGCCCGGTGGTGCGGTGTTTCGGACACGCGTGACCCCTCTCGTCGTCGCTGGCTCCCACTCTTCACCGCCCGGCGCCGCCGTCAAACCTGCTGGACGTGAGAGTTTCGGCACGTCACCCCGCCCTCGCGCCGGGTGATCACGAGGGGCGGCGGCCGGGGGTGGAGTTCCGGGAGGCGTACTTCTCGCCGACGTCCGCCGGGCAGAAGCCGGCGCTGCTCAACAAGCTCTGCGCGGGCGTCGAGGTGAAGATCGTGGACCGGGCCGCGTACGACCCGATCCGCGCCGACGTGGCCGACGTGGTGGGCGCCTGGGCCGACGAGCTGGCCGCGTTCGACCGGCAGCGCCGGCCGTACCTGCTCTACTGACCGGGCGCGGCGGCCGGGCCCACCCGGCCGCCGTCCTGGTCGGACCGTCGGACGTGGGGCGTTCCCGTCAGCGGATGCCCACGTAGAACCGCGTCTGGTCGCTGCGGTGCAGGGCGTGGTACGCCTCGAAGCGGGTGCCGTCGGGCAGCCAGGCCACCGACTCGATGCCGAGCAGCGGCGTGGAGGTGGTGACCTCCAGCAGCGCGGCGTCCTCGGGCTCGGGGAAGACCGCCTCGATCCAGCGGTCGGCCGCGGCGGGCTCCAGCCCGTACCGGCGGCGCAGCACGTCGTACAGGGACTGGTTCTCCAGCACGGCCCGCTCCAGGCCGGGCACCAGGGCGGCCGGCAGGGCGGTGTCGACGAGCAGCCACGGCTGGCCGTCGACGCTGCGCAGCCGGCGCATCCGCACCACCGGCGCGCCCGGCGGCAGCCGCAGCAGGTCCGCCTCGCGCTTGTCCGCCTTCCCGAGACTCTGGCTGACGGTGTGGGTGGTGACCCGGCGGCCGGACTCGCGCAGGTCGTCGGCGGAGCCGGAGACGGAGCCGACGAAGCGCAACTCGGTCTTGCGCGGGGCCACGAAGGCGCCCCGCCCCTTGACCTTGTAGATCATCCGCTGCTGGACGAGCTCGCGCAGCGCCTCGCGGACGACCGTCCGGGACACGCCGTAGATGTCGCTCAGCTCCGCCTCCGAGGGCAGCGGCTGGTCCGGGCCGATCTCACCGGTCTCGATCTGGCCGCGCAGTGCCCGCATCAGCTGCATCCACAGCGGCTCGCCCGCGTCCCGCGTGAGCCGCCGGTACGTCATCGTCATGGATTCCCTCTCCCATCGACCGGCTACAGCATGCCATGGCCATTCCGAGATGTCATGACAGGCTTTCGACCCGGTTGCGGGAGGCCGCAGGTGGTCACGCCTCCGCAACCGGCTCGACTGTGATCTGAAACACCTTTGTGATTTCCATCTAGCGCACCTGTCACTACAGGTCTGTAATGACTGGCGCGCCGTTCGCGGTCCCCTGCCGGTCCGGCGCACCCGACACCACCACTCCCGCTCCGGCGGGTCCGCCCGATGGAGGCCCCCCATGCGCACCACACCCCCGCCCCGGCGTCGACGGGCCCTGTTCGCCGCCGCCCTCGCCGTGGCCCTCGGCGCGACGGCGACCGGCTGCGGCTCCGCCGGCGGCGACAACGCCGCCGCGGGCGCCGGCGACGACAAGCCGTTCATCGCCCTGAGCAACGGGTTCATCGGCAACGGCTGGCGGCAGACGATGATCGCCAAGTTCGAGGCCGCCGCCACGCAGGCCCAGAAGGACGGCCTGATCAGCAAGTTCAAGGTCGTCAACGCGCCCGGCGAGAACTCCGCGACCGAGCAGGTCGCCCAGATCAAGAGCCTGCTGCTGCAGAAGCCCGACGCCCTGCTCATCGACCCGGCCTCGCCGACCGCCCTCAAGCCGGTGATCGAGCAGGCCTGCAACGCCGGCATCAAGGTCGTGGTGTTCGACTCCGCCATCGACGCGCCGTGCGCCCACGTGCTGCTCAACAGCTTCAAGGACTGGGCGACCGCCGCCGCCCAGCCGCTGATCGACGGCATCGGCGGCAAGGGCACCGTCATCGTCAGCCGCGGCGTGGTCGGCTCCCAGCCGGAGGCCGAGATGTACCAGACCACCCAGGACATCCTCGCCAAGTACCCCGACGTGAAGGTCGCCGCCACCGTCAACGGCCTGTGCGACGGCGCCAAGGCGCAGAAGGCCGTCCTCGGCGTGCTGTCCAGCGTGCCGAAGATCGACGGGGTCATCGGCTGCGGCGACGGCTACGGCGTCGCCCAGGCGTTCACCACCGCCAACAAGCCGATCCCGGCGCTGACCTTCGAGACCAACGGCCGCGCGCTGAACTACTGGAGGGACAGCAAGCTCGACAACGGCTCGGTCGCGGTCATGTCCGACCCGGGCCAGTCGGTGGCGGCGCTGTGGGAGGCGCTCGACCTGCTCGCCGGCAAGGACGTCCCGAAGGAGCTGACCTTCCCCATCGTCCTGGTCGAGCAGAAGGACCTCGCCGCCTGGGCCGGCGCGCTGAAGCCCGACGAGTACGCCGCCTGGCCGTGGACGCAGGAGCTGTTCCGCCAGCAGGTGGAGGCCGTGAAGTCCGGTGGCGACCCGGTGCGCCCGCCGATCCCGACGGCCGCCAACTGACCCAGGCCGTCGAAAGGCGGCCCGGTCGCCCCGACCCGCACCCGGCCCACCGGCCGGACGGGTCGGGGACGACCGGGGCCCGCCCCCGACCAGAGGAGAAGCGGATCATGCACGTCGACAACCCGCCGCCGGGATCCGTCGCCGCCCCGCCGCGCGACGACCGGTCCCCCGCCGCGGCGCGAACGGTGGTCACCACCCGTGGGGTGACCAAGGCGTACGGACGCACCCGCGCCCTCACCGGCGTGGACCTCGACGTCCGCGCGGGCGAGGTGGTCGGCCTCGTCGGCCACAACGGCGCCGGCAAGAGCACGCTCATGCGCGTCCTCGCCGGCCTGGAGCCCTGCGACCAGGGCACGGTCGTGGTGGGCGGCACCCAGGTGTCGCCGCGCGACGCCGGCCCGGGCGCCACCGCCTTCCGCGGGGTACGCATGGCGTACCAGGAGACCTCGCTGTGCCCAGACCTGACCGTCGCGGAGAACATCTGGCTCTCCTCGCGCCACTGCCTGCCGCGGCTGGGCTGGCGGCGGGCGGCCGGGGCGGCGGTCCGCCGCCGGCTGGACGAGATGTTCCCCGGGCACGGGGTGTCGCCCCGGGACCGGGTCGCGGACCTGTCCATCGCCCGGCGGCAGATGGTGGAGATCGCCCGGGCCAGCCTGGTCGACCGCCTCGACCTGCTGATCCTGGACGAGCCGACCGAGTCGCTCGGCCCGGACGCCGCCCGCACCCTGTACGACCACGTCCGGCGGCTCGCCGCCCGGGGCACCGCCGTCCTGCTCATCTCGCACCGCATCGGCGAGGTCCTGTCCGTGGCGGACCGGGTCGCGGTGATGCGCGACGGCGCGGTGGTGGCCGAGCGGCCCGCCGCCGGCCTCGGCGAGCGGGACGTGCTCCTGCTCATGGGGGCCGAGGTCGCCGAGTCCGCCGCCGTCACCGCCCCGGCCGGCGCGGGCGCCGACCGGCCGGCGCTGGCCGAGCTGCGCGGCGCGACCGGCCAGGGGCTGCGCGACGTGTCGATCCGGGTCGGCGCGGGCGAGGTGGTGGGCCTGGCCGGCCTCGCCGGCCAGGGCCAGCAGGAGGTGCTGGAGCGGCTCTGGCGCCCGGTCCGCCGGGACACCACGGTCCGGGGCACCCGCGCGTACGTGCCGGGCGACCGGCAGCGCTCCGGGGTGCTGCCCCTGTGGTCGGTGGCGGAGAACCTGACGATCACCGCGATGCGCGGCCTGGCCCGGGGCGGGTTCCGGCGGATGGCCGCGGAGACCGCGACCGTCCGCGGCTGGGTCGACCGGCTGGCCGTGCGCGGCGGCGCCGACGCCGCGATGACCGAACTCAGCGGCGGCAACCAGCAGAAGGTCATCGTCGCCCGGGCGTTCGCCTCGACGGCGGACCTCGTCCTGCTCGACGACCCGTTCCGGGGCGTCGACGTGCACACCAAGACCGACCTGTACGCGCTGATCCGCGAGGAGGCGGCCAGGGGCCGCAGCGTCGTGTGGTACTCGAGCGAGAACGCCGAGATGGCGCACTGCGACCGGGTCTACGTGCTGCGGGCGGGGCGGGTCGTCGCCGAGCTGAGCGGCGACGAGATTTCCGAGGAGCGGATCATCGCCGTCTCCTTCGCGGAGTCCGCCGCCGGATCCGAGTCCGCGTCCGGGCCGGTCCCGGCCCTGTCCGGGGCCGCGTCCCCCGCCACGTCCGAGTCCACCGGAGCACCGCGATGACCAACCTCGTCGCGGCGGCCGTGCCGCCGCGTGCCCTGCTGCGCCGTACCGCGCCCGCGGTGGTCAGCGCCGTCGCGCTGGCCGCCATGGTCGCCGTCTGCGCGTCGTTGCAGCCCGGCGTGCTGACCGTCCCCGGTCTGACGCTGATCCTCTCGGCGACCGTCCCACTGGTCGTCGCCGCCCAGGCCCAGATGGTGCTGATGTCCGTCGGGGACATCGACCTGGGGATCGGCAACTTCGTGGGCCTGGTGACCGTCGTCTCGGCCACCCTGCTGGTCTCCTCCCCCGGCGTGGGCGCGCTGGTGCTGCTCGGCCTCGTCGCCGGGTACGCCGTCCTCGGCGCGCTGATCCACCTGCGCCGGGTGCCCTCGCTGATCGCCACGCTCGGCGCGTCCTTCGTGTGGCTGGGGCTGGGCCTGTTCCTGCTGCCCACCCCGGGCGGCACCACCCCGTCCTGGCTCGCCACCTTCGGCTCCTGGCAGCCGGCCGGCTTCCCCGCGCCGGTGCTGCCGATCCTGGTCGTCTCGGCGCTGGTCTGGCTGCTGTCCTCGCGCAGCTCCGTCGGGGTCCGGGTCCGCGCGCTGGGCAGCAACCCCGTGGCGCTGCGACGGGCCGGCCTGCGTCCGCTGGCCGCTCGGGCGGTCGCGTACGCGGTGGCGGGCGCCCTCGGCGTGCTGTCCGGGCTGGTGCTCGCCTCGCAGACCGGCGGCGGGGACGTGTCGTCGGCCACCAGCTACACGCTGATCAGCGTCGCGGCCGTGATCCTCGGCGGCGGCTCGTTCGCCGGCGGCACCGCCGTGCCGTGGGGCGTGGCCATCGGCGGGGTCACCCTCGGCCTGGTCAGCGTCGTCCTCAGCCTGCTGGACGTGCCGTCGAACATGCAGTCGGCCGTGCAGGGCGTCATCGTGCTGGCCGTGCTCGCCGGCCGCGTCGTGGTCGGAAAGGTGCTCCGCTGATGATTCCCCGTACCCTCGCCCGCCCCTGGATCTGGGGCTTCCTGGCCGCCGCGCTGGTCTGGGTCACCATCCTGGCCATCTCCTCCCAGGGCGGCGGGCAGACCGTGTCGCTCGCCCTGTCCCTGGCGCCGTACCTGGTCGTCGTGGGCCTCGGCCAGATGCTCGTGATCACCGCGGGGCCGGGCAACATCGACGTGTCGGTGGCCTCCGTCGTGTCCCTCGCCGGGTTCGTGTCGGTGCAGGTCGCGGCGACGACCGGTTCCGTGGCGCTCGGCATCCTCGCCGGGATCGGCACCGGCCTGGCCATCGCGGTGATCAGCGTGGTGGCGATCCTCGGGCTGTCCGTCCCGCCGATCATCGCCACCCTGGCCGCCGGGCTCGTCGCCTCGTCGCTGACGCTGTCGCTCGCCGACGGGTTCACCGCCGTGCCCGACGAGGGCCTGCGCCGGCTACTCAACCTGCGCCCGGCCGGCGTGCCCGTGCTCGCCGTCGCGGTCGCCGCCCTGACCGCGCTCGTCGTGGTCCTGCTGCGCCGCACCACGTACGGGCGGTCGCTGCTCGCGGTCGGCCAGAGCCGGCCGGCCGCGGAACGGGCCGGCGTCCCGGTCGCCCGGGTCATCGCGGTCACCTACCTGGCCAGCGGCGCCCTCGCCGGGCTGGCCGGGGCGCTGCTCGCCGCCTACATCGCGCCGTCGCCCGACCTGGGCACCCGCTACCTGCTCGACTCGGTCGCCGTCGTCGTGATCGGCGGGACGCTCATCTCGGGCGGCCGGGCCGTGCCGGTCGGCATCTGGGGCAGCGCGCTGTTCTTCATCCTGCTCGACGGCCTGGTCAACCTGGTCGGCTGGAGCACCGCCGCGCAGAACCTGCTCAAGGGCGGTCTGGTGCTGTTCGTCCTCTTCCTCGCCGGTGGCGGCGCCCTGCGCGGCCCCGCCACCGGCGCCCGAACCCGTCGCCGGTCGCGCCCCGCGGCCGCGACCACCCCTGCAACGATCACAGGAGACACCACCCATGGCTGACACCGACGGTCTGCTCGAGGCCCGCACCTTCACCGGGGGCGGGCGCCCGACCACCGGCTTCCACGTCAAGGGGGCGCAGGCCCAGGACTGGGGCCTGCAGAACCGGCTGTCGCGGATCTTCCAGCCCAACGGCCGGACCGTGATGCTCGCCTTCGACCACGGCTACTTCCTCGGCCCGATGGCCGGGCTGGAGCGGATCGACACCATGATCGCCCCGCTCGTGCCGGACGCCGACGCGATCATGATGACCCGGGGCGCCCTGCGCACCAGCATCCCGTCGCACAGCACCGCCGGCGTGGTGCTGCGCGCCAGCGGCGGCCCGAGCGTGCTCAAGGACCTCTCGGACGAGCACATCGCCCTGGACATCGAGGACGCGGTGCGGCTCAACGCGGCGGCGCTGGCGATCCAGGTGTTCATCGGCGGGGAACACGAGTCCCGCTCGGTGGCGAACCTGGCCGCCCTGGTCGACGCCGGGCAGCGGCACGGGATCGCGGTGCTGGGGGTGACGGCGGTCGGCAAGGACATGGTCCGCGACGCCCGCTACTTCCGGCTCGCCACCCGGATCAGCGCCGAGATGGGCGCGCACATCGTCAAGACGTACTACGTCAACGAGGGCTTCGAGACGGTCACCGCGGCCTGCCCGGTGCCGATCATCGTCGCCGGCGGCAAGAAGCTGCCGGAGCTGGACGCGCTGACCATGGCGTACCGGTCGATGCAGGAGGGCGCCGCGGGCGTCGACATGGGCCGCAACATCTTCCAGAGCGAGCACGCCGCCGCGATGCTCGCCGCGGTTCGGGCGGTGGTGCACGACGACCTCAAGCCCGCGGAGGCGTACGAGCTCTTCCAGGACCGGGCGGCCGGTTCCGCAGCCTCCTGACCGTCCCCGAGGGGCGCGGGACCGCCCACCGGTCCCGCGCCCCGCACCCCCTCCCGGGAGCCCCCCATGCCACACCCGCAGACCGGCACCGGTGACGTCGTCGACCTCGTCGTCATCGGTGCCGGCATCAACGGCCTCGCCATCGCCCGAGACGCCGCCGAACGCGGCCTGAGCGTCGTCGTCGTCGACCGGGGCGACGTCGGCGCCGGTACGACGGCCACCTCCAGCCGGCTCATCCACGGCGGCCTCAAGTACCTCGAACGCTACGACTTCACCCTGGTGCACGAGTCGATCCGCGAACGGCACCTGCTGTTCCGCAACGCCCCGCACCTCGTGCACGACTACCCGATGCTCATCCCGTTCTACGCCGGCGACAGCCGGCCGGGCCCGCTGATCCGGCTCGGCCTGGCCGCGTTCGACGTCCTGGCCGCCGGGCGCGGACGCGGGCGCAGCCGGGGGATGTCCACCCGGGCGATCGGCCGGCGCTGGCCGCACCTGTCCCAGCGGGGGCTGCGCGGCGGCGTGCTGTTCAACGACGCCCAGGTGCCGTGGGCCGAGCGGCTCTGCGTCGAACTGCTGATCGACGCCGAGCGCCTCGGCGCCACCGTGCTGACCTACACCACGGTGACCGGCCTGATCGTCGACGACCGCCGGGTGCTCGGGGTACGCACCCGCGACAACGACACCGGCGAGGCCGGCGAGATCCGGGGCCGGCTGACGATCAACTCCGCCGGGCCGTGGATCGACCGGATCCTGGACGGGCAGGTCGAGAGCCGGCGCCTCAACGGCGGCACCAAGGGCAGCCACGTCATCGTCGACCCGTTCCCGGGCGCCCCCGACACCTGCATCTTCTTCGAGGCCGCCGCGGACCAGCGCCCCATCTTCGTCTTCCCGTGGGAAGGCCGGTACGTCCTGGGCAGCACCGACCTCACGTACGAGGACGACCTGGACGAGGTCGTCGCCAGCGACGCGGAGATCGACTACCTGCTCACCGAGGCCAACCGGCTGTTCCCCGACGCGAACCTCACCCCGGACGACGTGCTCTACAGCGTCGCCGGCGTCCGGCCGCTGCCGTACACGGCCGGCGTGTCGGACAACGCGAAGATCAGCCGGGGGCACACGGTGCTCGACCACGCGCCCGCGTACCGGGGACTGCTCACGATCATCGGCGGCAAGCTGACCACCCACCGGGCCCTGGCCGAGGACGCCGTCGACGAGGCGCTGGAGGTGCTCGGGCGGCCCCGCCGCCGGTGCGCCACCCGCACCCGGCCGCTGCCCGGCGCGGACGCCGCCGACTGGCCGGCGTTCCGGGCCGGGTTCCTGCGCGCGCCGGCGCCGTTCACCCCGGAGCAGGCCGCCCGGCTGGTGGCCGTCTACGGGATCCGGGCCGCCCGGGTCCGCGAGCTCGTCGTGGCCGACCCCGCGCTGGGCGAGGTCGTCGACTCCCGGACCGGTGCGGTCGCCGCCGAGGTGGTGCTCGCGTTCCGGGAGGAGGGGGCCCGGACCTTGGCGGACGTGCTGCTGCGACGTACGCTCGTCGGCCTCGGCCCCGACATGGCCCTGTCGGCGGCCGTGACCTGCGCGGACGTCGCCGTACGGTACCTCGGATGGGACGCCGGGCGGGCCCGGTCCGAGGTGGCCGCGTACCGGGCGGAGCTACGACGGTTCCGCCCGCGGGTGCTGCGCCTCGCCGAGGCGACACCGACCAGTGACAGGAGGGCGTCGTGACGGCTGCGAACATCTGCTACCTCGGCGTCGACGTCGGGCTCACGGCCACCAAGGCCGCCGCGTTCGACGTGGCGGGCAACGAGCTGGCGGTGGTGCACGCCCGCACCCCGCGCACCAGCGTCACCGCCCACCGGCACGACGTGGACATGGCCGTCCTGGCCGACACGGTGCTGTCGCTGCTCGCCGAGATCGGCGGCAAGCTCGCGGCCGACGGGTACGCCCCGGCCGGCATCGGGGTCGCCGCGCACGGCAACGGGCTGTACCCGGTCGACGCCGCGCTGCGCCCGGTCGGGCCGGCCATCGCGTCGTCGGACAGCCGGGCGCAGCACGTCGTCGCGGCGATCCCGGCCGACGGCGCCCGCCGGCTGGCCCGGGAGACCGGCTCGATCCCCTGGGCCGCGCAGCCGGCCGTCCTGCTGCGCTGGCTGCGCGACGCCGAGCCGGCCGCCTACGCCGCCACCCGGTGGGCGCTGTCCTGCAAGGACTGGGTCACCTCCCAGCTCACCGGCGCGCCGAGCGCCGACTACAGCGACGCCAGCGCCTTCGGCATGGTCGGCCTCGACAGCCGCGCCTACACGCCGACCGCGCTGGAACTGGTCGGCCTGCCGGCCGCCGACCTCGGCCGGTTCCCGCCGCCGCGGCGCTCCGACGAGGTCGTCGGCGGGCTCAGCGCGGCGGTCGCGGCCCGCACCGGGCTCCCCGAGGGGCTGCCGGTCATCGCCGGGTGCATGGACTGCGTGGCGGCGACCCTGGGGGCCGGCGGCCGGGAGGTCGGGGACGGCACCATCATCGTCGGCACCTGGGCCATCAACGGGGTGGTGGTGCCCGCCCGCAGTCCCGCCCCCGAGGTCACGCTCAGCGCGTTCATGCCCGACCCGGCCACCATGCTGGCCATGGAGGTGGCGCCGACCTCGGCGGCGAACCTGGAGTGGCTGGCCTGCGCGGCGGTCCCGCACGCCCAGGCGGGCGGCGTCGCCGCCGCGGACCTGTTGCGGGAGGCCGCCGCGGTGCCGCCGGGCGCCGAGGGGCTGCTGTTCCTGCCCTTCGTCAACGGCGCGCCCGAGCACCCGTCGGCGTCGGGCACGTTCCTCGGCCTCTCCAGCAACCACCGACGCGGGCACCTGGCCCGGGCGGTGATCGAGGGCGTGGCCCAGTACCACCGGGTGCAGCTCGACCGGGTGCTCGCCAGCGGCGCGGACGTCGGTGACCGCCCGTGGCGGCTGGCCGGCGGGGGCGCCCGCTCGGCGGTGTGGGCGCAGATCTTCGCCGACGTGCTCGGCCGACCGGTGCGCCGGCAGCTCACCAGCGAGCTGGGCGCCCGGGCGTCGCCTCCCTGCTACCCGGTGCGCTCGGCCACGACGTGCCGCCGTGGACCGTCGACGACGCGGACGACCTGTGCGTGCGGCCGGGGCCGGACCGCGCGGCGTACCTGGCGCACGCCGAGGTGTTCGACCGCTGCCTCGCCGGCATGTCCGCCGTGTGGTCGGAGGTGGAGCGGTACCGCACGGGCGGCGGGCCCGCCTGAACGGTACGACGCGACCGGCCGGGGCCGGCGGAAGACCGCCGACCCCTGCGTGCTTCGACGCGACCGGCCGGGGTCGGCTGAGACCGCCGACCCCGCCGGGGCGTCACCGTCGAAGCGGCGTCAGCGCTGGGCGCCACCGGCGCGGCCGGCCAGCTGTCGTTGAAGACCTGCGTGCCCTGCGCGCCCGGCGACGCGGACCGGAACCACGAGTCGACCGCGGCGGACTCGGTCGGGTGCGGGTACGGGTTGGTGCAGCCGGTGCCGGCGCTGCCGCCGGACATCAGGAGGGCACAGTTGCCGTTGTAGTTGTCGGCCAGGCCGAGAATGTGCCCGATCTCGTGGGTCATGATCCGCAGCGGGCTGTACTGCTGGGCCTGGTAGTAGTCGATGACCACGTAGCCGTTGCCGAGGCTGTAGCGGACGGCGTACGAGCCGCCGCCGTAGGTGTAGTAGATCATCAGGTTCGTGCCGCACTGGGCCATGTTGGCGTTGTTGGTGTAGGCGTTCCAGATCGAGGCGGCCTGGTTGGCGTACCCGGCGAACGGGCCGGCCTGGCTGGTGTTGTAGCAGACGTAGGTGATGGCGAGGGCCGGCCCACGGCCAACATCTGACCGCCCTGGGCGCCCCGCGACGGCGGCCTCCCGGACGACGAGGTCGCCGACGCACGCCTCGTCGAGCCGGCCCGCGTTGTCCACGACCAGCACGTCGCCCGGCCGGGCGCGCTCGATGGCCTCCAGGAAGACGTCCACGCTGCCGGCGTGCCGGGCGGGCAGCACCCAGCCGGCGAGGCGGCTGCCGGGCCGTACGGGGCGGGTGCCGTCGGGGGCGCACCGGACGGTCACCCCGGCCCGGACGCAGGCGTCGGCGAGGTGCGCCGTGGTCAGCGCCGTGTACCGCCCGGGGGGCTGCTGCTGTTCCATCGCCGCATCATAGGAGCGCGCGGTGCCCGTCGACGTGAGTCGATCCGGCCACTTCCCGGGGCATTCCGGCCAGGCGGGCGGACGGGACGGCCCGCGTCGAGAGAAGCGGAGTCGCGGCACGCCCGTCCGCGTGTACGCCCTGCTCACGGGCGACTGCGATGCGACGATGGGCGCCGACACCGAGCCAGGAGGATGCTGTGGCCTCGCAACTCAACCCGTACCTGAACTTCGACGGCAACGCCCGGGAGGCGATGGAGTTCTACCACCAGATCTTCGGCGGCGACCTGTCGCTGGCCACGTTCGGGGAGTACGGGGGCGATCCGGCGATCGCCGACCAGATCATGCACGGCATGTTGCGCACCCGCAGCGGTTACGTGCTGATGGCCTCCGACACGCCGCCCGGCATGCAGATCCAGCGGGGCAACGCCGTGACCGTGTCCATCAGCGGCGACGACGCCGACGAGCTGCGCGGCTACTGGGAGCGGCTCAGCGAGGGCGGCGTGGTGGGGGTGCCGCTGGAGAAGCAGGTGTGGGGCGACGAGTTCGGCCAGTGCGTGGACCGCTTCGGCACCGCGTGGATGGTCGACATCATCCCGCCGCAGGGCTGAGCCCTCCCCGGGGCCGCCCCAAGCGACCCCGGGTGTATCGGCGGCGTGGCCGGGTACGGACGGCTGCCCGACGCCGTCCGAGCGCGCACCGGCGCCGCGCTGGTCGCCCGGGCGCACGCCCTGCGTCGCCGGTGCAGCCGCCGCCCGGCTGCTCCGTGGCCGGCAACTACCGCGGCGGCCCGGACGTCTACTACACCTGCCACCACTACGGCGCGTTCAACACCGAGCCGCGCATCGCCAGCTACCTCGGCATCGCGGCCGGCCAGATCCCGCCGGAGCACTACTTCGGCACGTTCCGCACCTTCGGCATGGACGGGGCGGGCTACACCTCCGACCAGGAGCGGACCACGGTGGACTACGGGTACGGCGAGTGTCGCCCCGCGCAGCCGGTGCCGGCCCGGTACGGCCACGGCGTGGTCGCGCCGCACGCCTCGTTCCTCGCGCTGCGCTACGCCGAGGGCGACGCCCTGCGCAACCTGGCGAACCTGCGGCGGGACTTCGACGCGTACGGCCCCGGCGGGTTCTACGACGCGGTCGACGTGACCAGCGGGCAGGTGTCGAAGCGGTACCTGGCGCTGGACCAGGGCATGGTGCTGGCCGCGCTGGGCAACGCCCTCGCCCATGACGTGCTGCGCCGGCCGTTCAGCGGCGGTGCCATGAAGGAGCGTGTCGCGCCGCTGATGCGGATGGAGGAGTTCTCCGTCCCGCGCGGGCCGCGCCCCTGACGTCCGGCCGGCCGGGTGCGCGCGGGGCGGCGCACCCGTAGAGTCTCGCCGTGATCGAGATCGGCACGCAGGTCGACCTGGCCCACCCCGCAGACCGGGTCTGGCATGCATTGACTGATCCCGGGCTGCTCGCCCGATGGTTCACCGAGGTCGACGTGGTGGGCGACGCCTCGAAACGGCTGCTGCTGCACACGGTCGGGCTGCCCGGCTTCGACGCCACCGTGGACGCGGAGGTGACGGACTGGCGGGTGGCGGAGCTGGTCGCGTTGCGGTGCCAGGAGGTCGACCGGCGCACGCTGCTGACCTGCACCCTGGGTCCCACTGCCGACGGCTGCCGGCTGCTGCTGCGGGAGTCGCTGGAGGGCGGCGACTGGCCGGCCGAGGACCGCGCCCGCCGCCAGGAGTGCTACGAGCAGGCGCTCACCGGGCGGCTGCCGGCCATCCTGGACTGGTTGGCCTTCCAGCAGGTGGACCTGCGACGCGGCGACATGGACGCCACGGCCGTCCTGCCCGTGGTCGCCGCCGACGGCAGGGGCCCGGCGGCGGGCCGCAGGCGCCGGGTGGCGCTGGTCGGGGTGGCCGGCTTCCTGCTGATCGCCGGTGCGCTGGCGTGGACCGTGCTGCCGTCCGAGCCGGAGCCCGCCGCCGGCCCGCTGCCGGCGACGTCGCCGAGCGCCACCGCGAGCTCCACCGCCGGCGCGACGAGCCGCGCGCCCCGGGCCAGCTCCTCCCGCCGTACGCCGACGCCCGGTGAGAGCATCCCCGCCCCGAGCGCCACCCCCGCCGGCGCCCCCTCGCGCGGCGCGGCCGGCCCTACCCCGCCTGCCACGGCCGAGCCCCTGGCCGCCCGCTACACGAGCAAGAGGAACCGGCTGCTCGGATACACCGGCGAGGTGGTGGTCGACAACCCGGCCCGCGTGGCACAGGAGTGGACGGTCGTGGTGACCCTCGCCGAGGGCAGCACCCTCGACAGGGTACGGGGAGCCGAGTGGCGGCAGGACGGGGACACCGTAACCTTCACCGGGCCGCCCGTACCGGCCGGGCAGTCGCAGGCGTTCGAGTTCGACGTGCGCGACGCCGCCCCCCGGGAGAAGGCGCCCGAGAGCTGCTCGGTGGGCGGCCAGCCGTGCGCCGGCCTGTGACCCTGCCCGACCGGCGGTCACAGCAGCCGCCGGCGCAGCAGGGCCCGGAGGGCGACGTAACCGGGCAGGGCGGGTAGCCAGAAGGTCGCGAGCCGGTAGACCAGGACGGCGGCGACGGCGGTGTCGGCGGCCACCCCGTACAGCAGCAGCCCGGACGCCAGGGCGGCCTCGGTGGCGCCGAGCCCGCCCGGCGTCGGCGCCGCCGTGGCCACGCCCTCCCCCACCAGGCACACCAGGATCGCCGGGGCCAGCAGCCGCAGGTCCAGGTGATGGCCGACGGCGAGCAGCGCGAGGTACAGGCCGACGCCGTAGGCAAGAGAGAGCGCCACCGACGCCGCCACGAGCCGCGCCAGGCGCTGCCGGCGGGCCAGGGCGCGCAGGGCGGCGCGCGTGCGCGCGAGCGCGGCGCGCCCCGGCGGCGTACCCGGGGCGCGGCGAGGGCGACCGCGGCGGCCAGCAGCACCGCCACGACGCCGAGTAGGACGGGCAGCGTCCTGCCGGCGGCGGCGTTGGTCAGCGCGCCGGCCGGCCGGCGCGCGAAGGGCAGCAGCACGGGCAGCAGCGCCGCCACCGAGACGACGCCCGCCAGCCGGGAGACGGCGACCGCGGTGGCGGCCTCCGCCCCGCCGACGCCCCGCTGGTGCAGGTAGCGCAGGCTCAGCGCGGCGCCGCCGACGGCGCCCGGGGCGAGCCGGTTGGCGAAGGAGGCCGCCACCTGCACGACCGTGGCCTCGCCCAGGGGCACCCGGTCGGCGACGGCCAGCCGCAGCACGACCGCGCTGAGCACGAAGGTGGCCGCCGACGCCAGCAGGGTCCCGGCGACGGCCGCCGGGTCAGCGTGGGCGATCAGGTGCAGCGCGGTGCGTACCTGGCCGACCTGCGGCAGCAGGAGGTGGACGAGCAGGCCGAGAACGAGCACCAGGGCGATGCCGCGGGGGGTGATCCGGACGATCCGGGCCAGCCGGTCCGCCCGGTCCGGGCAGCGCCGCAGGATCTCCGCGCGCAGCTGGTCGAGCAGACCGGGACGCCGCCGCAGGACGGCGCGGCCGGCGCGGGACAGCGCCGGCCGTTGCAGGTACGGCAGGCCGTCGGCGACGTGCGCGGGCCCGAGCTCGGCGACGGCCGCCTCGACGACCGCGGCCGGGTGGACGCGGCCGGCGAGGGCGACCAGCAGCTCGACGACGTCCCGGGCCCGCTGGTCGGCCCGGGCGTCGTCGGTGCCGCGACCGAGGCCGACGAGGTGCGCCGTCCGCCCGCCGACGAGGATGTTGTCGGCGCGCAGGTCGCCGTGGGCGAGCCCCGCGCGGTGCAGCAGCGCCACCTGCCGGCAGGCATCCGCCACCGCCGCGAGGGGCACCGGGCCGGGCGTGCCGCCCAGCGGGGCCGCGTCGACGAACTCCTGCACCAGCAGCGCGTCCCCGCCGGGGGCGGTGGCGGTCGCGACGAGCGCCGGTACGCGGACGCCGGCCCGCCTTGCCAGCAGAATCAGGTACGCCTCGTGCTCGTACTTCTGCTTCGCGTCGACGTACGGCGGCTCGTCGGCGACCCGCCGGTAACGCAGCCGCCGGTAGAGCGTGTACACCCAGTCCGCGTCCCGCTGCTCGCCGCCGGTCACCTTCACGAACAGCCGCCGCCCGGCCGCGGTCACCGCCCGCCAGGGCCGCGAGCCGCGGGCGTCGCCCGCGAGCGGTTCGAGCCGCGCCACGTCGAGGCCGTGCCCGGCCAGCGAGCGGCGCACCCGGGCGGCGGACCGGTCCGGGCCGACCTCGCCGGCGGCGAGCCGGGTCAGGCTCACGGCGAGCCAGCCGACCAGGAACCCGCCGACCGCGTCGGCGGGCAGGTGCGCCCCGACGTGTACCCGCGCCGCGGCGACCAGGACGATCAGCGCCCACAGCGGGCGACGCCACCGCGCGCCGCCGGCGCGCGCGGCGACGAGGCACAGGGCGGTGGCGACCGCGACGTGCCCGGACGGGTAGCCGAGGGCGCCGGTGACCGCCTCGTGCAGCCGTACGTCCGGCAGCAGCGCCGCCGGCCGCTCCCGCGCCACCGCGGCCCTGACCGCGATGGCGAGCCAGTACCCCAGGTTGCCGGCCAGCAGCAGGTCCCTCGCCAGCGCGACGCGCCGCAGTGCGCCCGCGACGACCGCGGCGCCGAACACCGCCGGGTACGACCCGGCCTGCATGACCACGACCAGGGCGGGGGTGACCCCGGCCGGCAGGCGGTTGAGCAGGGTGAACAGGTCCCGTTCCCACAACGCGGCCGGACGGTGGCGCACCGCGAGGCTCAGCACGACCAGCAGCGCGGCCGAGGCGGCCAGGTCGACCAGCAGCGCTGGCGCGGGGCGGTGTGTGCGGGCCATCGCCGGTGCTCGCCTACGACGCCGGGCGGATCAGCGGATGTTGCCGGTGTGGCCCAGGGAGTAGCGGCCGGGCTGGGGCCAGATGGTCAGGCCGTGCGGGCCGGCGCCGACCGGGATGCGCCTGAGCAGCCTGCCGTCGCTGGTGCGGATGACGTAGACCTCGTTGTGGTAGCGGCCGGACAGCCACAGGGTGCTGCCGTCCGCGGACAGGCCGCCCATGTCGGGGCTGCCCCCGCCGGGAAGCTTCCAGGTGGTGGCGGGTTTCAGGGTGGCCAGGTCGAGCACCGTGACGCTGCCGGCGTCGCGGTTGGTGACGTAGGCGAGGCGGCTGTCGCGGCTGAAGTAGATGCCGTGGGCGCCCCGGCCGGTGGGAATGAACCCCTCCTGCCGGGTCGCCGTGGCGTCGAAGACGTAGACGCCGTGGCCGCGCATGTCGGCGACCAGGAAGTGCCGCCCGTCGGGGGTGAGCCGGGTGTCCTGCGGCATCCCGTCGGGCGTCTCGGTCAGCGTGAACTCCCGCAGCTTGTCCAGCGTGACGGTGTCCAGGACGAGCATCCGGTTGGCGAACTCGCAGCTGAACAGCATGATCCTGCCGTCGGCGGAGTAGTCCATGTGATTGATGCCCGCGCAGGAGGGGAAGCGCACGGAGCGCACCCGCCGCCAGTCGCCGAGGTCGTAGAAGTCGAGCCGCTGGTACGCCTCGGCGACGACGATCGCCTGCTTGCCGTCCGGGGTGAAGTAGAGGTTGTAGACGTCCTCCAGCTTGCGGAACGCGCCTGGCTCGCCGGTGCGCGGGTCGATGGGCACCAGCCCGCCGTCGGGGATTTTGCTGGAGGCCACGTACAGCGTCCGCAGGTCGTACGAGGGCACGACGTGCTGCGGCTCGGGGCCGCCGGGGAAGGTGTCGACGACCTGGTACGTCGTCGGGTCGATCACCGACACGTCGTTGCTCTTGGTGTTCGGCACGTACACCAGCGGACGGTCCGCGCGTACCGGCTCCGCGAGCATGTTCGCCCGCGCCGCCGCGTAGACGTCGCCGGCCGTCGGGTACGCCGGCATCCCGGCGACCAGCGGACCGAAGGGCGGCCCGGAGGACGCGCGCGGGGACGGCGTCGCCCCGGGGCGCTCCCGGCCTGCCTCGGTCGCCGTGCAGGCGGGGGCGGCGAGCAGCGCCACTCCCAGCAGAGCCGCCGGCCGCCGCAACCTCGTCACCACGGCAGATTATCGACATTCCACGCCCAGGCTGGACGTTTCACCACGCGTGGGGCGCGGCGGCGGGCCACGGTGACGACGCGGCGGCGGGCTCAGTCCGCCGCGAACGACCGCCCCCGCCAGCCGGCCAGGGCGAGGCCGACAAGGCCCGCCGGCCCGGCGAACACGGGCACGCCGGCCAGCGCGCCGGCCTCGTACCAGGCGGCGCCCAGCGCGGAGCCGGCGACGATGCCGACCTGGAAGACGATGCCGTGCACGGCGGTGGCGGTCTCGGCCCGGGGACCGGGGGCGCGGCGCAGCACCGCGAGCGCCATCGACACGACCAGCACGGAGAACGCCCCGCCCCACACCAGCAGCAGCGGCACCCCCGCCACGGGCAGCCGCAGCCACCCGGCGAGCCCCAGCCCCAGCAGGGCGGCCCCGAACGCCGCGGCGGCGGCCCGCACGCCCGCGACCGGGGACCGATCCGCCAGCCGGCCGCCCAGGGAACTGCCGACGACGGCGGCCACCCCGTAGGCCAGCAGGACGGCGGTGAACCCCGTGCCCCGCACGCCGAGGCGCTCGTCGGCGTACGGCGCGACGTAGGTGAACAGCCGGGTCGGGCGCTCACCAGTCATGGACCGTGACCCCGTTCTCCCTGACCATCAACAGCCCCGAGGCCCGGTCGTGGAAGCGCCGGCTCGCCCGGGCCCTGGACCGGGCACCCGGCTCCCCCGCCTGACTCGGTGCGGAGGGCCGGTGGCCGTCAGATCGCGGTCGCCCGGGAGACCTTCCACTCGCCGTCGACCGGGACCAGGGTGAGCACCACCCGGTTCTGGTCGACCTTCTCCCCCGCGGTGTTCACGTTGCGCCGGTACTGGTTCAGGTACACCAGCAACTCCACCCGGTCGGCGCTGGCGGTCACCACGCCCGTCGCCGACACCTCGGCGGCCACCACCGCCTGCTGCTTGCCGGCGGTCTCCTTCAGCGCCGCCGTCGTCTGCGCGTACTCCTGGGCAAACGCGCCCGTGGCGAAGGTCCGGCCGTTGGCGACGCTGTCGTCGAACGTGCGGTAGTCGTAGGAGAAGATCGCCTTGGCGGCGGCCGGAGCGGTGGCCAGCGCCTGCCGCACGGCCGCGTCGCGCTGCTCGGTGCGGTGGCCGGTCTCTCCGGCCGCTCACCGTGGGGTAGGCAAAACTGCCGGGATGCCGCTAACGTGCGTTAACCGGCCGGCAACGAAGGCGTCCCGCACCCCATGGCCACCACCATCGAGCCAACGCTCGTCCGTCGGGCCGCCGAGGGCGACCGGGCGGCGATGGGCGACCTGCTCGCGGAGTTCCACCCCCGGGTGGTGCGCTACTGCCGGGCCCGGCTCGGGCGCGTCGGCGGCGCGTACACCACCGCCGACGACGTCGCGCAGGAGGTGTGCCTGGCGGTGATGCGGGCCCTGCCCCGCTACCGGGAGCAGGGCAAGCCGTTCTCGGCGTTCGTCTTCGCCGTCGCCGCGCACACCATCGGACGCGCCCACGACGCCGTCGCGGCGGGCCGGCTCGACGCGGCCAGGGAACTGGCCGAACAGGCCCGGCTGGAGCTGGAGCGCGTCGCCGATCCCGCCGCCGTCACCCGGCTGCGGGCGGAACTGGCCGGCGTGCTGCGCGAGCTGGACGTGGCCGCACCGGCGCCACCCCAGTCGGCGGCACCCGCGCCGGCCCCCGCCGCTTCGAGGACCGACGGCCCGGGCGGCGCCACCCACGGCCCGGCCCCGGGCACGGCCCGGCCCACGCCGCGACCGTCGGCACCGGGCCCTCGGCGACGTCCCGGCCGGACCCGCCGCCGGCGCCGCCCGGGCTGCCGGCGACGTCGCCGCCGATGCCGTCGACGGTGCCCCCGTTGCCCCCGCTGCCCGGCCTGCCGCTGCCCAGCGGCGGCCTGCTCGACTGAGAAGGGAAACGCCTCGGGATCCCGGTACACACGGCGGTGCTCCGCCCGCTACGCGGACGGAGCACCTGTCGGGACGACGGTCAGCAGTAGCCGCACAGGCCACACGCGCCGTTGATGTACCTGCCGTCGCACCACTGCGACCAGCACGACTTGAGGCTGCTGCCGCAGGCCTGGCAGTAGTAGTAGTCCGTGCAGCCGGCCGCCGAGACGGCGGAGGCGGTCGTCTTCGGCACGAAGGCCGACACCATACGGTCCGCCAGTTGCCCGATCCTCTTCACGTGACCCTCCTTGTACCCAGGGAACTGACCTTGCACAACCAGGATGGCCGTGGATGGGAACCTAGCTCGCAATCCCGGACGAACCTGGACGGGCAGGGTGGGTGGACATCGCTCGCACGACCACGCCGAGCATCAACCCGGCGTCGTAGTAGCCGAGCCGGCGGGAATCCAGGCTCTCGCGGGCGTTGTCCCCGAGCAGGAGGAGCCGCGCGGGCGGCACCAGCTCGTCCCGGACGGAGGTGATGCCGGGCGGAACCGGGTCGCCCGGCACCGCCACCACCCTCTTGACCACCCGCTGCGGCACAGCCAGGTCCGGTTCGGCGGCCACCACCACGATCTGGCCGACCCGGACCCGGCGGGCCGGACGTCGCCGCACCAGCACCCGGTCGCCCGGCTGGAGGGTCGGCCGCATGCTGGGCCCGGAGACGGTGACCACCAGCCACCGCGACCGCAACCAGGCGAGGAGTCCGGCAAGGAGCACCGCGGCTGTCAGCGCCCAGATCATCCCGCCGGCTCCAGCTGGTAGCCCGCGGCCTGGAGGGTGAACAGCCGGGCGTAGTGGCTTCCGCGCTCCATCAGAGTCCGGTGGTCACCGAGCTCGGCGACCACGCCGTCCACCAGCACGGCGATCAGGTCCGCGTCACGTACGGCGGCCAGCCGGTGCGAGATGAGCAGACTGGTCCGGCCGCCGCGGTGCTCGGTGACGCGGCTGTGCACCTCGTGCTCGGCCTCGGCGTCGAGCCCCGCGCTCGGCTCGTCCAGGATCAGGAAGTCCCGCCGGTCGCGGAGAAACGCCCGGGCGAGAGCGAGTCGCTGCCACTGGCCGCCGGAGAGAACGACGCCGGTCGTGGGATCGCCCTCGTCGGCGGGACCGAAGAACATCCGGGTCAGCATGGTGTCGTAGCCGGCCGGCAGCCCCTGCAGCTTGTCGTGGATCCCGGCCAGCTGCGCCGCCCGGACCAGCCGCCCGGCGTCGGCGAGCGCCGACAGGTCGCCCACCGCGATGTTCTCGCGGGCCGTCAGGTCGTACTCCACGTAGTCCTGGAACACCGCGCCGATCCGCGCCCGCAGGTCGGCGACGGCGAACTCCCTGATGTCGACGCCGTCCCAGAGGATCGCGCCGCGCTCGGGGTCGTAGAACCGGCAGAGCAGCTTGACGAGCGTGCTCTTTCCCGCCCCGTTCAGCCCGACCAGTGCCACGGACCGTCCCCTGGGGATGCGGAGGGTGACCCCGCGCAGCACCCAGTCGTGCTCGGGGCTGTAGCGGAACCACACGTCGCGCAGCTCGATGCCGTCCCGCAGCTCGCGCAGCTCCCGGGGATGGGCCACCGCGGACAGGTCCGGCGGCGCGTCGACCACGTCGCGGTAGTGCGAGAACAGCAGCAGCTGCTGGTGCGTGCTCGCGTACTGCCCGACCAGGCCCGACAGCGCGGTCTGCACGCCGGCCACCGCCGCCACGAACATCGACACGTCGCCGATGGACGCCGTACCGCGCCAGGCGGTGGCCAACGCCCAGAGCAGGCCGCCGCCGGCCACCAGCGCGGTCAGCACCGCCAGGGCGCTCTGGATCCGGGCGTCCCGCCGGTCGAGCGCGCGCCGCGCGCGGTCGGCCTCCCGGCGTTCGGCGAGCATCCGCCGGCGCAGCCAGCCGCCGAGGCCGAACAACCTGATCTCCTTCGCCGCCTGCACGCCGCCCAGCAACTGCGCGTAGAACAGCTCCCGGCGCTCGGTGGGACCGAGCTGCCAGGCGAGACCGGCCCGCTGGCGGGCCAGCAGCAGCTCGGCGATCAGGGTGGGAACCGCGGCCAGCAGGACGACGGCCGCCATCATCGGGCTGACCGCGATCAGCGAGCCGAGGAAACCGCCGACGGTGAGCGCCCCGCGGGCCAGGCCATGGCCGCCACCGACCAGCTGGCCCGACATGCCGCACGCCTGCTGCGCGAGCCGGAGCCGGTCCTGGAACGCCGGATCCTCGAATCTACCCAGGCCGGTGAAGCGTTCGACGGCGACGAACAGCCGGTCCAGGGCCCGGAGGCCGACGGCCCGGCCGATGTCGGCCCGCAGGTAGTCGGTCCAGTGCGGCACGAGAGCCGCCGCCACCGCGACCGCGACCAACGCCGCGGCCAGGGCCAGCAGGACGTCGAGCGGGCCGCGTTCGACGATCCCGTCGATCGCCAGCTTGGTCAGCCAGGCGGTCGCGACAGGCGCGAGCCCCGCCAGCACCGCCAGCACCGCGTAGCCGCTGACGGCGAGCGGCGCAGCGGGCCAGATCAGGGCCACGAGGTAGCGCAGCGTCCTGATCATGCCCGCAGCCGCGCCTTCCGCCTCGGCAGATCCGCGGCCCGGGGGGCAACGGCGACGATCACCCCGTCCCGGACCAGGCAGTAGGCCGGGAATCCCTTGACGCCGAATCCACGCTGCATCGCACCGTCGACACGGTCCTCGACGACCACCTCGGCGACCGCACGAAGCCGGCCGGCGACCTCGCGCCCCTCGTCGTCGCCGCCGGACACCACGGCCACGACCCGGTCGCGGGACCGCGCGTCCGCCAGGAACTCCGGCAGCTGCCGGTCACAGGCGTCGCAGCCCGGCGCGAAGAACCCGACGAGGGTCTCCTCGGACAGGTCGACGCCGGGATGTCCGACCGAGGTCCCCGGGGGTGACATCACCGGGCTGGCGGACATGGCGGAGGCGCCGCCGGTCGCGGCCCGGCTCTGCTCCCGCAGCCGACGGATGACTCCGAAGGTCAACAGCAGGTTGAGCACGCCCAGCGTGCCCACGATCAGGACGGCGGACATCAGCGCGGTCATCTGGCCCCCTATACGGACTCGTGGCGCACCCCGTCACGGCCGCGCCATCACCGGAACGACCATGGCCCCCGGCGGCGGCCGCCTGGCGGATCCCGGACGGTCTCGGACGCGGGTGCGGCGTCAGTGGACGAGACGACCGTTGCGGTAGTGCTCCGCGAGCCGGGACAGTGCGGCGCGGCGCTGGCTGATCGGCTCGTCGGTGCGCACCCGCTCGATGGCGTACGCCCGCACCATGCGGTGGAACCCGAACGCGTCACCGGCGGCCCGTTCCAACAGGTGCGCGGCCGCGAGCGTCTCCAGGTGGCGCCGCGCGGTCTCGACATCCAGGCCGACGAGAGCCGCGGCGGCGGGGCTGTCCACCTCGCGCCGGTTCAGCGCCAGCAGCCGCAGCACCCGTCGCGTTTCGGCCGGGAGATGCCGCTCGGACGCCGCCAGCGCGTCGCGAAGGCCGCCCGCCAGCACGAGCGCCGGCAGCGGCTTGAGATAGTCCGCCAGCAACCAGTCCGGATGTCGGCCGAGGTGCTCGCCGATGACCGCCACCGCCAGGGGCAGATGCCCCACGGACGCGGCGATCCGCCGGACGATGCCCGGATCGGCGCCGAGCCGGAGGTGTCCGGCGATCCGGCCCAGCATCGAGAGCGCCTCGTGGGCGCGCAGCGGCCCCAGGGGCACCTCCTCCACCCGCGCCAGCCCGGGCAGCGTGTAGCGGCTGGTGATGATGGTGAAGGACCGCGCGCCGGTCGGCAGCAGCGCCTCGACGTGATGCCCGGGGGCCGCGTCGTCGAGCACGACCAGGGCGTCCTGGTCGCGCAGCAGGTGCCGATACCGGTCGATCCGGCCGTCCAGCGTGGCTGGGATCTCGTCGCCCCGCAGGCCGAGGAGACGCAGGAAGTCACCGAGCACCGCCCCCGGGTCGGCCGGCGGACCGGTCGGCGCGCAGCCACGCAGGTCGGCGAACAGCCGCACCCGGTGCAACCGGCCCCGGCCGACCAGGTGGTGCGCGGCGCGGAGGGCCAGGCTCGTCTTGCCCACGCCGGGCATGCCGCGGATCACCACCGCTCGACACGGCGAGGCCAGCGCGGCCAGCTCCGTCACCCGGCGCAACTCCCGGTCGCGGCCGACGAAGTCCGGAATCCCGGGAGGCAGTTCCTTCCTCGCGTCGACCAGCGCCGCCGCGACCGTCTCCCCCCGGACGTGCATCAGGGCGCGGCGCCAGCGCTCGGCGTACGCCGCATCGTCGTGCAACGCCCGGACGATCGCCACCAGCAGTTCCTCGTCCAGCCTGCGCCGGCCGAGGGTGAAGTAACCGGCCACGGTGCTCCGGGTGGTCAGCTCGCCGGCCGGCCGACCGGCCCGCTTCCAGCCTCCGTTCACCGCGTCGGTGATCGCTGTGTAGGGGCGGTCCCCGGCCCATGCCTTGAGCAGGCGCAACCGGGCGACCAGGTCGTCCAGGGTGGTCGCGCCGGCCGGGTCGGGTGGACGGACCTCCGCTCTGCTGGTCGGACGGACGAACGCCACCTCGAACACCCCCGAATCACGTGCGAAGAGCGCGCCACGACGTCACGGGGCGCCCGCCAGGAGTTTCCGTCAGGCGGGCGACCGGAAGAGGGCGACCAGATCGTCGAGCGCGACGACCAGCGCGCCGAGGAGCAGGCCGGCGAAGACGGCCAGCGAGGCCCCCGCGAGCGGCAGCTCCGCGGACGACACCGAGGCCGCCAGGCCGAGCCCGGCGGCGGCCGTCAGCGCGCCGTTGCGGACGACGTGTTGCCAACCGAGCGGCGTGTCGGAGGCGCCGAAGCAGCGGCACGGCGCCCGGCGGCCGCGGCGGACGGTTCGCGCCACGCCCACCGTGAACGCCGCCAGCAGCAGGCCGGCCAACGCCGACCCGGCCGTCCCGCTCCACCTGGCGGGACACAGCAGGAGCAGCACCACCGCCGCTTCGGCGGCCACCGTCGCGGCCGCCGCGGGCCGCAGGACGCTCACCGGCACGGCGTCCATCTGCCGCAGCGACCGGACGAAGGCGGTGTAGCTCGCCCGGCCGGACACCTTGCCGGCCAGCGCCGTCACGAAGACGACAGCGAGCAGAGCCCGCGCTCCGACCTCCAGATAGCGCATGCGACGTTACTCCTTTCGATCCGGACCGTGGGCTTCCCGAGCTCGCCCTCCACCGTCGGTGCCGGGCGTGTAAAGCCGGTGGAAGCCCGGTGGACCGAGCGACGACCTCAGGTCACGGGCGCGGGCCGAGGGAGACCATGTCGAGCGCGGTCAGCTTGCGTTGCAGCTCCGGCACGGCGGGGTGGCCGAGTTCGTCGGCGATGTGCAGCGCGTGCCGCCAGGTCGCCCGGGCCGCCTGCGGATCGCCGCCGGCGCGGTACGTGTCGCCGAGGTGGTCCAGGATGCCCGCCTCGTTGTACCGGTCGCCGAAGCCGCGGACCAGGTCGAGCGCCCGCTCGTAGCAGGCGACCGCGTAGGCGTACCCGCCGAGCTGGTGGTGCGCGTGCCCGAGGCTGTCCCACGCGCCCGCCTCGGCGTGGCGGTCGCCGATCTCCTGGTCCAGCAGCACCGCCTGGGCGCAGTACTCGAGCGACCTGCGGTGGTCGCCGAGCATGCCGTGCAGCCACCCGGCGTTGTTCAGCGCCATGGCCTGTCCGGCCCGGTGGCCGGCCTGCCGGTACAGCGCCAGGGCGCGTTCGTTGTGCTCGAGCGCATCCCGCCGGTGGCCCCGCTGGTCGCACACCCAGCCCAGGCCCCGGTGCGTGTGCGCCCGGCTGACGAGGTCGCCCAGTTCGGCGTACCGCTCCAGTGCCTCCCGGAAGTGGAGCTGGCCGTCGTCGAGCCGGCCCAGCTGGGTGTGGACGACGCCGAGGCTGCGGTGCGCGGCGGCCTCCCAGGAACGGTCCCCAAGCCGCCGCGCCGCCGCCAGCGCGGTCCGCTGCGTCGCGGCCCAGTCGTGCCAGTGCCCCCGGTAGTCGAAGAACGTGTCGAGGGTCCAGGCCAGCTGCCAGGCGTACGCGTCGAGGCCGGCGCGGACCGCCAGTTCGACGACGCCCAGCAGCGCCGGGCGCTCGGCGGTGAACCAGGCCAGCGCCGCGGCGTGGTCGGCGAGCTCCTCGGGCGCCACCGCCGGGCGGCGGCCGGCGCCGGGATGCCGTCGCGGTGCGGGGCGAGCAGCCGCGCGGCCCGGTGGGCGGTGCCCAGGTAGTGGCCGACGAGGCGGTGCTGGGCGGCGTCCCGGTCGGCCGGCGTGTCGACGGTGTGGGCCAGTTCGGTGGCGTAGGCGCGCAGCAGGTCGTGGAAGGTGTACCGGCCCGGTGCGTGCTCGGTGACCAGGTGCAGCTCGCACAGCTCGGTCAACAGCGGCCGTACCCTGCGTACCGGGAGACCGGCCAGGCTGGCGACGACCGGGACGGTGACGTCCGGTCCCGGGCTCAGGCCGAGCAGGCGGAACATCCGGGCGGCGTCCGCGGCGAGCGCCCGGTACGACCAGGAGAAGACCGCCCGCACGTCGGTGGCCGCGTCCCCGTTGGCGAAGCCGTCCAGGCCGACCCGGCCGGTGCACAGCTCCGCGGCGAGGGCACCCAGCGGGAATTTCCGGTGCACGCAGGCGCGGGCGGCCACGACGGCCAGGGCCAGCGGCAGCCCGGCGCAGGCCGCGACGACCTCGTCGACCGCGAGCGGCTCGACCACCAGCCGGTCCACGCCCAGGCGCCACTCGAGCAGCAGCCGTGCCTCGGCGGCGGTGAGCACGTCGAGCACGAGCGGATCGGCCCCGTCGGCGGCGGCGAGGCCGGTCATCTGGTTGCGGCTGGTCACCAGCACCGCGCTGCCCGGCGCGCCGGGCAGCAGCGGGCGCACCTGCGCGGCGTCCCGGGCGTTGTCGAGCACCACCAGGATCCGCCGATCCGCCAGCAGGCTGCGGTACAGGCCGACCCGCGCGTCGAGGGTGGCCGGGATCCGCTGCGCCGGCACGTGCAGCGCGTCCAGGAAGCCGCGCACGGCCTCGTCGGGAGTCGTCGCCGCGCCGCCGGGGTCGAATCCGCGCAGGTTCACGTACAGCTGGCCGTCGGGGAACCGGTCGGCGACCGTGTGCGCCACCCGGACCGCGAAGGTCGTCTTGCCGACGCCCGCGGGCCCGGTCACCACCAACGCCTCGCGCGCCGACATCGGGTCGCACAGGTGCCGCCGGGCCCGCTCGAACTCCGCCGTGCGACCGACGAAGCGCACCGGCTCCGGCGGCAGCAGGCAGGGCGCGGCACGCGGCCCCGGCCAGGCCGCGGGCGGTGCCTCCCGGCGGAGGATCGCGCGCTGCACCTCGTGCAGGCCGGGCGCGTCGAGGCCCCGCTCGCGCAGCAGGGTCAGCCCCTCGCGGCACACCTGCGCCGCCTCCTCCACGCGCTGCTCCGCGTAGAGGGCGAGGGCCAGCAGCCGGCGCAGCGCCTCGTCGTACGGCTCGTCCGCGACCGCTCCCACGAGCTGGCCGACGGCCTCCGGGTACCGGCCCAGGGCGCACAGCGCCTCCGCGTGGCCGCGCCACACCGACCGCCGCATCGAGTCGAGCCGGGCGATCTCCCGCAACGCGAAGGGCTGGTCGGCCACGTCCGCGTACGCCGGACCGCGCCACAGCGCCAGGGCCTCCCCGAACACCGCCGCCGCCCGCTCCGTCGCGCCGTCGGACAGCAGTCGGCGGCCCTCGTCGTAGGCGCGCTCGAACCGCCACGCGTCGATCCGCTCCGGCGGCAGGTCCAACTGGTACCCGACGCTGCCCGCGCTGCCGACCGTGACGAGCACGCGGGCGTCGGCGGGGTCGGGGGTGAGTGCTCGCCGCAGGTGCGAGACATGGCTGCGCAGCGTCGCCGCCGAGGCGCTCCGGTCGCCCCACAGCAGGGTCATCAGCCGGGCGGCCGGAACCGGCCGACCGACCTCGACGACGAGCACCGACAACAAGGCGACCAGCCGGGGACCGAGGCGCACCGGCGTGCCGTCCCGCTCCGCCCGCACCGGTCCGAGCACGCCGACCCGCAAAGCTCCCACCGTGAGACACCCCCGTGTACGGCAGCCCGAGTTCGATCATATCGACCAGTTCCAACGCGGCGGTGCCCGTGGCCGCCGAAGTTCCGTCCGGCGCGCGGCCCTCGGGCTCCACCCGCCTTCCACGCCGGTTGCACCCGGCCCGGCGACGGTGGTCACCAGCGTGCGGGACCCGCCCCACGCGTACCACGGTCGCGCGGAAAGGAGTTCGGGATGTACAGGCTCATGGAGAAGGTGGGCGGCAGGCTCCTCGGGATGTTCGTGCCGGAGGTGGAGGCCGCGGCGGCGTCGGCCAACGCCTGCCGGTGGAAGTACTTCTCCAGCTGCTGGCAGTGCGGCTACGGCGCCTGCGACGCGTACTGCTGCGACGGGGCCGGCTGCTCGACCATCGTCTGCTACTGACCGGCCGACCCGGCCGGCGGGCCCCGGCCCGCCGGCCGGGTCACACCCCCAGTCCACACGCGGGTCCGCGGGCTCGGCCGGCGGGCCGCGGCGCAGCCTCCAGGAGAGACCATGCCCTTCCTCATCGCGGCGCTCGCCCTCGTCGGGGCGCTCTGCCTGCTCGACCTCGTCCTGACCGTCGGCGTCGTCAAGCGGCTGCGCGAGCACACCGCGCTGCTCGCCGAGGTCGTCCCGCCGTCGCCCGCCGTCACGGTGGGCCAAAAGATCGGACCGTTCGAGGCGACCACGGTGACCGGCGAGCCGGTCACGACGGACCGGCTCGGCTCCGGCACCCTGGTCGGCTTCTTCTCCCCCACCTGCGGCCCCTGCAAGGACAAGCTGCCCAAGTTCGTCGCGCACGTGCGTGGCCTGCCCGCCGGGCAGGAGCGGCCGCTGGCGGTGGTGATCGGGGACGCCGAGCAGGCCGGGGACTTCCTCGCCGAGTTGGGCCCGGTCGCGCGGGTGGTCGTCGAGCGCGGCGACGGCGCGGTGAGCAGCGCGTTCGGCGTACGGGCGTACCCGACACTGCTGCGGGTCGACCGCGACGACGCGGGCCGGCTGGTGGTCGCCGCCAACCGGGTGGAGGTCGACCGGCCGGCCCCGGTGGCGGTCGGATGAGCCGCCGACCGCCGGCCCCGGCACCCGGGCCGGGGGCGCTGGCCCGGGTACGCGCCGCGGCGACGCTCACCGCGCGGGCGGCGCCGCTGCGCCTGACCGGGTACGCCGGGCTCACCCTGCTCGGCGGCACACTGCCGGTGCTCGCCGCCTGGCTGACCAAGCTGGTGCTCGACGGCCTGGTCCGCGGCGCCGCGCTCACCGGGCTCGCGGCGCTGGCCGGGGCGCTGGCGCTGGCCGGCCTGCTGACCGCGGCCGTCCCGCAGCTCACCGAGTACCTGCGGGCGGAGCTGGACCGGGCGGCCGGGCTGCGCGCGCACGACCGGTTGTTCCGGGCGGTCGCCGGGTTCGTCGGGTTGCGGCGGTTCGAGGAGCCGGGGTTCCTGGACCGGCTCCGGCTGGCCCAGCAGTCCGGCGGGACCAGCCCGATGCAGGCGGTGGACGGGGTGCTCGGGGTGAGCAGGGCGGCCCTGACCATCGCCGGTTTCCTCGGTTCCCTGCTCGTGCTCAGCCCACCGATGACCGGGCTGGTGCTGGTGGCCGCCGCGCCGACCGTGATCGCCGAAGTGCTGCTCGCCCGCCGCCGGGCCCGGATGCTCTGGGCGATCGGGCCGACCGAGCGGCGTGAGTTCTTCTACCGCAACCTCCTGTCCACCGTGGAGGCGGCCAAGGAGATCCGGCTGTTCGACCTCGGCCGGTTCCTGCGCGGCCGGATGCTGGCCGACCGGCGCCGCGCCGACGCCGCGCGCCGCGCCGTCGACCGGCGCGAACTGGTCGTCCAGGGCGGCCTGGGGCTGCTCGCCGCAGCGGTCTCGGGCGCGGGGGTGGTGTGGGCGGTCGCCGCCGCCCGGCGCGGCGCGCTCTCGGTCGGCGACGTCACGGTCTTCGTCGCCGCGGTGGCCGGGGTGCAGAGCTCGCTCGTCACGATGGCCCGCGAGCTGGCCCGCGGCCACCAGGCGATGCTGCTGTTCGACCACTATCTCGCCGTGACCACCGCCCCTCCCGACCTGCCGCTGGCCGGCCGGCCGGATCCGCTGCCGCCGCTGCGCGGCGGGATCGAACTGCGCGACGTGTGGTTCCGCTACTCCGCGGAGCACCCGTGGGTGCTGCGCGGGGTGGACCTGCGCATCCCGTACGGCGCGACGGTGGCGCTGGTCGGGCTCAACGGCGCCGGCAAGTCCACGCTGGTGAAGCTGCTGTGCCGGTTCTACGACCCGACCCGGGGCAGCATCCGCTGGGACGGGCTGGACCTGCGCCGCGCCGACCCTGCCGAGCTGCGCCGCCGCATCGGCGCGGTGTTCCAGGACTACATGCACTACGACCTGACGGCGCACGAGAACATCGCGCTGGGCGACCTCGACGCCATCGGCGTCCGGGACCGCGTCGAACGGGCCGCCGCGCGGGCCGGCGTCCACCGCCGGCTGACGGAGCTGCCGGACGGCTACGACACCCTGCTGTCCCGGGCGTTCTTCCTCGACGCCACCGGCGCGCCCGACCAGCCCGGGGTGGAGCTGTCGGAGGGGCAGTGGCAACGGCTGGCCCTGGCCCGGGCGCTCATGCGGGACCGGCCGGAGCTGCTGATCCTCGACGAGCCGTCCGCGGGCCTCGACGCGGAGGCGGAACAGGAGATCCACCGGATGCTCCGGCGACACCGGGCCGGACGTACGAGCCTGCTCGTCTCGCACCGGCTGAACACCGTCCGCGACGCCGACCTGATCGTCGTACTCGCCGGGGGGCGGGTGATCGAGCAGGGCGACCACGCGACGCTGACGGCGCTGGGCGGCGAGTACGCCCGGCTGTTCCGGTTGCAGTCGACCGGCTACCGGGACACCGCGCCGGGCCTGGTGGCCACCACCGGGGAACACTGATGGACGACGTGCCGGCCCGGCCGGGCACCTCGGCGCCGGAGCGGGTCCCGGCGCTCGGGCACCCCGGCCCCCCGCCCGCACCGGACCAGGTGGTACGGGATCGCGGGCGTACCGCGGCCGGGCGCGCGCCACTGACGCCGGCGCTCGTGGTGGGGCTGCTGGCGGGCTCCGCGGCGGTGCCGCTGGCCGCCACCGGCACCGCCTGGGCGCTGGGGTTCGCGCTGCTGGCCGCGGCGCTGGGGGCCTGTCTCGGCGCCGTCGCCCTGGTCGCCCGGCGGCTCGTAGCGGTCACGGTGCGCGGGGCGAGCATGCAGCCGGCCTTCCACGACGGGGACCGGGTCCTGGTCCGGCGCACCGCGACGCCCGCGGTGGGGCAGGTCGTGGTGGTGGAACAACCGGCACCGGACGGCCGGTGGCGACGCTCGCCGTTGCCGGCATCGGCCGGCCCGGCGGCGGTGGCCGGCCGACGTTGGATGATCAAGCGGGTGGCGGCGGTGCCGGGCGACGCCGTGCCACCGGTGCCCGCCCTGCGCGAGCACGTCGGCGAGCGGGTTCCGCCGGGCCGGCTGGTGCTGCTCGGCGACAACGCCCCGGCCAGCCTGGACTCCCGCCAGCTCGGGTACTTTCCGCTGGACCGGACGCTCGGCACGGTCCGGCGGCGGCTGCGGCCGACCGCCTGACCACGGAACGGGGGCTGAGGTCGGTCCGGGGCGGGCGCCGCAGGCGTCGCCCTGCTCCTGCTGACCGGCCCGGCCGTCGCCGGCCAGGCCGCCCCGCCCGAGGGCGACCCCGGCGGCCACGTCGTCCTCGAACGGTTCCCCGACGAGGCGGCGAGCGTCGTGGAGGTGACCGTGGGCGACACCGGCCAGCTGGACGACTCCGGGCCGCGCGAGGCCGGCCGGGCGGTGCCGCTGGCCGCGGTCCGGCAGGTGCTGCTGACGAACGCGCCGGGCGGCGGGAGGGGCGATCCGCCGCTGCTGGCGCCGGACACCGCGATGTGGTTCAGGCCCTGATCGCGCCCGCGACGCATACCTTCGCGCACCCCGGTCGGGCTGTAGACATCCTTCCTCCGGGGGCCTATCGTCTCGCCTTACATCGACACTTATAGATGGAGGCGATGATCGATGCGAGTCACACGATGGGCGGTTGCCCCACTACTCGGTCGTCGGCTCCCTGAGCGGGAGCAACGCGGTCAGCGTCTACTGCCAGGCCACCGGCACCACCGTCACCGGCAACAAGGGCACGACGAACATCTGGAACCGGATCGGCACCAACCGCTACGTCTCCGACGCGTACGTCAACACCGGGTACAGCGGCTTCATCCCGGGCGTGCCCCGCTGCTAGGCGCCGCCCCACCGCCCCGGGCGGGCCGGGGCCTCAGCCCCGGCCCGGCCCGGGCGCGTCCCGGGCGGGCACGATGGCACGCAGCCGCGCCAGCAGCTCGCTCCGGCTCGCGCAGTCCAGCCGGGCGCGCATCCGGGCCACGTGATGCTCGACCGTCTTCGCGGAGATGAACAGCCGGTCGCCGATCTGCTTGTAGGTCAGGCCGGCGAGCACCAGCTCCGCCACCTCCTGCTCGCGCCCGCTGAGCCGTCCCTCGTCGGCCCCGCCGGCCGCGTCCGGGGCGGCTCCCCGGCCCGGCCCGCCGCCCGCCGGCCCCGCCGGCCGCCCCTGCAGCATCCGCGCGCACTCCAGCAACGCCGTCATCGCCCGCCGGTCGGCGGTACGGATCGCGGCCTGCCCGGCGAGGCGGGCGGCGTCCCAGCAGAGGCCGGCGCCGTGCAGCCCCCGGGCGGCGGCCTCCACCCGCTCCTGGTCCACGACGCCGCGCAGCACCTCCACCCAGGACTGCGCGGCCGTCGACACGACGGCGGCGTACCTGCTGTGCTCGGCCATCCGGGCCAGCGCCGCGACGTGGTCGTCGACGGCCGCCGGCTCCTCCGCCAGGATCGCGGCGTGCAGCCCGCTCCAGTGCACCGGCGCCGCCCACAGCGCCGGGTCGCCGAGCCGCTCCAGCAGCCGGCGCGCCTCCGACAGGTAGGGGCTCAGCCGGCCCAGGTCGCCCAGGCGCGCCGCCGCGATGGCGAGCTCGCCCAGCGGCAGGAGCGTGAACAGGTCGACGGGGTGCCGGACGATCGCCTCGACGGCGCGCTCCCAGCTGCGCCGCAGGGCCGGCAGGTCGCTCTCCCGCCGCGCGACGCCGACCTCGAGGGCGGTGGCGAAGAGCAGGTCCCGGGACTCCATCGGGCCGCCCCGGGCCGCGGTCGCCAGCGCCTCGGCCGCGGCCGTCGTGCGGCCGCGCACCATGAGGATCCAGGCCAGCAGCAGCCGGTGCCGCCGGACCAGCAGGTGGCCGCCGATCCGGTGGGCGACGGCCCGCTCCAGTACCCGTTCCCCGATGTCCAGCTCGCCGGTGCCGAGCGCGACCAGGGCCGCGAGGGCGGCCGGGCTGTCCGGCAGCAGCACCGCCCGGCCGGTCGGCTCCAGCAGGGCGGCCGCCTGCACGAACGTGGACAGCGCGGCGGCCGGCGCGGTGAGGCTCTCCCGGGTGCCCCGGGCCATCAACCGCGCGGCGCCGGCGAGCAGGGTCGGCGGTCCGCCGGGGCCGCCCGGGCCGGCCGGCGGCGCGGCCGGCGGGGCGGGCTGTCCGATGCCCACGGCGCCGATCTCCGCGAACGCCGTGGCCGAGGCCGTGCCCGACCAGCGGTACAGCTCGACGGCCCGCCCGAGATGCCCGCAGTGGACCAGGGCGGTCGCCGCCACGGCCGCCGCCTCGGCCCGGTCCGCCGGATCGGCCTCGGCGACGGCGACCAGCCGGTCCGCCAGCCGGAGCGCCGAGCCGAGGTCACCGGCGAGCGCCGCGGCCGCCGCCTGCCGGCCGGCGGCCGGACGGCCGGCGGCGGCCGCCACGGCGAACAGCTCGGCGGCCAGGGCGGGCTCGTCCGGCAGCGCCTCCTCGGCCGCCGCCTCGGCCGCGCCGGCCGGGCAGCCGGCGGTCACGCCCGCGCCGCGCAGCGAGCGCACCAGCGGCAGCAGCGGCCCGCCGCGCGCCAGTTGCAGCTCGGTCAGCCGCTGCCAGACCTCTCCGCGCTGGGCCGCCGGGCTCAGCGCGGCGACCGCGCGCCGCACGATCGGCGCGAGCCGGTCGTCCGGGCCCAGCAGTCCGGCCGCTCTGGCCCGGGTCGACAGCTCGTCGACGGCGTCCGGGGAGCGGCGCAACAGGACGCCGAGCAGGTCCGCCGGCAGCGGCACGCCGCCGGCCACGACCAGCAGCAGCTGCCGTACGTCGGGATCCAGGCTCGCCAGGTCCGGGCCGTACCCGGGCACGACCGCCTCGGGCAGCTCAAGTCGGACCGGGCCGTCCGGCGCGGCGGCGGCCTGCTCCCGCAGCGCGCGGACCAGCCGGTCGACGTCGCGCGGCACCCCGCCCGTCTGCGCCTGCACGAAGTCGGCGAGCGCGGGCTGCGGGCGCAGCTCGGGTACGCCGGCGACGAGGGCGGCCGTCTGTTGCCCGGTGAACGGGCACAGCGGCAACGACCGCCCGGTGCGGCCCAGCGCCTCCGACAGCTCGGCCAGGCCGGCCGGCCGGGGCCAGGGCCGGTGGGCGACCACCACCCGGCAACGGCGCGTGTCGACCAGCGCGCGCAGCTCGCGCAGGAGTTCCTCGTCGAGCGCGTGCGCGTCGTCGACGAGGAGCACGCCGTCCGGGTCGAGCGACGCCGTGTCGGGCCCGACCGGCAGCACGCGCGCGCCGGCGTCGGCGTAGCCGCGGGCCAGCTCCCGCAGGAGGGTGCTCTTGCCGTGGCCGCCGGGCCCGACCAGGGCCACGGCCAGCGGCGCGTCCGGGTCGGCGGCCACCGCGGCGAGCAGCGCGCGGCTCGGCCCGTCGAGCAGCAGGGGCAGGTCACTCGGGGCGCGCAGGACGGCGGTCGTCACCGGCGCCCCCGTCCCCGGCCGCGCAGGGCGGCCAGCCGGGAGGCGCGCGGCAGTTCCAGTGGCGCGACCCGCACCGGGGGCCGCGGTGGTGGCTCCGGCCGGTCGTTGGCGTACCGGTGCGAGGCGCGGTCGGCGCGGCGGCCCGGCTCGGCGCGGTCCGGCCGGGCCTCGCGGTCAGCCCCTGGCCGCGGCTGCGTCCTGGTCGGGCGCGGCGCGACGACCTGGCCGGCGGCCAGCGCCGCGCCGACGGCGGAGGTCGCTTGCGGATCGGCCTCCACCTCGACGGGGCGGGCGAACCGGGCGGCCAGCACCTCGGCGACCAGCGGGGTCCGCGCGCAGCCCCCGGTCAGCAGGATGGCGTCGAGGTCGGCGGGCGCCAGGCCGGCGGACCGGAGCGCCTGGGCCGTCAGCTCCACCGTGGTCCGCACGGCCGGCCGGACCAGCTCCTCGAACTCGGCCCGGCTCACCGGGACACGGATCGGCCCGTGCGGCAGTCGCAGGGCGACGTCGGTGTCCGTGGCGACCGTCAGGTCGTGCCGGGCCCGCGCGCAGCGGGCGAGCAGTTCCGCCGCGGCGGGCCCGTCGCCCGGGTCGCGCGGCGCCGCCTGCCGGCCCAGCACGTCCCGGACGTGCCCGGCCAGGGCCTCGTCGAAGTCCGCGCCGCCGAGCGGTTCGAGGGTGGCCGGCACGCCGAACACCTCGAAGCCGCCGTGCGGGGCCCGGCGCACCAGGCCGGCCTCGAACCCGGTGCCGCCGAGACAGTAGACCGCAGCGGTGGCGCCCGTGAAGCCGCGGGCGGCGTGGGCCTCGGCGGCGGTGATCGGCTGGGGCAGCAGGGTCACGTCGGCCAGGCCGATCTCCCACAGCGCCCGGTGCAGCAGGTCCCTGCGGTACGGCCCCCAGCCGGCCGGGTGGCTGAGCACGACGGCCTCCGGGCGCGCCTGTTCCCGGGCGGTCACCTGTTCGACCACCCACGCGACCAGCACCGCGGTGAGCGCCTGCGCGGTGCACGCCTCGCCGCCCACGATCAGCGGCACGTCGTCGCCGACGCGACCGACGAAGTCCCGCGCCGTACGGCCGTTGTCGGCGCCGCCCGGCGACCCGGCGGATTCGCCGACCGCGAACGAGCCGTCCCGGGCCAGCCGCAGCGCGGAGGGCACGGCCGTCGACTGCGCGTGCAGCCGCTGCACCTCGGGCCGCGCCCAGGTGGCGTCCTGGCGTCGGGCGAGGGCGGCGACGGTGCTGGTGCGACCGAGGTCGATCCCGAGGACGTACGGCATGCGCTCCCACCTCCGCCGTGACGTGACGCGCCGGAGTCGGACACGCCGGCGTCGAACGGCAACCACCCTGTCCGGAATCTGAACCGTCCGCTGTTCGTACCAGGGCTCGTACATTATCGGCCCCCTAGTCCGGCCGATCAGGTGTCCCTAATCCCCTAACGAACGAGGGTCCCTGACCCTGGTGGCGATTCCCGCCGGATACGGGGCCCGTCCCCGATGTCCGGTTCGCCGCTCCGTCACTACTGTCGGTCCGTGTCAGCCGAACCCCGCGAGACGCCTGAGGAGAACCCGTCGATGCACGACAGCCAGACGCTGCACGATTTCGTGTTGAACCTGCTCACCAACCCCGACGCCCGGTCGGCGTTCGACCTGGACCCGGAGGGCGCACTGCGTGCGGCCGGGCTCAGCGACATCACGGCGGCGGACGTGCAGGACGTGGTTCCGCTCGTGGTGGACTACGTGCCGGTCACCGGCGTCACCTCGCTGGCGCCCCTGGGCGACCAGCTCGGTTCGACCCTGCCGGCGGTCGACCCGACCGACGCGATCGGCCAACTGCAGAGCGTCACGCAGCAGATCGCCATCCCCACGGCGACGACGAGTGTGGACGTGAACGCGGGCGTGCTGGGCGCCATCAGCGTCGACCCGACCGGCCTCGGCGCCGCTGCGGCGCTGCCGTTCGGCGTCGCCGTGGGCGCCAGCCCGACGGTCGTCGGCGCCGACCTGTCGGCGGGGTACGACGTGGCGCACACGCTGGACGCGGGCCTGGTCGGCGGCTCCGCGGTCGACGGCCTCGTCGGCCCCGACATCGCGGACCCGGTGATCGTCCCGGTCGGCGGCGCGGTCGACGGGGTGCTCGGCGGCGGCCTCGACCCGGCCACCGGCGTCCTCGGCTCGCCCCTCGGCGTGGCGGACGGCCTCGTCGGCGCCGACGACCCGCTCGGCACGGTCGGCGGGCTCGGCGACCACCTCGGCGGCGCCGGCGGGCTCGGCGGCCAGCTGGGCGGCGTGGGCGACCAGCTCGGCGGCGCCGGGATCGTGCCGGACGTGCCGGGCACGGTGGGCGGCGTCACGGACCAAGTGGACGGTGTGCTCAAGGGCGTCACCGGAACGGACATCACCGGTGGTGTCAGCGGCGGTACGAGCGGCAGCGTGAGCGGCAGTGTAGGCGGCGAAGCCGAGGTCCACGGCGGCGCACACGCCTCCACCGGGGGCGGGCTGCTGGGTCTCACGGACGGGCTGCTCTGAGAAGAGGGGTGCCGACGCGACACGAGGGCCGGACCGTACGTCGTACGGTCCGGCCCGTCGCGCGTTTCCGCCAGACCCCCACTTGATAATTAAGCTGAAATCCGCACACTTGGTGCGGTGATCGCGCCGATGTGGCTGGACGTGTTCGACGAGATCGCCCGGGCGTGTGTGACACACGGGCGGGACGACCTGCTTCTCTGGCTGCGTCAGCGGCGCGCCCAGCTCCTCGACCCCACCCTGCGCGTCCTCGTCATCGGGGAGCCGAAGCAGGGCAAGAGCCAACTCGTCAACGCCCTCGTCAACGCGCCCGCCTGCCCGGTCGGCGACGGCCGCACCACCGTGCTGCCGACCGTCGTCCAGCACGCCGAGACGCCCACCGCCACCCTGGTCCGCACGCCGCTGCCCACCGCCGGCCGGCCCGCCGGCCCGGCCGCGCCGGCCGCCGACCGGACCCCACTGCCGATGGCCCAGGTCGCGGTCGAGATCGCCGGTCGGGTGCCGCGCCGTCCCACCGTCGAGGCGGTACACGTCGAGATCGGACTGCCCCGGGGCCTGCTCGGCGCCGGGATCGTGCTGGTCGACACGCCGGGCACCGACGAGCTGGACGCGATCCGCGGCCCGGCCGCGTCGGCCGCGCTCGCCCGGGCCGACACGGTGCTGATGGTGTCGGACTCCACCCGGGAGCTCTCCGTCGCCGAGTTGAACATCCTGCTGCACCTCGTCCGGTCACACGCGAACGTGGCCGTCGTGCAGACCAAGACCGACCTGGTGGCGAACTGGCGGGCGGTGGCCGACCGCAACCGGCAGCACCTGGCCAGCGCCGGGATCCCCGCGTCGCTGATCCCGGTCTCGGCGGTGCTGCGGCTGCGGGCCGCGGCCGGCGACGACCGTGCGCTCAACGCCGAGTCGGGCTTCCCGCCGCTGATCGCACGGCTCATGCGCGACCACGGCGACAAGGGCGACCGGCTGGCACGCACGTCCGTGTGCCTGATCGGCCGGACGGTGCTCGAGCAGCTGGCCGCGCCGCTGCGCGCCGAACTGTCCGACCAGGAGGCGGCGGAGCAGACCGGCCCGATCTCGCGGCTGCACGCCGCGCAGCGCGAGATCGACGAGCTGCGCCGCTGCACCACGCGGTGGCAGAACACGCTCTCCGACGAGATGGCGCACCTGCTGTCCGACATCGAGTACGACCTGCGTGATCGGACCCGGACGATCCTGCGCGAGGTCGACGAGGCGTTCGACCGGGCCGACCCGCTGGTCGGCTGGGAGACCTTCCAGGAGTGGCTGGACGGCAGCCTGGTCGAGGCGGCCGAGGCGAACCACCGGTGGTTCGGCCAGCGGTGCGAGTGGGTCGCGGCGCAGGTGGCGAGCCACTTCACCCGGTACGGCTACGACGTCCCCCCGCAGTGGCAGGTGCCGCCGCCGGACGACGTGGTCGACCGGTTGCCGGTGCTGGAGCCGCCGACGACCGATCGCTTCACGGCCAGCCAGAAGCTGGTCAGCGGCATGCGCGGCTCGTACGGGGGCGTGCTGATGTTCGGCCTGGCGCTGACCCTGGCGGGGATGCCGATGATCAATCCCGTGTCCGTCGGCGCCGGCGTGCTCTTCGGCGGCAAGACCATCCGGGACGAGGGCAAGGCCCTGCTACGGCGGCGGCAGGCGACGGTGAAGACCGCCGTCCAGCGGCACGTCGACGACTTCTTCCTCCGGACGACCAAGGACTGCCGGGACACCGCCCGGCAGGTGCAGCGGGTGATCCGGGACCACTTCACGGGGGTCACCGAGGAGCTGCAGGAGGCGATCGTCCAGTCGTTCCGCAGCGCCAAGCAGGCGGCGGACGCCGACGCCGCCGTGCGCGAGCAGCGGCAGCGCGAGATCCAGCAGCGGATGCGGCGGCTGGCCGCACTGTACGAGCAGGCGCAGGGGCTGGCCTCGGCGCGGCCGGCCCCGGTGTCGCTGGAGCCGCGGCCGTGAGCGCGAGGAGCGAGCCGGTCCTGCGAGCCCCGCAGCCGCGAACCAAGGAGGCACCGTGAGCGCGAGGAGCGAGCCGGTCCTGCGAGCCCCGCAGCCGCGAACCAAGGAGGCACCGTGAGCGCGAGGAGCGAGCCGGTCCTGCGAGCCCCGCAGCCGCGAACCAAGGAGGCACCGTGAGCGCGAGGAGCGAGCCGCTCCTGCGAGCCCCGCAGCCGCGAACCAAGGAGGCACCGTGAGCGGCGGCAAGCGGCTCGACGAGGCGGTCTACGAGCTGCTGCGCGACGCCCTGGACCGGTTCCGGGACGACCCCCGGGCCGTCGGCCACCTGCGGCACCAGCTCGACCGGCTGGAGGCGCCCCTGCACGTCGCGATCGCCGGCCCCTGGCAGTCGGGCAAGTCGACCGCGCTCAACGCGATCATGGGCGAGGAGGTCGCGCCGGTCGAGGTGCCGGAAGGCCGCTGTGTCCTCACCTGGTACGAGGACGCACCGCATCCCCGCGCCACGGCGTACTCGTCGGCGGGACCGCCCCAGGTGCTGGCCGTCACCAAGTCGCCCACCGGGATGCGGGTCGACCTCGTGGGGTTACGCCCGGGCGAGGTCGACGACATCGTGGTGCGGTGGCCGACCCGCGCGCTGCGGCAGGCCACCCTTATCGACACGCCCGCCGTCGCGCCGCCCGGCGAGGACGGCCGGGCGCCGGTGCTCGACCGGATCCTGCGGGACGCGGACGCGGTGCTGTACCTGACCCGGGACGGGCGCGACAGCGACCTGCAGATCCTGCAGGCCACCCGGACGGGCGTGGTGGACCAGGCTGCGCCGGCCAACGTGATCCTGGTGCTCTCCCGGGCCGACGAGTTCAACGGGGGCCGGGTCGACGCGCTACTGACCGCCCGGCAGCTCGCCCGCCGGCTGCGCCGGGACCCGCGGGTCGACGCGCTCTGCGTGAACGTGGTCGCGCTGAGCGGCCTGGTCGGCCTGGCCGGGCGGCTGATGGGCGAGTCCGACTTCGCCGCCCTGGCCGCGCTGGCCGGCACGCCCCGCGGCGAGCTGGAGCAGTCGCTGCTCTCGGCGGAGCGCTTCCTCACCACCACCACGCCACCGGCACGGCTCGACGCCGGCGTCCGCGCGGCGCTGCTCGACCGGTTCGGCCTCTTCGGGGTACGGCTGGCCACCACGCTGATCCGTACCGGGTGCGACAGCCGGGTCCGGCTCTCCGCCGAGCTGATCCGGCGTAGCGGCTTCACCGAGCTGCGGGAGTCGATGAACCGGTGCTTCGTGGACCGGTGCGACGTGCTCAAGGCCCGCTCGGCCCTGGCGGCGCTGGAGGCTCTGCTGCGGGCCGAGCCCCGGCCGGGCGGCACCGATCTGCTCGCCCGGATCGAGCGGATCCTGGCCACCACGCACGACTTCCGGGAGCTGCGGCTGCTGGCATCGCTGCAGGATGCCGCCGGCACGGTCGACCCCGACCTGCTGCCGGAGGCACAGCGACTGCTCGGCGGCAACGGCACCGCGCTGCCGGCCCGGCTCGGCGTCGAGCACGACACCACCCCCGAGCAGCTGTGGCGCCTCGCCTTCGAGGCGCTGCGGCGGTGGCAGGGCCGGGCCGAGGACCTGCGGCTGCTGTTGCCGCAGCGCCGGGCGGCCCGGGTGGTGGTGCGCAGCTGCGAGGGGATGCTGGCCGCCCTGACCGCCCGCTGAGCGGGCGGCCCACCCGCTGACCCGGCGGCCTGACGCCGAGCCGGCGTCCGGGCCGGGCACCGCGCCCGGCCCGGACGTGGCCGTGCGGTCAGGCCGGGGCCGTCTGGCGGGCGTGCCTGCCCTCGGCGATCTCCTCGACCAGCTTGGCGCAGAACGCCGGCAGGTCGCTCGGGGCGCGGCTGGTGACGAGCCCCTGGTCGACCTGGACCTGCTGGTCGACCCACTTCCCGCCCGCGTTCCGGATGTCGGTGCGCAGGCTGGGGTATGAGGTGACCGTGCGCCCCTTGACCATCCCGGTCTCGACCAGGGACCACGGGCCGTGGCAGATCGCCGCCACGGGCTTCTGTTGCTGGAAGAACGCCCTGACGAAGTCCATCGCCTGCGGGTTCATCCGCAGCCGGTCCGGGTTCACCGTGCCGCCGGGCAGCACCAGGGCGTCGTAGTCGGCCGGGTTCGCCTGGTCGACGGTGCCGTCCACGCCGTAGCGGTTGGCCGGTTCGATGTCGTGGTTCATCGACTGGATCTCGCCGGGCTTGATGGAGATCAGGTGGCACTCCGCGCCCGCCTGCTCCGCGGCGGCCCGGGACTGGGTGTACTCGACATCCTCCACCCCGTCCGTGGCGAGGAACGCGACCTTCTTGCCGGTCAGCGACTGCTGCCTGTCAGCCATGGATACGGCCTCCTTCGCGGCGCCCTTCCTTGGCGGCGCCTCGCGGGTACCGATCGCGTTCCCGGCACCCGGATGGGCAAACGAGCGCGCGAGGCAATCATTGAGACTGGTGAGATCGCCTATTCGGCGGTTGCGAGATCAAACGCCCGGCTGAGGGCACCCTGCGTGACGAATCCCGTTGAAGTAACGCAAAACAGCAATCCTGGTGGAGCGAACAGGTAAGAGTGACATGGCGGGTGGAGCGTGCGCTGTCTGCGGCGATGAGGTCGACGCCGACAAGATCGGCCCTTGCGGGCACTTCGCCTCGGACGATGATACCTGCGTTATTTGCGGCGATGAACACGTCCCGGTCGACAACACGCCGGATCACGAGTGCACCGGCGGTATCTGACGAGCGGGCCCGATTATCATCCTCTGTGGTCGCCTGGGGCGTAGTTGGACCAGGTGGTGTCGGGACGCCGAGGATGTGGACCAGTGTGGCCCCGGAGCGCATGTTGGTGCGATGGCATTTCTGAGTTCTCTGTTCAGGTATGCGGCTCGCAGGACTGGGACAATCGCCAAGGCACTCAAGCCGGTTTACACCGTCGCGACCGAGGACGCCGCGCGACCGAGCGGTTCCTGGAGTTCGCCGAGGCCTGGGGCCGCAAGTACCCGGCGATCGTCCGGTTGTGGGAGGACGCCTGGGCGCTCCCATTACTTGTGGCCCTGGGACAGCTATCCAAGCGCGGGGCCTGGATGTGCGGTGGCCCACATGTGGGAGGGATGGCTCGCGTCGCCGATGTCGACTACCGTCACTCTACTGTGGGGGTGCGTAGCCCTCGGTGATCGACACCTTCGGTGGTCGCGGAGGGCCTCGGTCGGGTTGCAGGGCGAGGTGGCGTCTTGGCCGCCGGGTGGGCGGACGGTGCCGAGGCCATCGCCGAAGAGATGGTCGGAAGCTGGGGTGGCGGTCAGCGCGGCTGACTGGTTCGCACTGGGTGCCCCTGTTTCGGGGCAGGAAGGGGAGCGTTGCGCGTTGGCCGCCGCCGTTGCGACCCTTGAGCTCAACGAGAGCGCGTCGCAGGCTTTGGAACGGTTCACCGGGATGAGGGTGTCCCGGGCGGAGCTGCCGTTGTTGCGGGATGACATCGGCACGCTGGGAACGCTGGCGCTTCGGGTGCGTACGGTGCTGGGTCCGTTGCTGGAGCAGACGATCAGGGCGGTCCGGCAGGCGGGGGAGGGTGAGGCCTTCGACCGGTTCGCGGCGCAGACCGCTCCGTTTGTGAGGAAGATGGCCGAGACGGCCGACCTGATGCTCGCCGTGGTCGAGGCGGAGAAGAAGTTCTTCGTGGAGACGGAGGTCGGCAAGCGTACGGCGTTGGCCATGTTCAACTTCATGATTGCCGAGTTCGCTGTCGCCGCGGCGATGTGGTTCTGGAATCCGGTGGGGGCGGCGGCGCACGTCGCGCAGACGCGGACGATCATTCAGGCGATTCTGCGTTCGGCGTTGGTGCGGTCGGCGGCGAGTGGCACGGCGATGCAGATGTTGTTCATGCCGGGTTCTGCGTTGCTGGCCGAGGTGTCGATGATGACCGATGGTCTGCAGCCGGGGGTGAACTGGTCGACGGTCGGTAAGCAGGCGGCGTTCGCGGGGGCGGCGGCGTTCCTGACCACGGTGGGCGGGCCGGCGTTGGGCAGGGCCGCTGGCGTTGTCGCGGGCGCGGTCGGCAAGCTCGCCGTGTCGGATGCCACCAAGCATCTGCTGACCGATGTGCTGACGCGGCCGGTGACGGAGACCCTCGGGGAGGGGCTGTTCGGTATCGGTGCCAGCTTGATGGTCGAGGGGTACTGGGACCCCGGAAATCTCGGTGCGGATCTTCTGTCCGGGGCGATTTCGGGGCGGGCGGGGCGGCCGCGAGCGGGCTCGGGTTCGTCGTGAGTCGCGCCGTGGTGCAGCCCCGGGTGCAGGTGCCTCACCTCGGTCTCACGTCGGACGGTAAGCCGGTCCTGCCGGTGGGGCCGACACCGGTGGGTGGGGACACGTCCACCGGGTACCAGGCTGGGGTCGACGACCCGAAGCCTGCGGTAACCGGCGCCCAGGCCCCGCCGCCCCCGCCGCCGCTGCTGCCGGCGTCGAACCTGCCCACGCCGCACCTGGATCTGTCGGTGCCGTCGTGGTCGGTGTCGAACCTGTCGGTGCCGGCTGCGCCGGTGCCGGCGTGGGTCGCGGCAGCGGGTGGGCCGGTGGTGGAGCAGTGGCAGCGGTTCCAGCAGGAACTGGCGGACCGCTACGGTGGGTTGTTGGCCGGGACGGGGCCGGCGCGGCAGTTCCTGGCCGGGCTTCCGGTGTCGGTCGAGCGGGTGTTCACCGAGTGGGCCGACGCCCGGCAGGGTGATCCGGCCGTGCCCGTTTTCCTGTCTCAGGTCGGTCTGCCCGCCACCGCCCTGACCGACCAGTTCCTGTTCGGTGTCCGGGACCGGGCGGTCGCCCAGGTCACCGAAACCCTCGCGGGGCAGGTCCCGGCGGGCGGGCAGATCCCGGCGGCGGTACGCCCGGAGCAGGTTGTCGCGGCGCTGCCCGGGGAGTTCGACCGGCAGGCGTTGCGTTCGATCGCGCACCTGGCCGTCGGGCACCACCTCGACCAGCACTTCACCACGGGCACACCGGCGACCGTCCCCCTGCCAGGCGGCGTCGTCCCGCCAGGCGGCGCTGGCGTGCCGGGGGCGGCTGGCGTGCCGGGGGGTTCCGGGGCGGCGGCATCGCCGTCGGAGGTCGTGCGCGCCGCGGTCGAGCGGGACGTGCGGGCCCACGTGGACCGGAGCCTCGACGCGATCCTCGGCGCCACCCCCCTACCCGCCGCACCACTGACCGCACCACTGACCGTGCCGCCCGCCGTGCCGTCGGCTGCGGTGGTCAGGCCCGACGCCGCGCAGGTCAACGCCGTGGCGAACGTGGTCCGGCAGACGGTCACCGACCTGCCCGCCCGGGTCACGGCCGCGGCCATCCCCGACACCACCGCGCCGCACACCACCCCATCCGGCACGGACACCCCGGCACACCGGCCTACCGACCTGCCGCCGCTGCCGGTGACTCCCGAGCAGCACACCGCAGCAGCGACCAGCCAGGCAGAAACCCAGTTCACCGCCCTGGCCCGCAAGTACGACGTCGTCGATCCGGCCAACCACGACACCCTCGCCGGTTCCTTCCGACGGGACTGGGTCAACGGATACCACCAGGTACTCGCCCAGGCCACCGGCAACGCCACGCCCGCCACCCCCAGCGTGCCGGCCACGTCCAGTGTGCCGGCCACACCCAACGCGCCGGGTGCGCCGGGCACTCCGGGCACGGCTGGGACGCCGGGCACGCCGGAGGCAGCCGGCGCCCGTGGTGCGGTGCCGGCTGGCGCTGCCTCCCGCGCCGATGGCACGCCGATCCACCACAGCGCCAACGGCAGTGTCAGCGGCCGTGACAGTGACAGCGGCGCCAGTGACAGCGCCAGTGACATGTCTGTCGCCAGCGATGACATGTTCAGCAACCTTGACACCAGCGACGCAATTTCGATCAGTGACGTGTCCTTGCCGGACGAGTCGCTTGGTGGGGTGCCTGGTAAGCGCGGTCTCGGCGACGCGGATTCGTTGAGTGACGCGGATTCGTTGAGTGATGTGTCGTTGCGGGATGATCTGGTCAGTGGCGACCCCGGCAGACACGGCGAGCCGACTGTCGCGGCAACCGGGCAGGCCGTCGCGGCAACCGGGCAGGCCGTTGCGGCAACCGGGCAGGCCGTCGGGATGTTCGGGTCCGGGCAGCGGGCCGCCGACTGGGCCGCTGCGGAGCAGGCGCGTGCCGGCAGCGGTGACCTGTGGTGGTGCGTGGCGGCCACTCTCGATGTGTTCCAAACCGTGTACAAGCGGCTGGGCAACCGAGCGGTGTTCGACGACCGGATCATCGGACCGGACGGCCGGCTCGCGCCCACCATGGGCTGGCCGCAACTGATGGAGATCCTCGACACGGTACCCGAGCGGGTCGCCCACCCGGACGGGGTCGCGGGAGAGGACGTGCTGGCCGCGTTGCGGGCGGCACCGGGGTCGATGGTGGTGGTCAGGGCCGCGCCACCGAACGAACCACAGCACGTGTTCGCCCTCCACAGCCAGCCACAAAAATCCGGGCCGCCGAGGATCCAGGTGCGGGACCCTTTGCTGCCCGACGCCGCCGACCGACCCGAGCCGGACGACCCGATACGTGACCCGTGGCTGCGACACCTGTTCCCATCCAGCACCCGGGTGGCCGCGTTCGACGGAGACGGTCGGCCCACCACCATCACCGATCTCCTCGGCCAGACCGCCCGCCACCCGCGGCCGATCACCACGACCGGCACCGACACCAGCGCGTTCCTGCTCGCCTCCACCAGCACGCCACGCGGCCCGTCCCACGCCATGCGGGCAGACACCACCGCCCCCGACCCGGCGGACTCCCCCAGGTCCGATCCAGTGGGCAAGGACGACCCGTCTGGTCCTGGCCCGGCGTCTAGTGCCCAGGCATTCCAGAACGTAGTCACCCCGGATCTGGATGGGAGAAATCCGAACACACCGCGGCTCGACGATGAGTGGGGGCCGCCGCGGGACACCGAACAGGTCGAGTCCCCGCTGTCTGGGGTGCCAGGGGTGGGTGTCGCGTGGGTGCGGTCGGTGGTGGGGGGCACCGCGACCGTGGCGGCCCCGCAACAGGCGGACGCGGGAGACCACGACCCGCCTTATCTTGACCCGGCGCTTCTTGACCCGGCGCTTCTTAGCCCGGCATTCGTGGAGGGTCCGTGGAGGCCGGACCTGGGCCCAGGTCCGGATCTGGATCGAATGGGTACGCCGACGTTCGATGAGGATGTTTCGTGGGTGCCGTCGGTGGTGGGGGACACCGCGACCGTGGCGGCCCCGCAGGAGGGGGTTCTGGCCGGTGTGGATGGGGTTGCCCGGCCGGTGTTGGAGTTCCCGGTGCCGGCTGATGGGTATTGCGTCTTGTCGGCGCTCGCTGTCGCTGATCCGGTGTGGGTGCGGGACGTGTTGGCGCAGGCGGGCGTGCTGCCGACGGGTCTGTACGAGTGGCTCTCCTCTGCTGACGGGGTGCGCGTCAGTGTGAGGCGGATGGCTGGTGCGGTGCCGGCCGGGTCTGAGTTGGCGCGGGTGAACGAGTTGTTGCAGGCCCATGTCCTGTCGTACCTGGACACCCGTTTCGGGTGGTTGCCGGCCGATGTGGTGATGCAGCGGCGGCATCTGCCGCAGGGGGAGCCGTGGCGGCAGGTGCGGGAGCTCAGCGATGGGCAGGTGTTGGCGCGGCTGAGTGATCGTCTCGGCGACCAGGGTGTCTCGGCGGGCCGTGTTGTCACCGAGGCGGCTTTCCTGGATGCGGGGCGGATCGGGCAGCGGTATGAGGAGGCGCGTGCGGAGTTGATCGGGTTAAAGCAAAATCCAGGCCCGGTGACGGATGTGCCGCAGGAGCAGTTGGACTTCGTCAACGGGCGCGGCCGGGGTTTTCACGTGGCGTTGTTGGCGCCGGAGCCGGCCCGTGACTATCTGGTCCATGTGCTGAGCACGTCTGACGGGCCGCTCGAGGCGGACGAGTTTGCCGAGGTCGTCGACACGGTGGCCAACTGGGACCGTCGGTGGGGCGGGCCGGGCGGGGAGTTCCTGCTGCCGTTGCTGGCCCACGCCACCGGTAGCCGGATCACCGTTTGGCAGCGCACCGGGCGGGGGGCGAGCCCGGTGGCGGTGTTCGGGCCGCTGGACGGCCAGCGGGTCACCCTGTACTACGTCGCGGCCGACCCGGCGAACCCCACCCACTACAACCACTACAACGCCGCTGTTCCCGCTCCTGTCCCGTCGCAGTCGGTGCCGGGCGGGCTGCTGCGGTCAGACGAGTGGGACCGGTTGTTCGCGCGTTTCTTCGGCGTGATGGGGTTTGGGGTCGCGGCGGATGAGCGGACCCTGATGCCAGGAGCTGAGCAGGTGCGCCATCGTCTGCAAGTGGAGTTCGACCACATCATCGACAGAACCAACTTCGCTGAGGAGAACGGCCTGTCCCCGGCGGACGTGGCGACGCTGCGGCAGGCCCTGGACACGCGCGGGACGTCCGTTCCTCACCTCAGGGGGGCACTGCTACGCCTGATGTCCGAGGTGTATCAAGTCAACATCACCCTGGCCTCGGCCGCATCGGGATTCCACGACAACTATGGTTTCGCACCCAGGTATCCCAGGATCGTCGCACTGGACCTCTCCGACACTCAGGTCACGCCCGCCCCGGCATCTCTGCACACGACGGCATCCACACCGGTCCCCGCATCCCGACCGGAAAGCCCGCACCCCTCACCCCAGCCACCCCCACCCACATCCACAACCGCGGCACCGCTACCCCCACCGCCAGATCACGTGGTCACTTGGCAGCCCGGCAAGGATGGGCCACAAACCTTCCGCGCGTACCTGGCGGAGCTGGCAGAAAAGGGTGAACTCCCCGAAGGGGTATCCCTGCCCAAAGAGGAAAAGGGGAGGTTGGAGCCGGGGATGACCGAATGGGTGAAAGCCTGGGCACAGGGACTGCAGGATGAGGTCGACCCCGACGGCCACCCCTACACCCACCTGACGGTAGCCGAACTGTCCGGCAAGCTGACCACCAGGGAATCGGTCGGGAGATGGTGGCGGGATGCGCCGCCGCTACCCGCACCGCCAGATCACGTGGTCACTTGGCGGCCCCGTAAGGGTGGGCCCGCCACCCTCCACGCATACCTGGAAACGCTGAAACTCCCCGCCCGGGTATCCCTGAACCGCCACAGATTCGGGAGGCTGAGGCCGGGGATGATGGCATGGGTGAAAGCCTGGGCACAGGCAATGAAGGATGAGCCCGCCCCCGACGGCCACTCCTACACCAAGCGGGCGGTAGCCAAACTGTCCGGCAACCTGATCACCGAGGGCACGGTCGGGACATGGTGGCGGGAGGTGGCGCCACCGCCAGATCACGTGGTCGCTTGGCGGCCCCGTGCGGGTGGGCCCGCCACCCTCCACGCATACCTGAAAACGCTGAAACTCCCCGCCCGGGTATCCCTGCCCACCGACGAACAGGGGAAGCTGGGGCCGGGAATGAACGCATGGGTGAAAGCCTGGGCACGGGCAATGAAGGATGAGCCCGCCTACACTCCGGGTGAGGTAGCCAAACTGTCCGGCAAACTGACCACCAAGCGATATGTCGAGAGATGGTGGCAAGAGGCGGCGTCGCCGCTACCCCCACCGGAAGATCACGTGGTCACTTGGCGGCCCGGTGCGGGTGGGCCCGCCACCCTCCGCGCATATCTGAAAACGCTGGAACTCCCCGAAGGGGTATCCCTGCCCAAAGAGGAAAAGGGGAAGCTGGGGCCGGGAATGAACGCATGGGTGAAAGCCTGGGCACAGGGACTGCAGGATGAGGTCGACCCCGACGGCTACCTCTACACAGCGATGGAGGTAGCCGAACTGTCCGGCAACCTGATCGTTCATCAAGCGGTTTCGAAATGGTGGCAAGAGGCGGCGTCGCCGCTACCCCCACCGGAAGATCACGTGGTCACTTGGCGGCCCCGTGCGGGTGGGCCCGCCACCCTCCGCGCATATCTGAAAACGCTGGAACTCCCCCACCGGGTATCCCTGCACACCGACAGACAGGGGAGGCTGGGGCGGGGAATGCACGCATGGGTGAAAGCCTGGGCAGAGAGACTGAAGGATGAGCCCGGCCCCGACGGCAAGCGCTACAGCCTGAGGGCGGTAGCCAAACTGTCCGGCAACCTGATCAGCCAGGCCACGGTCGGGCAATATTGGAAAGCGGCGCCGCCGCCCCCTCCACCGCCACCCGGAACGGGTCAAGGTCCTGAGCTGCCGTTTGATTTACACCTTCTGCTTTAGTTTTGGTTCTTGGGCGTTGCCCCCTGGTCCTGGACATCGGCGCGACCGCACGGTTGGCGGCCAGCGCGAACAGCACCCGTTCCATGGTCGTGATGAACCGGCGTCCGTCGGTGGCGGCGCGCACCGCCGCGGCGACCTCCAAGCGCCGCCACAGCCCGTCCAGCAGCCACGTCACCCCGAGCGGGCGGGCGTACGACCTTGATGGGCGCCGCGCCCGCGGCAAGGCTGGCCTCGGCGGTGTCGCCGAGCATGTCGACGTCGCCGAAGTGCTTGTTGATTGACGCGGCCAGCCTGCGCAGCCCTTCGACGTCGAGGCGGTCGACGCTGCCGAGTTTCAACCAGCACAAACCCGAGACGGGACAAACTCGTGTGTCTACGAACTGCGGAACCCGGGCGAACCAGAAGTGGCGCAGGGGCTGAGCCGGCCCTCGGCCTGTCGTCGCCTGCCGCCAACGGCCCCTGTGGAGCTGATCCGCCCGCGACATCACCGGGGCGCTCCGGCGAATCGTCCACGCCATCAGCTCCACAGGTGGGCACTCAAGCCACGAGGGCGGGTCCCTCCGACCGGGAGTTTGCCCGTCGAGGTCGGGGGAAAACCCCCGCCGAGCGGTTCGGCCGGCCCGAGGCCGCCGGCTGCGGCCGACGGCCGTGCGGCGGGCGCCGCTGGCGAGACGGGCGAGGAGGAGTGAGGATGACCGCAGGCAGGAGTACCGTCCCGGCGGGCAGGGCCCGGAAGTCCACCGGGGCGAAGAAGGCTCCCGCGAACCGGACGGCGGCGGCGAAGAAGGTCGCGGCGGCCACGAAGCGGGCGACCGGCGCGAGCCTGGCCAAGACCCCCGGCGGGAAACCGAAGCCGACCACCACCCGCGTCGCGCGGAAAAAGGACACCTCCGCCACCACCACGACGCCCACCCGCAGGCCGACGGCGAAGGCGGCCGCCGCCAAGAACGCCCCGCCGAAGAGCCCGACCGCCACCCGGGCCGGCGCGCGGAAGGTGGCCGCGAAGAGGGCCGCGCCCGCCCGAGCCCGCACCACGTCGGCGACGCCGGCCCCGGCGCGGAAGGCGACGACCATGGAGTCGTTCGGCAATCGGCGTACGGCCCGCAAGTCCTGACGGCTCAGCGGAAGCGCCCGCTGGGCAACGTGGTTGCGCGGCTGGCGCACGGACGTGCCGGGTACGGAGACAGGCGTCCCCGTACCCGGCGTCCGGTGGTGGTGCCTACAGGCTGCGGACCCGAACGTTACGGAACTCGATCAGGTCGTTGGTGCCGTGGTTCTGCAACCCGACGAACCCGCTGAGGAACTGCCGCAGGTCCGTGGGCGGGTCGCTTGCCCGGGACGACGACTTGCCCGGGGTGTTGTCGAACTCGTTGATCACCACGCCGTTGCGGATGATCGTGTAGCGCTGCCCGACGGCGCGGATCTCGTAGTCGTTCCACTGGCCCTTCGGGGTCGCCCCGGCCTGGTCCAGGGAGTTCGGGTCGAAGTTGTAGACCGAGCCGGTCTTCTGCGGCTCGCCCGTGGGACCGTCGTAGATCTGGATCTCGTGGCCGCAGTAGATCGCCACCCACGCCTGCGAGCTACGCGCCGAGCCGACCGTCCCGCAACTGCCGGCCGGCCGGTCGGCCAGCGGCGTGCGCGGGTCGGGGAACCGGATGAACGCGCCGCTGTTGGCGTAGGTGCCATCCGCCGAGACGTCCCGGAACTGCATCCGCAGGGAGAAGTCGGCGAACTCCTGCTTGGCGTACCAGAGCATGCCCAGCCCGCCCGAGCTGCGGATGGTCCCGTCGGGCCGCAGCGCGAACGACCCGCCCGGCGCCTGCCGCCAGTCGGCGAGCGGGCCGGCCGTCCCGTCGAAGATGGCCCGGTAGCCGGCGGCCTTGCCCATCTCCGACTGGGCCGCCGCCTTCTGCAGCGTCTGCGCCTCGCCCCTGTCGAGCACGCCGTCGGCCCGCAGTTCGTTGACGACCTGGGCGACGTGGCTGACGAACTGGCCGTGGTTGGACCACGAGCGCTCGTCGTCGATCAGGTCGTTCACGGTGCAGTTGCCGCCGGCGACGTGGTTGGCCACGCCGGTGTCGGTGTCGAGCAGCCGCACCGTCCGCCGGGTGTCCGGGGCAGCGCATCCGACGACGACCTGCACCTTGCCGGTGGCGACCTCGCCGTCGGCGTACGTGACCTTCACCGTCGCCTGGTAGGTGCCGTAGTCGGCGTACGTGTGGGTGGGGTTGGCCTCCCGCGACGGCGCGCTGCCGTCACCGAAGTTCCACTCCCACGCCACGCCGCCGGCCTTCGCGCTGGAGAACGCGATCGTCTTCGGGCTGCTCTGCGCCACCGCGCGGGCGGCGGCGTCGTTCGGGTTCGGCGTCGCCGGCCCGCCGGTGTACGCCACCCGGACCAGCTTCTGGTTGGCGTGCAGGCTGAAGAACCCACCGGCGTAGTCGAGCAGGTACAGCGCCCCGTCCGGGCCGAACTTGGCGTCCATCCACGACTGGAGCTGGGTGGCGCCGTTGCCGGAGCGGATGATGCTGCGCAGGTCCTCGGCGAAGGCCGGGGGCCCGCTGCTGGGAACCCTGCTCTTGTCGACGGTCACGGCGATGCGGTTGTTGGCGTTGGACTGGTCGCCGATGAACCACTTGTCGTCCCAGTACTCCGGCCACGCCACGCCGCTGTCGACGTCGACGTTCTCCCGCTGGTAGGTGGGGCCGTCCATGATGGCCTGGCCGCCGCCCTTGAGGTACCGCTGGGTGAACGTCTCGTCGCCGAGCTGGTACGTCGGCAGGTTGCTGCCGTCGGTGCGCTTCGGGAAGACGGGCCCGCCGCCCTGGGGCGAGTACCAGATCATGTTGTCCCGGGCGGGCGGGATGTCCACCAGGCCGGTGTTGCGCGGCGAGGTGTTCCTCAGGTTGTCGCAGTCGTACCAGCCGGTGAGCACGGTGGCGTCGGTGTTGCTGCGGTCCCGGTAGGGCTGCCGGTTGCCCATGCAGTACGGCCAGCCCTGGTTGCCGGCGGAGGTGATGATCGTCGCCGTCTCGTACTTCGCCGGGCCGAGGTCCGGGCTGGGGGCGCCGGCGTCCGGGCCGACCCACGCGGCGGTGAGCCAGTCGTTGACCGGGTCCCAGGCGATGCGCGCGATGTTGCGTACGCCCATCACGTAGATCTCCGGGCGGGTCTTGCCCCCGCCCTCCTCACGCCCGGTGAACAGGTTGCCCTGCGGGATCGTGTACGTGCCGTCGGGCTCCGGGTGGATGCGCAGGATCTTGCCGTTGAGGTCGTTGGTGTTGCCGGAGGTGCGCCGGGCGTCCTGGAACGAGACGCCCTTGTAGTCCTGCGTCCAGTTGTTGCCGGAGTACCCGTTCGAGCCGCCGGAGGAGTTGCTGTCACCGCTGCCGATGTACAGGCTGCCGGACTCGTCGAACGTCATGCCGCCGCCGGCGTGGCAACAGCTGTGGATCTGGGTGTCCCAGTGCAGCAGGTCCCTGCGCGTGCCCTGGTCGATCGTCTGCCGCACCGCGTCGTAGGTGAAGCGCGAGACGGTCCGCTGGCCGATGCGCCGGTCCCGGTCGATCGACTCGTGCGGCATCCAGTAGACGTAGACCCGGCCGTTCTGCGCGAACTTCGGGTCGAGGGTGATGCCGACCAGGCCCTCCTCGTTCTTGACCAGCTCGCTGCCGCTGCCCCGGTTGCCCATCACGGCGAGGGTGGTGAGCAGCTTGACCTGCTTGGTCTTCGGGTCCCCTGCCAGACTTTTATCCGAGACGACGAAAGTCCCCACCCTCCACCCCGACCGCTACACGCCCCGCACACCCCCTGCCCCCTCTCCCCCGCGATCTGACCGGTAAATGACCTGTACCACGACGGGTTTTGGGCGCGGTGGGCTGGCCCGGTGTTGATGGCCAGCCCGGGCGGGGTGGGGGTGTGGGTCAGGTTGTCGGTTGCAGGGTGACGGTGTGGCCGAGGGCTTCGAGTTGCCGGACCAGGCTGTTGATCTTCCGGGTGGTGTTGATACGGCGTTCGTGGAAGTCGGCGCCGAGATCGTGGTAACGGGCGGTTGGGTCGTTGAGCAGGTGCCAGATGATCACGAGGATGGAGCGGGCGACGGCGACCTTGGCCTTGCCTCTGCCTCGACGTGTGACCAGACGCCGGTAGCGTTCGGACAGGAACGTTCCCTTGCCGCGGGCGACGGTGGCTGCGGCCATACCGAGGGCGCCTTTGAGGTACGGATTGCCTTTGCCTGTCTTGCCCGCGGTGAGGCTGGTACCGGACTGGATGGTGCGCGGACACAGCTTCGCCCAGGACACCAGGTGCGCCGCGGTGGGGAACCGTGTCATGTCCAGACCGATCTCGGCGATGATCAGTTGCGCGGACTCGGTGCTGATGCCCGGGATCTCGGCCAGGCGCCGCCGGGCGTCTGGCGCCGGGGTGTCGCCGTCGCCGCCGCCCGGCTGGGACGGTGGGTCGATGTCGTCGAGTATCTGCCCGATCCGTGTGGTGAGTTTCGCGATCTCGGTGTCGAGGCGGTCGATCTGGTCGAGCAGGATCCGGGCCAACTCGCCGTGATGGTCGTCGAAGCGGCCGGTGAGTGCCTCGATGAGGGCGTTGCGTTTGCGGCGCAGCGCTCCGTGGGCCAGCGAGGCGAGGGTCGCCGGATCACGTTGACCGGCGATCAACGCCTCAACCATGTCCCGCGTCGACACCGTCCGCAGGGTGGAGGCCACCGACGACACCTTGATCAGGGCGTCTTCAAGCAGTTTCTCCAACCTCGACCAGTAGCGGGTCCGGTCCCGGACCAGATCCACCCGCATCCGGGTGTAGTCACGCAACACCCGCACCGGAGCCGCAGGCACGAACGAGGGCCGCAACAGGCCCTTCTCGGTGAGCTTGGCCAACCACACCGCGTCCAGCTTGTCGGTCTTCGGCCGCCCGGGCACGTTCTTGACGTCACGGGCGTTGACCAACTGCACGTCCAACCCGGCTGCCTCGAACAGGTAGAACCAGATCCGCCAGTAGTCCGACGTGCTTTCCACGGTGACCTTCTCCACCCCCGCCGCCACCAGATCGGCGGCAAGGTCACTGACCGCGTTCGTGGTCGCCGTCACCTGCCACACCCGGCTCACCCGCCGCCCACCCGCGGCGGGTAGCCGGGTACACACCATCCCCGACTCCTTGGCCACATCGACCGCACACACCCGCTCCCAGACCTTCTCGCTGTCAGCGTCCGGGATCTCTTCGGGTAACCCGCGCATCCGCCCGCGTCCCTCCTCACCGTGATCGACCAGTGGGTAGGTCGCCCGGGGGCCTCGGTCGGGAACCGAAAATCTGACCGGCGTGCTCGAAGCAACAGTGCGTGACCCACAAGAGTCCGGGCCCCGGCGCCAGACTTGCAGACGGCCTCAACTAGACCAAGATCGATCGGCGTCGGCGGGCGACCTGTCCACCATTTTCACGCCTGCGAGGCGTCCCGAAAAGACCGGGTGACTTGCAGTTTTGGCCCCGACAAATCCGGCATGGGGCCCATAACGAGGGCCGAATGTGCAAGATCGCGGGGAGAGGGGTGGGGGCGGGGGCGGGAGGGGCGGGCGGGAGGGGGCGGGGGGACGGGGGCGGGGGCGGGGGCGGGGCGGGGCGGGGCGGGGCGGGGGCGGGGGCGGGGGCGTGGTGTATGGGCATGTATTGACGTTTGGGAGCGCGCTACCTAGCGTCGGGGGGCATGACCAGGCGCAGACTGTTGTCGCTGCTGACCGCGTTGGTCGTCGCCGCCGCCCCGGCCGGGGCGCCCGCCCCGCGACGGCCGCGACGCCCGGCGCGACGAGCGGCGGCCCGGGCGTGCTGATGCTGGTCGGCGGGGCGCTCGACGACGGCAACGCCGCCGTGTACGGCGAGTTCGTCCGCCAGGCCGGCGGCGCTCAGGCACGCATCGGCGTGCTGAGCGCGTCGTCGGCCGTGCCCCACTCGAGCGCGAACGCCGTCGCCAAGGTCCTCAAGGCGTACGGGGCCGGGGAGGTCACCTGGATCCCCCCGGTGACCGCCAAGCGCGACGGCAGCGGCGACGACCCCTCGAACGCGGCGCTGGCCGCGTCCATGACCGGGTTCTTCCTCACCGGCGGGGACCAGTTCCGCTACGTCCAGTCGATGGTTCACGCCGACGGCACGGACGGCGCCGTGCTGCGCGCCGTCCGGCAGCGGTTCCTCGCCGGCGCGCCGGTCGCCGGCACCAGCGCCGGAATGCAGATCCTCGCCGGCCGGGACATGGTCACCGGCGGGACGAGCTACCCCGGCGTCCGCGACGGCGCCCAGCCGGGCGTCTTCGACACCGACGACGTCCTCGGCTACTGGCCGGCGGGCGGCTTCGGCTTCTTCACCTCCGGCCTCGTCGACACCCACTTCGACGCCCGCGGCCGCAACAGCCGCTCGATCCGGCTCGCCGCCGACACCGGCCACGACCGGGTGTACGGCGTCGGCGAGGACACCGCGCTGGTCGTCACCGGGGCGGGCACCGCGGGCGAGTCCCTCCGGGTGGTCGGCACGACCGGGGTGTCCGTCCTGGACCTGCGCTCGGCGCGGGTGGGTCTGGCCGGCGGCCACTGGTCGATCGACGGGGTGCGGTGGAGCTACCTCACCGACGGTGACTCCTACGACCCCGCCCGCTGGCGGGTCGCCAAGGGCGCGGGCAGCTCCCCGGCGGTGCCGCGGAGCCGGCCGGCGGGCCGCCGAGCGTGGACGCGTTCGGCTCGTACGCGCTGCGGGACGCCGCGCTCGACCTGGCCGCGGCCGGACTGTCCACCTCGACCACCGCGGCGACCGCGGAGACCCGCCCCGGTTCGTCGTGGGGCTCACCAAGGGTCCGGGGTTCGCCGCGTACACCGTGGATGGTGTGGGTCCCTCGTCCTTCACCGGGCTGGCCGTGTCGGTCCAGGCCGGCTGAGTCGGCCCGCCCGCCGGGCGTCGCACGGGCCGTACGGCCGAAGTTGATCGCCTAGCCTGGGCGGATGCCCCCGCAGCTTCCCCACCCCGACCCCGGCGTTCCCGACACGCGAGGCCCGCTGCGGTACATCTGGTGGCTGGTCCGTTGCCAGCCGTGGCGGGTGCTGCGCGGCAGCCTGTTCGGCACGGCGTGGATGATCGGGCTGGCGGCCCGGCCGTACCTGGTCGCCCGCGCGGTCGACGACGGGCTGCGGGCGCACGACACCGGGGCCCTGCTGCGCTGGGTCGCCGCGATCGTCGCCGCCGGCATCGCGCTGGCCTGGCTGGGCATCATGCGGCACCGCACGATGACGTTCGTCCGGGAGGACGCCACGGCCCGCTCCGCCGGGGTCCTCGTGCGGCACCTGTCCCGGCTCGGCGCGGTGCTGCCGCGCAAGCTCGCCGCCGGGGAGGTCGCCACGGTCGGCGGCGCCGACATCGGGCACACCTCGGCGGTGCTGACGATGACCGGGCCCGGGGTCGGCGCGGTCGTCGCGTACGCGGTCATCGCCGTCGTGCTGTGGTCGATCTCGCCGCTGCTCGCGGCGTGCGTGCTGCTGGGCGTGCCCGCCATCGCGGTGCTGATCGGGCCGCTGCTGCGCCGACTGGAGCGGGCCGAGTCGGTCTACCGGCAGCGGCAGGGCGACCTGACGACCCGGGCCGGGGACATCGTGGCCGGGCTGCGCGTGCTGGCCGGGGTCGGTGGGCGCGGACTGTTCGCCCGCCGGTACGCGGCCCGATCGCGGGACCTGCTGCGCGAGGGCTACCGGGTCGGCGCCGTCAACAGCTGGATCGAGGCCCTGACGAGCGTCATCCCCGGCCTGTTCCTCGCGGCCGTGGTGTGGATCTCGGCGCGGATGGTGGCCGCCGGCGACATCACCGTCGGGCAACTGGTGGCCGTCTACGGATACGTGGCGACCCTCATCGTGCCGGTCTGGTTCCTGCTGGAGGGCGGATACCAGCTGATCCGCGGCCGGGTGGCCGCCCGACGGATCATCGCCCTGCTCACCATCGCCCCGGACGACACGGGCGGTCCGGACGACCGGCCCGCCCCGGCCGGTCCCGCCGACCTGCACGACCCGGCCAGCGGGCTGACGGTGCCCGCCGGCGGGCTGCTCGGCGTCGCCAGCGACGACCCGGCCGAGGCCGTCGCGCTGGCCGACCGGCTCGGGCGGTACACCGCCGGCGAGGTCACCTGGGGCGGCGTGCCGCTGACCCGGATCGCGCTCGACGAGGTGCGCGCCCGGATCCTGGTCGCCGACCACGACTCGTACCTCTTCGGCGGGACGCTGCGGGAGATCCTGCGCGTCCGGCCCGGCGTCGGCGACCCCGAGATCCGGGCCGCCCTGCGCGCGGCCTCGGCCGAGGACGTCGCCGACGCGCTGCCCGAGGGGCTGGGCACGCCGATCGGCACCCGCGCCCGAACGCTCTCCGGCGGGCAGCGGCAGCGCGTACGGCTGGCGCGGGCCCTGCTCGCCGAGCCGGAGGTGCTGATCCTGATCGACCCGACGTCGGCGGTGGACGCCCACACCGAGGAGCGCATCGCCCGGCGGCTGGCCACGGCGCGGGCCGGACGGACCACGGTCGTGCTGGCCACGTCGCCGTTGCTGCTCGGGCGCGTCGACGCGGTCGCGTACCTGAGCGGGGGCCGGGTGGTCGCCACCGGCGGCCACGCGGAGCTGCTCGCCCGGGAGCCGGGCTACCGGGCGCTGGTGGCCCGGGGCGGCGACCGGCCGACAGCGACTCCTCGGCCGGGGTGGGGGGTGCGCGGCGATGAGTGGACTTCCCGTCGCGGACCGGGCGGCCGTCCGCCGGGCCACGGTGGACCTGATCGCCCGGGACCGGTGGGCGGTCGCCCGCCTGCTGGCGCTGCACGTCGCCGCCGCGGTCGCCGCGCTCGCCGCGCCCTGGCTGCTCGGCCGCATCGTGGACTCCGTCGGTTCCGGCGCGGGCGTGGCCACCGTGGACCGCCTGGCGCTGGCGATCGGCGGCGGCGTGCTGGCGCACGGGCTGCTCGCCCGGTACGCCCAGTACGCCGGTCACCGGTTCGGCGAGCGCGCGGTGGCACGGCTGCGGGAGGAGTTCGTCGCGCGGACGCTGGCCCTGCCCGTCTCCGTCGTCGAGCGCGCCGGCACCGGCGACCTGGCCGTGCGCAGCTCGGTCGACGTGACGACCGTCGGGGCGACCGTCCGCGACGTGCTGCCGGTCGTCGTGATCGCCTCGGCGCAGCTGTCGCTGCTGCTCGGGGCGGTGTTCCTGCTGCATCCGCTGCTCGGCGTCGTCGCGCTGGCCGGGCTGCCCCCGATCTGGGCGGTGACCCGCTGGTACCTGCGCCGCGCCGGCGCCGCGTACCTGGCCGAGGGGGCCGCGGCGGCCGAGCTGACCGACGCGCTGACCACGACGGCGGAGGGCGCGCGTACGGTCGAGGCGCTGCGGCTGGCCGACGAGCGCGTGCGGCACGGCGTCGGGCGCATCCGGCGGGTGTGGGAGACCCGGCGGGCGACGCTGGCGCTGCGGTCGGTGTACTTCCCCGGGGTCGAGGCGAGCTATCCGCTGCCGATCGCCGCGGTGCTGCTCGTCGGCGGGTTCTTCCTGTCCCGGGGCGCGGTCACCCTCGGCGAGGTGGTCGCCGCCGCGCTCTACCTCCAGCAGGCGATCGAGCCGCTGGACCGGCTGCTGCAGTGGATGGAGCAGGCGCAGCGGGGCTTCGCCTCGTTCGCCCGCGTGCTCGGGGTGGGCCAGGTGCCGCCGGAGCCGCGCGGCGCGGCGTCCGCACCGGCCGGGCAGGGGCTCGTGGTCCGCGGCGCGCGGTTCGCGTACGCCGACGGCCCCGACGTGCTGCACGGCATCGACCTGGCGGTACGTCCCGGCGAGCGGCTCGCCGTCGTCGGCCCGTCGGGGGCCGGGAAGTCCACCCTGGCCCGGCTGCTCGCCGGGATCGACGCGCCGCGCGAGGGGGTGGTGAGCCTCGGCGGCTGCCCGGTGACCGACCTCGACCCGGCCGAGCGCCGCCGCGGGATCGCCCTGGTCACCCAGGAGCACCACGTCTTCATCGGCTCGCTGCGGGACAATCTGGCCTTCGCCGCCCCCGGGGCGGCGTCCGACGAGCGGATGCGCGCCGCGCTGGCCGCCGTGGGCGCCGACTGGTACGCCGACCTGCCCGACGGCCTCGACACGCAGCTCGGCGACGGTGCCCGCGAGTTGGGTGCCGCCGAGGCCCAGCAGCTCGCACTGGCGCGGCTGGTGCTCGCCGACCCGCACACGCTGATCCTCGACGAGGCGACCGCCGCGCTCGACCCGACGACCGCCCGGCGCACCGAGCGGGCGCTGGCCGCCGTGCTCGCCGGGCGTACCGTCATCGCCATCGCCCACCGGCTCAACACCGCGCACGACGCCGACCGGGTGGCCGTGCTGGAGGACGGCCGGATCACCGAGCTGGGCAGCCACGACGAGCTGGTCCGCGCCGGGGGCGCGTACGCGGCCCTCTGGCGCTCCTGGCACGGCTGACGGGCTGTCCCCGCACGGGCGGGCCCGATGGACGCTACTGGGCCGGCGGGCGTGCGAGCGCCGCGCGACGGATCGGTCAGCGCCAGCGGGCCGCGCGGTCGGCCGACGTCGCCAGCGCGGACCGGGCGCCCGCCGTCAGCTCCGCCACCAGCTGGGCGGCCGGCACCTCCCGGGCCAGCGGGTGCGCCTGGCCGGCCCACAGGTTCGCGGTCTCGGCATCGGAGTCGCGGCGGGCGGCGGCCAGCAGCGGCCGGGTCAGGTGCAGCACCTGTGGATAGCCGGCCGGCGCCGACCGGTCGTGCCGCCGGAGGAAGTCGTTGACGACGCCGCGCGCCCGTTTGCCGGTGAACGCCCGGGTCAGCGCGGTGGGCGCGGCGCTGGCGACGGCCGCCCGGTGCATCGGCGAGGTGCCCGCCTCGGGGCAGCGCAGGAACGCCGTGCCGAGTTGCGCGGCGGCGGCGCCGGCGGCCAGCACGGCGGCGAGCCCGGCGCCGTCCGCGATGCCGCCGGCGGCCACGAGCGGGCGGTCGCAGGCGGCGGCGACCAGCCGCAGCAGCGGCAGGAGCGCGTAGTCGTCGTCGTCCGGCGCGCCGCCGCGGTGCGCGCCGGCCTCCGTGCCCTGCACCACGACGGCGTCCACGCCCAGCCGGGCGGCCGCCACGGCCGCGTCCGGTCGGTTGACCGTGGCCCAGACCTCCGTGCCCCGCTCGCGCAGGGCGGCCACCGCGGCGGCGTCCGGCAGCCCGAATGCGAAGGACACCACCGGCACCGGGTCGGCGAGCAGGGCGGCCAGCTTCTCCGGGTACGCGTCGTCGCCGCCGGTCGGCTCGCCGAGCGTCACCCCGCGCCGCCGGGCCTCCGGGCCGAGCCGATCGGCGTACGCCCGGATGCCGGCCTCGTCGACGGCGTCGGCCGGGGGCAGGAAGACGTTGACCCCGAACGGCCGGTCGGTGCGCGCCCGGACCTCGGCGATGTCGGCGAGCAGCCGCTCGGTGGCGAGCATCCCGGCGGCGAGGAAGCCCAGTCCGCCGGCGGCGGAGACGGCCGCGGCGAGGGCCGGGGTGGACGGGCCGCCGGCCATCGGGGCGGCGACGATCGGGCAACGCAACGCGGACAGCATGGACACGCTGCCCATCCTGCCTGATGCAGGAAGGGCCCCACGTCAACGCCTGCCGTGGAGAACGGCGTCCCCGCTCGCCGTGCGGCGGGCTTCCCCGCCCGCCGTGCGGCGACAGCGGCACGCGGGTCCGTGGGGCTTCCGCAGCGAGCCGAACACGGTAGAGTGTCCATCTCGATACTGGGCGTGACCGTCGGGAGAGGCGGGGCGTGGGATGAGTCGACGGCGGGGGCGGTTGGCGCGGGCAGCGCTGCGCCTCGGGCTCGTTCTCGGTGGCGTCCTCTGCGCGTGGGGCGTCCACGAGGCGGCCGCCGCCGGCATCGCGCGCGCCGCCGAGACGCCACCGGCGACCGCCGTCGACGCGGCCGCCGAGGTGGTCAGCGCGCCGCCACCCGCCTCCCCGGCCGCCGTCCCCACCGCCGTTCCGGGCTCGCCAGCACCGCGGGCCGACCGGCCCGGCCCGGCGGGCGGCGACGGCGAGGCGGGGCTGAGCCGGGCTGCCGGCCCCGACTCCTCGCGCACCTCCCAGACGGCGGGGTGCGGCGACCGGGCCGAGGCGACACCGGCGCGCCCGCCGAAGCCGGCCCGTACGCCCACCCGGGCCGGGGCGCCGATCCTGCCCGCCCTGGCGGGGGTGGTCGCGCCGGCGACCGACCCGCTCCGCGACGGGGTGGTCGCCCCGGTGGCCGCCGCCGTGCAACCCGTGACCGATCCGCTCCTCGGCACCGTCGGCCGCGTCCTCGATCCGGTGTCGCCCGTCCTCGACCCCGTCCTGTCCGGCCTCGACCCGGTCCGGCAGGGCCTCGACCCGGTGCTGCGGCCGCTCGACCCCGCGCTCGACGTGCTCGATCCGGTCCTGACCCCGCCGGCCCCCGCGCCGGCCGGGCCCGACGCGCCACCGGGCCCGGCACCGACCGACCCGACGCCACCGGGTTCACCGGCCGCGCCGGGCTCCCCGACCGCGCCGTCGCTTCCCGCCTCGCCCACGGCGCCGAACACGCCGACCGCGCCCGCCCCGGCGGCGCCCGGCGGCCCGCCCTCGCTGCCGCCACCACCGATGACGCCGCCGTCCGGATCCCCGGGGCGGCGAGCCTCGCACGCGGCGCCGCGACCGACCGGGACAGCGCCGCCGACCGGGGGCCGCACCTCACCCGGCCGGGCGTCGACCCCCGCCTTGCTCCGGTCGCGCCGGCAGCCGACGGCACCGGCGTGAAGTTCCCCGGCGCCGCCCACTGGTCGGCCGCCGCCACGTCGCCCACGTCCTGGACGCCGCCCATGCTGGCGGGGCAGATGAGCCGCGAGGGCCGTTCCGGCCACCCGCCGTCCCGGTCACCCCGGCCAGGGAGCAGACCGGCCTGACCCCGGGCAGCCGGACCAGCAGGCCCCCAGCCGGGGCAGCACCGACCACCCGGCGAGCCGATGCCTGACCGGCCGCCCACGCCGCCGACCGGCACCGACCACAGTGGCCCACGCCCAGTCGGTCCGCCGCGTCGCCGTCGCTCCAGGCCCCCGTTGGACCCTCTCCTGACCAGGAGTTCCGCCATGAGCCTCACCCTGCCCGTCGACCGCGCCCGATGGTGCGACATCGACCTGATCGTCAGCCTCGTGACCGCCACCGTCTCCGCCACCCCGCTCGGCGCCTGGCTCGTCCCCGACGAGCGGCAGCGGCCCGTCGTCCTCGCCGGCGTGGCCCGCATCTGGACGGAGCACGCGCTGTTGTTCGGTGACGCGTTCCTGCTGCGCAACCGCACCGCCGCCACCGTCTGGATCCACCGCTACCGGCCGATCCCCGCCCCGCCCCGGTACGCTGGGCGCCTCGCCGAGGCCTGCGGTGAGCACACGCCGCGGTTCCTCCGGCTCGACCGGGCCCTCGCCGCGCACCGCCCGGGCGAGGCCCACAACCACCTGGCGTTCCTCGCCGTGCCGCCCGGGCCGGGTGGCACCGAGCGGGCCGAGGCCGTCCTGGCCATGAGTCAGCGGTGGATGGACAACCTCGGCCTGCCGACGTACGCGGAGACCTGCGCCGGAACGCACGGTGACCTCTACCGCCGGCACGGCTACGCCGACCGGGGCGAGTTCCCCCTCCCGGACGGGGCGACCGCCCGCTCCCTCTGGCGGCTCCCGTCGCCTCGGGCCACTCCCCGCAACGCGCCCCTGCTGGCCCAGCGCTGTACGCGACGACGGCGCCCCGGGCGGGACGACGGGGTGACCGGGTGGACGTCGGGGCGGCCGGCCCCCGACGGCCCCGCGGCCTGACGGCAAGGGATACGGGCGGTCGGCGGACGATCGGCAACTGTCGGGTGCGCGACAACGCGCTCCGGCCGCGCCCCATCGATCGACCCGCCTACCGCCCGCCCCTTTCCAGGCCACTGAACTGGGAATATGTTGGACTCACGCGGGCTCGGACCCGGGCGGGGGCGGCGAGATGCACTGCGGCGGCGAGCCGTCGCCGCCTCGGCCGAACGCCTCCTTCCGCGCTGCGGCTCGCGCCGTTCCGGCGAGCGGCGTTGCGACGTGGCGGCCCCCGGCTCGCCGGCTTCCCGCGCGTCGGCACGGCGCGCGCGCAGGAGAGGAGCCGGCCGTGGGAGGCTTCCGGGACCGGACGAGCAACCGGGCGTACGAGTTCGCCGTCCTCGCCGTCGCGCCCGTGTGCGGCGTCCTGCTGGCCGCGGGCGACATCCGGCCCCACTCGGTGGAGGTGGCGATGCCCGAGGCCATGAGGATCTGCTGGGAGTTCGGCCTCGTCGCGGTCGGCGTCGCGGGCCTGCTCGGCATGTTCTGGCCGGGGCAGCTCGGCACCGGCCTCGGCATCGAGCTCGCCGCGGTGCTGATGCTGGGCGCGATCGCCGCGATGTACGTCGTCTCCGTCCTGGTGGTCGCCGGTGCGCAGGGGGTCGTGGCGGTGTCGTTCGTCGGCGCGGTGACGGTCGGCTCGTGGCTGCGCGCGGCCGAGATCGCGCGGTCCCTGCGCTGGCTCGTCCGCATGCACCAGGCGGGGGCGGACCCGTGCCGGAGGGTGCAGACGTGATCGCCGCGGAGGTGCCCAGCTCGCCGGAGTGGGCGCAGGTCCTGATCTCCGCGCTCGGGCTGTTCGGCGGGGCCAGCGGCCTCGGGGTGATCGCCACGATCACGGTGCAACGGCGGAAGTTGAAGGCCGACACGGCGGGTGCGTTGACCGACGCGGCACTGACCCTGGTGCAGCCACTGCGGAACCGGGTCAGCGAGCTGGAGGCCGAGGCACTGGCCGTCCGGGCACAACTGGCGGCGTCCCAGCGCGAACTGCAGGAGTTGCGGGCGACGGTGTGGGAGCTGACCCGGACGTTGGAACGGTGGCGGGAAGCGATCATGGCGCCGGGCGCGACACTGCGTCGGGTACAGACGCTCGTGGCCGACGACACCCGTCGCGCACCCGTACGGCGCCAGCGCCCGGCCCAGCGGCATCGCGACGACGACCGCCCGGACCGGTAGCGGGGACGCCCCGGCGCGCTCCTTTCGGAGGACGACGTCACGGCGTCCCCTGTGAAGCCCGCGAGCCCGTCCGGCAAATCACCTTCGACTATGCCTTGCCCGCCGTAGCAAACTTCACCATATGAAGCCCGCAGCATTATCCGGTGCTGGAAGTTGACACCCGCAAGCCACTGTGGCAGGTTGGCGAATGGCACGGGGAAAGCCGCCGCTGAAGCTTTGTTTCAGCGATCTCTTGCGCTTCGGAGGCGCGGCACTCCGAGCCCCGCCTCACCCGCATCACGGAATTATGCCGGCCGTCGTCCGCATTTCCCGACGAGCCGAGCACCGAGTGGAAGGGGAACCGCCGTGCGTTACCTCCACTGACACCTGAGCCCGTCGAGCCCGTCGCCGGGGCCGTCCGGTCAGTTCGGACGGCCCCGGCGGCACCTGCCCAACATCTCCCCACCTCGGAAGGGACGTGTCCTGTGGCGGACGAGGCCACCGCGGCGGTACGCGAGTCGAGCTACGAACCGCTCGCCCCGCCCGTGATCGCCGACCCGTACCCGTTCTACCGGAAGCTCAGGGAGACGAATACCGTCCAGTGGCACGGGGTGTTGGATTCCTGGGTGGTCACCGGATATGCGGAGTGCCGGCAGGTACTCGGCGACACGACCGACTTCGGCTCCGACTTCCGCCGCGTGGGCGTCGATATCCCGGACACCCAGTTGAGCGTCCAATCGCTCGATCCGCCCGAGCACGGCGCCATTCGCCACCTGCTCGTTTCGGCGTTGCACGAGCAGCCGCTGGACACCGTACGACAGCAGGTGGCGACGATCGCCACGCGCCAACTCGCCGAACTGGCGGGGCAGGCCGGGACGGTCGACCTGGTGAGCCACTTCGCGCGCCCGGTCGCGCTGCGCACGATCACCGCCTTCCTGGGCGTGCCACCGCCCGACGGCGCCCAGTTCGAGCAGTGGTCCAACGCGATCGTGCGGAGCATGGACGCCGGCCTCGAACCCGCGCGTGCCGAGCCGGGCAACCACGCGCGGGCGGAGCTGAGCCGGCTCGTCGCCGGGTGGCTGTCCGACGCCGACGAGCGGGGCTTCCTCGGGGCGGCCCGGCGGGCCGCTCGCACCCAGGACGTACCGGCGGCGGTGCTGGCGAACTCGCTGCGGGCGGTGCTGCACGCCGGCTACGAGTCGGTGAGCCGGCTGCTGGGCGCCGTCCTCGCCCGGCTCGTCCGGCACCCCGAACTGCTGACCGGTCCGGCGGACCCACACGCCACCGATGCCCTGCTCGACGAGCTGATCCGGCTCGACGGCCCGGTGCAGGCCGACGCCCGGGTGTGCGTGCGCGACAGCACGGTCGGCGACCAGGTGGTACGGCGGGGCGACGTGCTGGTGCTCTTCCTCGCCGCGGCCAATCGGGACCCGGCGGTCTTCCCCGACCCCGACGCCGTGCGCCTCGACCGGCGCCGGGGCCTGCACCTGGCCTTCGGGCGGGGTGCGCACGCCTGCCTCGGCGCCGGCCTGGCGACTCTCCAACTGCGCGAGGTGCTGGTGGCGCTGCGCGCCGGCGGCCAGCGGCTCACGCCGGCCGGCCCGGCCACGTACGAGCCCACGGCCACCCTGCGGGGACTGGCCGAGCTTCCCGTCTCGGTGCGCCGGCCGGACCAGCCGGGCTGACCGGACCGGCAGCCTCAGCCGCACTTCCCCGCGGACGTGCCGCTGGGGGCGTCGCCGCCGGCGCGTACCCCCGAAATCCCGACCGACGACCGGAGGTGTCGTGCGTAGCCTGACCCCGCTCCACAAGCGAATGGCCGGCGTGGCCGGCGTGCTGCTGCTGGCCGGCGCCGCCCTGCCGCCGGGCGCCGCGCAGGCCGCGCCGGGCCGCGCCGGACAGCAGGCCGCGCGGCAGCGCGCCGCCGATCCCCTGGCCGACCGGCTGGCGGCCGCCGTGACGGGCGCCGACGTCCACCGTCACCTCGCGGCGCTGCAGCTCATCGCCGACGCCAGCGGCGGCGACCGGGCCTACAACCGCATCGGGTTCACCCGGTCGGCGGAGTACGTGAGCACGCTGCTGCGGGCCGCCGGGTACCGGGTCGTGGAGCAGCCCGTCCCCTACACCGACTTCGACGTCACCACCGAGCGGCTGCGGGTCGACGGCACCGCCGTCACGGACGTGCCCGTGCTGATGACCCGCTTCACGCCGTCGACGCCCGCCGAGGGCATCGACGCGCCCGTGGTGGCACCCATCGCCGGACGTACGGGATGCGACCCGGCCGACTACGACGGCGTCGGGGCCGCCGGGGCGGTCGTGGTGGTCGCGCGGGCGGCCTGCGGCTACACCCGGCAGCAGCAGGTGGCGGCCGGCGTCGGGGCGCGCGCCGTGCTGCTGTACTACGTCACCCCGTCGCCGGCGAACAACTACCGCTTCCATGCCTTCGCCCCCGAGGCGTTCACGGTCCCGGTCGCCTCGGTGTCCCAGCGCGACGGCGAGGAGTTGGCGCGGGCGTCGCGGGCCGGCGGCGCACGCGCGCACCTGACGCTGCGGGCCCAGGCCGTCGAGCGGACCACGGTGAACCTGCTCGCCGAGACCGCCGGCGGCGATCCGGACAACGTGGTGCTGCTCGGCGCGCACCTCGACAGCGTCACCGAGGCGCCCGGCATCAACGACAACGGCGCGATGGCCGCCACCGTCCTCCAGGTGGCCCTGGCGCTGGCCGGACGCCAGCACGCCGTGACCAACAAGGTGCGGTTCGCCTGGTGGGGGGCGGAGGAGATGGTCAACGTCGGCTCCGAACACTACGTGTCCACCCTCTCCGCCGACGAGCGGCGGCGGGTCGCGGCCGTGCTCAACGGGGAGCTGATCGCCTCCCCCAACTACGCCCGCTTCGTCTGGGACCGGGGCTCCGGCGGGGGGCACGTGCTCGCCGGCCTCTTCGCCGGGTACTTCGACCGGCGTGGGCTGCCGTACGAGCGGACGGCTCCGGAGTCCGTCGGGTCCGACCACCTGGCGTTCGAGGCCGTCGGCATCCCGACCGGCGGGATCGACGGCGGCAACCTGGGCGTCAAGACACCGGCGCAGCAGGCCCGCTTCGGCGGCCAGGCCGGGCAGATGTTCGACCACTGCTACCACCAGCCCTGCGACCGGCTCGGCAGCCTCAACCGGCAGGCGCTCGACACCGACGTCCCCGCCGTGGCCTGGGTGCTCGGGCGGCTCGCCGAGAACGTGACGGACGTACGGGGGGCGGCGGCCGGGCCGGGCGGCAGCCCGGCGTAGCGGCCGTTCTCCGGTGCCCGGGGTCGCCGCCGTCCCGGCGGCGGCCCCGCGCCGTCCCTAGGCGATCTCGACGAAGTCGAGCTCGGCCCAGCGGTCCCGGTGGGTGAGCCGCAGGGTGTTCCACCCGGCGTTCAGGGTGATGTCGGCGCGGACCTGCCGCCAGGTCTCCCACCCGGTGTTCGGGTAGCTGACGACCTGGGCGGCGCCGCCGTTGACGGTCAGTGTGTGCGTGGCGTCGCCGGACCCGGCGGCGTAGGCGATGTGGGCGGTGTAGCCGCCGGCGCGGGGGGCGAAGACGGTGGCGTCGACGTCCGCACCGCCCGGGCCCCGCACGGCGCCGTCCACGCTGGCCGTGGTCAGCAGCGACCGGTACGCCTTCGCGTACGGCCCGGTGAGCGAGGTCGAGGTGGCGTAGCTGGTCTGGTAGCCGTCGCCGCCGTACCCGCCGAGGGAGTAGAACAGCACGTAGCGGGCCCCGACCCTGGTCAGTACCGGGGCCTCGATGACGCCGGCCTCCTCCGGGCGGTCGTTGCGCAGCAGCTCGACGCGGGCGCCCTGGCGCGTCACGCCGTCGGCGGCGACCTGCTGGAGCCAGAGGCTCGTCGGCTGGCCGATGGCGTTGCCGTCGTCCTTGTAGAGCAGGTATCGCAGTCCGGTGCCGTCGACGAAGCTGGACGCGTCGATGTCGCCGCCCTCGCCGCCGTTGCACACCAGCGGCCCGGTGCCGACGGGGGCGAACGGGCCGAGGGTCGGCAGGGCATCCGGCCGCCGGGTCCACGGGCCGGTCAGCGAGGTGACCGTGGCGACGGGCACGTTACCGTTGCCGTTGTTGGTCGAGTAGGCGTAGTACGTGCCCCCGACCTTGATCACGTCCGGGTCGGGGAAGTCGCTGCCGATGACGAGCGCCGCGGGGGTGGTCGCGGCGGAGGCCGCCTGGGCGACCATGACGACGGGGCTGGCCACGAGCGCGGCGGCCAGGCAGGCGAGGACTCGACGCACAACCACGGCCATCGATACGCAGACCGTGCTGACCAGCGCAGTACCAGTAGGTCCAGCGCATCGATCACGGGCCCGGTGTCGACCCGCGCGGCCTCGTACACTCTCGTGCTCTCGGCGGGGGCCGGTTTCGACGAACCGGGCATAATCCGGCACGGGCGGGGCTACGGTCTTCGCGTGGACGCCCGCACGAGAGCGATCCAGACGCTCAGGAACGATCCGGAGCTGTCCCCGCTGCGCCGTTCACTCGACTCCTACTACGGGCATCCCGAGCGCGACACCGCGATGGACGAGTTGTACGCACAGTTCGTCCGCGCCGGTGACCTCGTCTTCGACGTCGGGGCCCACGTGGGCGACCGGGTCGGCAGCTTCCGTCGCCTCGGCGCCCGGGTCGTGGCCGTGGAGCCCCAGCCGCTGTGCGTCCGCGCCCTGCGCGCCCTGTACGTCGACGACGACCGGGTCACGGCGGTCGAGGCGGCGTGCGGCGCGCGGTCCGGGGTCGTCGAGCTGCACGTCAACTCCGCCAACCCCACCGTGTCCACGGCGTCGTCGCACTTTCTGCGGGCGGCCGACGGCGCGGGCGGGTGGGAGGGCGAGGTGTGGGACTCGACGATCGAGGTACGGTGCGTCAGCCTCGACGGCCTCATCGCCGAACACGGCGAGCCGGCCTTCGTCAAGATCGACGTCGAGGGTTTCGAGGACGCGGTGCTGACCGGGCTGAGCCGCGCCCTGCCCGCGCTCTCCTTCGAGTTCACCACGATCGAGCGTCCGTTGGCGCGGCGCTGCCTCGACCGGCTCGTGGCGCTCGGTTTCACCGGGTTCAACGTGGCGCTGGGCGACGACATGGCCCTGACCTTCCCCGGGTGGCTGTCGGCGGAGGCGGTCGCGGCGCACCTGGACGCGCTGCCGCACGCCGCCAACTCCGGCGACGTGTACTGCGTGTCCTGACCCGGCGAGGAGTCGCTGCATGCGGTGGGTCTCCGGGGTGCTCGGCCTGGCCGTCCTGGTGGTCACGGTGGGCAGCGTCCTGCGCAACCTGGTGGTTCCGCGCGGCCTGGGGTCGTTGCTGGTACGGGTGCTGTGGCGGTCGGCGCGCCGGCTGCTGCGCGGGGCGGCGGCGCCCTTCCGCGGCTACGACGCACGCGACCGGCTCCTCGTCTGGCTGCCGCCGATCGTGCTGCTCGCGATGCTGTGGTCCTGGCTGGCCGGGCTGCTGGTCGCGTACGGGCTGCTCATTCACTCCGTCTCGGGGCTGTCGTTGCCGGACTCGTTCCGGGAGGCCGGGTCCAGCCTGTTCACCCTCGGTTTCGCCTCCGGCGCCCGCAGTCGGCTCACCCCGCTGGACTTCGTGGCCGCAGCGAGCGGGCCGCTGGTCATCGCGCTGCAGATCGCCTACCTGCCGACGCTGTACGGCGCGTACAACCGGCGGGAGCTGGAGGTCACCCTGCTGCAGTCCCGCGTCTCCCAGCCCGCGTGGGGACCGGAGCTGCTGGCCAGACAGGCCCTCGTCGGCACGGTGGACGAGCTGCGCGGGCTGTACGAGGACTGGGAGCGGCTGGCCGCCGACATCGGCGAGACCCACACCAACTATCCCGTGCTGCTGTCGTTCCGCTCGCCGCGCCCGTACCGCAGCTGGGTGATCGCCCTGGTCGCGGTGATGGACGCCGCCGCCATGCACATCTCCCTGGCCCCGTCGTCGGCGCCGGTCCCCGCCGCGCGGCTGATGCTGCGCTCGGGCTTCACCGCGCTGCGCGACGTCGCCCGGCTCGTCCGCATCCCGTTCGATTCGGACCCCCGGCCGGACGGGCCGCTCCAGCTCACGTTCGAGGAGTACGCCGAGGCGGTGGCGCACGTGCAGCGGGCGGGCTTCGTGCTGGAACGCTCGGCCGAGGAGTCCTGGCCGCACTTCCGCGGCTGGCGGGTCAACTACGAGGGCATCGCGTACGAGTTGGCCCGCAGCCTGGACGCGGTGCCAGCGCTGTGGAGCGGCGGCCGCGACTTCCCCGGCGGGCCGGTCGCGCCCCGCCGGCCGACGGACCGCCGGCCGGGGCACCCGCGCGGCGACCGGCCCTGACCCGACGCGGCCGGTCACGCCGCCGGCCGGACGGGGTCGCGTGACACGGAAACACCTCGCGTACGGGGTTGGCGGGCCGCAGCGGGTGGGTAGGTACGACCGGGTGAGAAGGACGCACCGCTTGACGGTCACGGCCCTGGCCGTGCTGGGGCTCTGGGCGGGGCTGGCATACCAGGCGACGCGCCCGCAGGACGCGTCCGGCTACCTGCGCACCGCGTTGCAGGTGGCGACCTCGGCGCACGACGCCGCGGCCACCGGTGCGCTGGTCGGCCGCCAGCAGCTGCGTGGCCACCTCTTCGGCCCCGCCGCCGCCACCGCCTACGACGACGCCGTACGGGCCGTGGCCGGCGCGCAGAAGAAATTCGGGAGCGCGCTCGCTCCCGACGGCGCCCCGGCCGCGCTGCGCGACCGGCTCGCCCCGCTGGTGCAGGCCACCGCCCGCGAGTTGTCCCGGGCCGCGACCGCCGCCGACGACCGGACGCTCCGCGACGCCGTCGCCGCCCTCGATGACACCGCCCGGCGGCTGGACGACCTCATCGAGGCCAACCGGTGAGCCGGGTGCGCGGGGCGTCGTCGTGAAACGGGTCGTCGCCGTCGCCCTGGGCATCCTGACCGCCATCGGCGGATTCGTCGACATCGGCGACATCGTCGCCAACGCCGAGGCCGGTGCCCGGTTCGGTCTCGCCCACGCCTGGGTTCTGCTGGTCGGCGTGGTCGGCATCTGCGCGTACGCCGAAATGAGCGGCCGGGTCACCGCGGTCAGCGGCCGGCCGGTCTTCGACCTCGTCCGCGAGCGCCTCGGGCCACGGGTGGCGCTGGCCAACCTCGCCGGTTCCCTGTTCGTCACGGTGCTGACCCTCGGCGCGGAGATCGGCGGCGTCGGGCTGGCGCTGCAACTGGCCACCAGCGTCGACTACCTGCTGTGGGTGCCCGTCGTCGCGGTCGTGCTCTGGGTCGCGCTGTGGCGGGCGAAGTTCTCGCTGTTGGAGAACGTCTTCGGGCTCACCGGCCTGGCCCTGGTCGTGTTCATCATCGCGCTGTTCCGCCTGCACCCGGACGCCGGGCAGCTGTGGCAGCAGGCCAGTCACCCCGGGCCGCCCGCCGGCGAAGACTGGGGCACCTACTGGTTCTTCGCCGTCGCGCTGTTCGCCTCGGCGATGACCCCGTACGAGGTGTTCTTCTTCTCCTCCGGCGGGGTGGAGGAACGCTGGCGCACGAAGGACCTGCTCACCTCGCGGGTCAACGTGTTCGTCGGGTTCCCGCTCGGTGGCCTGCTCGCGTTCGCGCTGATGGTCGCCTCCGCCACCGTGTTCCAGCCCCTGGGGATGTCCGTCGACGCGCTGTCCCAGGTCGCCCTGCCGGCCGCGATCGCGCTCGGGAAGCTGGGCCTGGCCGCGGCGATCCTCGGCTTCTTCGCCGCCACCTTCGGCGCCGCCATGGAGACGGGGTTGTCCAGCGCGTACACCGTCGCCCAGTACTTCGGCTGGGCCTGGGGGAAGCTGCGCCGCCCCCGGGAGGCGGCCCGCTTCCACACCGTACTCATGATCGCGATCCTCGTCGGCGTGGCGGTGCTCATGACCACCATCGACCCGATCCAGCTGACCGAGTACACCCTGGTGTTCAGTGCGGTGGCGCTGCCGCTGACGTACCTGCCGATCCTCGTCGTCGCCAACGACCGCGGCTACCTCGGCGGGCGCGTCAACGGCCGACTCGCCAACGCCGTCGGCCTGTTCTACCTGGTCGTGGTCCTCGCCGCCGCGACCGCCGCGATCCCCCTGATGATCATCACCCGGATGGGAGGTGGCTGACATGCTCATCGGCTTCGACCTGCTCGACCGGCAGATCCTCGACTCCGACGGCGAACCGGTCGGGAAGGTCGACGACGTGGAGCTGGCGCTGGCCGAGGACGGCACGCCGTACGGGGCCGCGCTGCTCGTCGGCCAGCAGGCGCTCGGCGAACGCGTCCGCGGCATCCTCGGCCGCTGGCTGGCCGGTACGGCCCGACAGTTGGCGCCCGAGCGCGACCGTGGCCCCATCCGCATCCCGTACGACCTGGTGGCCGAGGTCACCAGCGCGGTCACCCTCTCCGTGCGTCGGGAGATCCTGCCCGACCCGCCCCTGGAGACCTGGCTGCGCGACACCCTGGTCGCCCGCATCCCCGGAGCCACCGATGCGGGCTGACCGGTCCGGGGACACGCTGCGGGCCGGCGCCCTGCTGCGGCGCCCCGTCCGGGACGCGGACGGCCGCGTCCTCGGCCGGGTCGCCGACATCGAGACCGCCCGCGACGGCGACGGCCGTGAGCGGGTCACCGCCCTGATCGTCACCGCCGGGCGATGGGGACGGCTCCTCGGCTACGAGCGCCACGAGACGGCGGGGCCGTGGCTGCTCGAACGTCTCGCCCACCTCGTGCTGCGCCGCCACCTCACCCGCGTGCCGTGGCGGGACGTTCGGTTCTGAGCCCTACCCGGCGGGGCGGGCGCCGTCGAGCAGGCGCCGCACCCGGGACAGGCTCTCCCGCAGGTTGTCCTCGCTGGTCGCCGCGCGGGCCCCGCCGGGGTGAACCAGCGCAGCGGCGCGTCGGGCGTCTCGGGGCGGGCCGCCCCGGGCTCGGCCGTGGCCAGGACGAACCGCAGGTCGGCGTGCTCGTGGGCCGGTTCGTCGCCCCTGGCGTTCACCGGCACGATCACCAGGTGCAGCAGCGCCGCGTCCGGCCACGGGGCCAGGTCGGTCAGGCCGGTCTCCTCGCGGCCCTCGCGCAGCGCGACGTCGACCGGGTCGGTCTCCCCCGGGTCACCGTGCCCGCCGACCTGCAGCCACGCCCGCTGCCGCTGGTGCCAGCGCAGCAGGACCCTCCCGCTGTCGGGATGCACGACGAGCGCGGACGCGGTGAGGTGCAGGGGCGTCGACCGCAGCCACGGATCCTCGGCGGTCGCCAGCAGTTCGCGTACGCGGGCCACGTCGGCGGCCTCGGTCGGGCCCTGCGGGCGGTAGCCGGACAGAAGGTCGACGATCGGTCGGGCGACGGCGGGCATGCCGGCGAGCATAGCCGCCACGCGTGGGGTCCCCGCCGCGTGACGCACCCTGCCGGCCGCCGCCGCCCCGGTCAGGGCTTGCGGGCGAGGCCGGCCCAGTAGTAGGCGGACTTCGGGTCGGCCGGGTCCCCGTCGTCCGGCCGCCACGCCCTGACGGGTACGACGCCCGGCTCGACCAGTTTCCATCCGTCGAAGAACCGCTCCACCTCGGCGCGGGTGCGCGGCACCAGCGTCATGCCGCCCCGGGTCGCGGCGGCGACCGCGGCGTTCATCTCCGCCGGGTTGAACTCCTGGGTCGGGTGGGTGATCGCCAGGTAGCTGCCGGAGGGCAGGGCGCGCATCAGGGTGGCGAGCCTGCCCATGGGGTCGTCCTCGTCGCTCAGCAGCATGAGCACCGCGATGAGCGTGAGCGCCACGGGCCGGCCCAGGTCGAGGGTGTCGGTGAGGCGGGCGTCGGCGAGGATCTGCTCGGGCCGGCGCAGGTCGGCGTGGATGTACTCGCTGCGCCCCTGCTCGCTGCTGATCATCAGCGCCCGGGCGTGCGCCAGGACGATGGGGTCGTTGTCGACGTAGACCACGCGCGTCTCGGGGGCGATCGCCTGGGCCACCTCGTGCAGGTTGGGCCTGGTGGGGATCCCGGTGCCGATGTCGATGAACTGGCGGATTCCGGCCTCGGTGACGAGGTAGCGGGCGACCCGGTGGACGAAGCGCCGGTTCTCCTTCGCCATGGACGGGAGCGTGGGGATCGCCTCGATCATGGCGGCGCCCATCGCCCGGTCGGCCGCGAAGTTGTCCTTCCCGCCGAGCCACCAGTCGTAGACCCTGGCCGAGTGCGGGACGAAGACGTCCACGCCAGACGGTGGGGCATCCTCGGTACGGGCTTCGGCCCCATTGCGCGACACGGTCGTCTCCCTCCACACAGGCCGTCCTCGACGCGCAGCCTAAACGATGGCCCGCCCGCAGCACAGGCGCAGACTTCCGCTCGTCCTATGTGGGCAGCCACAACTCGTACCGGATCTGCGCCACGGGAGCGGGCAGCGGGGCGCCCGCCGGGCTGGTGGTGTGGGAAATGTGGACGAGCATTCCGCCTGCGTACCTGTGGCCGTACGTGAATTCCCAGCTACAGACGTTTCCGGCGAAGCACTGGCGGCCAAGTTCGTCGGAGTCGGTCGGCAGCCCGCCCCGGGGCTGCGGTCTGCCGAGCCAGTCCCAGGGGGAGTCGACCGGGGCGTCCTCCCAGTCCACCGGCGCGGCACCGACCGGCCCGAAGAAGCTCATCCGCCTTTGCCGGTGTTTCAACGGAGATATCCTGATCAGGCCGAATACTGAGTCCGGATGAGGTGATCTCGGGTGCGAGCCGTGGCGGTCGCGAACTACAGTGCGCAGCCGACGATCATGGAACTTCCCGACCCCCGGGCGGGGCACGGGGAGGTGCTGGTCGGGATCCGGGCGGCCGGCGTCAACCCGATCGACCTGTCCATCGCCAACGGAGAATGGGCGGCCCGCGGCGCGGACGCGAGGTTTCCCCTGATCATGGGCATCGACATGGCCGGGGTCGTCGAGGCCGCCGGCGAGCACGTGACCCGGTTCGCGCCCGGCGACGCGGTGTTCGGCCAACTGTTCCTCCCGCCCCTCGGATCGACCGGAACGTACGCCGAGCAGGTGGCGGTGCCCGAGGAGGCGAACCTTGCGCGGGTGCCGCCCGGCATGGACCTGGAGACCGCCGCGGCGCTGCCCACCGCCGGCGGCACGGCCCTGAACATCGCCGACGGTCTCGGGCCGCTGCCCGGCGAGACCGTGCTGGTCGTCGGCGCGGCCGGCGGGGTCGGCTCCTTCCTGACGCAACTCCTCGCCGCCTCCGGCGCCCGGGTCCTCACGGTCGCCCGGGCCGACGCCGCCGACCGGTTGCGCGCGTACGGCGCCGCGGAGAACTTCGACCGCGCCGCGGTGTCGGTCCCGGACGCGGTGGGCGCGGCATGCCCCGACGGGATCGGCGTCCTCGTCGACCTGGCCAGCGAGGCCCCGGCGTTCGCCGAGCTGGCGACGCTCGTGCGCGTCGGCGGTACGGCCCTGTCGACCCGCTACGCCGCCGACGTCGACGACCTGGCCGAGTACGGGATCAGCGGGATCAACTTCCGGGTCAACATGACGCCGGATCTGCTTGCGCGCCTGGCGGACGCCGTCGTGACGGGCCAGGTCGCGGGCCCGCCGATCCGGACGGTGCGGCTGGACGACGTACCGAGCCTGCTGGGCCGGCCCTCCGTCGGCGCGGCTGGGGACAAGATCGTCGTCCTCCCGGGTGGGTGACCGCCGGCGCAGCGCGCCACACCTCGCCAGACCCGCTGAAGCGCCCTCTTCTACCCGCCCCGTAGCTGGGACGTCCGACCGGGCGAGGCCCCCTTGATGAAGGGCGGTCCTGTCGCCCGGTCGGGCGTTCTTCTACGCAGCGCCCGGCCTCTCTGTCGAGGCGTCTTCTTGGTTAGTCGTCCGGGCCTTCCATGTCCCCGGCCCTTGGGTTGGGTCCCTGGGGATTCGGGCCGGGCCCTTCCGGGGGCAGCCCGAGCGACACCTTCACCTCGGAATTGTCGACCGAGCGCAATCCGTCCCGGTCGTACACCCACGCATCGAAGTAGTTTACGGGGGGCACGAGGGGAATGTTGAAGTCGTCGAGGACAGCCATCAACTTGGGCACCTCCTCCGCCTTGAAGGCGTAGGGCAGGCCGCCGAACAGGTCGAACCCGCCACGTGCTCCCAGGTGATGCGGCATGAGGTACTTGGGACGGAACGTCGGCACGATGACGCGGGCCTGGGTGACGAAGCGCGACTCGGGCCCCGGCTGCCATATCTCGAAGGTGTTCAGGTCGGCCGCCTGCATGGCCTTGCCCAGGTCACTCAGGGGTGCGCCGCGATTCTCGCCACTTACAATGTGCTCCTTGACCAGTTCAGGGCCACCGGCGCCACTGTCGGAGAGGTACATTGTCAAGACCTTGCCAGGGGCCTGAATCTTGAGCAGAAAGCCGAACGTTTCAGTGCCACCGTCGGCGGGAATCGACTCACCGACCCCACGCTGTGCACCCACTTCACTACGTGCATCTCCACATGGGGGGGGCTCAGCCGGAACGTTTCGCCACCCTCGACCGGGCGCAGCCTGTACGCGGGCACCCCGTAGGCCTCCGCTTCGGCACATGCGTTCGCCGAGGCAATCAGCGTTGCCCCCGCCTGCTTGACCCACTCGGGAGTGTCCACCGAGTGGTCTCCATGGAGGTGACCGAGCAGCACGTAGTCAATCGTGCCCTTCTTGAGCAGGGCCTCGCGGACCTTCTGCACGACTTCCGGATTCGGCTCCCTGGCGGGGAAACCCACGGCGCCATCGAGCAGGATGCCGAGTTCCCCGATCTGATAGTGCCAGTTGCTGATGCCGAACCACGTCATCCGCACCCCACGTGGCATTCCAGGACGGACCCCGGCCGGTGTCGACGTAGTCGTGCGGGGCGATGTCGTCGAACACCATCTGGTGGTGCCCGAACGAGAGGAGGTCGCCGTCGGAGAGCGCCGCCTGCTCGACCTGCCGCCCGTTGACGTACGTGCCGTTCGAGGAGGCCGCCAGGGCCGACGAGACTCTGTCGGGGTTGGCCCGCTCGACCAGCTGCTGCGGGAACTTCATCTCAGTCACCCTGACCCCCTGGGGACGCCACGATGGCGTGAAAAATGGGGCCGGGTTGCCCGTCGACGCCGACGCATCCTTGGTCGTTGAGGCCGTGTCTCAGTCTGGCGCCGGGGCTTTGACCAGAAGGGTCACACACTGTTGCTTCGAGCACGCCGAACAGAATTTCGGCTTCCCTACCGAGGCCCCCGGGCAGCCCACCCACCCTATCGGCAAGTTCAGTGAAGGAGCGCGTGTGCCGGTGATGGGAGTCCCCGAGCAGATCGAGGACGAGGAGCATGAGCAGCGACTGGAACGGGTCGCCGCGATCGATGTGGCCAAGGCATCCGGGAAGGTGTGCACCCGCGTGCCGCATGAGTCGAAGGCCGGCAGCCGGGTCACCCTGGTGTGGGATGTGGCGGCCACTACCAACGCGATCTGCGAGTTGGCCGCGCACCTGGTCGAGCAGCGCATCGAGCGGGTCGTCCTGGAGTCGACGTCGGATTATTGGCGGCCGTTCTTCTACCTGTTGGAGGCCGCCGGGCTGTGCGTGTGGCTGGTCAACGCCAGCGACGTCAAGCAGGTCTCCGGCCGGCCGAAAACGGACAAGCTGGACGCGGTGTGGCTGGCGAAGCTCAACGAGCGGGGCATGCTGCGCCCCTCGTTCGTGCCCCCGGCGGACATCCGTCGGCTGCGGGACTACACCCGGCTGCGGCTGGACCTGACCCGCGACCGGACCCGCAACAAGCAGCGCATGGAAAAACTCCTGGAGGACGCGCTGATCAAACTGTCGACGGTGGCCACCGACATCTTCGGCAAGTCGGGCCGGGACATGATCGAGGCGTTGATCGCCGGGAACAACGACCCGAAGCAGTTGGCCGCGCTGGCCCGGGGCCGGATGCGGGTCAAACACGCAGCTCTGCTCCAGGCCTTGGACGGCCGCTTCGACGCCCACCACGCCGACCTGGCCCGGATCCTGCTCGACCAGGTCGACAGGCTCGACACCCAGATCCAGCGGCTGACCACCACCATCGATGAACTGATCGCGGCGATGCCCACCGCCGCAGCAAGCGACCAGGCACCCACCGACACCGGCGGTGGCGGATCCGAGCAGCAGCCCACCACCACCCTGCCGGTGATCGCGCGGCTGGACGAGGTACCCGGCATCGCCAAGCACACCGCCCAGGTCATCATCGCCGAACTCGGCCTGGACATGGCCCAGTTCCCCACCGCGGGGCACCTGGTGTCCTGGGCAAAACTGTCCCCGCGCACGATCCAGTCCGGGGCCAGACAGCGCGGCGGGAAGACCGGCAAGGGCAACCCGTATCTCAAAGGAATCCTCGGGGAGGCCGCCGCCGCGGCCGCGAAAACCGACACATTCCTCGGTGAGCGGTACCGGCGCCTGGTCAAACGCCGAGGAAAACTCAAAGCCCTGGTCGCCGTCGCCAGATCCATCCTGGTCATCGTCTGGCACCTGCTGGCCGACCCCACCATCCGGTTCCGTGACCTGGGCCCGGACTTCCACACCCGTCGCGTCAACACCGACCGCAAAATCCGAAGCCTGGTCCACCAACTCGAAATCCTCGGCCACACCGTCAGCCTGCAACCCGCCGCCTAATGGGAGCTGTCGGGTGAGCCGTTGGCAGACTCGACATCCGGTAGCCGCGGGCGGGTGAGCACTCCCGCCGCCTGGACATGTTCAGTCCTGAGGTCAGAACGTGCCCCCGCTCGTGGTCGGAAGAGGAACGGCTGATGGGGTGTCGTGCCCGCCGATGCGCGTGAGCACTGGTCCATTAGGCCGCCGGGCTCTTCCGCAGGCTGCCGACAGTGGGGCCCCTTGGGTGGAGCGGAGGCAAGTGTGCTGTTTGTCGGCGATGACTGGGCGGAAGATCATCACGATGTGGAGGTACAGGACGAGCACGGCCGGGCATTGCGTACCGCCCGGCTGCCGGAGGGCGTGGAGGGTATGGCCCGCTTCCATGAACTGGTCGCCGGGTTCCTGCCCGACGACGCCACGCCGTCGCAGGTGCTGGTGTGTATCGAGACCGACCGCGGGCCGTGGGTACGGGCGTTGATCGCGGCCGGCTACCAGGTTTACGGGGTCAACCCGAAGCAAGCCGCCCGGCATCGGGAGCTGATGTCGGTCTCGGGTGCCAAGAGCGACAAGGCCGACGCGCACGCCCTGGCCGACATGGTCCGCACCCGCCGCCACCAGTTGCGGCAGGTCGCTGCGGACTCCGACATCGCTGAGGCGGTCAAGGTCGTCGCCAGGGCGCACCAGACGCTGATCTGGGAACGCACTCGGCACACCCTGCGGCTACGGGCCGCGCTACGCGAGTACTTCCCCGCCGCGCTGCACGCCTACCAGCCGCTGACGCTCACCGGCGCAGACACCCTGGAGCTGCTGGCCAAGGCCCCGACACCGGCGGCTGCCGCGAAGCTGAGCGTGGCGCAGATCAGCGCCGCGCTCAAGCGAGCCCGCCGGCGTGACATCGCGGCCAAAGCGACCGCGATCCAGCAGGCCCTGCGCACCGCGCACCTGGGCCAGCCCGAGATCGTCACCGGCGCGTACGCGGCGACCGTGCGCGCCACGGTGGCGGTCCTGACCACCCTCAACGCCGAGATCCGCACCATGGAAGGCCAGGTCGAGGCGCATTTTGGCCAGCACCCGGACGCTGAGGTGTACCTCAGCCAGCCCGGCATCGGCACAGTCCTCGGCGCCCGGGTGCTCGCAGAATTCGGTGACGCTGCTGGCCGCTACACCGACGCCAAATCGCGCAAGAACTACGCCGGCACCGCCCCCATCACCCGCCAATCCGGCAAGACCAAAACCGTGCACGCCCGATTCGTCCACAACGACCGGCTCGTCGACGCCCTGCACGTCCAAGCCGGCGCCGCGATCCTGCACGACACCGCCGTGCGCGCCTACTACGACGAACTCCGCGCCCGCGACGTCAGCCACAACGCCGCCCTACGCCAGATCGGCAACCGCCTCGTCGGCATCCTGCACGGCTGCCTCAAAACCAAAACCCGCTACAACCAGGCCACCGCGTGGTCACACCGAGCCACCACACCCATCGCCGCTTGACATCTCAGCTCCTGGGGTGTCTGACCTCAAGGACCAACGCCCACAGCCCGGACCGATGACAGGGTCCCGGGTCGATGCCGCGCGGCCCTCACCCGACGTGGTCACCGTTTGTTTTCCGAACAGCCGCTGTCGGTTCAGGAAGCTGGACCGTCTTCTTCTTGGCTGCCCTGACGTGGTCCTTTCCGGGCAGGAGCACCGTCCTGTCCAACGAGCCACACCCAGGTCAGACAGGGAAATCTAGGCAGTCCCCCGGTGAACCCACTGCCGGGATTCAGTCGTGGGGTAACAGGGGGGGGTGATGGAGTGGTCGCGTTGGGTGATGGTGGGGGTTGTTGGTCGAGGTGTGTGTGGTCGTGGATGTCGGGGCGAGGTGGTGGGCGTTTGTGGCGGTGGCCGGGGTGGGCATGGTCGCCGCTGGTACTGCGGGTTGGTTGCGGGCATGAGCGGTGGTGTGTGGGGCTGGTCCGGGTGGGTGGGGTGGTCGGGGGTGGGGTGGTGGTCTGAGGTTGTGGGGTGGTTCGTGGTGAGTGCCCCTGGTGGGGGTGGGGAGGGGGCGTTGCGCGATGGGTGAGGCTCCCGTTCCTTCCGTTGGTCTCAGTGAGTCGTCGAAGCGGGCCCTGGAGGCGTTCACCGGGATGCGGTTGCACCGGGCGGATCTGCCGGTGTTGGCGTATGACCTGAACGCGTTGGAGGTGTTGGCGGATCGGGTGCGGACCTTGTTGGTTCCGGAGCTGGTCCAGGCGATCAGGGCGGTTCGGGCGGCGGGGGAGGGTGAGGTCTATGACCGGTTCGTGGCGCAGACGGCTCCGTTCGTGGAAATGCTGGACCGGGTTGCCGATCTGAAGGTGAACCTGGCGCAGGCGATGCGGGGCTTCCTGAACCAGATGGAGCTGACGGATCGTCAGGCGCTGGTCATGTTCGTGTTCATGATGACGGAGTTGGCGGTCGCGTTCGCGATGGCGTTCTTCCTGCCGGTGGAGGCGGCGGCGCACATCGTGAAGGTGCGGACGATCATTCAGACGATCCTGCGGTCGTCGATGGTGCGGGCGGCGGCGAGTAGCACGGCGATTCAGATGTTGTTCGTGCCGGGGTCGTCGTTGTTGGCGCAGATCAGCATGTTGGCTGATGGTCTGATGTCGGGGGTCGACTGGGGGCAGGTTGGTAAGCAGGCGTTGTACGGGTTGGCGGTGGCGGGTGTCAGCACGGCGGCCGGGCCGGCGTTGGCGCGGTTCGCCGGTGCGGTGGGTGGTGGTTTGTCGCATCTCGGGGTGTCGGGTTCCACGCGTGATCTGTTGACCAGCCTGTCGATGGTGCCGGTGTCGGAGGTCGGCGTGGAGGTGGTCGGCGGTATCGCCGCCAGCTACCTCGTTGACGGGCATTACGACACGGGCAGTCTCGGGCCGGATGCGCTTTCTGGGGCGTTGTCGGGGTCGGGTGAGTTGGCCGCGACCGGGGCCGGGATGGGTGCGCGTCGTGGCGCGGTGGGTCTGGGGTTCAACCCGACCCGGCCCCGGTGGCGGATGCCGGATGGTGTCGGTTTCACCGCCGACGGTAGGCCGGTCGCGCCGCTGCCGCCGCCCCCGCCGGTCACTGCGGACCCGTCGGCGTATCTGCCGGAGGTCGGCGATCCGGCGGGCTCCGGCGGGCAGGCCCTGGCGCCGGCAGCGCCGGTGCCGGCACCGGCGCTGCCGGCGCCGGCGCCGGCGTCGGGGGTGTCTGAACCGGTGCCGCCGGTACCGGTGTGGTCGGCGCCGGCCCTGTCCGTGCCGTCGTGGTCGATGCCGGAGCTGCCGGTGCCGTCGTGGTCCGTGCCGAACTTCTCGGTGCCGGCGGTGCCGGTGGTGCCGGTGGTGCCGGTGGTGCCGGTGCCGGAGTGGGTGGCGGTCGCTGGTGCGCTGGTGGTGGAGCAGTGGCAGCGGTTCCAGCGGGAACTGGTGGACCACTATGGTGGGTTGCTTGCCGGGACGGGGCAGGCGCGGCGGTTCCTTGCCGCGCTTGCCGTGCCGGTGGAGCAGGTCTTCACCGAGTGGGTCGACGCCCGGCAGAACGACCCGACCGTCCCGGTTTTCCTGTCCCGGATCGGCCTGCCGGCCGCCGCGCTCACCGAGCGGTACCTGTTCGGTGTCCGGGACCAGGCCGTGGCCCGGATCACCGAGACTCTCGCGCGGTCGGTCACCACCGGCGGGCAGATCCCGGCGGCGGTACGGCCGGAGCAGGTGATCGCCGCGCTGCCGGCGGAGTTCGACCGGCAGGCGTTGCGTTCGGCCGCGCACCTGGCCGCCCAACACCACATCGACCAGTACCTCACCACCGGCCTACCCACAGACACAGGCATCCCGACGGACACACACACCCGGGCAGATACACACCCGCCGGCAGGCGCGGGCACGCCGGCGGGTGTGGGTGTGTCGGGGGTGTGGTCGGCTGGCGTGTTCGGGGCGGTCGAGGGCGGTGTGTGGAGTCAGGTGGAGCGGGGGGTCGATGCGGTCCTTGGTGTCTCTGCCGTGCTGCCGGCTGTGGTGGCTGGTCCGGACGCTGGGCAGGTCAGTGCGGTGGCGAGGGTGGTCCGGCAGGTGGTTGCCGATCTGCCCGCTCGTTTCTCGGCGGCGGCTGTTCCTGGTGTCACCGCAGTGGCTGCTGGTGTGGTTACCGTCGATGGTGGAGAAGGCGGGGGTGTCGGCGGGTCGATGGTGCCGGTGATGTCCGAGCGGCACACCGCGGTGGCGGCCGGTCTGGCGCAGGCTCAGTTCACCGTGTTGGCCCGCCGTTACGGTGTCGACCCGGCCGGTCATGCGGCGCTGGTCGCCTCGTTTCAGCGGGAGTGGCTGCACGGGTATCACCAGGTGCTCGCGTCGGCCGGTGGCAGCGCGATGTCCGGGACGGTGGATGTGGTCGGGGCCCGCGGTCCGCTGCCGGGCGGCGCCGGTTCCCGTGTCGGTGGCATGTCGATCGTCGGCGTCGTCAGCGCCGGTGACCCGACGCCGGTCAGTGACGTGTCTGCCGCGATCGGTGCGGTGTTCAGCCCCGATCCCGGCTCCAGGAACACGGATTCCAGCGGTTTCAGGGACACGGGTTCGATCAGTGGGGTGTCGGTGCTGGACGAACCGGTCGGTGCCGGCTCTGGGGGTCTCGGTGAGCCGGCCGTCGCGGCTACCGGGTCGGCCGCGCAACGAATTCATGATCTCGCCAGCGGTGGCCACGGCCGTGCCAGCGAGGTTCAGCTGCACCGGCTCGCCGCGGACATCGGTATCCAGGCGGCGTCGCCGGACGGGGTCCTGCCCCGACTGTTCGAGGTGTCCAGGGACATCGTCATGGCGGACACGTTCAGCGGGGTGTACTTCGCAGACCCGGCGGCGGCGGATCCGGACGCGGCGGCGGCGGATCGCACGGCGGCGCGGGCGCTGCCGCGGGTGCGGGGATGGTTCACCATCGCCGGGCACCGGAACCTGGCCGAGCGGCTGGCCGACGATCCCGTGCGTCAGGCCTTGTTCCTCCGGATGCTCACCGCCTCGCCCGCCTGGCGACACGCCGTCGCGCAGGCGCGGCAGCGCGGCGGCGACACACCCGACATCTTGCTGGTCTGGTGCGACGCGGCATGGCAGGCACCGGGACAGGCCACCTCCTTCGGTGAATGGCTGCGCACCCGGCTACGCGCCCGACGCCTGATGTCCTCCACACACCAGGTGGACCAGATACCCGGCGAGCTGCGGCCACACGTCAACGAGCCGGTACGGTCGGTGTTGTTCTCGGACGCCTCGGTGGAGTTGTTCGGGCCGGACCTGGTGGAGGCGGTACGAACCGCGGACATCGTGCAGAACGGTCAGGAACCCGGCGTCCGCTGGCCGGACCAGGAGGACTTCGCCGCCGCTGGCGGCCGGCACCGGTGGGCCGGCAACACCTCACACGGGCAGTCCCCGGACCCAGCGGAAGGCCCCGACCCGTCCAGCCCCGCCCCGGTGTCCGCTACCCAGTGGATGTGGGACGCGACACGGAACCCAGCAGCCCAGTCGCCGCTGCCACACCCTGCCCTGGAAGCGGACCACCCACCCGGTGAGGACCTGTCCTGGCTGAACGACGGGAACACGTTACCGATACCCGGGCCGGCACCCGCCTCGCCGACGGGCACGAGCCTGCCACAACTGCCCGGGCCGTGGGACGACCCGGACGCCCCCACCACGCCGGCCTGGCCGACAGGGCGGGCAGAGTGGGCGGAACCAGCAGGGTGGGCGGAACCGGGATGGCCGGTTCCCGGCACGGCTGCGACCGACGAGTACGGTGCGGCGATCTCCACCGACTTCGGCCAGCCCAGCATCGACGATCAGGCCGACGACGGCAGCAGGAACCTCGACGACTGGGCCGACGACGGCGGAATCCTCGGCGACTGGGCCATCGGGCAGGGGCCGGACATGGACTGGCAACCATCCCTCACGCCACCCCCAGCGGTGACCCACACCGACGCCGGCACCATCCACACCGGCGACACCCCCCACCACCCCACCGCCGAGCCACCCACCACACCCGCCCCACTGCACCCCGACCAACCCCAACCCACCGCCGGCAGCCGACAGGTACGCCACCCGGACGAGGCCCGGGCCCTGTTCGACCAACACGCCAACCACATCGCCACCACAGCGCAGCGGGAACCGCTGCGGCAGTTGTGGCACGCCCTGATCGACCGGATGGACGACAACGGAACCATCACCGCCAGCGTGTCAGACCTCGCCGCGGCGACCTCCACACCGCGGCGGACGGTGCATGACCGGATCGGGGTATTGCGCGACCGTGGTCTGCTGCAGCGGGTCCAAGAAGCACACCGTGGCGGGGCGGCGCGGTACGGGGTGAGCGACCCGGGCCGGCCCCGGCAAGCACCGCTGCCCGCCCCTCCCGAGGGCAGCCAGTGGCTGCGCGACCCGGACGAGGCCCGGGCCCTGTTCGACCAACACGCCGACCACATCGCCACCACCACAGCGCAGCGAGACCAACTGCGGCAGTTGTGGCACGCCCTGATCGACCGGATGGACGACAACGGAACCATCACCGCCACCGAGTCAGACCTCGCCGAGGCGACAGCCACACCGCAGCCGACGGTGCATCGCCGGATAGGGGTATTGCGCGACCGTGGTCTGCTGCAGCGGGTCCAGGAAGGCCATGGTCGTGTGGGGGCGCGGTACGGGGTGACCGATCCGGGCCGGCCCCGGCAAGCACCGGTGCCCGGCCCTGCCCTCGGACCGCACCGCCCACAAGGTGAAAATCTGTCCTGGCTGGACCACGGAGCTACGGCGCCGATACCCGGGCCGGCACCCGCCTCGCCGACGGACACGGACCTGCCACAGCTGCCCGGGCCGTGGGACGACCCGGACGCCCCCACCACGCCGGCCTGGCCGACAGGGTGGGCAGAACCGGCGGAGCCGATGGAGTGGACGGAACCGGGATGGCTGGTTCCCGGCACGGCTGCGACCGACGAGCACGGTGCGGCGATGTCCACCGACTTCGGCCAGCCCAGCATCGACGATCAGGCCGACTACGGCAGCAGGAACTTCGACGACTGGGCCGACGACGGCGGGAACCCCGGCGACTGGGCCATCGGGCAGGGGCCGGACATGGACTGGCAACCACCCCTCACGGTGGCCCGCACCGACGCCGGCACCATCCACACCGGCGACACCCCCCACCACCCCACCGACGAGCCACCCACCACACCCGCCCCACTGCACCCCGACCAACCCCAACCCACCGCCAGCAGCCGACAGGTACGCCACCCGGACGAGGCCCGGGCCCTGTTCGACCAACACGCCGACCACATCGCCACCACCACAGCGCAGCGAGACCAACTGCGGCAGTTGTGGCACGCCCTGATCGACCGGATGGACGACAACGGAACCATCACCGCCACCGAGTCAGACCTCGCCAAGGCGACATCCACACTGCAGTCGACGGTGCATCGCCGGATCGGGGTATTGCGCGGCCGTGGTCTGCTGCAGCGGGTCCAGGAAGCACACCGTGGCGGGGCGGCGCGGTACGGGGTGAATGATCCCGGTCAGCTCCGGCAAGCACCGCTGCCGGCCCCTCCCGAGGGCAGCCGGTGGGTGTGCGACCCGGACGAGGCCCGAGTCCTGTTCGACCTGCACGCCGGCCACATCGCCGCCACCACAGCGCAGCGGGACGGGCTGCGGCAGTTGTGGCACGCCCTGATCGACCGGATGGACGACAACGGAACCATCACCGCCAGCCTGTCAGACCTCGCCGAGGCGACATCCACACCGCGGCCGACGGTGCAGGCCCGGATCAGGGTATTGCGCGACCGTGGTCTGCTGCAGCTGGTCCAGGAAGCACACGGTCACGGGGCGGCGCGGTACGGGGTGAGCGACCCGGGCCGGCCCCGGCAAGCACCGCTGCCCGCCCCTCCCGAGGGCAGCCGGTGGGTGCACAACCCGGACGAGGCCCGAGCCCTGATCGACCAACACGCCGACCACATCGCCACCACCACAGCGCAGCGAGACCAACTGCGGCAGTTGTGGCACGCCCTGATCGACCGGATGGACGACAACGGAACCATCACCGCCAGCGAGCCAGACCTCGCCGAGGCGACATCCACACCGCGACCGACGGTGCGTGACCGGATCGGGGTATTGCGCGACCGTGGTCTGCTGCAGCGGGTCCAAGAAGCACACGGTCGTGTGGCGGCGCGGTACGGGGTGAGCGACCCGGGCCGGCCCCGGCAAGCACCGGTGCCCGGCCCTGCCCTCGGACCGCACCGCCCACAGGGTGGTGAAGACCTGTCCTGGCTGGACCACGGAGCTACGGCGCCGATACCCGGCCCGGCACCCGCCTCGCCGACGGGCACGGACCTGCCACAGCTGCCCGGGCCGTGGGACGACCCGGACGCCCCCACCACGCCGGCCCGGCCGACGGAGTGGGCAGAACAGGCGGAGCCGATGGAGTGGACGGAACCGGGATGGCCGGTTCCCGGCACGGGTGTGACCCACGAGATGGACCCAGCCGTTTTACTCGATGTGGACCCGGCCGATCTGCTCTACCTGCTTGAGGCCGTGGGCACGGAACCCGACCCCGAACCGCAACCGATGCATCCGCCCCGGCCGCAGACCCCGCCCCGCCCGACATCGTGGCCGCAACCCAACGGCGACCAGCCCAGCCAGTCCCCCGGGACTCAGTCGATCCCGCCCGGACCAGGCACGCAGAATCCGGCACCTCAATCGCCGACGCCCGAGCCGGTTCCCGGCATGGATGTGACCCACGAGCACGATGCGGCGATCTCCACCGACTTCGGCCAGCCCAGCATCGACGATCAGGCCGACTACGGCAGCAGGAACCTCGACGACTGGGCCGACGACGGCGGGAACCTCGACGACTGGGCCGGCGACGGCGGAAACCTCGGCGACTGGGCCATCGGGCAGGGGCCGGACATGGACTGGCAACCATCCCTCACGCCACCCCCAGCGGTGACCCACACCGACGCCGGCACCATCCACACCGGCGATACCCCCCACCACCCCATCGACGAGCCACCCACCACACCCGCCCCACTGCACCCCGACGAACACCAACCCACCGCCGGCAGCCGACAGGTACGCCACCCGGACGAGGCCCGGGCCCTGTTCGACCTGCACGCCGACCACATCGCCGCCACCACAGCGCAGCGGGAACCGCTGCGGCAGTTGTGGCACGCCCTGATCAACCACATGGACGACAACGGAACCATCACCGCCAGCGAGTCAGACCTCGCCAAGGCGACATCCACACCGCCGAGGACGGTGCATCACCGGATCGGGGTATTGCGCGACCGTGGTCTGCTGCAGCGGGTCCAGGAAGCACACGGTCGCGGGGCGGCGCGGTACGGGGTGAGCGACCCGGGCCGGCCCCGGCAAGCACCGCTGCCCGCCCCTCCCGAGGGCAGCCGGTGGGTGCACAACCCGGACGAGGCCCGAGCCCTGATCGACCAACACGCCGACCACATCGCCACCACCACAGCGCAGCGAGACCAGCTGCGGCAGTTGTGGCACGCCCTGATCGACCGGATGGACGACAACGGAACCATCACCGCCAGCGTGTCAGACCTCGCCAAGGCGACATCCACACCGCGACCGACGGTGCGTGACCGGATGGGGGTATTGCGCGGCCGTGGTCTGCTGCAGCGGGTCCAAGAAGCACACGGTCGCGGGGCGGCGCGGTACGGGGTGAATGATCCCGGTCAGCCCCGGCAAGCACCGCTGCCCGCCCCTCCCGAGGGCAGCCGGTGGGTGCGCGACCCGGACGAGGCCCGGGCCCTGTTCGGCCAGCACGCCGACCACATCGCCACCACAGCGCAGCGGGAACCGCTGCGGCAGTTGTGGCACGCCCTGATCGACCGGATGGACGACAACGGAACCATCACCGCCAGCGAGCCAGACCTCGCCAAGGCGACAGCCACACTGCAGCCGACGGTGCATCGCTGGATGGGGGTATTGCGCGACCGTGGTCTGCTGCAGCGGGTCCAGGAAGCACACGGTCGCGTGGCGGCGCGGTACGGGGTGAGCGACCCGGGCCGGCCCCGGCAAGCACCGGTGCCCGGCCCTGCCCTCGGACCGCACCGCCCACAAGGTGAAAATCTGTCCTGGCTGGACCACGGAGCTACGGCGCCGATACCCGGGCCGGCACCCGCCTCGCCGACGGGCACGGACCTGCCACAACTGCCCGGGCCGTGGGACGACCCGGACGCCCCCACCACACCGGCCTGGCCGACAGGGCGGGCAGAACCGGCGGAGCCGATGGGGTGGACGGAACCGGGATGGCCGGTTCCCGGCACGGCTGCGACCCACGAGCACGGTGCGGCGATCTCCACCGACCCCGGCCAGCCCAGCAATCAGGCCGGCCAGGGCAGCGACAACCTCGACGACTGGGCCACCCACGAGATGGACCCAGCCGATTTACTCGATGTGGACCCGGCCGACCTGCTCTACCTGCTTGAGGCCGTGGGCACGGAACCCGACCCCGAACCGCAACCGATGCATCCGCCCCGGCCGCAGACCCCGCCCCGCCCGACATCGTGGCCGCAACCCAACGGCGACCAGCCCAGCCAGTCCCCCGGGACTCAGTCGATCCCGCCCGGACCAGGCACGCAGAATCCGGCACCTCAATCGCCGACGCCCGAGCCGGTTCCCGGCATGGATGTGACCCACGAGCACGATGCGGCGATCTCCACCGACTTCGGCCAGCCCAGCATCGACGATCAGGCCGACTACGGCAGCAGGAACCTCGACGACTGGGCCGACGACGGCGGGAACCTCGACGACTGGGCCATCGGGCAGGGGCCGGACATGGACTGGCAACCATCCCTCACGCCACCCCCAGCGGTGACCCACACCGACGCCGGCACCATCCACACCGGCGACACCCCCCACCACCCCACCGACGAGCCACCCACCACACCCGCCCCACTGCACCCCCACCAACCCCAACCCACCGCCAGCAGCCGACAGGTACGCCACCCGGACGAGGCCCGGGCCCTGTTCGACCAACACGCCGACTACATCGCCACCACCACAGCGCAGCGGGAACCGCTGCGGCAGTTGTGGCACGCCCTGATCAACCACATGGACGACAACGGAACCATCACCGCCAGCGGGTCAGACCTCGCCAAGGCGACATCCACACCGCGACCGACGGTGCGTGACCGGATCGGGGTATTGCGCGACCGTGGTCTGCTGCAGCGGGTCCAAGAAGCACACCGTGGCGGGGCGGCGCGGTACGGGGTAAGCGACCCGGGCCGGCCCCGGCAAGCACCGCTGCCCGCCCCTCCCGAGGGCAGCCGGTGGGTGCACAACCCGGACGAGGCCCGAGCCCTGATCGACCAACACGCCGACCACATCGCCACCACCACAGCGCAGCGAGACCAACTGCGGCAGTTGTGGCACGCCCTGATCGACCGGATGGACGACAACGGAACCATCACCGCCAGCGAGCCAGACCTCGCCAAGGCGACAGCCACACCGCGACCGACGGTGCGTCACCGGATCGGGGTATTGCGCGACCGTAATCTGCTGCAGCGGGTCCAAGAAGCACACCGTGGCGGGCGGCACGGTACGGGGTGAGCGACCCGGGCCGGCCCCGGCAAGCACCGCTGCCCGCCCCTCCCGAGGGCAGCCGGTGGGTGCGCGACCCGGACGAGGCCCAGGCCCTGTTCGACCAACACGCCGACCACATCGCCACCACCACAGCGCAGCGAGACCAGCTGCGGCAGTTGTGGCACGCCCTGATCGACCGGATGGACGACAACGGAACCATCACCGCCAGCGAGCCAGACCTCGCCACGGCGACATCCACACCGCAGCCGACGGTGCATTACCGGATCGGGGTATTGCGCGACCGTGGTCTGCTGCAGCGGGTCCAGGAAGCACACGGTCGCGGGGCGGCGCGGTACGGGGTGAGCGACCCGGGCCGGCCCCGGCAAGCACCGGTGCCCGGCCCTGCCCTCGGACCGCACCGCCCACAAGGTGAAAATCTGTCCTGGCTGGACCACGGAGCTACGGCGCCGATACCCGGGCCGGCACCCGCCTCGCCGACGGGCACGGACCTGCCACAACTGCCCGGGCCGTGGGACGACCCGGACGCCCCCACCACACCGGCCTGGCCGACAGGGCGGGCAGAACCGGCGGAGCCGATGGGGTGGACGGAACCGGGATGGCCGGTTCCCGGCACGGCTGCGACCCACGAGCACGGTGCGGCGATCTCCACCGACCCCGGCCAGCCCAGCAATCAGGCCGGCCAGGGCAGCGACAACCTCGACGACTGGGCCACCCACGAGATGGACCCAGCCGATTTACTCGATGTGGACCCGGCCGACCTGCTCTACCTGCTTGAGGCCGTGGGCACGGAACCCGACCCCGAACCGCAACCGATGCATCCGCCCCGGCCGCAGACCCCGCCCCGCCCGACATCGTGGCCGCAACCCAACGGCGACCAGCCCAGCCAGTCCCCCGGGACTCAGTCGATCCCGCCCGGACCAGGCACGCAGAATCCGGCACCTCAATCGCCGACGCCCGAGCCGGTTCCCGGCATGGATGTGACCCACGAGCACGATGCGGCGATCTCCACCGACTTCGGCCAGCCCAGCATCGACGATCAGGCCGACTACGGCAGCAGGAACCTCGACGACTGGGCCGACGACGGCGGGAACCTCGGCGACTGGGCCATCGGGCAGGGGCCGGACATGGACTGGCAACCATCCCTCACGCCACCCCCAGCGGTGACCCACACCGACGCCGGCACCATCCACACCGGCGACACCCCCACCACCCCACCGACGAGCCACCCACCACACCCGCCCCACTGCACCCCCACCAACCCCAACCCACCGCCAGCAGCCGACAGGTACGCCACCCGGACGAGGCCCGGGCCCTGTTCGACCAACACGCCGACCACATCGCCACCACCACAGCGCAGCGAGACCAGCTGCGGCAGTTGTGGCACGCCCTGATCAACCACATGGACGACAACGGAACCATCACCGCCAGCGTGTCAGACCTCGCCAAGGCGACATCCACACCGCGACCGACGGTGCGTGACCGGATCGGGGTATTGCGCGGCCGTGGTCTGCTGCAGCGGGTCCAAGAAGCACACGGTCGCGGGGCGGCGCGGTACGGGGTGAATGATCCCGGTCAGCCCCGGCAAGCACCGCTGCCCGCCCCTCCCGAGGGCAGCCGGTGGGTGCGCGACCCGGACGAGGCTCGGGCCCTGTTCGACCAGCACGCCGACCACATCGCCACCACAGCGCAGCGGGAACCGCTGCGGCAGTTGTGGCACGCCCTGATCGACCGGATGGACGACAACGGAACCATCACCGCCAGCGCGTCAGACCTCGCCAAGGCGACAGCCACACTGCCGCAGACGGTGCATCACCGGATCGGGGTATTGCGCGACCGTGGTCTGCTGCAGCGGGTCCAAGAAGCACACCGTGGCGGGGCGGCGCGGTACGGGGTAAGCGACCCGGGCCGGCCCCGGCAAGCACCGCTGCCCGCCCCTCCCGAGGGCAGCCGGTGGGTGCACAACCCGGACGAGGCCCGAGCCCTGATCGACCTGCACGCCAACCACATCGCCACCACCACAGCGCAGCGAGACCAACTGCGGCAGTTGTGGCACGCCCTGATCGACCGGATGGACGACAACGGAACCATCACCGCCAGCGAGCCAGACCTCGCCACGGCGACATCCACACTGCAGCCGACGGTGCATGACCGGATGGGGGTATTGCGCGACCGTGGTCTGCTGCAGCGGGTCCAGGAAGCACACGGTCGCGTGGCGGCGCGGTACGGGGTGAGCGACCCGGGCCGGCCCGGCAAGCACCGCTGCCCGGCCCTGCCCTCGGACCAAACCGCCCACAAGGTGAAAATCTGTCCTGGCTGGACCACGGAGCTACCGCGCCGATACCCGGGCCGGCACCCGCCTCGCCGACGGACACGGACCTGCCACAGCTGCCCGGGCCGTGGGACGACCCGGACGCCCCCACCACGCCGGCCTGGCCGACAGGGTGGGCAGAACCGGCGGAGCCGATGGAGTGGACGGAACCGGGATGGCCGGTTCCCGGCACGGCTGCGACCGACGAGCACGGTGCGGCGATATCCACCGACTTCGGCCAGCCCAGCATCGACGATCAGGCCGACGACGGCAGCAGGAACCTCGACGACTGGGCCGACGACGGCGGGAACCTCGGCGACTGGGCCATCGGGCAGGGGCCGGACATGGACTGGCAACCACCCCTCACGGTGGCCCGCACCGACGCCGGCACCATCCACACCGGCGACACCCCCCACCACCCCACCGACGAGCCACCCACCACACCCGCCCCACTGCACCCCCACCAACCCCAACCCACCGCCAGCAGCCGACAGGTACGCCACCCGGACGAGGCCCGGGCCCTGTTCGACCAACACGCCGACCACATCGCCACCACCACAGCGCAGCGAGACCAACTGCGGCAGTTGTGGCACGCCCTGATCGACCGGATGGACGACAACGGAACCATCACCGCCACCGAGTCAGACCTCGCCAAGGCGACAGCCACACCGCAGCAGACGGTGCATGACCGGATCGGGATATTGCGCGACCGTGGTCTGCTGCAGCGGGTCCAAGAAGCACACCGTGGCGGGGCGGCGCGGTACGGGGTGAGCGACCCGGGCCGGCCCCGGCAAGCACCGCTGCCCGCCCCTGCCCTCGGACCAAACCGCCCACAAGGTGAAGATCTGTCCTGGCTGGACCACGGAGCTACGGCGCCGATACCCGGGCCGGCACCCGCCTCGCCGACGGACACGAGCCTGCCACAGCTGCCCGGGCCGTGGGACGACCCGGACGCCCCCACCACGCCGGCCTGGCCGACAGGGTGGGCAGAACCGGCGGAGCCGATGGGGTGGGCGGAACCGGGGTGGCCGGTTCCCGGCACGGCTGCGACCCACGAGCACGGTGCGGCGATCTCCACCGACCCCGGCCAGCCCAGCAATCAGGCCGGCCAGGGCAGCGACAACCTCGACGACTGGGCCACCCACGAGATGGACCCAGCCGATTTACTCGATGTGGACCCGGCCGACCTGCTCTACCTGCTTGAGGCCGTGGGCACGGAACCCGACCCCGAACGGCAACCGATGCATCCGCCCCGGCCGCAGACCCCGCCCCGCCCGACATCGTGGCCGCAACCCAACGGCGACCAGCCCAGCCAGTCCCCCGGGACTCAGTCGATCCCGCCCGGACCAGGCACGCAGAATCCGGCACCTCAATCGCCGACGCCCGAGCCGGTTCCCGGCATGGATGTGACCCACGAGCACGGTGCGGCGATCTCCACCGACTTCGGCCAGCCCAGCATCGACGATCAGGCCGACTACGGCAGCAGGAACCTCGACGACTGGGCCGACGACGGCGGGAACCTCGACGACTGGGCCGGCGACGGCGGGAACCTCGGCGACTGGGCCATCGGGCAGGGGCCGGACATGGACTGGCAACCATCCCTCACGCCACCCCCAGCGGTGACCCACACCGACGCCGGCACCATCCACACCGGCGACACCCCCCACCACCCCACCGACGAGCCACCCACCACACCCGCCCCACTGCATCCCGACCAACCCCAACCCACCGCCGGCAGCCGACAGGTACGCCACCCGGACGAGGCCCGGGCCCTGTTCGACCAACACGCCGACCACATCGCCACCACAACGTCCCGGCCGACGGGGCGGGCAGAACCGGCGGAGCCGGATCCCGGCATGGATGTGACCGACGAGCACGGTGCGGCGATCTCCACCCACCCCGGCCAGCCCAGCATCGACGATCAGGCCGACGACGGCGGCGGGAACCTCGGCGACTGGGCCATCGGGCAGGGGCCGGACATGGACTGGCAACCATCCCTCACGCCACCCCCAGCGGTGACCCACACCGACGCCGGCACCATCCACACCGGCGACACCCCCCACCACCCCACCGACGAGCCACCCACCACACCCGCCCCACTGCACCCCGACCAACCCCAACCCACCGCCACCAGCCGACAGGTACGCCACCCGGACGAGGCCCGGGCCCTGTTCGACCAACACGCCAACCACATCGCCACCACAACGTCCCGGCCGACGGGGCGGGCAGAACCGGCGGAGCCGGATCCCGGCACGGATGTGACCGACGAGCACGGTGCGGCGATCTCCACCCACCCCGGCCAGCCCAACATCGACGATCAGGCCGACGACGGCGGCGGGAACCTCGGCGACTGGGCCATCGGGCAGGGGCCGGACATGGACTGGCAACCACCCCTCACGCCACCCCCAGCGGTGACCCACACCGACGCCGGCACCATCCACACCGGCGATGCCCCCACCACCCCACCGACGAGCCACCCACCACACCCACCCCACTGCACCCCGACCAACACCAACCCGCCGCCACCAGCCGACAGGTACGCCACCCGGACGAGGCCCGGGCCCTGATCGACCAACACGCCGACCACATCGCCGCCACCACAGCGCAGCGAGACCAACTGCGGCAGTTGTGGCACGCCCTGATCAACCACATGGACGACAACGGAACCATCACCGCCAGCGAGTCAGACCTCGCCAAGGCGACATCCACACCGCAGCCGACGGTGCATGACCGGATCGGGGTATTGCGCGACCGTGGTCTGCTGCAGCGGGTCCAGGAAGCACACCGTGGCGGGGCGGCGCGGTACGGGGTGAGCGACCCGGGCCGGCCCGGCAAGCACCGCTGCCCGCCCCTCCCGAGGGCAGCCGGTGGGTGCACAACCCGGACGAGGCCCGGGCCCTGATCGACCTGCACGCCGACCACATCGCCACCACCACAGCGCAGCGGGACCAGCTGCGGCAGTTGTGGCACGCCCTGATCGACCGGATGGACGACAACGGAACCATCACCGCCAGCGAGTCAGACCTCACCGCGGCGACATCCATATGGCAGCAGAGGGTGCGTACCCGGATCGGGGTACTGCGCGACCGTGGTCTGCTGCAGCTGGTCCAGGAAGGCCATGGTCGTGTGGGGGCGCGGTACAGAGTGACCGACCCGGGTCAGCCCCGGCAAGCACCGCTGCCCGCCCCTCCCGAGGGCAGCCGGTGGGTGCACAACCCGGACGAGGCCCGAGCCCTGTTCGACCAACACGCCGACCACATCGCCACCACCACACCGCAGCGGGACCAGCTGCGGCAGTTGTGGCACGCCCTGATCGACCGCATGGACGACAACGGAACCATCACCGCCAGCGAGCCAGACCTCGCCAGGGCGACATCCGCAAAGCAGTCGACGGTGCATCGCCGCATCGCGGCATTACTGCGCGGCAGAGCTCTGCTGCAGCTGATCCAGAAAGGTCACGGCAGCGTGGCGGCGCGGTACCGGGTGAGCGATCCGGGTCAGCCCCGGCGGACCGTGTCAAGGGACTGAGGCCAGTGGGAGTCAAGCCTCGATCCGTGGACGAGCCCTCGGGTTGATCCCGCTTGCGAATTGGTGGATCTTGCTGATGAGGTGTGCTGATCCGATGCCCAGCGTGCTCGGTCCCGCTCGTTGGCAGGTGTGGATGCCGGGGTTGGCGGAGATTCGCGCCCTGTCCGCCGGCAACTACATCGTCATCGACAACGGTGGCGGCTGGGAGACGTACTACTTCCACCTCGCGGCCTACTCGGTCGCCAACGGCCAGGCGGTCCAGCAGGGACAACAGATCGGCACCACCGGCAGCACCGGCAACTCGTCCGGGGCGAACATCCACTACGAGCAGCTCTACAACGGCGTGGGGCAGACCATCGTGATCAACGGCGTCTCGCTCGCGCCGTACCCCGGCTCGTACAACCAGAAGTACCTGACCAGCGACAACGGCTGCGGCGGCGGCACCGCGTTCTGGACCTGGGGCTCGGGCGTGCGCGTCCGTTCCGACGCGTACCTGTCCTCCCCGACCGTGACCACCCTGGCCGGCCCGACGTTGGTCTACGTGCTGTGCCAGAAGCAGGGCGACTGGGTGAACGCCGAGGGCTACAGCAACAACTGGTGGTCCAAGCTGCGCGACCAGCGGGGCTTCATCACCAACATCTACATCGACCATCCGGCGTCGCAGCTACCGGGCGTACCCATCTGTTAGTCAACTCGGGCGCGAAGGGCGAGGGCCGGATTCGGCCCTCGCCCCTTCTTGTCGCGCCTGCGGGTCACTGGGGATCCGGCCAGCCCGTCAGGCCCGCGCCCCGGCCGGCGTGCGCGTCCTGCACCCGGCGGGCCCACAGGTACGCCATCGGCAGGTAGTCGAACTCGTACGCCGGCCCCATCCGCTCGGCCAGGTCGGCGAACTTGACCAACTCGAAGAGGGCGGCGACGGGCCGGGCGACCTGCCATGCCTCCAGCAGCACGCCGGGCGGCGCGACCTGCCGCCAGCCCTCCAGGTACGCCGCGACGTGCCGGCGGGCGTCCGGCTCACCGACGGCGTGCAGCCAGCCGCCCAGGTCGAGCAGCGGGTGGGACACGGTGGCGAAGCTCCAGTCGAACAGCAGCGGGCCCGCCGGCCGGTCGGCGGCATTGTGCTGGTGGAAGTCGCCGTGCACCAGGCTCAGTGGCAGGTCGAAGTCGTCCAGTTCGGCACACCGGTCCTGCAGCCACAGCCCGACCCGGGTCAGCCTGGCCCGATCCGGCGTCCCGGACGGCTGCCACAGCTCGGGGCGCCGCAGCAGCGCCGGCACCCGACCGGCCAGGTCGTCCAGGGTGCGGGTCGGGCAGCCCGCCTCGCGCAGCGGGGCGGGCCGCCCGACCGTGCCGACCTGGATCCGGGCCAGCATCCGCAGGGCGGCGGCCGCGTCCCGCACCGGCGGCTGGGCGCCGAAGTCCGCGCTCAGCCACCAGCCATCCTCCGGCGAGGCGGCCAGCACCTGCGGCACCGCGTCGAGCCAGGTGCGCGCGAGGTGGCCGATGAGCCGCGGCTCGTGCGCCAGGTGCGGCAGCCCGGCCTTGAGGAACACCCGGCCGGCGGAGGTCGGGGCGCACAGCACGCTCGACGTCGTCCAGTGCCGGATCTGCGCGACCGGCCCCGTCCGCCGCGCCCCCTGCGCGGCCAACGTGGCGTCGACCCAGTCGACGGCGCGGGCGTGCCAGCCGGGTCGGAACCACGCCGGCCGCGTCGCGGGCTCGGGCCGGTCGAGCCACTCGCGGACGGTGCCGGCGCCGAACGCGGCCGCGTCGAACCAGGCGTACCCGCCGGTCGGCTCGCCGCGCACCGGCTCCGCCGCGAACACGGTGGCGTCCAGCGGCTCCAGCAGCGCCACCGTCACACCGGTCTCGGCGGCCACCGCGCCCGGCACCTGGCTGCTCGGCGGCGGCCAGGTACCGGGCAGCCGCAGCCGGGGCGGGGCGGGGCCGTCGCCGTCGCGGCGGCCGAGGATCCGCTGCCGGTCGGCCGTGGCGACGATCACCTCGACCTCGACCGGCCCGGCGATCGAAGGGGCGGCGGCGGTCACGGCCGCCGCCCCGCGACGAGCTCGGACGCCCGGGGCCGGGACGCGACAACCGGCCCGGTCGCCGCCGGGTCCCGGCGGTGCTGCAACGACTGCACGCCGACGAGGTCGTCGGGAATGGCGTCGGGGGCCTCGGTGTCGAACCGCGCGATGGCCTTGATCCGGGACGACACCAGGACGAGGACGGCGATGGCGAGCCCCGCCAGCACGTAGACGAGCGCGATGCCCCGACCCTCGCCCACCCCGACCAGCCGGCCGGCGGTCGGGGCGAGCGCCCCGCCGGGCATCAGCTTCGGCCCGAAGAACGCCGTCGCGGCCGGTGCCAGCACGGCGAAGCCGACACGACGCGGGCGTTGAGCAGCCCCTCCCGGCCGCGGCAGGGTGGACCAGGAGATCATCTGGTTGAGGGCGGCGGCCCGCCCGTGGTACCGCTGGGGGATCTTCACCTGCACGATCGCCCGGTAGATGCCGGTGGTCATGGTCAGCCCGGCCGCGATCCCGCAGGCGCCGGCCGCCACCAGCGCCAGGTCGGGGCGCAGGCCGACGAGGACGCAGGACAGGGCGATGGCGAGGATGGCCAGCAGCACGCCGCGCATCGGCCGGCGGGCCGGGCCGCCCCAGACGGCCACCACGAGCCCGGCCAGGGTGGCGCCCAGCCCGGACAGGAACGACACCCGGGCCACGTCGCCGATGTCGCCGGAGGACAGCACCAGCGGGCTGGTCAGGATCAGCGGCGGGGCCAGGAAGACGTTCAGCACCAGGAAGAAGATCAGCATCGCCCGCAGGTGCCGGTGGCCCCAGGAGTACCGGAAGCCGTTGGCGATCTCGGCGGTGAGCGTCTCGCGCCGGTGCCAGCCCATCATCGCCGGCCAGCGGATCAGCGCGGTGACCCCGACGGCGACGGTGTAGCTGACGATGTCGAGCACCAGGATGCCGTCCAGCCCGATGGTGGCCAGCGCGCCGGCCGCGACCAGCGGCACGAACAGGGTGCCGAAGCCGTTGACCATCTCGACCACGCCGATGGCGTGCCGCAGGTACCGCTTGGGGACGAGTTGTGGCACGGACGCCACGTACGCCAGGCGTTGGAAGGCCGTCGCCACCGACAGCGCGACCATCAGGCTGTACAGGTGCCAGAGCTGGAGGGTGTCGGTCCAGAGCAGGAGGCCGAGCGTGAACTGGATGGCCAGGGCCGCGCCGGAGCCGCCGAGCAGCACCAGGCGGCGGTTGGAGCGGTCCACGACCGCGCCGGCCAGCGGCGCGACCACCAGGCCCGGGACGAGGCCGAGGGTGACGAAGAGCGCGAGCCGGGCGACCGAGCCGGTCTCCAGGTAGATCCAGATGGGGATGGCCCAGGCGGTGAAGGCCGAGCCGATCAGGGAGACCAGCTGGCCGCTGGCGACGCCGAGGAACCGGCGCATGCTCGGCTCGACCGGCCGGCGCCGCGGTGCCGCCGCCGGGGCGCCGCCGCGCTCCGCCGGGTCGGTCCGGTCGGCGGTTCCGGCCCGGCCGGCGCGGTGTACGTCGTGCAGCCACCAGTCGCTGTCCGCGCCCCGGCTGGCCAGGGTCAGTGCCGCGCCGTCGTCCTCCTCGATCGCCCGGTGCGTGGTGGTGACGATCTCGGCCAGCTCCGTGGCGCGGTACCGGTTGAAGTAGTGGCCGCCCTCGTCGAGCACCACGAGCACGCAGGTGTCGGAGAGGAACTCCCACTCGCGGAAGCGTTCCTCGTAGTAGTCCGTGGCCGGGTCCTGCTCCCCGATGACCGAGATGACCGGCGCGTTGATCTTGGTGACGCGGCTGTCCAGCAGCCCGCCGTAGTAGTCCTCCGCGCTGCGGGTGTCGTGCCGCATGTTGCGGATGATCCGGTTGGCCTCCTCGAGGCCCAGCTCCTCGATGTCGACGCCGCGGCCGATCAGCCGGTTGATGAAGGTGCGGTTGCTGAGCAGCGGCTCCATGTCGGCCACCCGGGACAGCCGGTTGAGGATCCCCCGGGGCCGGGCGAACGGGAAGATGCCGCCGACGTACACGGCGTCGAGTTCCCGGCCGGCGGCCTCCAGCTTGCGGGCCACCGCCACGACGAGGGCGCTGCCGATGCCGCAGTGCCCGTAGAGGACCAGCGGGCCCGTCACGTCCCGGAGGATCTCGGCCACGCAGCCGTCGACCAGGTCGGCGAACTCCATCGTGTCCTGCGACCCGCCGGCCTCCTCGCCGTGGATGGCCACCGAGTACAGCCGGTGGCCGGCCGGCATCGCCTCGGCCAGCGCCTGGTAGATCGCCGCGCTGCCGCCGCCGTAGGGCACGCAGACGTAGGACGACACCAGCTCGCCGGCCGGGATCGGCCGGGTCAGCTCGTGCAGCAGCCGGGCCGGCGCGGCCTCGCCGGCCGGCTCGTCGAGCAGCCGGGCGAGCTCGCGGACAGTCCGGCAGCGGAACAGGTCCATCAGGGACACCGAGCCGCTGCCGCCGGCCGCCTCGACGCCGCGACGGATCCGGGTGACGGCCTGGGTGGCGAGCAGCGAGTGCCCGCCGATGAGGAAGAAGTCGTCGTCGATGCCGACCCGCTCGGTCTTCAGCAGCTCCGCCCAGATCCCGGCGATGAGCCGCTCGTTCGCGGTGCGCGGCTCGGCGAACTCCTGCTCCGCCTGCTGGGTGACGTCCGGGTCCGGCAACGCGCGGTGGTCCAGCTTGCCGTTCGGGGTCAGCGGCAGCGCGTCGAGCAGCACGAACGCCGCCGGCACCATGTACTCGGCGAGGCTGTGCCCGACGTGGTCGCGCAGCTGCCCGGCGGTCGGCCGGTCGCCGTCGGGGGCCGGCACGACGTACGCCACCAGCCGCCGGTCGCCGCCCGCGTCCTCGTTGACCAGCACCGCCGCCGTGCGCACGGCCGGGTGGCTCTGCAGGGCCGCCTCGATCTCGCCGAGCTCGATCCGGTAGCCGCGGATCTTGACCTGCCGGTCCACCCGGCCCAGGTATTCCAGCGTCCCGTCGGGCAGCCAGCGGACCCGGTCCCCGGTGCGGTACATCGCCGGCGCCGTTGGCATCGGTATTCGACGATACTAGTGAGTTCAACCGGCCGGCCCTCTCCGTTAAACCTCCATTCACAACTGGCCGTTAGACCCCTTGCCGGTCCACAGTGGTCCATGACCACGGAACGCGGAGACGTCCGCCGGGATAATTCGCCGTACGGTCACGCCGCGTCGGGCGGGCGGGCGGGCGATGGCGCCTACTTCGGCAGGTCGGTGCGCGGGAGCGTGTGCGGCGACCAGCCGAAGTCGTACTGGGGTACGGCGATCGCGTCGGCGAAGGCCCTGGCCACGGCGGGTGAGCTGACGACGCGCCAGTCCCGCTCCTTGTTCACCTCGAACCAGATGACGCCGATGACCTCCCGGTGGCTCGGCAGATCCCGGAACGTCTCGGTGATCCACTCGGCCTTGCGTCCACCGGCGTCGGAGGCGCCGGTCTCGGTGATGACCAGCGGCCGGCCGCTGAAGCCGCGGATCTCGTCGATGCTCCGCTTGAAGATCGCGTCGAAGGACAGGTAGGCCGCGAAGGCCCCCGTGCCGTAGTAGCCGGAGAGGCCGACCCAGTCGACGTAGGCGTCGCCCGGGTAGAACGTCGACAGCTCCGGGGTCGAGTCGTCCCATCGCACGTTCGGGCTCCACACCCAGATGACGTTGGTCGCCCCCACCGACTCGAACAGGTCGTGGACGTGCCGCCACGCCCTGACGTAGTCGCCCGGCCGGTTGCCGTTGACCGACTCGCACCACGGGTACCAGTCGCCGTTCATCTCGTGGGCGAAGCGGATGGCGACCGGGTAGCCGAGCGACCTGATCCCCTCGGCCCAGGACCGCAGGTGGCCGTCGAGGCTCCCGTCGGCGATGCGGGACAGCCGGTACTCGGGCTGGTTGGCCCGGATCTTGTCGATGTCGCGGTTCTTCAGGCCCTTCTTCCGGTGCTCCTCGTCCACGCGTTGGTCCCACGGCTCCCAGCCCAGCATCGGCAGCATGCCGCGGCCGCTGATCCGGTCGAACAGGGCCCGGTCGAACGGGGTCGCGGTCCACCCCGCGCTGAAGAGCATCACCTGTGGCTGGCGCCGTGCGGCCGCGGTGAACGCGTCCACCGGCGCGAAGTCGTACGGTCCCTCGCGGGTCATGACGCCGATGAACGTCTTGCCGGCCGGCGGGAAGAGCGCCGGGGCGGGTCGGGCCGACGCGCTCGAGCCGACCGGCTCCCGTCCCCGCGGCGCGGCCCGCGGCGCGATGGCGAAGGCGTACGTCAGCAGCAGCGCGCAGACCAGGGCCATCATGACGCGCGGGACGCTCAGCCGCGTCACGGGGCACCCCGCTCGGCCGTCACCCGCGACCTCGGCGGGCGGCGCCCGCGCGTGGCGCGGGTGGCCGTGTCGGGGCGGTGCCGGCCGCGCCGGCGGGCGCCGCGCGGGTCGGGTGCGCGGCGGGCCGCCAGGCCCGACCCGATCGCGATCAGCGGCGGGAGCAGACCCGTCAGCAGGGTCAGGATCGGCCACACCCGGAGCAGGGCCACGTCGTGGTCCAGCGCGAAGCTCGCCCCGAGGAGGGCGGCGGCGAAGACCGCCCACGCGAAGTGCAGGCGGAACGTGCCGAGCGACTCGGTGGTGCGCAGCTTGCCCTTGGCGGTGACCACGAACGCGAGCTTGCGGCGCAGCAGCGCCCCGACGGCGGCGGCCACGTAGACGGGGCCGGTGAACAGCGCCAGCGCCATGCCGACCAGGCCGATCTCCTCCCGTTCGTGGGGGGCGATGTTGAAGCGGCGCAGCCAGAGCCACAGCGCGAACCAGGTGCCGATGGTCGAGCCCCACAGCGCCGACCAGACGGTCACGTCGAGTTGGGCGGTGCCCACGCCGGTGAGCAGGTACAGGGCGGTGGCGAGGTTGCCCAGCAGGAGGCTGACGGCCACGCTCGGGTAGTAGAACTGGAGCAGCCGGTACTGCCAGCGCCGCCGCGGGCGCAGTTGGCGCGGCGCGCGCAGGTCGGGGCGTACCAGGATCTCGCAGATGCCGGCCGCCCACCGCTTCTGCTGGTTGAAGTAGTCCGCCCACGAGGTGGGGCCCTCACCGATGGCCACCACGTCGGGGGTGTAGACGCCCTTCCACGGTCTGCCGGTCTCGGGGTTGGCGGCGGCGTGGACCCGGATGCTGGTCAGGTGGTCCTCGATGATGGAGTCCTGGTAGCCGCCGATGCTGCGCCACGCCGCCGGTCGGTAGAGGTGGCCGGTGCCGGTGAGCAGCGGGGCGTCCAGGCCGTTCCCGCCGCGCGCGATGAGCCCGTTGTAGAGGTACTGCTGCACCGAGGCGCCGTGGGCGACCCAGTTCTGGTGCATGTTGCCGTAGACCTGCGGGGTCACCACGAAGGCGACGTCCGGGTCGCGGAAGTAGCCGAGCGTACGTTCGAGGAAGCCCGGCAGCGGCACGTGGTCCGGGTCGACGTTGGCGACCACGTCGTAGCGGTGCTCGTGCTCGGCCCGCCAGGCGTTGTGGTTGCCCGACTTCGTCCTGGCCCGGAACTCCCCGCGCGGCTGGTTGTACCGCGGGCGGCCCTTGCGGCTGAAGTGGTGCACCCCGAGGCGCGTGGCCATCTCCTTCACCGCCGGGTCGTCGCCCTCGTCGAGGATCCACACGTCGACCCGGCCGCAGTACACGATCTGCCGCATCCGGCGCAGTGTCCGCTCGGCGACGTCGATGGGCTCCTTGCTGGGCACGATCGTGGTGAGCAGGGCGACCCGCAGGCCCACCGGCGGGTCCACCGGGACCGGGTCCCTGGCGTGGAACGCGAACACCCAGACCACCACGTTCTGCGCGAGGCGGATCAGCTCCACGCCGACGACCACGCAGAAGCCGAGCCGGGCCGCGATGGTCTGCCAGCTCCCGAGCCCGGTCACGCCCGGCCCGGGTACGTGCGCGGGCAGCAGCAGCCAGGCGATGAACAGCACGCCGGCGGCGCTGTTGACACCGACGAGCAGCGTCAGGACCAGCCGGGACGCGGGCGAGAGGACGTGGCGGAACCGGACCGCCGCGTCCGGGTGCGTCGGCGCGACCAGCGGTCCGGCGGTCGTCCCGCACGCCGCGTACGCGAGGCGGGCCCGGATGTTGCGCTGGCGGCGGTCGGGGCGCCGGCCGGACGGGGCGCGGGTCGACATGACGGCCGGAAGGCCGCCCGGAGTGCGCTCCTCCGCGGCTTGAGACAAGCGTGTATCGCTGGCGACGCCCACGTTCCCCCCATGACTGGCTGCTGTTCGCCACGAACTCGGCCTCGGCTGATCCTATGCGGGCAATTCGGGCAAAAGGCGTGGATCGGGCGAGCCGGCCTCGCGCCCGGGCCGCGCCTACACGGCCGCGTCCTCGTCGACCAGCAGGGCCAGCGTGAGCCCCGTCGGCCGCCAGACCTGCGCCACCCGGTACGTCGTGCGCAGCACCCGCTCCTTCTCGCCGGCGATCCCATGCAGCGGGTCCGCCCGCTCACCGACCCGGACCACCCACAGCCGCCGCGTGTCCCGCAGGCCGCCGGCGACGTCGGCGCGTTCGGTGGGCGGGCGCAGCCCCACGACGTCCCGTGACGCCTGCGCGAGCACGTCCGCCGGCCGTCGGTCGGCGGGAAGGTAGCGGGCCACGAGGTTCCGGCCGGCCCGGCCGCCGCCCGCGTCGCTCAGGCCGTAGACGACGCCGTCGCCGGGCCGCATCCCGCGTTCGATGATCGCGGCGAGCTGGCGGGTGCCCTGCTGGTGCCCGTCCGGTTCCCGCAGGGCCAGTTGCGCGGGCGCGCCCGTCACCGCGATCGCCGCCAGCACCACCACCTGGCACACGAGGTGCGCCCGGGCCAGGGCGACCGCGGCGAGCACCGCCCACGCCGGGAGCGTGAAGAGCAGGCCCTGTGGCAGCCAGACCGGCACCGCCTGCGCCAGGAGCAGCAGCGCCACCGGCGGCACCACCGCCCACGCGGTGAAGACGGCGGCGGAGGACCGCAACGGAAGACTGAACAACGCCAGGAGCAGCAGGACGGCCCCCAGCGCGGCGACGCCGAACAGCTCCCGGGGCGCCGCGGCCAGCGCCGCCAGGTCCGGAACCCGGACGGCCGGCGCGCCGGGCAGCCCGCCGAGCCGGACCAGAGCGGCCGCGGGGAGCACGCCGAGGACCGCGGCGACCAGCCAGCGGCCGGCCACGGTACGCCGGAAGGCGAGCACGGCCCAGCCGTGCCCGGCGAGCAGCAGCAGCCCGTGGACGTGGCACAGGCCCAGCACCAGCACGGCGGCTCCGTAGGCGGCGAAGCGCCCGAACGTCGGCCGGTCGACGGCCCGGCCGAGCAGCAGCGTGGCGAGCACGGCGGCGAGCACGGTCAGCGCGTACGGCTGCGCCTCCTGCGCGTACCGGGTCGACGTGGGCAGCAGCGCGAGGACCACCCCGGCCAGCAGGCCCACGCGCGGTGTGAACAGCCGGGCCCCCAACACCCCGACGAGGGCCGCCGCGGCGGTCATGGCCAGCATCGACGGTACGCGCAACGCCAGGTCGGACGTGCCGAAGAGCTCCACCCAGGCGCGCATCAGCAACTGGTAGGGCGCGGCGGCGACGTCGTCCCCGCGCAGCGTGGACCAGGCCTCGCGCCACGACGCCGTGGCCGCACGCCAGGTGGCGAGCTCGTCCCTGCCGAGGCCGGGCGCGCCGGCGCCGGCGAGGCTCAGCGCGGCCATCAGCAGCGCCGGTACGAGCCACGCGACGGCGGGCGGCCGGTGGGGCCCGGCGGGCCCGACGCCGGGGGCGGAGCGGTGGCCTTCGCCCCCGGGTGCCCCCCGGCCCTCGCCCCAGGGGTCCTCCGCGCCGACCTCGGCCGGCCGCAGCCTGGGCAGGACTATCGTGTCCGCGTCCTTCAACATGTCTCACGCATTCCTGTGGATCCGGCGATCGAGCCCACGGCCGAGCCGCCCCGCGCGGCGTCCGGCCGGCGCCCCGGCGCGCGGATCGGGCTGCGCGCCGGCGCCGGGAAGCCTGGGTTGTTACCGGGCGCCACCAGGAGCATAGTGAGACAAACTTGGACAAGTTACACGGTTGCCGCATAAGCGGTCCAACGGACTACGGCGCCCGCTGCCGACCCGAACGGGCGGGACCGGACAGGCGCGCGCCCCGCCCGCGTGGCCTCGCCCGGCCACTCTCTACGATTCGGCGTATGGCGCTGCTGCACCGGGCGACACTGCACCCGACTAAGCTCGAACTCCTGGCCGGGTGGCTGCCCGGCCGCCCGTGGTACGAGGGGCCGGCGGGCGACGTCGTACGGGTGGCGTCCTGCCGCTTCGACGACCCGGCGGGCGAGGTCGGGATCGAGACCCTCCTCGTGCGGGTCGGCGACGGACCGGTGCACCAGGTCCCGCTCACCTACCGGAGCGCGCCGCTCGACGGCGGCGACGACCGGCTGGTCGGCACCGCCGAGCACTCCACGCTCGGCCGCCGCTGGGTGTACGACGGGTGCGGCGACCCGGTCTACGCCGCCGCCCTGGCCAACGCCATCCTCGGCGGCCCCGGCCAGGCCGAGGAATACTTCGAGGTCGACGGCCAACGCCGGTTCCGCGAGCCCGACATGGCGGTGACCGGCAGCGGCGGCGGTGACGTTCCCGAGGTCGGCGCGCTGCGGCGCGTCGTGGACGGCGACCCCACAATCATCGTGACCGACGCCGTGGAACTCGCGGTCGTCCGCCGCCTCGACGGCACGGCCGCGCCGGCCGGCGCCCGGCTGACCGGCACCTGGGGCGGCCAACCGACGCCGGTGCCGCTGGCGTACGCCGCGCCGCGCTGAGCCGTACCCGTCCGTGCCGTCGGCGCGGCCCGGGGCGGCCCGGGGCGGCTCCCCCGATGCGCTTCTGCTGGCCGGTCAGCAGGACGCGGTCAGTGTGGCTTTCCAGGTGTGCGCGGAACCGGCCGGCGAAGAGGTGGTGCTGACCTCGACGCAGGACGAGCTGTACGCCCGCATCTGGGCCTCGGCGTCGGCGTGCGCGTCGGACGGGATGGCTCCGTACCCGACGAAGGTCCTCGTCTCGGCGGCGGCCGCGGGACCCGCGGCCAGCGCGACACCTGGTACCAGGGCGGCGGTCAGCGCGGCGCCGGCGACGGCCCTCGTCACTCTCCCGTTCATGCGACCTCCCGAACTGTCGTGGCCAACTGGCTGACAGTGACGCTCGTCGAAGGATGCGCCCCACCGGCAGCCTCGGCACGTTTCGCCCGCGCACACCGCCGACTCGCGGTTCGGTGGAGATCGGTGAAGTTCGGGGAGCACCCCGTCCGCCGCCTCGGCACCCTCCTCGGCGGCGGCCTCCGCCTCGGCACCGTCCCCGTCCGCCGCGGCGGCCGGCGTGAGCGACAAGGACCTCTGCGAGTCCGCGAAGAAGGCCAGCGACGAAATGAAGACGAAGCTGGTCGCTGCCGTGCAGGCCGGCAAGGAGTCGGACCCGGCCATGTTCAAGGAGATCCTGACCGGGCTGGAGCAGAAGTTCACCACGGCGGTCTCCTCCGGCGGCGACAGCAAGGTGGCCACCGCCATGAAGCAGTTCGCCACGGAGGCCGGCAAGGCCGCGTCGGCCGCGGACCCGGCCACCGCCGCCGACAACCCCGCCTTCGAGAAGGCCGGCGCGGACCTCACCGCCGCCCGCAAGACGGCCGGGGTCACCGTCAACCTCTGACGGCGCGCCGACCAGCCCAGACGAATCCCCCAGGGCCCGTTCGTGCTGGTCGGCGGCCGGCAGGACCTGCTCTGCCAGGCGGCGTGGGCACACGGTGAGCCGGCGCTCGCGGGCCCCCGCCGCGGTGAGCTATCCGCCGGCCATCGCTCCCAGGATGATGAACGGTTCCTCGCCTGCGGCGACCGGCTCGGGCAGCGGCGCGTCGGGCGACTCGTTGGACAGGTCCTCCTGGCACGCGTAGAAGCGGACGAACGCCCGGCGCTTGCCGCTGTGCCGGTCGCGGATCGTGCCGAGCAGCATCGGATACCGCGCCTCGAGGCTGTCCAGCACCAGGCGCTGGGTTGCCGGGCCGGTCACGTCCAGCCGTACCTCGCCGGTGACGTGCGCCAGGTTCTTCAGGTGGGCCGGGAGGACGACCCGGATCACGGCAGCGCCTGGACTTCCACAGAGAGCACCGCCGGCAGGTCCCGGACGATGGGCGCCCAACTGTCGCCGCCGTCGGCCGAGTGGTAGACCTGGCCACCGGTGGTGCCGAAGTAGATCCCGCACGGGTCGAGCGTGTCGACCGCCATCGCGTCGCGCAGGACGTTGACGTAGCAGTGGGACTGCGGCAGGCCCCTGGTCAACGGCTCCCACTCCTCGCCACCGGTGCGGCTGCGGTAGACGCGCAGCTTGCCCTCCGGCGGGTAGTGCTCGGAGTCGCTCTTGATCGGCACGACGTACACGGTCTCCGGCTCGTGCGCGTGCACCGCGATCGGGAACCCGAAGTCCGACGGCAGGTTGCCGCTGATCTCGCGCCAGCTCGCGCCGGCGTCGTCGGTGCGCATGACGTCCCAGTGCTTCTGCATGAACAGGGTGTCCGGCCGGGTGGGGTGCTGGGCGATGCGGTGCACGCAGTGGCCGACCTCGGAGTCCTGGTCGGGGATCTCGCCCGAGCGCAGGCCCTTGTTGATCGGCAGCCAGCTGGCGCCGGCGTCGTCGCTGCGGAAGGCGCCCGCCGCCGAGATGGCGACGTAGATCCGGTCCTTGTTCGCCGCGTCGAGGATGATCGTGTGCAGGCACATGCCGCCCGCGCCGGGCTGCCATTCCGGCCCGGTGCGGTGGGTACGCAGGGCCGTCAGCTCGGTCCACTTCTGGCCGCCGTCGGTGGTGACGTAGAGGGCGGCGTCCTCGGCGCCGGCGTAGACGGTGTCGGGGTCGTCGCGGGACGGCTCCAGGTGCCAGATGCGCTTGAACTCCCACGGGCGCGGCGTGCCGTCGTACCACAGGTGCTCGCCGACGTCGCCGGCATAGGCGAAGTCGTTACCGACCGTGGTCCAGCTCTTCCCGCCGTCGTCGGACCGCTGGATCAACTGGCCGAACCAGCCGCCGGACTGGGACGCGTAGAGCCGGTCCGGGTCGGCGGGCGACCCGGTGAGGTGGTAGATCTCCCAGCCGCCGAAGTGCGGCCCCTCGACCGTCCAGTCGTCGCGCCTGCCGTCCGACGTCAATACGAAGGCACCCTTGCGCGTGCCCACCAGCACCCTCACGCCGCTCATATCCTCATCCTTCTCCTCGTTTCCCCTGGGCAGGCCGTCCGCCACGCGGGACTCGCCGGTCTACGCCAGTCGTACCCCGGGGGTACGACGTGATTCGGCGCCTCGACCGAATCGGGAGCTGAGCAACGCCCGCCCGGTGTTACCGCTCGGGCGTCGACAGGTGAGCTTTCGCGTCCTCGTACGTGGCGTCGCCGACCGACTCGGCCGGGCCGTAGACGAGGTTCAGCACGCCGGTCCTGAATGCCTGGGACGAGACCAGGGTGAGCGGGAGCGGGGGAAGGCCCTCCTCGAACAGCCGCGTTCCCCTGCGTACGGCGATCGGATGCACCAGCAGGTGCAGCTCGTCCACCAACCCCGCGTCCAGCAACTGCCGGACGACGGAGACCGAGCCGCTCATGCCGATGGTTCCGGCACCGGGCTCGTTCTTCAACGCGATGACGGCCTCGACGAGGTCACCCCGCAGCTGTTCGGAGTTCCGCCAGCTGAACCGGAGCTGCTGGCGCGACACGACGATCTTGCGGGCGTCGCCGAGCTTCCTGGCGAAGGGGGCGTCCTGCCCGCCGGCCGCCTCCCGGTCGGGCCACGCCCCGGCGAAGCTGTCGTAGGTCCTGCGACCCAACAGCAGGGTGTCCGCCGCGCCGAGGGTGGCGTCCACGGCGGCGCCCATCTCGTCGTTGAAGTACGGGAAGTGCCACTGGTCGGGCGCCTCGACGACGCCGTCGAGCGCGACGAACAGACCTGCCTTGATCTTCTTCATGCCGGGTCCCCCACGTGGTCGGTGAGCGCCCGACATCCACCGGGACCGCGTGAGCGCGGTGACCTCGTCGGTCGCGTCCCCGCAACCCTAGGCCAGCGGCCCCGCGCCGCCCGCTCCGCGACCACCAGCCACCACCGTGTCCGAACCGCCGTCGGGAGGCCGGGCGGTGTGCGGACGGGCTGGCTCAGGCCGGTACGGCTCCCGGCCGTCCCGCCTCGACCTCCCAGCGGGCGGTGGTGGACGCGGGAGCGTCGGGCGAGTCGACGGAGGCGACCGAGCGCTCCTCGGTCAGCCAGCGCGACCGGTCGACGTCCATGCGCAGCCACCCGTGGGTGCGGCCGTTGAAGTACCGCACCCACGGGTTGAACGCCGGATTCGACCCCTCCACCACCGGCAGCAGCTCGGCCGGGAAGTCCGACGTGATCGAGGTGGACACGAACTCGGTGGCGACCACCGGCGAGGCCGGGTCGTCGAAGTTGAGCTTCAGGTCGCTCACCCAGGTCGAGTGGATGTCGCCGGCCAGCACGACCGGGTTCGTCGCGCCGCTGGCCCGTACCGCGGACAGCAGGCGGGCCCGCTGCGGCGAGTAGCCGTCCCACTGGTCGAGGTTGCCGACCGACGCCGGCGGCGGGTTGAGGAAGCGGGCCGCCGCCATCATCACCTGCTGGCCGAGCACGTTCCACAGCGCCGGCGACGCGCGCAGCCCGTCGAGCAGCCAGGACTCCTGCTCCGGGCCGGTCAGGGTGCCGGCCGCGTTCGCGGCGCCCAGCGCCAACGGGCCGAGGTCGCCCGGCGCGTCGCCGGGCTGGTTGGTGCGGTACTGGCGGGTGTCGAGCATGTTCAGCCGCAGCAGGGTGCCGAAGTCGAGGCGGCGGTAGATGCGCAGGCCCGGCGAGCCGGGCAGGTACGACGCCCGGATCGGGGTGTGCTCGTACCACGCCTGGTAGGCGTTCGCCCGCTGGACCGCGAACTCCTGCCGCGTCTGGTGGCGCTGGGCGTACGGCAGGTCGTCCTGGCTGTCGTCGAGGTCGGCGTAGTTGTCCTCGGCCTCGTGGTCGTCCCAGATCGCGACGAACGGGAACGCGCGGTGCGCGGCCTGGAGTTGGCCGTCCGTGCGGTAGAGCGCGTGCCGGTTGCGGAAGTCCGCGAGGGTCGACAGTTGCCCGGCATCCACGGCGGTCCCCGACGACGGATTGTGCTGCCGGACCGCCTCCGTTCTCGGGTCCCCCTCGTAGATGTAGTCACCGAGGTGGAGCACGAGATCCAGGTCGAACTCGGCCATGTCCCGGTAGGCAGCGGATCGCGGACCAGCCGGGTCCAGAGCACGACGCCGTCCGGCAGCGGATCGCCGCTCGCCACCCCCAGGCCGAACGGGTTCCAGGACGGCGGACCGGCGTACGCCAGACTCGCGTTCCCGGCGACGGCCGCGGTCCCGGCCAGGGCCGCGGCCCCGACGAGGAGCCTGCGCTGCCCGACACCTTGCTGCTCAGCCTGCTTGCCCACGGCCTTTCCTTCCTGACGACGGTCGAGGCGATCGGACTCGGCACGGTGGGGCTCGGGGGGCCGCGGGGCCACCGTACCAGTGCATCATGGCCTGCCGCGGCGACGCCGTCCACTATGGAGTCGATCCCCGGTCAGGGGCGAAGGCGGCGGGCGCAGGGGCCGTCCACCGCCTACCCATGGCCCTCCCGTCCTTACTGACCGCAAACTCCAGCGTGAACAGATGGACAGCCTACACGCACATAGGCAGATCAGGAGTGCGTCTGCACAGGGAGCAGGTGTTCAGTTCGCGTGCTCCTACCGTCGACACATGGGGAAGCTACGACTGGTGGCGAGCCAGGAGGTGCAGGAGATGCTCCGCGTCTCCCGTACGCGCGCCTACCAGATCACCAACTCGAAGACCTTCCCCGACCCCGTGGCCGTCCTGTCGGTCGGGCGGATCTGGCGGGCTGAGGACGTGGAGCGGTGGATCAGAGACCACCGACCGGATCTTCAGGACGCGGAAGAGTAGCCCCGATCCCTCTCCAACCCCACCCTCGCTGGTCAGCTCGATCAGCGGACTGGCTAACTCAGGTGCAGCGCACTCCTTCGGATCTGGCTCCGTAAAGACGGAGGACAAGACGCTGCTGGGTGTCGGGCGCGGTGTCGCGGGCCACCGCGTACCGGTACATGGTGAAGGACGTAGCGGTCCTCGCCGCCCAGTGCACCCGGCCTGCAGGAGGCGTTGCAGCGGGTCGCCGGCGACGGCTGGTCGTGCGTGACCCTGAACGGCAAGTTGTTCGACTGCGGCTTCCGAGGACGTGGACAGAGTGGTCAAACGCAACGAGTACGCCGCCGCCGGCATCGGGCAGTACTGGATGATCAGCCAAGATCCGGCCCAGACCGGCACCGTGCACCAAGAGCCAACAACGCGTTGATCTCGGCTGGCACGTCGCCCAGCCTCCCAGGTGGCGCTCAGGCAGCCAGGGGTCGCGGCTACATTCCACTCTGCTCGGTGTCCACACCGACCGCATTCACCCGCACGGAAGGGAACCCCAGATGGATCACCTCATGCGTGAGGTACGGGCTTTCGCAGAGGCGCGGGATTGGCAGCAGTTCCACACCCCGAAGAACCTCGCCATGGCCCTCGCCGGGGAGGTCGGAGAACTGCTGGCCGAGTTCCAATGGCTGACTCCCGAGCAATCTGCCCAGGTCATGTCCGACCTCGAAGCGGGCGTCCGCGTGAAGGCGGAGATCGGCGACGTCATGATCTACCTGACCAGGCTCGCCGACGTCCTGGGCATCGACCTGACCGATGCGGCGCTCACGAAGTTGAATGAGGTGGCCGTCCGCTACCCCGTTGACGAGGCAAGGGGATCGGCCGCGAAGCGGTAAGGCAGCCGACAGCAGGGGTCATGGCGAGGATTTGATCTCTTCGCTACAGTCCACGGCATCAGAGCGCGTAACGACGGGCTTCCGGCCGTGGCCGGACACGCCCCCCATGCGCACGATCACTTCGTGCTGCCCGGGGGCATTTGTTGTCCGAATTCCGCATTTCCGCCGATGGTCTACTCCGCCTGGCCACCAGCGGCATCCTCGCCGACCAGATCGCGGAGCAGATCGGCCACAGGGTGAGCCCCGCCGAGCACCGCTCATGGTCGCGCAGCCTGGCGGTGCTCGGGCAGGATCTCGTTGACGCCGGCCTGAGCCAGGTCGAGGTGCTGGTCGAGTACCAACTCCCGCTGACCAGCAAGCGCGTCGACGTGGTGCTCGCCGGGGTCCACCCGACGACGGCCGAGGACTCCTATGTCGTCGTCGAGCTCAAGCAGTGGTCCTACGCCGAAGCCTACGAGGACTCGGACCGGCTCGTCCTGGTGGAGCATGCCAAAGGTCCGCGGCTGCATCCGGGCGTGCAGGTCGGCGACTACTGCGAGTACCTCACCGACTTCCTCGGCGTCCTCGGTGACCGGCGAAACCCGGTGCGCGGCGCTGCGTACCTGCACAACGCCATGGACCGGGACGTCAACGACCTGTTCGCCCGCCGCCCCACGGAGCACAGCAGGATCTTCACCAAGCAACGGCGCGGCCAATTCCTCGACTACCTCCGTACCCATCTGGCACCCGCGCCGGGTGCAGCCGCCGCAGACCGCTTCCTCACCAGTTACGTCCGGCCCAGCAAGCACCTCCTGTCGTACGCCGCGCAGGAGCTGAAGGAACGGTCCCACTTCACACTGCTCGACGAGCAGCGCCTCGCATACGAGCTGGTGTTGCACGCGGTGGAGCGGGCCAGGTCGGCGGACCGGAAGTCGGTCGTGGTCGTCTCGGGCGGGCCCGGCAGCGGCAAGAGCGTGATCGCGCTGTCGGTGCTGGGGGAACTCGCCCGGCAGAACCGGGCCGTCATGCACGCCACCGGCTCCCGGTCGTTCACCCAGACCCTGCGCCGCTATGCCGGCCGCGGCTCCACTCGGCTGAAGAACCTGTTCGGCTACTTCAACAGCTTCATGTCCGCCGAACGCAACGGCTTCGATGTGCTGATCTGCGACGAGGCGCACCGGATCCGGGAGACTTCGGTCAACCGGTTCACCCCGAAGGCCAAGCGGGACAAGGCCCGGCCGCAGATCGACGAACTGATCGCCGCCGCGCGCGTACCCGTCTTCCTGCTTGACGAGCACCAGGTGGTGAAGCCAGGCGAGCTGGGCAGCGTGGAGGTCATCTCCCGGTACGCCGAGCAACTCGGCCTGGATGTCGAGGTCGTCTCGCTGCACGACCAGTTCCGCTGCGGTGGCAGCGAGGCGTACGAGCAATGGGTCCTCGACCTGCTCGGCCTCGACGGCGGGAAGCCGTCGGTCTGGCACGGCGACGGCCGGTTCGACCTGCGATTGGCGGAGTCGCCGAAGGAAATGGAGGCGTTTCTGGCGACAAAGCAGGCCGCGGGGGAAACTGCCCGCATGTCGGCGGGTTACTGCTGGCCGTGGAGCGAGCCGCGACCGGACGAGTCGCTGGTGCCGGACGTACAGATCGGCGGCTGGGCCCGGCCGTGGAACGTCAAGAGCGACCGTAGCGTGGGCGAGGCACCGGGCAGCGCCTACTGGGCCACGGACCCGAACGGCTTCGGCCAGGTGGGTTGCGTCTACACCGCGCAGGGCTTCGAGTACGAGTGGTCAGGCGTCATGATCGGCCCGGATCTGGTCGCTCGCGACGGCCGACTGGTCACCCAACGGTCCGAGTCGAAGGACCCGGCGTTCCGCAGCCGCAAGGCGCTCAGCGACGTCGAGGCGGACCGCCTGATCCGCAACACGTACAAGGTGCTGATGACGCGCGGCATGCGCGGCACGATGCTCTACTCGACCGACCCGGAGACGCGTGAATGGCTGGCGTCGCTGGTACGTGTTCGGCGCGGGCTGGAGACGGTGTATGAATCCGCAGGGAGTCACTAACCACGGGTCGTCCGGGTTTGCATCGCAAGAAGGCAATGGCTACAGTTTCGGAATCAGCAGGGCGGTCCGACAGGCTTTCGATCCTGAATATGCCTCCACCGCACGAGATCTTCGTGCTTTCGGGGGCGAGCAGCCTTGGCGCGCTACTTCTACGTCTACGTGGCCAGATATTCCAGGAACAATTTGGAGATCGGAAGATCTCTGGGGGTCTGGGGATGGCGGTCTGATGCGCTGAGCCTGCACAGCAAGCCCGATCCGCGGAGCAGCCGGGACGTAGCCCGAAGCATGGCGGTGGGCGACTTCTTCATTCTGGCGTCTGGTGGTTCCCCAGGCCCCCGGACGCCTCAAGAGAAGTTCGTCGCGGGCACTCTCTCGGAAATCATCATCACGCGTATCAGCAAACCTCTCTACAGATCGGACCGTCGCGTCTGGCCCGACGACGTCTACCCGGAGCGAGTGGGTCTCACGGTGGTCGACAGCGTGGGCCCGGTGAACGGGCAGAGGCTCGGCGTGGAGGCGATGCAAGCGCTGCAGCGATCCGGGAACACCCGAGGCGTCCCTGTTGCCGCAGAACCGGTCGCGCTTGAGTCTCTGATCCTCACCGAGGAGGAGCCATCGGAAGACCCGCTCGACCTTGACGGCGATCTGGACGCGCTCGTCGAGGTGAGGCGGCGTAGGGAGCAACGCCGTCTACGGCACCGGAAGTTCGGCCTGCGAGAGCAGATCACCTGCGACCTGTGCGGGCGGTCAATGCCGGTACGACTGGTCGCAGCGGCGCACATCAAGCGGCGCGCTGAGGCGTCCCGGGACGAGCGGTTGACTCTCGAAAACATCATGGCCGCCTGCCTGCTCGGTTGTGACGCCCTGTTTGAGCACGGCTATATCCATGTCGACTCGGCAGGGGTGATCAGGGCATCCCAGCGTGCTCATGGCAATGCCGACGAGGCCACCCGGTCGTTGACCGGACGCCGGTGCACGGCCTTCAGCGCCCGGTCGCGCCCATTCTTCGAGTATCACGCAGCCAGACATGGCCATCCGTGGACGGATGCAGCCGGCCACACTGACTACGCCTGGCTCACCGATGCGTGGACACTGATTCGCGACGCTGAAGATGCCGGAAGAGCACCTTGAGGCATGTAACGACGACGGTGCGCTCGGCGTCGACGCGCTCCAGATCATGGCGCGCCGGTACGTCGAGCGACGGGTCGCCCAACTGTCGGCCCGGCCCGAGGACGCCGACGCCCGCCTGCGCGGGCTGCTCGACATCTACGACGACCTCGCGGGCCGGGGCCACCCCGATCCGCTGGCGTTGCTCGCGAGCGTGCTGGGCATTCCGGTGGACACGCTCGTCATCTACCTGCGCGCCGCCGGCCGCGCGCCGTAGGTCAGCCGGCGACACGGTGAGTCACCCGCAGAGCCAGCTTTCGAGAATGCGAGGATGGGCGTCATGCCTCTCGGGACCGGGTCGCCCGCGCAACCGTTCGCCCATCTCCAGGCACAGAATTCGGCCCTGTACCGGCAGATCCTGGATGCCTTCGTCCGGGCGAAGCAGCGCTTCACCGTGCACCTGCGGCCGGAGGACGTGCTGATCGAGATCCTGACCGCGGTGCGGTCCACGACGGAGGAGGTCCCCACCGGGGCCGGGCCGTCGCTGGAGACCGTGCGCGCCGCCCTGGACCAGCTCGCCGGGTGGGGCAACCTGCGCGCCGACCCCGACACCGGCCGGGTGACAACGGTCGAGGACTTCCACCGGGCCCGATACCTCTACCAGCTCACCCGCGAGGGACACGCGGCGGAGGACGCGATCGCCAGGTACGAGGAGGCGATCGGGCGGCGGGGCGCCCTGCAGTCGGTGGCGCTGTCCGACATCGCGGAACAGCTGCGCGGGCTGCTGGCCGTCGCCGAAGCGGCCGCGGCCGGCGAGCCGCCGGACGCGGCGAAGACACACCTGCTGTTGCTGAGCCTCGTCGACCGGTTCACCGGCCTGGCCGACAACGCGCAGGCCTTCATGGCGTCACTGCGCCGGGCGATCGACTTCTCCGACGCCGACGTCGCGGCGTTCCTGGCGTACAAGGAGCAGTTGATCGCCTACCTGGAGCGGTTCATCGCCGACCTGGCCAACCGGGGCGCGGAGATCGCGGCGCTCGCCCGCCGGATCGAGGCGGTCGGCGTGACGCCGCTGCTGGAGGTGGCGGCGCGGCGCGAGGCCGCCGACGCCGCGCCTCGCGAGGAGCACGGCGGCGCGGACGGGCGGGACGGCCTGGACCGGGACGCCTGGGACGGGCACGACGCCGCCATGCGGCAGGCCCTGGACACCTGGCGCCTGCGTTGGGCGGGGCTGCGTGACTGGTTCATCAGCGGCGACAGCAGCCGCCCTGCCCAGGCGCGGCTGCTGCGTACGGCGGCGATCGGTGGGATCCGGCAGCTGCTGAGCACGGTCGCGGCGATCAACGAGCGGCGGGCCGGCCGGTCGGACCGCTCGGCCGACTTCCGCCGGCTGGCCCTCTGGTTCGCCGAGACACCGGACGACGAGGCGGCGCACCGGCTCTGGCACACCGCGTTCGGGCTCTCCCCCGCGCGGCACCTCACCACCACGGCGGCGACCCTCGCCGCCGCCGAGGAGCGCCCGGTGCCGGCCGCCACGCCGTGGGCGCGGGCGCCCCGGTTGGAGATCAGCCCTCGGCTGCGCCGCACCGGCTCGTACGAGCGGCGAGGCGCGCCGAACCGGGTGATCGACCGGTCGGAGCAGCGTCGCGTGCTCGCCGAGCGGATGCGCCGCGAGGCGGAACAGACCGCCCGCGCCCGGGCCGCGCTGGCCACCCCGGGTCCGATCCGCCTCTCCGAGCTGGCGGGGCTGGACTCGGCGGAGTTCCGGCTCTTCCTCCAGTTGCTCGGTGACGCCCTGGCCGCCCGCCGGCCGGACCAGTCGGAGGTGACGACCACGACGTCGGACGGCACGATGGCGGTCCGGCTGCGACGGGTCGACGGGGCACCGCCGGCGCGGGTCGTCACCCAGGACGGAGTGCTGACCGGGCCGGAGCACCTCATCGAGATCACCGATCTGGTCGGGGCCGACCGGTGAGGGGGCGCGCTGCGGCCGACGACGTTCCGGAGGCGCGGCGGCGCAGGGCCGCGCGGCTGCTGCTGGCCCGCCCGCTGCTGGTGGCCGGGCTCACCGACGCGGAGACCTTCCGGCTGGTCCGGGCGTACGCGACGGAGCTGCGGGAGTGGTTCGACCGGGAGGCCGGCTGGCAGGTGGTCGCCGACGCCCACACGGTACGGCTGGTGAAGCTGACCGCCGACCCGTACGACGGCACGCATCCGGCGCGGGATCCGCGGTCGCGGACCCCGTTCTCGCGGCAGCGGTACGTGCTGACCTGCCTGGCGCTGGCGGCCCTGGAGCGCGCCGACGGGCAGATCACGCTGGGCCGGCTGGCCGAGGAGGTCGTGACGGGGCCGCCGAGCCGGCGCTGGCGGCGGCCGGGTTCTCGTTCGCGCTGGACCGGCGGGAGCGGCGGGCCGACATGGTGGCCGTGGTCCGGTTGCTGCTGCACTGGGGGGTGCTGCGCCGGGTGGCCGGGGACGAGGAGGCGTACCTGGGCGCCGGCGGAGACGTCCTGTACGACGTGGACCGGCACGTGATCGCCGGCCTGCTCGCCGCGTCCCGGGGGCCGTCGATGATCGACGAGTCGACCGGGCCGGGCCGGCTCGCGGCGTTGACGCAGGAGGTCGTACCCGATGTGGAGGACGCCCGGAACCGGGCGCTGCGACAGCGGCTGACCCGGCTGCTACTGGAGCAGCCGGTGGTCTACCACGACGAGCTCACCGAGGCCGAGCGCGCCTACCTGACCAGCCAGCGGCACGCGCTGCTGACCCGAGTCACCCAGTTCACCGGCCTGGTCGCCGAGGTACGCGCGGAGGGGATCGCGATGGTCGATCCCGAGGACGAGCTCACCGACGTGCGGATGCCCGCCGAGGGGATGCAGAGCCACCTGACCCTGCTGTTGGCGGAGCACATCGCCGCCGGTGACGGCGGGGTACGGGTCAGCGAGCTGCACCGGCGCACCCGGGAGCTGGCCGTCGAGCACCGGTCGTACTGGCGCAAGCACGCCACCGACCCGGGCGCCGAGGTGGACCTGGTGGCCACGGCGCTGGAGGCGCTGCGCGCGCTGAAGCTGATCCGGGTCGAGCCGGGCGCGGACCCGCTCGTGCTGCCCCGGCCGGCAATCGCCCGGTACGCCCTGGCCGAGCCGACGATCCGCGAGCCGGCCGCCCGGGGGACGGCCACCGACAAGTCCGAACGATCGAGGGAACCCGTGCGATGACCGTACCGCTGGCCGACCAGCTGCCGCTTCCGGCGAAGGAGCGCTGGCAGCCGTTGCGCGCCGGGCTGGTCGACATCTTCTACTACGACCAGGAGGAGTTCCACTTCCACGGCGGGAGCCTGCTGCTGCGGGGCAACAACGGCACCGGCAAGTCGAAGGTGCTGGCGCTGATGCTGCCGTTCCTGCTCGACGGCGATCTGGCGCCGTACCGGGTGGAGCCGGACGGCGACCCGCACAAGCGGATGGAGTGGAACCTGCTGCTCGGCGGCCGGTACCCGCACCCGGAGCGGCTGGGCTACACCTGGTTGGAGTTCGGCCGCCGGGACCGCGACGGGGAGCGTTACCTCACCATCGGGTGCGGTCTGAAGGCGGTCGCCGGGCGGGGCATCGCCCGGCACTGGTTCTTCGTCACCAGCCAGCGGGTCGGCGTCGACCTGGCGCTGGTGAACGCGACCGGCACGGCGTTGACCCGGGAGCGGCTGCGCGACGCTCTCGGGTCCGCGGGGATGGTCCACGACCGGGCGGCGGACTACCGGCGGGCCGTGGACGAGGCGCTGTTCGGGCTCGGCAACCGGTACGACGCGCTGGTCTCCCTGCTGATCCGGCTGCGCCAGCCGCAGCTGTCGAAGCGGCCGGACGAGAAGAGCCTGTCCCGGGCGCTCACCGACGCGCTGCCGCCACTCGACGAGAACCTGATCACCCAGGTCGCGGAGGCGTTCCGCAGTCTGGACGACGAGCGGGTGACGCTGCGGGAGCTGGCCGAGACGAAACGGGCCGCCGACGACTTCCTCACCCGCTACCGGCAGTACGCGCGGGTCGCGACGCGCCGCCGGGCCGGGCTGCTGCGCCAGCAGCACAGCCGCTACGAACAGCTCGGGCGGGAGCTGGCCGAGGCGCAGCGGGCCTACGACCAGGCCGACGCCGACCTGACCGGGGCGTTGACGCGCATCGACGGGTTGACGGAGCGGTCCCGGGAGCTGGCCACGCGGCTGCAGGCGCTGCGGGACAGCCCGGAGGCGCGTACCGCCGAGCATCTGCGCCGGCTGCGGGGCATCGCCGACGAGCGGGACCAGTTCGCCGTCCGGCAGGAGGAGCGGCTGCACGACCTGGAAGCCGACGTGACCCGCGCCGGGCGGACCGCCGAGGACGCGGCCCGGGAGCTGCGGCAGGCGCAGGACGCCGAGGACGCGGCGCGCGGGCAGGTCGAGCGGGACGCCGCGGCGGCGCGGCTGGCCGACCGGCACGCGGCGCGGGTACTGGCCGCGCTGCCGGTCGGGCTGGCCGAGGCGACCCGGGCCTCGGACGAGCTGGTCGCCTCGCGGTCGGGTTCGCTGCGGACCCTGGACCGGCTCCGCGCCGCCGCCGACGCGGCCCAGGATCGGGCGGACCGGGCCCGCGACGAGGCGGACCGGCTCGACGCCGAGGTGGCCGCCGCGGACCTACGGGTCGCGGAGGCCGAGTCGGCCGCGACCGAGGCGGGTGAGCTGCTGGTCCAGCGGACCCGGGAGCACCTTGACGGCGTGGTCGAGCTGCCGGTCGGCGACCTCGACGGCGTCCTCGCGGAACTGGAGCAGTGGGTCGGCACGCTGGCCGGGGAGAACCCGGCGGCGCGGGAGACGGCGCGCGCCGCCACGGCCGCGACGGAGGCCCTCGCCCGCGCCGACGCCGCGTTGGAGGCCGAGGAACGCGAGGTCCGCGACGGTCTGCGACGGGCCGAGGCGGAGCTGCGCCGGCTTGAGGCGGGGACGCATCAGCCGCCGCCCGTGCCGCACACGCGCGCCGACGAGGTACGCCGGGACCGGCCGGGCGCGCCGCTGTGGCGGGTGGTGGACTTCGCCCCGGAGGTGCCGGCGGCGCAGCGGGCCGGCATCGAGGCTGCCCTGGAGGCGGCAGGGGTCCTCGATGCCTGGCTCGACCCCGACGGGGCACTGCGCGACCCGGTCAGCGGGGACACCGTGCTGCGGCCCGGCGGGGCGGTGGCGGCCAACCTGGGGCGGCTGCTCCGCCCGGCGGTCGACCGGGCGGACCCGGCCTGCGCGGCGCTGTCGGACGAGTCCGTGGCGGGCGTGCTCGCCGCGATCGGCCTGGGCGCCGGCTCGGCGGTGACGTGGGTCGACGCGACCGGCGCGTTCGGCAACGGTGTCGTCGCCGGACGCTGGGTCAAACCGGCGGCGGAACACATCGGCGACAGCGCCCGGGAGGCGTCCCGCCGGGCCCGGATCGACCAGCTGCGGCGGGAGGCCGCGGAGCTGTCGGCGCGGCTGGCCGCCGTCGCGGACCATCGCGGCGAGGTGCGCCGGCGGCGGGAGCAAGTCGCCGCCGAGGCGCGGGCGCTGCCGTCGGACCAGCCGCTGCGGGAGGCACACACCCGGGTACGCGGCGCGTACGAGGCCCGCCGCGACGTCGTCCAGCGGCGGGACGAGGCGACCGAGGCGCTCAGCCGGCGGCTCGCCGAGGCGGCGACCGCGCTGAACGAGGCGACCGAGTTCGCCGACGACGTCGGCCTGCCGTACGACGTCGAGGAGCTGGCCTCGGTGCGGGACGGGCTGCAGTCGTACCGGGTGGCCCTGGCCGCCTGGTGGCCGACCGTGACGGGCGTGCGTACGGCGCACGCCCGTCGGGACGAGGCGGCGTGGCTGCACTCCGAACGGCTGGAGCGGCTGGCGCCGGCGGCGGCCGAGGCAGCCGAGGCGCGGGACGCGGCGCGGGCGGCCCGGGTGGAGTTCGAGACGCTGGACGCCACCGCCGGCGCGTCCGTGGCGGACCTGCAGCGCCGCATCGCGGAGGCGACCGGGCTGCTGACGGGCTGCGAGCGCGACCGGGAGGAGGCCCGGGGGCAGGAGGCGGCGGCCCGGGACGCCCGGGGTGACGCCGGCGGGCGGCGCAGCCGGCTGCAGCAGGAGCTGCACGAGGCGACCGGGGCCCGGGACGACGCCGTCGAGGGACTGCGCGCCTTCGCCGGCACCGGCCTGGTCGACCTGGCCTGCCCGGGGCTGGAGGTGCCGGACGTGGCGCAGCCTTGGGCGGCGACCCCGGCGGTGGCGCTGGCCCGGGCCGTCGAGCGGGAGCTGGTCGACACGGACGACGACGATCGGCGGTGGGACCGGCTGCAGCAGCAGGTCAGCATGGACGTGAAGGCGCTGACCGACGGCCTCTCCCGGCAGGGTCACCAGGTGGTGACGACCATCCGGGAGGAGACGATGGTCGTCGAGGTCAGCTTCCAGGGGCGGACCCGCACCGTCGCCGATCTGTCCGCCGCGCTGGTCGACGAGATCGACGAGCGGCAGCGGATGCTCTCCGCGCACGAGCGGGAGGTGTTGGAGACGCACCTGGTCAACGAGGTGGCCGGGGCGCTCCAGGAGCTGATCGTCGGCGCCGAGCGGCAGGTCGCGGGGATGAACGAGGAACTCGAGGCCCGGCCCACCTCGACGGGGATGCGGCTGCGGCTGCTGTGGCGGCCGACCCGCGACGCCCCCGCCGGGCTCGCCGACCTGCGCGCCAAGCAGTTGCGGCAGACCACGGACGTCTGGAACGACGAGGACCGGCGCGCCGTGGGCGCCTTCCTGCAGGAGCAGATCAACCGGGAACGGTTGCGCGACGATGCGGCGACCTGGTCGGAGCAGCTGACCCGCGCGCTGGACTACCGGGCGTGGCACGAGTTCACGATCCAGCGGCACCAGGACGGGCAGTGGCGCCCGGCGACCGGGCCCGCGTCCGGCGGTGAGCGGGTGCTGGCGGCGAGCGTTCCGCTGTTCGCCGCCGCGTCGTCCTACTACGGCTCGGCCGGCAACCCGTACGCGCCTCGGCTGATCGCGCTGGACGAGGCGTTCGCGGGGGTGGACGACGACTCCCGCGCGAAGTGCCTGGGGCTGCTGGCCACCTTCGACCTCGACGTGGTACTGACCAGCGAGCGGGAGTGGGGCTGTTATCCGCAGGTGCCCGGCCTCGGGATCGCTCATCTGGCCCGGCACGACGGCATCGACGCGGTGCTGGTCACCCCGTGGCGCTGGGACGGACGTGAACGACACCTGTTGTCCGCGCCGGAGCGGCGGGCGCCGCGGCAACGGAACGCCCACCCGGACGATCATCAGCCCGAGCCGGTGACGGCACCGGGCCTGTGGGATGCGCCGTGACCGACGTAGAACGGTTGCGCCGGCAGCTCGGCGGGGCGGAGACCGAACGGCTGTTCCAGCGGTTACGCCGCCGCATCGCCCGGGGACAGCCGCTGACCGGCACCCTGACCCTGGACGGGCCCAGCCCGGACGAGCGGCGGGCGGTGGAGCGGGTCCTGGGCCGCCCGCCCGGTCGCGGCAGCACCCTGACAGTCAACCTCGACGAGCTGGATCGAATCATCCGGCGTAGTGGGATGCACCCCGACGGCCTGACCGGGGCGGTCGAGGCGCTGACCGGAAGCGTCGCGGTGCTCGCCGAGGTACGGGCCGCCGAGGCCGCCGCCTGGCGGGCCGCCCTGGCCCCGGTCGCCGCGCTCGGCGGCGTACGCGTCGAGCTGGCCGAATGGTGCGCCGCCTCGGGCACGGCCGCGCTGCTACGGCGACTGGCGGGCACGCCACCGGCGGCGGCGCGGCTCGTGACCGACCTGGTCGCCATCCTCGCCGCGCTGCCGGCGGACGGGGAGCCGCTGGCCCGGCTCGCGGCGCGCACCACCGGCGACGCGCACGCGCTCGACGCCGGCCGGGCGCTGGAGACAGCGGCCCGCTCGGCCATCCGGGCCACCTGGTGGGGGGACGCACCACTGCCCGAGTCGGCGGCCGAGCAACGCCGGATGCTCTGGTACGCCGCCGGGGTGTTCCTCGACGACCTCTCGTCGACCGTGCTCGCCGTCAACCTACCCACGGTTGCCGGATGCCGGCTGCACGACCTCGCCGCCCCCGCCGCCGCGCTCGGGGAGCCGGTCGTCGTGACCCTGCGCCAACTCGCTCGCGGGGAGCCGCGGTTCGCTGCCCGCACTGTCCACGTCTGCGAGAACCCCACCGTGCTCGCCGCTGCGGCCGACCGGCTCGGCCCGACGTGCCCGCCGTTGGTCTGCGTCGGCGGCCAGCCCAGCACCGCGGCGCTGCGCCTGCTGGCCGGCCTGGTGCAGTCCGGTGCCCGCCTTCGGTATCACGGCGACTTCGACTGGGGTGGTCTGCGGATCGCCAACCTGCTGCACGGCAGGGTGCCCTGGCAGCCATGGCGCTACGGGACTGCCGACTACCTGGCCTGGGTCGCGGCCCGTACCGCCCTGGCGGGTACTGGGGGGCCGCTGGGAGGCACGCCGACCGACGCGGCCTGGGATCCGGGCCTCGCTGCGGCGATGCTCACCGCCGGGGTCCGGGTCGAGGAGGAACTGGTGCTCGACGACCTGATCACCGACTTGTCGGCGGCGGAGGGGACCTGACTCTCACGCTGCTACGTGTGGTGTGATCTCCAGGCATGAGGGTCAGGGTCGTCGGTGCCGGTGTCGTGGGCCGACCGTGGACCTCCGCGGCCGGGACCTGCCATTATGACGCGCATGAGGCTGGAACGTCGTACCGTGCTGGCTGCGGGTCTCGCCGCCGCGACCGCCGCCCTGGCGGGTTGCCGTGACCGTGTCCGTACGGGGCAACCGACGCCGGAGGCGACGTCTCCGGCGGCGCGGGCAACCACCGGCGCGCCGAGGGCCGCGGTCGCCCCGTCGACGGCCGCGGCCCCCGCGCCCCAGGACAAGATCGGGCGGCGCGATCCGCAGGACGGGTCGGCACTGACCACCGTGCTCACCCGCTACCTCCAGCCCACCAGGGAGAACCCGGACCACCCCATGTACGCCGGCGCGGTTGCGCTCTGCCAGGTCGGCGGCGCGGTCGTCGCCCGGTCGGTGGTGGGCAAGGCGCTACGCTACGACGCCGGGCCCGTGCTGTTGCCGGAGTCGAAGCAGGTCGCGATGCGTCACGACTCGATCTTCGACCTCGCCTCGATCACGAAGGTCTACACCGCGATCCTCGCCCTGCAGCAGGTGGACCGGGGCCGCATCGACCTCGCCGGTCGGGTGGTGGACTACCTGCCGGAATTCAGTGGCACCGGCAAGGACGCGGTCACCGTGTCGATGCTGCTGACCCACACCAGCGGCCTGCCGGTCGGTGCCAAGGTCACCGGGCTGCCCGACGACGCCGCCCGCCGGGCCGCGGTGCTTGCCACGCCGCTGGTCGCCGGCGCCGTCCCCGGCACCGTCTTCCGTTACTCCAGCGTCGGCCTGATGGTCCTCGCCCAACTGGTCGAGAAGGTCACCGGTAGCCGGCTCGACCAGGTCCTCAAGAGCGAACTCACCGGTCCCCTCGGCCTGCGGGACACCGGGTTCAACCCCAAGACCTGGTTGTCCGCCACCGACCAGGCCAACCGCCTCGTCGCCACCGACGCCCGGTCCTCCCGCGGCCTGCTGCGCGGCGTCGTCCACGACGACGTCGCCAACCACCTCGGCGGCATCGCCGGCCACGCCGGCATCTTCAGCACGGCGGCCGACGTCGCCGTCATCGGTCAGCTGCTGCTCAACGGCGGCAGCTACAACGGCACGCGTATCCTCTCCGAGGAGATCACGCGGCGGATGCTCACCAACGCCAACACCGGTCTGCCCGCCGTCGACCCGGAGCGCCCCAACCGGACCTCCGCGCACGGCCTGGGCGTCGTGCTCGACCAGCCCTGGTTCATGGGCTGGCTCGCTTCGCCGCGCACGTTCGGCCACACCGGGTTCACCGGCACCTCGCTCGTGGTGAACCCGGCCCGGAAGATGGTTCTGGTCCTGCTCACGAACCGTGCCCACCCCAACTGGAGCTGGGCCGACCCCGACCCCGTCCGGGTCGCCGCCGCCAACGCCGTCGGGGGGCCGGTCAAACGAGCGGCATGACCGCGGTGCCGGCTCGGTGGCGCGGCCCCGTGGCCGGTGGTCAGGTGGCCTGCGGGAAGCCGAGGTTCACCCCGCCGTGCGACGGGTCGAGCCACCGGCTCGTGACCACCTTCGACCGGACGAAGAAGTCCACCCCCTCCGGCCCGTACGCGCGCGCGTCGCCGAACAGTGAGTCCTTCCACCCGCCGAACGAGTAGTACGACATCGGGACGGGGATCGGCACGTTCACCCCGATCATGCCGACCTCGGCCTCGTTCTGGTAGCGCCGGGCGGCGCCGCCGTCGTTGGTGAAGATCGCCGTGCCGTTGCCCCACGGGTTGGCGTTGACCAGTTCGACGGCGGCGTCGTAGCTGGGCACCCGCACCACCGACAGCACCGGGCCGAAGATCTCGTCGGTGTAGACGGACATGTCGGTGCCGACGTGGTCGAACAGGGTCGGCCCGAGCCAGAAGCCCGTCCGCTCGCCGTCGATCGGATGCTGGCGCCCGTCCACCACCAGCTTCGCGCCGGCGTCCCGGCCGGCGTCCAGGTAGGACGTCACCCGGTCGCGGTGGGCGCCGGTGACCAGCGGTCCCATCTCGCAGCCGGGGCGGCGGCCGTCGCCGACGCGCAGGCGGGCGATCCGCTCGCGGATCTTGTCGACCAGCTCGTCGCCGACCGGGTCGACGGCCACGACGACGGAGACGGCCATGCAGCGCTCGCCGGCCGAGCCGAAGCCGGCTGACACGGCGGCGTCGGCGGCGAGGTCGAGGTCGGCGTCGGGGAGTACGACCATGTGGTTCTTCGCCCCGCCGAGCGCCTGCACCCGCTTGCCGTTGCGGGTGCCGGTCTCGTAGACGTACCGGGCGACGGGGGTGGAGCCGACGAACGAGACCGCCTTGATCGTGGGGTGTTCGAGGATCCGGTCGACGGCCTCCCGGTCGCCGTGGACGACGTTGAGGACGCCCTCGGGCAGCCCGGCCTCCGCGAACAGCTCGGCGATGAGGTTCGACGCGGACGGGTCCTTCTCGCTGGGCTTGAGCACCACGGTGTTGCCGCAGGCGATGGCGTTCGGCACGAACCACAACGGCACCATGGCCGGGAAGTTGAACGGGGTGATCACGCCGACCACGCCGAGCGGCTGCCGCAGGGAGTACACGTCCACGTTCGTCGACGCGTTCTCGCTGAACCCGCCCTTGAGCAGCTGCGGGATCCCGCAGGCGAACTCGACGTTCTCCAGCCCGCGCTGGATCTCCCCCGCCGCGTCGGCCAGCACCTTGCCGTGCTCGGCGGTGAGGATCTCGGCGAGGTCGGACCGGCGGGCGTGCAGCAGTGCCCGGAACGTGAACATGACGTTCGTGCGCTGGGCGAGGGACGCCGTACGCCAGCGGGTGAACGCCGCGCCGGCGATCTTCTCGGCGAGCTCCACCTGCGACTCGATCAGGTACAGCGTGGACGAGTGCAGCACGCCGGTGTCGAGCTGCGCCCGGACCGCGTCGCTGATCTCGGCCACGTCGTAGCCGACGGCATTGGTGAGGATGCCGGCGAAGAAGTCGAGGTACGTGCGGCCCTCGCGGTCGGTCACCCGGCGCCCGGAGGCGCTGGCGAACTCGATGGGCTGCTCGTAGTACAGGGCCAACCATCGCGGCATCACGGACCGGTGCCTGGCCAGCAGCTCTCGGTGCGCCATCGCGTCCTCCTCATCTCGACACAGGCCGAGTGTGGCCGCATTCGTTGCCCGACCGCCATGGACAACCTGTACCGCTTTGGTGGCCCACGCATTACGTTGTGTGCATCCCGTCAGAGGGGAGGCGTCGATGTATCCCTCCGTCGCAGAGGCCCTCGCGCTGCCGGTGATCCGGCGCGCGAGGCCGCGGGTGGTGGCCGGTTCGGCCGGGATGCAGGGCCGGGTCCGCTGGGTGCACGCGGCGGAGGTCGCCGACATCGCGCACCTGCTGCGCGGCGGCGAGCTGGTGCTGACCACGGGGATCGCGCTGCCGGACGAGGCGGCGGCGCTGACCAGGTACGTGGACGACCTGGCCGAGGTGAGGGCGGCGGGCCTGGTGATCGAGCTGGTCCGGCGGTGGAGCGACCGGGTGCCGGAGCCGCTGGTGGCGGCGGCCGACCGGCACCGGCTGCCGCTGATCACGCTCGCGGAGGAGACGCGGTTCGTCTCCGTCACCGAGGCGGTGGTCGCGCTGATCGTGGACGCGCAGCTCGCCGAGCTGCGGGCGGCCGAGCAGGTGCACGAGACGTTCACGTCGCTGACCGTGGCGTGCGCGGAGCCGGCCGAGGTGCTGCGGGAGGTGGCCCGCATCTCGGGGCTGCCGGTGGTGCTGGAGACGCTGGGGCACGAGGTGCTCGCGTACGACGCGGCGGGGCAGGATCCGGCCGAGCTGCTGGCCGACTGGGCGCCGCGGTCCCGGTCGGTGGCCGCGCCGGAGCGGACCGCGTACGACGACGAGGCCGGTTGGTTGGTCACGATGGTCGGCGCGCAGGGCGCCGACTGGGGGCGGCTCGTGCTGCTGTCGCCGGCTCCCCCGCCGCACCGGCACGTGGTGGTCGCGGAGCGGGCGGCGTCGGCCCTGGCGGTGCACCGGCTGGTGGCGCGGAACCGGGAGAGCCTGGAGCGGCAGACGCACCGGATGCTGCTGGCGCAGCTGGTCGGCCAGGCGGTCCCCCCGGCGGACCTTCGAGACCGGGACGATCGCGGCGGCCTGGGGCGGCACGACGACCATCGTGGACTTCGCCGTGCAGGCCAAGGGGACCTCGCTGCTGGCCGCGCTGGAATCCTGGCACGGCAAGGCTGACGGGAACTGCGCGATCGACTACGCGTTCCACATGATCGTCTCGGACGTCAACGACACGTCGCTGAAGGAGATGGAGGCCTGCATCGACGCGGGCGTCAACACGTTCAAGATGTTCATGGCGTACCCGGGGGTCTTCTACGCCACCGACGGGCAGATCCTGCGGGCGATGCAGAAGGCCCGGGACACCGGGTCGATGATCCTCATGCACGCCGAGAACGGCATCGCGATCCCGCGACACCGGCCAGAACGTGTTCGCCGAGACCTGCCCGCAGTACCTGTTCCTGTCGCTGGACGACATGGCCGGGTCCGACTTCGAGGGCGCGAAGTACGTCGCCTTTCCCCCGCTGCGCCCGAAGGAGCACCAGGCGGAGCTGTGGCGGGGCCTGCGCACCAACGACCTGTCGCTGGTAGCTGGGTCGGGGCGACTTCTCCAAGATCCCGAACGGGATGCCGGGCGTGGAGCACCGGATGGACCTGCTCTACCAGGGCGTGGTGAAGGGTGAGATCAGCCTCGCGCGGTGGGTGGAGATCAGCTCGACGACGCCCGCCCGGATGTTCGGCCTGTATCCGCGCAAGGGGATCATCGCGCCGGGCGCGGACGCCGACATCACGGTGTACGACCCGACGGCCCGGCAGACGATCTCGGCCCGCACCCACCACATGAACGTCGACTACTCGGCGTACGAGGGTTGGGAGCTGACCGGGAAGGTCTCCACCGTGCTGTCGCACGGTCGGGTCGTGGTCGACGGCGACGCGTTCCACGGCGCCGCCGGGCACGGCCGGTTCCTGAAGCGCGACCTGTGCCAGTACCTGGTCTGACGGAGGAGGAGTCGTGGACTTCGGTGTCGTACTGCAGACCGACCCGCCCGGCCGCGACGTCGTGGCGGGCCTGGCCGCCGCCGAGGACAGCGGGTTCCGGTACGGGTGGACGTTCGACTCGTGTGTGCTGTGGCAGGAGCCGTTCGTCATCTACTCGCAGGTCCTCGCCGCGACGAAGCACCTGGTCGTCGGGCCGATGGTGACCAACCCGAGCACCCGCGACTGGTCGGTGACCGCGTCGCTGTTCGCCACGCTGAACGAGATGTTCGGCAACCGTACGGTGTGCGGGATCGGCCGGGGCGACTCCGCGCGGCGGGTCATCGGCCAGCGGCCGGCCGGCCTGGCCGAGCTGGGGCGGGCCATGCGGCTGATCAAGGAGCTGGCGGAGGGCCGCGAGGTCGAGCACCACGGCACGCCGGTGCGCATCCCGTGGGTACGCGACGGCCGGCTGGAGATCTGGATGGCCGCGTACGGGCCGAAGGCGCTCAGGCTGGTCGGCGAGCAGGCCGACGGGTTCATCCTGCAGACAGCCGACCCCGACATCGCCCGCTGGACGATCGGCTCGGTCCGCGAGGCGGCCACCGCCGCCGGCCGCGACCCGGACGCGATCACCATGTGCGTGGCCGCGCCCGCGTACGTGGGCACGGACCTCGCCCACCAGCGGGAGCAGCTGCGCTGGTTCGGCGGCATGGTCGGCAACCACGTCGCCGACCTGGTCGCCCGCTACGGCGACTCGGGCGTGGTGCCGAGGGCGCTGACCGACTACATCAAGGGGCGCGAGGGCTACGACTACTCGCACCACGGCCGGGCCGGCAACCCGTCGACGGACTTCGTGCCGGACGAGATCGTCGACCGGTTCTGCCTGCTCGGGCCCGAGTCGGCGCACGTCGACCGGCTGCAGGAGCTGCGGGAGATCGGCGTCGACAACTTCGCCCTCTACCTGATGCACGACGACAGGGAGAAGACCCTCACCTCGTACGGCACGGGGGTGATCCCGCACGTCTGACGCGGGGGGCGGCGGAGCCCGGCGGGACCGGGCACCGCCACCTCGACCCTCACGCGGCGCCCGGTGACGGACCCTCCTGCGGGGACCGTCGGGCGTGCACGATCCGCAGGCCAGCCCACCCGGCACGGTGCAGCCGGTCACTCCGCGTGTCCTCTTCGGCGTCTATACGGTCCACGGCGTGCGACAGCACAGACGGGGCAGCTCCATAGGCGGCCGATCGGCTCCCCTCGACCGCCCGACACCCTCCGGCCGAGGTCCAACGGCGTTGACAGTCAGCCGCAACCCGGCCACGGCTCGGGTGCCTGCGGGTTTCAGCTCGGCGATCCGGGGCACGAGTGATCCCGCAAGTCGGTCGAGCGGAGCGGTGGTCGTCAGCGCGACACCGGGCCGTTCGGTCGTACGTCGTGACGAAAAGCGACGGCACCCGTGCCGGGAAATGGAGCTGACGTGAGCGCACCTGATCTGACGCCTCTGTCGATGGACGAGCTGGCCGCGGAGTCGGCGACCGCGCTGCCGACCAAGGAGGTCATCTCGCTGCTCGACCTGAACGTGAACCTCGACCTGGCGCTGGATCTCGCCGCGCCGATCGATCTGGCGGTCGCCGCCAACGCCAACATCGCGGCCCCGATCGACGCCGCGGTCGGCGCGAACGTCCTGTCGACCGGATCGGAGGCCGCCGCCCTGTCCGACCAGGGCGTCCTCATCGACCAGACGATCTCCGGCGACGCGATCGCCACCGCCCCGCAGGACAGCTCGATCGACCAGTCCGACGACGTGGTCGACCCGGGCACCGAGCCCGCGCCCACCGATCCCGCCCTGGGCGACGGCGACGTGACCGTGCCGACCGACCCGGCGTCGCTGCTCGACGGCGACCTGCTCAACGTCGACGTGAACGTCGCCCTCGACGCCGACCTGGCCGCCCCGGTCGCGGGTGCCGTCGCCGCCAACGCCAACGTGGCCGCCCCGATCGACGCCGCGGTCGCGGCGAACGTCGCGTCGGTGGACTCCAGCGCGACCGCGATCTCCCAGCAGGACGCCATCATCAACCAGCACCTCGACGACGTGACCGCGGAAGCCACGGCCGACCAGCAGGCCGAGATCGACCAGTAACGAGCATGAGTGTCATCTCGCCGATCGACGCGAATGCCTCCTCGGGACGGGGCGCCGCCGGGACCGCGCCCCGCCCCGGGGGCGGCCGGACCGGGCCGGTCCCGCCCCGGAGCGGGCCGAGACCTCCGGGCCGGACGCGGTACCGGCCCGCGCGCCGGGGCTGGAGCTGCTGGGTGAGCTGCCCGGGTCCGGCTACCGCCAGCCGCCCGGCCTCGTACGGCGCGCCGACGGGCAGACCTGCCAGCTCACCCGGCTGCTCTACCTGCTCCTCGAGGCGATCGACGGACGGCGGACCCACGAGGAGATCGCGGAGATCCTGACCCGCAGGACGTCGCGGCTGGTGACGGCGGAGAACGTCCGCGTGCTGGTCGAGTCGAAGCTGAGCCCGCTCGGCCTGCTCCGGCGGGCCGACGGGTCCGCGCCGGCGGCGCCGAGGTCCAACCCCCTGCTGGCGCTGCGGTTCCGGCTCGTGGTGTCGAACCCGCGGGTGACGCGACGGCTCACCGCCCCCTTCACTGTCCTGTTCCGGCCGTTCGTCGTCGCCGCAGTGCTCGCCGCGTTCCTGCTGACGACCGGGTGGGTCCTGTTCGACAAGGGGCTGGCCTCGGCCACCCACCAGGCGTTCCACGAACCCGGCCTGCTGCTGCTGGTCTTCGCGATCACGGTCGTCTCCGCCGGTTTCCACGAGTTCGGCCACGCCGCCGCCTGCCGCTACGGGGGCGCCACGCCCGGCACGATGGGCGTCGGTCTCTACCTGGTCTGGCCGGCCTTCTACACCAACGTCGACGACAGCTACCGGCTCGGCCGGGCCGGCCGGGTACGGGTCGACCTCGGCGGGCTGTACTTCAACGCGATCGTCGCCGTCGCGATGTTCGCCACCTGGGCGGTCGTCCGCTGGGACGCGCTGCTGCTCATCATCGCGGCCCAGGTGCTACAGATGCTGCGCCAGCTGGCGCCGTTCGTACGCTTCGACGGGTACCACATCCTGGCCGACCTGACCGGCGTGCCGGACCTGTACGCGCGCATCAAGCCGACGCTACTCGGGCTGCTGCCGACCCGGTGGGGCCGGGCCGAGTCCAGGGTGCTCCGGCCCTGGGCCCGGGTGGTGGTGACCCTCTGGGTGCTCACGGTCGTGCCGCTGCTGCTGTTGTCGCTGGTGCTCGTCGTGACCGCGCTGCCCCGTGTCGCCGCCACCGCGTGGCAGAGCCTGCACCAGCACGCCCTGCTCCTCGGCACCCACTGGGCGGCCGGTGACGCCGCCCGGGTCGGCGTCGGCCTGCTGTCGATCCTGGCGATCTGCCTGCCGCTGCTTGGCACGGCGTACCTGCTGGTCCGGCTCGTCCGGCGGACGGTGACCGCCGTGTGTCGCGGCACCGCCGGCCGGCCGGGACGCCGCGCCGCCGCGCTCGTCGCCGGCGCCGCTTTGGTGGCGGCACTGGCGTGGGTGTGGTGGCCGGACGGCACGAGGTACCAGCCGATCCAGCGGTACGAGCGTGGCACCGTGGCCGACGCCCTGCCGGCGGCGGACCGTCAGCCCGCCGTGCCGCCGACCCGGCCGCCGCAGGTCGGTGAGCGTCGCACGGTGACCACCGTCTGGCCGACGACGGCGTCGCGGCCCACCGGCGACCAGCGCCTGGCGCTCGTCCTGGTGCCCCGGGAGCCGGACCGGTCCGGCGGCGCGCCGGCGCCCGCCTGGGTCTTCCCGTTCAACCCGCCGGCGGCGCCGGGGGCCGGTGACAACCAGGCCCTCGCGGTCAACACCCGGGACGGCTCCACCCTGTACGACGTCGTGTTCGCCCTGGTCTGGGCCACCGACGACACCGTCGACAACCGCAACGAGGCGTGGGCCCTCGCGAACTGCCGGGACTGTCAGACCGTCGCGGTCGCGTTCCAGGTGGTGCTCGTCGTCGGCCGCGCCGACGTGGTCGTGCCCGAGAACATCTCCGCGGCGGTCAACTACTCGTGCCAGGACTGCCTGACGTACGCGCTGGCCTCGCAGTTGGTCGTCACCCTGCCGGAGGGGTTGAGCGACGAGGCCCGGGCCAGGCTGACCGCGCTGTGGGCGGAGATCGAGCGGTTCGGCCAACGCGTCCGGGGGCTGTCCCCGCAGGAGATCCAGGCACAGCTGGAGAGGTACAAGGAGCAGATCCTCGCGATCATCAGGGCGGACGCCCCGGCCGGCCCGGCCCCGAGCGGCACGCCCACCACGGCCGCTCCGGGAAGCCCGTCGGCGACGGCCAGTCCTGCCGGCACCCCCACCGGCAGCGCGTCCGCCAGCCCCTCCCCGGCCACGGGTCCGACCACCGTCCCGGCGCCACCGGCGGCGCCCGGCGGCACGCCGACGACGCCGGGAACCGCCGCACCGGACCCGACCCCGGCGGGGACGTCGCCGGAACCGACCGGCGAGCCGGGGCCGTCGTCGGCCGCCCCGGAGCAGTCACCGACCCCGTGACCCGCCGCCGCCCCTGAAAGAAGGCCTGGCCGGCAGCCTCCGTGTCGAGGCTGCCGGCCAGGTTCGTGCGGGGACGGGGTCAGGGCCGCAGCGAGACGACGGTCCGGGCGATCTCCCCGGTGCCGTCGCCGAGCGCGACCAGTCCCAGGTAGCGGGCGCCGGCGGTGAGGCCGGTCCAGCCGAGCGTCACCGTCGCGTCGACGCCCGTCGTCGCCGACTGGCTCGCCGGGGTGGCGGTCAGGTTGCCGCTGGCCGGGCCGAGCACCCAGTCGTGGTGCTTGACCGTCGCCTGGGTCCGCCCCGCCGGCAGCGCGAACTGCACCACGTACACCGAGTACGTGCCGGCCGCGGTGAGCGTGATCGACTCCTCGGCGGTGCCGCCGGCGCTGGACCCGACCAGCCGGCCCGCCGAGTCGTACGCGAACAGGTCGACGTCCATCCCGGCCGCGTAGTCCGCATCGAAGGTGGCGAAGCGGACCAGCTTGCTGCCGGTCGGCACGGTCACGTCGACCCTGCCGACCGCCGGCCCGGTGGCCGGGGCGGCCGAGTTGAACGAGGTGTTCGTGCCGACCAGGTCGAGCGCGGTGACGTTCGCCGGGACGGCGCCGCTGACGTCCGCGGTCAGCGTGCCGGTGAAGCCGGGACGCAGCTTCACCGCCGCCGTGCCGGCGCTGCCGGTGCCGGTCACGGAGGTCGGGGCGGAGATGGCCGTGGCGCGGACCGCGATCGGGCTGCGGACGTCGGTGAACTCGTCGCGGTCCTGCGGCACCCAGGTCAGCGAGCCGAACGACCACTGCCCCAGCGCCGCGCTGGTGCGGGTGATGGTCACCGTGAAGGTGGCCGACCTCCCCTTCTTGACCTTGATTCGGGACGGCGAGACCGCCACGGTGTAGCCGGCGGGAACCTCCACCTTCGCGGTGTAGTCGCCGTCCTCCTTGGCGATGTTGGTCACGGTACGGGTCACCGTCTGCTTGCCCGGCAGGGCGCCGACGCTGATCGACGGGTAGTTCAGGTCGCTCGGGTCGACCGTGCCGTACGTGGCGCAGGCCTGCCCGGTGACCTGCCCGGTCCCGCAGAGGAACCGGACCCAGTCGGCGTAGCCGCTGTCGTACACCAGGCCCGGCTTGAACGAGGCCGCCGGCTGTACGTGCCCGGCGCCGAAGTCCAGCGGGTTCGCGTCGCGGCCGGCGCGCTGGATCGGCGCGCCGCTGTTGTCCTTCTGCCCGGCGGTGGTCATCAGGGCCGACTTCACCCAGATCGGCGACCAGGACGGGTTCTTGCCGATCAGCAGCGCGGCCAGGCCGGCGATGTGCGGGCTGGACATCGACGTGCCGGAGAGCGCGTCCCACCGGTTGTTGTTGCCCGGCGGGGCGACCGCCGCGACGACGTCGACACCCGGGGCGGTGATGTCCGGCTTGAGCAGGTTGCCGTTGCCCGCCCGAGCCGGACCGGCCGACGAGAACGCCGCCATCTCCGGGGCGCGGGCGGTCACCGCGACGCTGGCGGACAGGGACGCGGTGGCGCCGGCCGTCGCCGCGTACGCCTTGATCGCCAGGCCGGCGGCCCGGTCCACGTGCACCGACGGTACGAAGTGGAAGTCGCCGTTGAGCGAGTTGTCGGGGTCGTTGTACTGGATCATGCCGACGCCGCCCGCGTCGCGGACCGTCAGGCTCTTCTCCGTACGGGCGTTGACGCCGCGCTTGCACAGCACGATCTTGCCGGTCACCCTGGCCGGGTCCAGGGAGTTGAGCAGGCACAGCTCCGCGTCGGCGACGGGTACCCCCGCCTTGCCGGCGGCGGTGGCGTCGACCAGGCCGGTGGCGGCGACCGCGCCGCCGACACCGACGCCGGTGTAGCTCGCGCCGTTGCCCAGGGCCGCGGTCTTGGTGGACGAGCGGTCGTGGGTGCTCGCGGCGACGGTGGTGATCCACGGCGAGTTGTGGGCGACGGTGCTCGCCCCCGGGCCGGTGTTGCCGGCCGACGCGGCGACGAAGACGCCGGCGTCGGCGGCGCTCAGGAACGCCAACTCCACCGGGTCGACGAAGGAGGTCTGCGAGCCGGAGACGGAGTAGTTGATGACGTCGACGCCGTCGGCGACCGCGTCGTTGATCGCGGCGACCAGGTCGACGGTGCCGCCACTCGCGCCGCCGCCCGGCTGGTGCCACAGCGCCTTGTAGGCGGCGATCCGGGCGGCCGGCGCCATGCCGGACACCTCGCCGACCGACAGCCCGTTGATGGTGGCGGCCACGCCGTGGTTGCCGGCGGAGGTGGACGCGGTGTGCGAGCCGTGGCCGTTGTAGTCACGCGGCGACTGGAACTCACCGGGGAACCGGTTGCCGAGCCCGCTGGCGTTGTACCAGCGGGCACCGATCAGCTTGTTGTTGCAGCTGACGGTGGCGGTGACGCCCGCGTCGCAGGCGCCCCGCCACTTGCCTGCGATGGTCGCGGCGTCCGGGCGCGGCTCGGGCAGCGCGGCGAAGCTCGGGTTGTCCGGCCAGATGCCGCTGTCGATGACGCCGACGATGACGCCCTCACCGGCGCGCTCGTCGCCCTTGAACTGCTTCTCCCAGACGCCCTTGCGGCCCTCGAGGCCGAGCATCCGCGGCGTGCCGACGGTGTCCGCCTGGCGGGTCTCGTTCTTCCACACGTTGAGCACGCCGGCGGTGTGCCGCAGCTTGCCGGCCTGCGCCTCGGTGAGGTCGGCCGCGAAGCCGTTGAAGGCCACGTCGTAGTCGCGGACGGTCTGCGCCGCGCCCACGCCGCCCTTGCGCCGGACGTCGCCCTTCTTCGCCGCGAGGTGCCCGCGGTAGGCGCGCGCCGACGACGAGTTCAGATCCACCTTGCCGCCGCGGGCCGGCTTCGTGGCCGCCAGCCCGGCGACGCCGCCGTCGTACGAGGCGACCGGCGCGTCGGCGAGCTGCACCAGGTACAGGTCCGTGCTGGTCGGCTCGGGGGCGGCCTGCGCGGCGCCCGAGCCGGGGACGGTGGCCACCGCCAGCACCGCCAGCACCGTCGCGGTGAACAGTTTCCTCGCCGGGCGCGAACGCCCAGCTCTTCCTTGTAACGACACGAGCGGTTGCCTCCTGTGCCCGACGAGTGGCCGAGGCAGTCGGCGCGCCGGCGCCGAGGCGGGCTACAGCTCGGCGGCGACGGGGCGGACCTGCTCGGCCGCCGCAGGTCGATCCGACCAACGGTGGCCGAGAGCCTATTCGCGAAGATCTTGCTATGGAAGGGGGCAACCCGTCATTCGTACGGCGCGAAGCGCCTCCCGACCCTGGCTGGTCGGTCCATTGCCGACGGACGCGGAGCGTGGGCCGGGGTGGTGCGGAACGATGCCGCTTCAGCCACCCGCCAGGAGGGCCTGCGACAACGCCTCGCCCCAGGCGGACTCCGGTCGGTCCCGACAAGGCTCGGTCTCGACCAGTTCGACGGCCTCGTCCGGCGTGACCCGTGCCGGCAGCTCACCGAAACGGGCATGGCGCAGGAAGGCGAACTCCGCATCGGTGAACCGCTGGTCGGCCATAGGTGGATTGTTCCACGGCCGGCCGCTTCCTCGAAGACAGGAAATTGCCACTATCGTGAACCCGGGCCGGTGGAAGTTGCGCCTTCACCGGCGCGGCCGGTGTCGTTTCCGACAGGATCGGCCGTTGTCCGGGCGCTCCATAGCGGCGCCCGGCCCGGACCGTTAGGCTCGAAACATCGGGCGGAGCCACCGCACCATCACCTCCGCTCGATCCCGGGTTACGAGTATTGGCTGGTTACGGCACCGGAAGGCAGGCTGGAGTGACCCGAGACGGAGAGCCAGGGCCGCGATTCGCCCCCCGTGCGGACGGCAACCGGGTGGCGTACGAGGTGACCGGCGCTCCCGACGGGTTCCCCGTCTTCCTGCTGCACGGCACGCCCGGCAGCCGCCGGGGGCCGAAGCCGCGCGGCATCGTGCTCTACCGGATGGGCGTGCGGCTCGTCGCCTACGACCGTCCGGGGTACGGCGACTCCGACCGCTTCGAGGGGCGGGACGTGGCCGACGCCGCCCGGGACGTCGAGGCGATCGCCGACCAGCTGGAGCTGGACCGGTTCGCCGTGGTCGGCCGCTCCGGCGGCGGCCCGCACGCGCTGGCCTGCGCGGCCGACGAGCGGCTGCGGAGCCGGGTCACGCGGGTGGCCGTGCTCGTCAGCCTCGCCCCGTCGGACGCCATGGAGCTGGAGTGGTTCGACGGCATGAACGGCGACAACACGCGCGGGTTCGGCGCTGGCGTCCCCGACACCGAGACGGTGGTCGAGGAGATCCGCCGGCGGGCCGCCCGCGCCGCCGAGGACCCGCGGTTCCTGCTGCGCGACCTGATGACCCACATGGGCCCGCCGGACCGCCGGGCCATCAACGACGCGGCGCTGCGCGGGATCATCTTCGACACCTACCAGGAGGCGCTGCGCACCGGGCCGTACGGGTGGATCGACGACGTGCTGGCGCTGCGGCGCAGCTGGAAGTTCGACCTCGGCGCGATCGACACCCGGGTGACGCCGGTGCGCCTCTGGCACGGCGCGGAGGACACGTTCGCCCCGGTGAGCCACGGCCGGTGGCTCGCCGCCCGCATCCCCGGCGCCGAGATCGAGGTGCAGCCCGGCGCGGCCCACTTCGACGCCATGCAGCAGCTGCCGCGCATCCTGCGCTGGCTCACCGGCGCCGAGGCGCCGGTCAGCGGGGACGTGCTGATCGGCGCCCGGCCCGGTCAGTAGGGGTGCGGGTCGAGGACCCGGCGCACGTACCGCCCGTCGCGCAGCAGGACGACGCTCGGGTGCTCCTGCCCGACCCGGTCCGCGAGCCGGTCGGCGATGCGCGCCCACCCGATGCTGACGGCGCCCCCGGACACCGCCTGGGTGGCGATCTCCAGGTTGCCCAGGCTGCGCATCGTGTCCGGGTGGTCCGGGCCGAACACCTCGGTGAGCCCGTCGACGACGAGCTGCAGCTGGTCCCGCCCGGCGGCGGGGTCGCCGCCGAGGGCGGTGAAGACCGCGACGTTGTTGGCCGCGCCGAGCGTGAACGGGTGACGGTCGCCGAGGACCGCCCGCAGCGCGGCGGCGGCTGCCGTGGTCAGTTCACGGGCCGGGCCGGTGTCCCCGGCGTCCCACCACGCCACGCCCATGTTGATCCGACACACCAGCGTGTACGGGTGGTCGGGGCCGAACACCTGGACGAACGTCCGCTCGAGATCGGTGAGCTCCGCCCGTGCCTGGTCCCCCCGCCCCTGCAACATCAGGTTGGCGGTGCGGCTCAGCCAGCCGAACAGGCTCTCCGGGTTCGTCGGGCCGACGCTCGCGCGTAGCCGCTCGTACGCGTCGTCGAGCAGGCGGCCCGCCTCGGCGATCCGCCCGAGGCTGCGCAGCGACGCCGCGAGGTTGGCCTGCACCGGCAGGACGGCCGCCGACTGCTCGCCGAACAGCCGCCGGTACGCCTCGACCGTGTCCTCCAGCAGCGCCGCAGAGGCCGGGTAGTCGCCGGTCTCGCGCAGGTCGCGGGCGAGATTGTTGGCCGACAGGAGGGTGCGCGGGTGGTGCGGGCCGAGGACGACCCGCAGCCTCCGGTAGGTCGCCTCGTCGCCGTCGAGGGCCTTGTCGAACTGGCCCATCAGGCGGTAGGAGGCGGCGAGGTTGTTGGCCGCGATCAGCGTGCGCCGGTGCTCCTCGCCGAACACCTCCACCGACGCCGCGTACGTCCGCAGGTCCCGCTCCAGCGCCTCCCGGTACCGGCCGAGGGCGCGCAGGTCCGCGGCGTACCCGCCGGCGGTCATCAGCGCGTACGGGTGGTTCCCGCCGATCAGCTCCTCCTGCTGGCGCAGGGTGTCGGCGTCCAGTTGCCGGGCGGCCTCGAACCGGCCCAGGCTCCGCAGCAGGTTCGCCCAGTTGAACCGCAGGTACAGCAGCTGCACACGCAGCGCCCGGTGGGCCGCCGTGTCCGGGGAGAGCCCGTCGAGGACGGCCGACCAGATCTTGTCGGCCTGCCGGGCGTACTGCTCGCCCTGCTCGTAGCCGCCGTTGAGGTAGATGTACCGGATCCGGTCGATGACCAGTTGCCGGACCGTGTCGTCGGAGCAGGAGACGGCGTCCGAGCCGTCCAGGTGCGGCCAGAGGATGCGGAACGCGGACTTGAGGCCCGGGTCGTCCACCTCGCCCGAGGGACGGGAGCCGGCGAGGATCCGGTGCACGTCGTGCTTGACCTCGGCCAGCTCGCTCTCGGACATCCGGGCGCGCAGGGCCGCCTGCAGGAGGCGGTGGACCTGCACCCGATGGGCGTGCAGGTCCACCTTGATCAACGCCAGCCGGTTGATCCGCTGCACCAGCGCCGCGGCGATGTCGCGCTCGGAGACCCGGTCGGTGACCTGCGCGGCGACCCGCGGGTCGTGCGGGGCCACGACCTTCGCCACCTGGTCGCCGTAGAGCAGGTCGAGCGCGATGTCCGGGGCGAGCACCGAGGCGAGCTGGAGCAGCCGGTACGCGCCCGGCGACTGCTCCTGCAACCGCTCCAGGGACTGCTTCCACACCTCGCGTTCCGGGCCGGTGCGTTGCAGCCCGGCCAGGTAGCCGGCGACGGACTCGACGCTGTCGGCCAGCCAGGCGCCGGCCAGGGCGACCAGGATCGGCACGTCCTCCACCGCCTCGGCCACCTGCTCTGCCTCGGCCACCGTCATACCCCGCTGCCGGGTGCGGCCCAGCAGGTGGGCGATGCTCTCGGCCCGCTGGAATGCCTCCACGTCGACGGCGCGGGCCAGGTCGCCCCAGTCCGGGTTGCGGGTGGTGACCAGCACGTGCCCGTCGCCCTGGGGCAGGTAGTCCTTGACGTGCTCGTACTGGTCGACGTTGTCGAAGACGACCAGCCAGCGCAGCGGCGGCTCGTCCTCGCCCCGCCCGCCGCCGTGGCCGAGCCACTGCCGCACCGCCCGGGTGTTCTCCGGCACCGTCGGCTGCTCCGGCAGGCCGAGTCGCCGGCCCAGGTCGGCGAAGCGCACGTCGACGAACTGCGCGGGGTCGGCGTCGACCCACCAGACCACGTCGTACGCGCCACGGAAGCGGTAGGCGTACTCGGCGGCCAGCTGCGTCTTGCCGATGCCGGCGCCGCCGCGCAGGGCCACCGGCACCCGGTCGTGCGCCGCCGCCTTCAGTTCCTCCCGCAGCGTGTGCAACAGCCGCTCCCGGCCCGTGAAGCGGACGTTGCGCGCCGGGGCGTAGAACACCAACGGCTCGGCCGCCGGGAAGCGGGTGGCAGGAACCGGGTGGTGGCGACCGTCCGCCGCCCGCCCGACGAGCTCCCACACCTGCTCGGCGGCGGCGGTCGCGCCGCGCTCGTACACCGTCGCCCAACTGCCCGGCGGCGTGTCCACCGACGGCGTGGTGTCGTCGAGGTGCAGGGCGAGCGGGGGCGAGCCGAACTGGCGGCGCCGCCCGGGCCGCCGAGCTCCCGCCGGGCCGCCACGTACGCCCGGGAGACCAGGTGCAGCTCCCGGGACGCGGCGCCGACCGGCACCGCGGCCGGAGCGTCCAGCGGGGCGACCAGCACCCGCAGGTCGACGGCGGTGAGCACGGCCTGGACCCACTCCGCCCAGGCCTGGTCCTCGGGCACGTACCGCAACACGATCAGCTCTTCGACGATCACCGGCTTGCGCTCGAAGCGCTGCACCGTCTGCCGCCGCAGCCCCTCGTCCATGCGGGGCAGCGCGGTGACCCGCCCGCCGGTGATGTGCCGGGTCAGCGACTCGTACGCCGACAGCAGGCCGCGGCTGCCCGGCACGTCGCCGAAGGTCGCCAGGGTCTCCTCGTAGGCGTAGTACGCCCGGTAGGGCACCTCGACGGTCAGCCAGTAGTCCTGCCGTTCCGCGTCGGTCATGCCGGCGGGCAGCCCGCGAAGCGTCGCATCGCCAGCGCCCGGCCCGCGTCGGTCTTGCCCTTCTCCCCCTCGTCCACGCGCATCGGCACCGGCAGCACCCGCCGCGCGCGCCGGCCCTCGTAGCCGCGGACCCGGGCGGCCACCGTGGCGGCGCCGTCGATGCCCTGGTCGCTGAGGGTGAAACAGTCGACGAGGACGTCCGGCAGGTGGATCGTGCAGATCTCCGCGACGTCGCTGATGCCGGTGCGGCTGTCGATCAACGTGTAGTCGTAGTGCCGTTTCATGTCCGCGCGCAGCGCGTCGAAGAACTGCGCGCCGCCGAGTCGGTTGTAGAAGTTGTCCCAGTTGAGGCCGGTGACGCTGGTGGCGTAGTCGGGGTTGTGCCGGCCGGCCAGCAGCAGGTCCGGGGTGCCCCCGCCGGGGAATTCCCAACTGACCGAGAACGCGTACGTGTGCACCCGGGCGTACTCGCGGTGCCAGTCGCCGGGCCGGGCGTCGCCGGTCTCCCGGCGGCGGGCGTTCTCCCACTCGTACTCGAGGATCAGGTCCATCACGCCGCCGGTGGTGGCGACCTGCTCCGGGTCGAGGAACGGGGCGAAGAACCGGTGCAGGCCGGGGGATTCCAGGTCCCAGTCGGCGACGAGCACCCGCTGGCCGTTCGCGGCGAGGATCCACGCGGTGTTGGCCAGCGCCATGGTGCGGCCGGTGCCGCCCTTGTAGGAGTAAAAGGTGACGACCTGACCGTCACGGGTTGGCGTCATAGCTCGTCCTTCCCTCGCCCTACGTCGGACGCCCGGACCGGCCCCAGGCTCGGCTTCGGGGTGTGCGGGCCGTCCGGCGGGTCGACCGGACCGTGCCTGAGGAACTGCTTGCGCGCCTCGGTCACCAGCAGCGGCGCGCAGCGCTCGAACTCGTCGATGCTGCGCACCGGCAGCACCCGCGGGAACCGGGCGTCCTGCAACGTACCGGCGATCGCCTCGGGCGTGGGCTCGGCGCGCCCGTGGTCGACCGCGATCACGAGCGGGACCACCCACTGCGGCAGGCCGGCGAGGGCCGCGTGGGCGGCTTCGGCGCCGACGGCGGCGTCCACCAGCACGACCACCGGGCTGCGCGGCGCCCGGGCGCGGGCCTCGGGCAGGTCGACCACCCTGGTCGGCAGGCCCAGCCGCTCGGCGGTGGCGGCGACGTAGTCGGCGACGGCCAGCTCGTGCTGGTCGACGTACGGCCGCCAGGGGGCACGGGCCGCGGTGAGCGTGGTGACCAGGAGCGCGGGCGCCCCGGTGTCGGTGACCGGGCCGGTGGTCAGGGTCGCCGCCCGGGACCGGGCGAGCGGCTCGGTCTCGGTGACCGTGACGATCCGGTCGGCGAGCGCCGCGAGGACGCTGCCGTACTGCCGGTGGTACGCGCTGAGCTTGCACAGCGCCCGCAGCCCGTTCTCGGCGTAGTCGGCGCGCTCGTCCGCGTCCGCGACCAGCTCCAGCGCCCGCGCCGTCTCCGGGTGCTCCCCCCAGGAGGGCAGGGGCATCCAGAGCACGGGCAGCAGGTGTCGCTCGGCCCGGCCGGGCGCCAGCCGGGCGAGGCGGCTGCGGAAGGACTCGCGTTCGCCGAGGGCCCAGGCGTTGCGGAAGTAGTTCGGCGAGTAGAGCGGAACGAAGACATGCGCGAGGCTGAGCGCGTCGGTGAGCGCCTGCTTGAGGTCGGCGCCGGGACTGACCTGCGCGTCGAAGAAACCGGCGTCGATCTCGCCGGCCCGGCTGGCGCGGGCGCGGACGGCGGTGGCCAGGTCCTGGAAGAACCGGCTGACCCAGTAGTCGGTGTCCGGCCGGGCGGCGGCCGACAGGGGCACGGAGTGGGCGTAGCTGAGGAAGAAGTACGTCTCGCGCCCGGCCGGCCGGCGCGCCAGGGAGGTGTCAGACCAGGTCATGCCGGCCCTCCTCGAAGCTGTCCCGCAGCTGGCGCATGTCGGTCGGCACCCCGGCCTCGACCCAGTGGGTCCGGTACGCGCGGGCGACCCGCTGCGCCAGCCGCCAGACGACCGCGTCGTAGGCGTCCTTGCCGTTGCGGCCGAGACTCAGCAGGCCGTAGATGCCCTCGTCGTGGTATTGCGGGGCGATGTCCGAGGGAAGCCGGGTGGGGCTGAACATCTGCCGCCGCGACACGGCCTCGGGCACGTGCCGCCGATCCACCACCGACCAGTTGACCGGGATGACCGGGGTGTCCCCCGCCGACGGTTCGGCGCCGGGACGGGGCAGCGTACGACGGCGGGTGAACGCGTCCCACTCCCGGGCGCACCACGGGCTGCGCAGGTACTGCGGGGAGATCAACGGGATGAACACCTGGCAGTGGCCGGCGGCGAACGCGAGGTCCTCGGTCCACAGCTGCCCCCCGTCGAGCATCCGGTCCATGAAGCCCGCCGTCCGCCCCGGGCCGAGGCCGAGCAGCTCGACGACGTGGTCGGAGAGGTCGACGAAGAGCTGGAAGACCTTCTGGTTGGTGTCCCGGGGCGGCGCCGACACGCGGTTGCGGGTGCGGGCGTAGCTGAGGAAGAACACGGGGGCGCTCTCGTCCTCCCAGAACTGTTCCTCCGCCACCTGCCGCTCCCGCCCGGCGCCGCCGCCTCAGGACGACCACAGTATCGATCCGAACCAACTCTGTGCTGCCCCGTGCGCGGCCGCCGCGACTCATCCGGTCGACCAGCCGTCCACTGTGGCTCCCATGCGCCGTACGAACCGCTCGCCCGCCAGGGTCAGCGCGCCGAGGTCGAGCAGCGCGTCGATCGCACCGGCCGTCCAGTCCCGGTAGCGGCGGAAGGCGGCCGCCGCGACCGGGTCGGTCCGCCGCCGCCACACGTCGGCGACCGCGAGGTGGGCGTAGACCCCGTGCAGGACGCCCTCCACGGGGCGCGGGTCGTCGCGCCAGGGCACCCGCAGCCTCCGGGGGTCCGCGGGGTCGAGCAGGTCGCAGACGTCGAGCACCGCGTCCAGCTTGAGGTGCTGCACCTCGTGGACGAGCAGCACCGCGAGCGTCGCGTCGTCGGTCGCCGGGGTGACGGCGACCGCGCCGAACGCGGACCGGGCGGCGGCGCTGCGCGAGCGGCCGCTGGGGTCGGGGCGCAGTGGCACCACGGCCCGCAGCAGCGTACGCACCCCGGGGGCGTAGTCCCCGGCCTCGGCGTCGACGCGCCGGACCGCCCGCCCCACCTGGTCGGCCCACCGCCCGGCCGCGCGCGGGGCGAGCCGGGCGGCCACCGGCAGGTCGAAGCAGTCCCGGTACGGGTCGACGTCCTCCAGCAGGACGTCCCGGTCGCCGGTCGGGGCCCGCCGCACCGGCCGCCACCCGTCCGGGTGCTCCGGCGCGGCCGGTCGGACCCGGAGCCGCCGTCCCCCGGCCCGCGCCTCGACCTCGCCCCCGAGACGGACAGCTCCGCGGTGCCCGCGTCGGCGTCGAGGGCGATCGCGCCGAGGGCCGGCAGGTGGACGAGGCCGTCGCGGACCGGGACGACGAGCTCGGCGTCGGCCCCGGCGTGGACCGCCGCGGCGGCCGCGACGCAGGCGAGGTGGGACAGGTCGGGCGTCCCGGCGAGGTGGCGGTGCGCCCAGCGCCGGACGAACGGGTGGCCGAGCACGGTGCGCACCGCGTCGGGGGCGGCGACGTCGAGGTCGACGAGGAGGTCCCAGCCGGCCGCCGCGAGAGGGTCGTCGGCCGCCGCGGGGCTGAGCGCGACCACCAGGGCCCGGGCCACGCCGAGGTGCACCGAGGCGAGGTGGCGCACGGACTCGCCGCTGCCGCCGCCCGCACCGAGGTCGTCGAGGACGGCGGGGCTCAGGGCGTCGGGCGGCGGGGACGGCGCCTCGGCGGCCGGGCCGGTGCCGTCGCGCGGACGAGGGCGGCGAGGTCGGCGCAGTACACGGAGGGGTTGTCGAAGCCGCTGCCCGAGCGGTACCGGTGGGGGTAGAGGCCGCCGCCGCAGCGCCGCACCACGGGGCAGGCCCGGCAGGTGTCGCAGAGGCCGGTCAGACCGGACTGCCGGACGGCGATGCCGGGATGGGCCGCGGCGTCGTCCACGCCGTGCCGGAAGACGTCCAGGCCGGTGGCGGCGGCGCCGTGGTAGGCCGACTTGAGGGAGTCGACCTGCTCGAAGCTGCCGTCGGTCTCGACGACGACCAGGTCGGCGGGGCCGAGCCCGACGGCCTCCGTCCCGCTGGCGCCGCCCGCCGCCGTGGCGAGCAGAGACTCCAGCAGGCGGATCGGCACCGGGCACCCGTCGGCCAGCCAGCGCCGGTGGATGGCGAGCAGCCAGTCGGCGTACGGCGTGTCGGCGCCGTGCGGGCGGGCCGGTGGCCGGTCCCAGTTGGCGTGCGGCAGGAGGAAGTCGACGCGCGGCGGCTGCTCGGCGAGCAGCGCCTCGTACACCCGGATCGGGTCGTTGGCGAGGTCGACGGTGCAGAGGATGCCGGCGTAGACGCCGCGGTAGGCGGGGCGCCGCAGCAGCGCCAGGGCGCGCTGCACCTGCTCGTGGCTGCTCCCGCCGTCGACGTGGCGGCGGTGCCGGTCGTTGGCGGCGCGGTCGCCGTCGAGGGAGATCCCGACCTTGACGTCGTGGGCGACCAGCACGTCGCAGATCGCCGGGGTGAGCAGCACGCCGTTGGACTGCATCCGCAGGTCGAGTCGGGTGACCGGGTCGATCGCCCGGCGCAGCGTGGCGGCGGTCCGGTCGAGCCGGGCGGCCCCGGCGAGCAGCGGCTCCCCGCCGTGCAGGACCACCCGGACCACGTCGAGCCGGTGCACGGCCGCGTGCTCCGCGATGCGCCGGGCGGCCGTCTCCACCGTGGCCGGCGCCATCACCCGGGGCTGGCGCCGCCACGACTGGTCGGGGTGCTCGTAGACGTAGCAGTGGTCGCAGGCGAGGTCGCACCGGCTGGTGAGCTTGAGGACGTACTGACTCAGCGGTGCGACGGGCGCGGCCGGCGCGGCGGGATCAGATCGACGAGCCGAAGGCTGCGACATCGAGCCGGGTCGGGTGCTCCACCCGCCGGTCGTCCACGCGGGCCACGGCGCGGGCCCGGTCGAGCGGGATGCGGCCGAGCGGCGTGTGCCGCAGGTCGCCGAGCGGAGCCGGGGACGGGGACGGATCGAGCTGCCGTGCGGTGTTGTTCACGTCGAGTCCTCCATGTCGGTCGAAGATGGACGGACGCATGCGACAGGCTATCGGCGATCCTATATTGCGCAGCGGGTGATGTCACGACTGCGCAGTGCCATCATCCTCGATCATCTTCGCCATCCAGCCCTCGTTGGACAGTGCGAGGATCCGTTCGGCCTCGGCCACGAACACGTCGTCGTCGGCCCAGCCCTGCCCGGCCTCCCGGGTGAGGCACAGCCGGGTCAACTGGTCCGCGGCGTGGGCGTACTCGATCTGCTGCTGCTCGTACCGCTGGGTGGCCGCGTAGCCCGTCAGCGCCGTGGTGACCGCCGCCGCCACACCCACCCACGCGGTCAGGCCGAGCCCGTCGCCGAGCACGCCGGCGGTCGCCGACAGCAGGGCCGCGACGACCGTCAGGGCGACCGCGGCGTACCCGATCCGCGCCGCCGCCCGGCCCGCCCGGCGGGCCGCCGGAAGGAGGTAGTCGTCGACCTGACGCCGCACCCGCTCGGCGCGGTAGCTGGCCACGTCGGAGACCGGCGGCAGGGGCCGCTCGGCCGGCGCCACGTCCAGCGTGTGCCCGGCCAGGTCGCCGGCGTCGTCCAGCAGCCGGTCGAACCGGCGCAGCAGGACGGCGTCCCGATCCGTCCCGGCGAACGGCGCGGTCCCGGCGAGATACCGGTACACCTCGGCCTTCAGCGCCTCGGACACGGAGCGCAGCCTGGTCCAGGCACGCACGGCGTCCCGGGAGGCCCACCGCGCCACCACCGGCGCCAGCAGCAGCGCGACGGCCGCGACGATCGCCAACGCGCGACCGGCGGCCGGTGCCACGCCGGCCAGCCGCGCCGCGGCGGTGCCGGCGACGGCCCCGATGACGGTGAGTACGGCCAGGCCGCGGCGCGCCCGGACGATCCGGCGCTTGGCGGCCTGGGCCGCCTCCGACCAGAGGCTCTGCCGCCGCCACACCCGGGACACGACCGACGCATCGAAGTCCGCCACGCCCCGCATGGTAGGCGGACGGCGCATCCCCGCGTGTGCCCGCACGGCCGGGCGGAACCAGGCCGGCCGTCACGCCAGGGTGCGCGCCGCGGCGACGATGTCGCCCACCCCGATCCCCGCCTGGTCCATCAGCTGGGTGGGCGTCCCGGAGGTCGGCAGCCCGCGTACCGCCAGGTGTCTCACCCGTACCGGCTCGGCGAGATCGGCCAGCGACTCCAGCACCGCCGACCCGAGCCCGCCCTCCGGGTAGTGGTCCTCGACGACCACCAGCCGGCCGCCGGTGTCACGGACGGCCTCGCGCACCCGGCCGGCGTCCAGCGGCTTGACCGAGTACGCGTCGATGACCCGGGCGGTGATCCCCTCCCCCGCCAACGCCTCGGCGGCCGCGAGGCAGTTGTGCACCGTCACTCCCGCACCGATCAGCGCCACCCGGTCGTCGGCCCCGCCCCGCAGCAGCTTGCTGCCCCCGACCGGGAAGGCCTCGTCGTTGTCGTACAGCACCGGGTGCCCGCCCCGGGTCGTGCGCAGGTAGTTGACGCCCCTGCGGTCGACCATCTCGACGACGAGCGCGGCGCAGGACACGGCGTCGCTGGGGTAGAGCACCGTCGACCCCTGGACGGCGCGCATGGCCGCCAGATCCTCCAGCCCCATCTGCGAGGGCCCGTCCGCACCGATCTCCACCCCGGCGTGCGACCCGGACAGGGCGATGTCGGCACCGGAGATCCCCGCCATGCGGACGAAGTCGTAGGCGCGGGAGAGGAACGCCGCGAACGTCGAGGCGAAGGGCCGGTACCCGCGCACCTGCAACCCGACCGCCGCGGCGACCAACTGCTGCTCCGAGATGAACATCTCGAAGTACCGGTCGGCGTGGGCCTCGGCGAACCGGTCGGCGCGGGTGGAGTCGCTGACCTCGCCGTCGAGGGCCACCACGTCCGGGCGTACGCCCAGCGCGCGCAGCGCGTCGCCGTACGCGTTGCGGGTGGCCACCTTCGCTCCCCTGTCGTACCGGGGCAGTTGGGGCCTCCGGCCCGCGGCCCGCTCGGGCGCGGGCGGGCCGGCTCGGGCCGGGGCCCGTCGACCCGGATCCGGCGCACCCCGCCGAGGGCCGCCACGGCCCGCTCGGCCGCGTCGGGCTTGAGCGGCTTGCCGTGCCAGCCCGGCTTGTTCTCGACCTCGGGCACCCCTTGCCCTTGACCGTCCGGGCCAGCACCACCGTCGGACCCGTCGCCCGGCGGGCCCGCGCGAACGCGTCGTCGATCGCGGCCAGGTCGTGCCCGTCGATCACGATCGCCTGGCAGCCGAACGCCTCGACCCGCCGCCGGTAGGTGTCCAGGTCCCACTCCAGCTCGGTCGGCCCCCGCTGCCCGAACCGGTTCACGTCGACGATCGCCGTGAGGTTGCGCAGCCCGTAGTGCCCGGCCTTGTCCAGCGCCTCCCAGATGGAGCCCTCCGCCGTCTCGCTGTCGCCGCACAGCACCCACACGTGGAACGGCAGGCGGTCGAGGTACTGGCCGGCCAGCGCGATCCCGACGCCGACCGGCAGGCCCTGGCCGAGCGACCCGGTGGCGACGTCGACCCAGGGCAGCGCCGGGGTGGGATGCCCCTGCAGGCGCGAGCCCAACTGCCGGTACGTGTCGACCAACTCCTGGTCGGTGATCGCGCCCACCGCCTTGAAGACCGAGTACAGCAGCGGCGAGGCGTGGCCCTTGGAGAAGACGAGGTGGTCGTTGCCCCGGTGGCAGGCGTCCGCCCAGTCGTAGCGCAGGTGCCGGGAGATCAGCACCGCGAGCAGGTCGGCGGCGGACAGGCTCGAGGTGGGATGCCCGGAGCCGGCCCGGGTGCTGCACCGGATCGCGTCCACCCGCAGCTGGGCGGCGAGCTCGCGGAGCTGGGTGAGCTGCTCCTCGCCGAGCGTCCGCTCTGCTTCCATCGTCACCGGCATCGCCTCCGTACCCACCGTAGCCAGGACGACCCCGGCCGTGTCCCGTAACCACCGATTGGCCCGGCCACGGGGGCTGCGGGCGTCGCCGTTTGGGGCGGCGGGGCGCGGGTAGACGGGCGCATCCAGCCCGATTAGGGAGGCCTCAGAAGGTGGACAGCGACGACTTCATCGGCTCGGTGGCGAAGCGGGCAAAGACGTCGGTGGGCCAGGCGGCGGACATCACCCGGGCCACCCTGACGACCCTGGCGGAACGGATCGACGGCGGCGAGGCGCGCGACCTGGCCGCGCAACTCCCCGAGGATCTGCGCGGCTACGCGTTCGCGGCCACCGAGACGGCCGAGAAGTTCAGCCGCGACGTGTTCGTGGCACGGGTCAGCGGACGCGCCGCGGTCGACGTGCCGCTGGCGGAGGCCGGCGTCCGGGCGGTGTTCGAGACCCTCCGCGAGGGCGTCACCCCGGGCCAGTACTCCGACGCCGTCGCCCAGCTCCCGTCGAAGCTCTGGGACCTGGTGAACCCGTCGGCGCCCTACGTGGAGCGCAGCAGCGGTTGACGCGGCGGTGCCCGGCGACGCGCCGCGGGACCGGTTCGCCTCGGCCCGGGTGGCGCGGCTGGCCACCGTCGGGGCCGACGGCTGCCCCCACCTGGTGGCGGTGTGCTTCGTCCTGCTCGGCGACGTCGCCTACCACGCCGTGGACCACAAGCCCAAGCGCCACCGCCGGCTGCGCCGGCTGGAGAACATCCGGGCGACGGGACGGGCGTGCCTGCTGGTCGACGGGTACGACGAGGACTGGTCGAAGCTGTGGTGGGTCCGGCTCGACGGACACGGCCGCGTGGTGGACGACCCGGCGGAGGAGGACGCGGCCCGCGCCGCGCTGGTCGCCAAGTACCCGCAGTACGCCGACCGGCCGCCGGACGGGCCGGTCGTCGCCGTCGCGGTGACCCGCTGGTCGGCGTGGTCGGCGGCCGAGGGCACGCCCGACCGGCCCGCGGGCTGCCCCGGCTCACCGGTACGGGCCGCGCCGCCACTCGGTCTCGCGGGCCTCGTGGGCGGCACGTTCCCGCCGGACGGCGCCGTGCAGCGCGTGCCGGGACGGGCGCAGGACGACGAGTTCGGCGAGCACGAGCGCCGCGCTGAGCGCGGTGAGCAGGACGGCGGCAGCCAGGGCCGGCAGGTGCAGCGCGACGGGGGTCAGGGCCAGCACCAGCACCACGGTGATCAGTCGGGTCCAGAGCAGCGTGCCGAGGACGCGTAGCTGGAAGCCGATGAGCCCGAGCAGTTGACTTCCTCTGCCCCCCTGAAGGGGGCAGATTCCTGGCGGTGCTCATGCGGCACGCCGGGTGGTTGACGCTTCGCAGCCCACAGGTGCGGGGCTCCACGTCCGTACACGACCAAGCCCGGCCGCGTTGAGAATGTTCAGGGCCGCGTTGGTGTCGGCGTGGTCGAGGTGCCCGCACGAGGTACAGGTGAACACGACGCCGGTACGGGAGCGGGGGTCACGGTGCCCGCAGGTTGAGCACGTTTGCGACGTGTACGCTGCTGGCACTTTCAGCAGTTGCCCGCCCCGCTCGGCCAGCTTGTACGCCAGCAGTTCAACGGTGCGTGCGTGGGCCTCGTTGAGCATGACCCGGTTCAGCCCGGCCTTCTGCCGCACGTTGCGGCCCGGCTCGGCGATGGCGCCTCTCGCAGAGCGGGTCATGTTTTCCACCCGCAGTTCCTCCACCGCCACGACGTAACGCCGCCTGGGGGACGACGTCAGCGGAGGACGGTGACCTCGACCGGGCCCACCCGCAGCGTGCCGTCGGTCAGCGGCGAGCAGCGGACGCCGCCACGGCGGCGCAGCGCCTTCCAGGTGCCCGGGCCGACGGTGGCGTCCAGCCAGGCACAGGGCGGGGCGGCCCGGTGGACCCGCAGTCGCACCGGGCCCTGCCCCGAGTCGAGCACCAGCACGGACCCGACCAGCTCGTCCACCGCGACGCCGGCGGTCAGGATGTTGCGCCGCAACTGCGTCAGGTCGGCGCCGGGTGGCAGGGACTCCCGCGCGATCACCGTGACGCTCGCGTCGCGGTGCGCCGGCCGACCGAAGTAGCGATCGCCGACGATGCCGAGCCCGGCGCGGATCTCGACCTGCTCGACGAGCTCGTCGGGCGGAGCCGGGGCCGGACCGTCGGCCGGCCGGCCCACGTAGCGGTGCACCGGCGAGGCCAGCAGCTGGACGATCTCGGGCACGGCCGCGATTCTACGGCCGGACCGCACGTCGACCGGCCCGCCGACGAGTACGACAGCACCGCTGAGCGTCCACGATCGGTACGCCGCAGGGGTACGGGCGGCGGTCTCCGGGTGCGCTTCCATTGCTGGCAAGCGCCGGGCCATACGGAAAAACCGTACGCCGTCGCGCCCGCGTGATCGAGGTCGGTCCACCGGTACGCGCCTGCAGGTGGCATGTGACGGGCATCATGGATGCGTTCCCGCCTCGGATGGAGGGTCATTGAGCACCGACGAGAGCCAACGCCGGTACTGGGACCGGCAGGCCCCCAGTTACGACCAGAGGATGAGCTTCTTCGAGCGTCGCCTCGTGCGTGACACCCGGGCCTGGATCTGCGGCCAGGCCAGCGGCGACACCCTCGAGGTCGCGATCGGCACGGGGCTGAACCTGCCCTGCTACCCGCACGACGTACGGCTCACCGGCGTCGAGCTCAGCCCCGCCATGCTCGGCCTCGCCCGGCGGCGGGCGGCCGCCCTCGGCCGGGACGCGGACCTGAGGCTCGGCACCGCCCACCACCTCGACTTCCCCGACGGCAGTTTCGGCAGCGTCGTCTGCACGCTGTCGCTGTGCGCGATCCCCGACGACCGGCGGGCGGTGGCGGAGATGATCCGCGTACTTCGGCCCGGCGGCCTGCTCCTGCTCGCCGACCACGTCGCCGGCGCCACCCTCCCCGTGCGCGCCCTCCAGCTGCTGGTCGACCTCGTCAGCGTCCCGCTGGCGGGGGAACACTTCCGGCGCCGCCCCATCCGGCACGTGCGGGCCGCCGGGATGGTCGTCGAACGACACGAGCGGTACGCCCGCGGGGTGATCGAACGCCTCGCCGCCCGCAAGCCCACGGAGTGATCGACAACGGGACTCCCCCGGCGCTCACCCGTTGCGGGCAGCCTCCGGTCCGGTGAGCCGGCGCAGCAACGGCAGCGTCGACGCGACGATGCCCAGCGACACCGCCAGCCCGCCGGCGACCATGAGGTAGAACGACCCGTCCGGCGGCAGCAGGGTGTAGCCGAGCTGCGCGCGCAGGAACAGGTGCGCGACCAGGAACCCCATCCCGAGGGCCACCACCGCCACCGCGAGCAACGGTACGACGGTCTCCAGCGCGACCACGCGGCGCAGCGTGCGCAGCCGTACCCCGGTGAGCCGCAGCATGCTGAACGGCCGCTTCCGGTCGCTCAGCCCGCCGGCCACACTCACCGCCAGGCTGCAGCCCGCGATCGGCAGGCTCGCCAGCATCACCACGTCGGCCAGCCGCTGGAACTACACCAGCGGGCGCGCCGAGTTCGCCTGCCACTCGGCAACACTCGACGGGAAGCGCCCCGACGGAAACGCGTCGATCAGCATCGTCCGGGCCCGGCCACGCTGGCCCCTCGCAGCGCCGGGGTCTCACCGAAGGACAGCACGACGTCCCGGGCCTCGACCGCCTTCACCGCCGTACCACCGTGCGCAGGGCGTCGAGCCGGGCGACCGTGGTGTCGATCCAGTGCAGGTCGGCCTCCAGGTGGAACAGGCCGTGGTCGGCCAGCATGGCGTCGACCAGGTCGCCGCCGCGCCTGATGTCGGTGAGTTCCTTCATCCGCCGCAGGTGCGCGGCGCGCTGCCGGTCGAGGTACTCCTCGGCGGGGCGGCCGAGCATCAGCGCCAGCACGACCTTGGTGAACAGCACCGTCTGCAGGTTGGGCTCGGCCTCGACCGGCTCGGTGAGCCAGGACTCGACTTCGGTGGCGCCACGGTCGGTGATGACGTAGCGCTTACGCTCGGGGCCGACGCCCGGCTCGACCTCGCCGATCACGATCTTGCCGTCGCGGGCGAGCCGGCCGAGGGTCGCGTAGACCTGGCCGAACGGCAGCGGCTTGCCGCGGCTGAAGAAGGTGTCGTAGTCGCGCTTGAGGTCGTAGCCGTGGCTGGGCTCGCGTTCGAGCAGGCCGAGGAGGGTCATGGGAACGCTCATGGCGACACCGCACCCCGAGCGTATACCTCGCGTATATACCTCGCGCGTGTACTCGGTCTCGGCGGCGATCCGCCGCGACGTTCACCAACCGTGCGGGCCGGCCAGCCAGCGGTCCAGGGCCTCCGGGGAGTCGAACAGCAGCACCGGCGGCCCGGACGGATCGCGCTGCCAGGCCCGCATCCGCCGCCGGGCCCGGCCGAACGCGGTGACGTGCCACACCAGGATCGAGTCCCGGGACAGCACGCTGCCCAGCGACTCACGGTTGCCGTTGCAGATCTCCTCGCCCGTCGCCAACCGGCGCAGCGTGCGGCGCAGCAGCCGCCGGAAGGAGCACCACCGCGGGTAGTCCAGGCCGATCACCAGGTCGGCGCGCGCCAGCGGCACGTCCCGCCAGCCGTGGTACGTCCCGTCGAGGATCCACCGGTCCCGTCGGCAGATCTCCTCGATCCGGCTGCGTTGCTGCGCGACCGGCACCTCCACCCAGCCCGGCTGCCAGAGCAGGTCGTCGACCGGATACCAGGGCACGCCCAGGCGCTCGGCCAGCCGCGCGGCGAGGGTGGACTTGCCCGCGCCGTGCACCCCGTCGACGAGGATGCGGGACGGTGCGCTCATCGGCGGCAGCGTACGTCGCCGACGCAACTGCCGCCTCTGTGGTCGGCACCCTACGACCATCCGAGCAGGGTGTCCACCCCCTAGACGCTCGGGAGTACGCGGGCCAGGGCCGCTCGGCGTTCGCCCTCAAGCACCGGCACCGTGCTCTTCGAGGTGCGCGGCCAGCAGGACGACCTGGGCCAGAAGCAGCACGGCATGCTCGTGCAGAGTGTGCAGACCGGCGTGGAGTCGCTGCTCAGCGGCCTGGCCGACGGCACCGTCGACCGGGTCGACGGCGACAACTTCTTCGACCTGCCCGACTACGGCTGGGACACCACGAACGACTGAGCACCGACGGGGCAGTTGCGGGGACAGCCTGTTCCCGCGGCTGCTTCGTTCCCGCCCCGGCCGCGTGTCGCCAATCCGTCGTTGTCCCCCCGCGGGCCCGGCCGTAGCGTCGCGACCACAGATCGATGCCGCGCGGAAGGGCTTCCCCCGTGACCGAACTCGTCGCTCCGCAGCTCGTCGTCAACAGCCGGATGATCTACTTCGGCTGGGTGCCGGCCGACCCCGACGCCGTGGCCGCCCTGGTGCCCGAAGGGCTCGAGCCGGCGCCGAACCGCCAGGTCTTCATGAACCAGTACGTCGTCGACGACGCGGGGCAGACCTCCGGCTTCGGCGCGTACTCCCTCACCTACATCGGGCCGGACCTGTCCGGGGTCGACGCCCCCGACGGGGTCACCCCCGGCCGCTGGTGGACGCACTACTTCAACTCCAGTCCGGTGGTTCGCGAGTACGCCCTCGCGCGGGGCGTGCCGGCCACCGTGGGAACCACCACCATCGAGGTGCGGGGTCACCGCCTGGTCGCCACCACCGAGGCGGACGGCGTACCCGTGATCAGGACGACGGCCCGCGTCGGCCGCACCGGCGACGCCGTCAACCGGGGGCAACTGCGGTACCTCACCAGGCTGGACGGCAGGCTGCTCAGCGGCAACTATCCGTTCGTGGCGGAGCCGGTCGACCCCTTCGAGGTCGAGTCGCTGGAGTTCCTGGCACCCGACCACCCGGTGTACGCGCTGCGCCCGGCCGCGCCGCTACAGGTCGCCTGGGGCTTCTACTCGCCGCGTTCGTCGTTCGCCTACCCCGGTGGCGAGTCGGTCCTCGACTGATTCCGTCCCGGCGAAACCCGCCGGAACCTGGCCTTCTCGTGGACTGCCAGGCCCCGGCGGGCCCCCGGAGCCAGCGGTCACGCGTTGTTGCCGCCCTGGTCGTGCGGGACGGTGACGGTGACCGTGCAGCCGACCGGTCGGCCGATCTCGTCGTGGCCGCCGTACGTCAGGCGGTACACCCGGTCCCCGCCGTTCCCGGCCCGTTCGGCCCGCAGCTTGCCGCTGGTGTCGGGGGTGCCGGTGGCGAAGCCGCTGGCGTCGGTGGCGTCCCCGCCGGTCACGCCGGTCAGGGCGAACGCGTTCGGGCCGAGGACGCCGTCGCGCAGGTCCACGGTCACGGTGACGTCGACCAGTTCGTGGTTCGGCGGCCACAGGACCGGCCGGTCCACCGCGCAGTCCAGCTGGCGTACCGGAAGCGGCTCGGCCAGGGTGGCGGTGGCGTGCCCGATGGTCGCGGTGAGCCGGCCGCCGGCCTCGTAGTACATGTGGGCGGTGCGCCCGTCGAAGTAGAACGTCGGCGCGGCCGAGCGGCCGAGGTCGGGAGCGGCGGTCATCGAGTCGTGCACGACGCCGAGGTGGATCTCCTGATCGAAGTTCTCCCCGACGTCCACCGCGTGCATGTTGCCGTCGGCGGCGTGGTAGATCACCAGGTTGCGGTCCTGCCAGCGGAGAAAGAACGGCCCGGAGGCGTTCGGGCCCTCGTCGCCCTGCGGGGTGACGATCGGTTCGGGTTGCATGGCCCAGGTCCGCGCGTCGTTGGAGACGGCCCAGCGGATCCGCCGGGACACCGGCCCGGTCGGTCCCGGCAGCGCCGCGGTGGGATTGTCCATGAAGACCATCAGGTAGCGCGTGCCCAGGCGGGGCACGGACTGCTCGAACACCCGGGCGTAGGAGGTCTCCCCGCCGGTGGTCTCGTTCCGGCTGACGGCGGTGCCGCCGTAGCTGAAGTGGATGCCGTCGTCGGAGGTCGCGTACCGTGTGATCGAGTTCTCGCCGTGGAAGTAGAGGAACAGCTTGCGCTCGCCCTCGATCCACACCGCGTGCGGCGACGAGATGTGGCTGACCGTCGAGTAGTGCGGCAGCCAGGTGTTGCTGATCAGCGGGTTGGCGTTGTATTCGGTCCAGGGGCCGTCGATCGAGTCGGAGTAGGCGAGGGCGATCCCGCCGGGACGCTCGTGCGGCGCGTAGTACAGGTAGTAGGTGCCGAGCGGGTTCGAGAAGTAGTCGGCGGCCCGGATGACGCTCGGGAAGATGAACTCGTTCGTCGGGTTGTAGGCGAGGGTGCGCTTGTCGAACGCGGTGCCCACGTAGCTGAACTGGGGAAAGTCGAGGTCAGAGCCGGCGGCGGCGGCTGGCGCGGCGCCGGTCGCGGCGGCGACGAGCAGGCTGGCGCCGGCGGCCGCCGCGACGGCGAGTCGGGATGAGGTGGTGGGTGGTCTCGTCATGTGTCTTCCTCTTCTGTCGGGCCCGTCGGACGCTGGGCCGTCCGCGACAAAGGGGTGCTGAGCCCGCGGCATCGGCCGGGGGAGCACGCCGGGGCGGCGCCCGGGCGGGTGCTGCCCCCGGCGAACCGACGACGTCCAGCGGCAGCGATAACTCTCAGTAAGACCGCGTGGGTCGTCGAAGTCGGCGATCCGTGCGGCGCCGCTGTACTAATACGTATTAGCATCCACGTTTCTCGAATGTTGCGTGCCCGGGAGGGCTCTTGTCAAGAGGGCCCGCCGGCTTCTCGGGCACCGGGCGCACCCTTCGCGCCCGCCGTCGGGGACCGGTCCTGCTAATGCGCATTACTTCAGGCAGTTCATCTAGCCGAAATCTCCGTTCATCCTCTTGACACAAGCCGCCGCAGCCGCCAAGCTCCTTCCCAACGCCGAGCGCTAATACGCATTAGCCGCACCGGAAGGATCCGTCGTGACCGCTCCCTCCAGACGCGTCACTCAACGTGACATCGCGCGGTTGGCCGGTGTCAGTCAGGCAACCGTGTCGCTGGTGCTGAACAACAGGGCCGATGCCGATATCCGCATCGCCCCGGAGACCCGGGACCGGGTGCTGCGGGCCATCGCCGAGACCGGATACGCGGCCGACCCCGTGGCCCGCCGCCTCGCCTCGCGGTTCAACCGGATCATCGGCGTCTTCACGTACGAGCCCGCGTTCCCCAGCGGCAGCCGCGACTTCTTCCACCCGTTCCTGCTCGGCATCGAGGAGTACGCCGAGCGGGTCGGCTGCGACCTGCTGCTGTTCACCAGCGCACCGGTGGTGGACGGCCGGCGGCGCGTCTTCCACCACGACAACCGGCTGCGCCTGGCCGACGGGTGCATCCTGCTCGGCCGCGAGATCGACGGCGCGGAACTGCACCGGCTCAACCGCGACGGATATCCGTACGTCGCGGTGGGGCGCCGCGACGACGCCGGTGGACCGGTCCCCTACGTCGGCGCCGACTACGCCACCGGGGTGGCCCGGCTCGTCGAGCTGGCGCTGCGGCGCGGTCACCGACGCCTGGCGTACGTGGGCATGGGCATGTCCGCCGAGTCCTCGGCGGACCGCCGCCGCGGCTACCTGGCCGCCGCGGCGCCCGCGGAGAGCGCCCGCCAACTGGCCGCGGTCGCCGAGAACGCCGACCCGGGTCTCGACGAACTGCTGGCCGACGGGGCCACCGTCGCCTTCGTGGAGGACTTCGCCACGGCGGTGGCGATGGAGGCCGCCGCCCGGCGGCGCGGGCTGACCGTGCCCGGCGACCTGTCGATCGTGACCCTCGGCGACCCGACGCTCGCGGTCCCCACCGACATCACGTTCACCGGGATCCGCATCCCGCGCGAGGAGATGGGTCGGCAGGCGGTCGAGGTGTTGACCGGCGTGATCGACGGCAGCGCGGCCGGCCTTCAGCAGCGCCTTCTCCCCTGCGAATTCGTCGAGGGCGACACCCTCGGCACCCCTGGTCCGGCGGTCGACCGCCGCTGAGCGGTCGACCGCACAACTGGAAGGAAGCAAGTGGTACAGATGCGTGCGGACGTCCTCGTCGTCGGGGGCGGACTGGGCGGGGTCGCCGCGGCGCTCGCCGCGGCCCGGGCCGGCCGGTCCGTCATCCTGACCGAGGAGTTCGACTGGCTCGGCGGGCAGCTCACCAGCCAGGCCGTACCGCCGGACGAGCACTCCTGGATCGAACAGTTCGGCGCCACCGCCAGCTACCGGGCCCTGCGCAACGGCATCCGCGACTACTACCGTCGCCACTACCCGCTGACCGAGCGCTCCCGGGCGTGGACCGACCTCAACCCGGGTGCCGGCTGGGTGAGCCGGCTCTGCCACGAGCCCCGGGTGGCCGTCGCCGTCCTCGAGGGGATACTCGCGCCGTACCGGGGGGCGGGGCGGCTGACCGTGCTGCAGCCGTACCGGCCGGTCGCCGCCGAGACCGATGGGGACCGGGTCACCGGGGTCACCCTCGCGCACCGGGACCGGGACGACCGCATCGACGTCGTCGCACCCTACATCCTGGACGCCACCGAGACCGGGGAGCTGCTGCCGCTGACCGGCACCGAGTACGTCACCGGGTTCGAGTCGCAGGCCGAGACCGGCGAGCCGAGCGCGCCGGCCGAGGCGCAGCCGCTGAACATGCAGGCCGTGTCGGTCTGCTTCGCCCTCGACCACGCCGACGGCGACCACACCATCGACCGGCCCGCCGGGTACGACTTCTGGCGCGACTACAAGCCGGACTTCTGGGGCGACCGGCTGCTGTCCTGGCGGTCGCCGCACCCGCGCACGCTGGAGATCGTCGAGCGCAGCTTCACCCCCAACCCGGACGACGACCCGTTGAGCGTCAACGCCGACCAGCGGGTCAACCCCGGTGACGGCAACCTGTGGACGTTCCGGCGGATCGCCGCGCGGCGCAACTTCACCGACGGGGCGTACGGCAGCGACATCACGCTGGTCAACTGGCCGATGATCGACTACTTCGAGGGGCCGGTCATCGACGTGCCCAACGCGTCGTGGCACCTGACCAAGGCCCGCGAGTTGTCGTACTCGGTGCTGTACTGGCTGCAGACTGAGGCGCCCCGGCCGGACGGCGGGACCGGTTTTCCCGGCCTGCGGCTGCGCGGCGACGTCACCGGCAGCCCGGACGGGCTGGCGCAGGCCCCCTACATCCGGGAGTCCCGCCGCATCCGGGCCGAGTACACGGTGGTGGAGCAGGATCTCTCCCTCGCGGTACGGGGTGAGCACGGCGCGGTGCACTACCCCGACTCGGTCGGCGTGGGGATGTACCGCATCGACCTGCACCCGTCCACCGGCGGCGACAACTACATCGACGTCGGCTCCTGCCCCTTCGAGATCCCGCTCGGTGCGCTGATCCCGCAGCGGATGGAGAACCTGCTGCCGGCCGGCAAGAACATCGGCACCACGCACATCACCAACGGCAGCTACCGGCTGCACCCCGTCGAGTGGAACGTCGGCGAGGTCGCCGGCCTGCTCGCCGACTTCTGTCTGACGCGGGGCGAGTCCCCGCGTGCGGTCCGCGGCACCCCCCGCCTGCTGGCCGAGTTCACCGACCACATCTCGGCCGCCGGCGTGGAACGCCGCTGGCCGCAGATCGTGGGCTACTGAAACCCCCCGGTGAGGAGAAGATAGTGAAAACAGGAAAGGGTCTGGCCGTCGTCGCCGCGGCGCTGGCCGGCGTCGTCGCCCTGTCCGCCTGCGGCGGCGGCGAGGCGAAGGACACGGGCCCGGCCAGTCTGCGGATGACCGTCTGGTCGGCCAACGAGGCGCACCTGAAGCTGTTCAACGAGATCGCCGACGAGTACCGCAAGAGCCACCCGAACGTCGCCGAGATCAAGTTCGACCCCATCCCGTTCGAGACCTACACCACCACCCTGACCACCCAGATCGCCGGCGGGAACGCACCCGACCTGGCGTGGGTGTTGGAGAACTCCGCGCCCGACTTCGTGGCCTCGGGAGCGCTGCTGCCGCTCGACGACACGATCAAGAAGGCCGAGGGCTACCGGTACGACGACCTCTCCCCGGCCACCCTCAAGCTCTGGCAGAACGACGGCAAGCTGTACGCCTACCCGTTCTCCACCTCGCCCTTCGGCGTGTTCGTCAACACCGACCTGATCAAGAAGGCCGGGCAGAAGACCCCGGCCGAGCTGATGGCGGCCGGGCAGTGGAACTGGGAGAACGCGCTGGCGACCGCCAGCGCCACGCAGCAGGCCACCGGCAAGGCCGGCCTGGTGATCCGGGACTTCGACTACAAGACCTGGGACAACCTGGCGAGCTTCTGGACGGGCTGGGGCGCCCAGGCCTGGAGCGCGGACGGCAAGAGCTGCGGCTTCGCCAGCCCGGAGATGGTCGAGGCGATGACCACGCTGCACAAGGCCATCTTCACCGCGAAGGCGCTGCCCGGCCCGGGCACCACCGCCGACTTCTTCGCCGGTGACGCCGCCATGACGATCACCCAGATCTCCCGCGCCTCGCTGCTGAAGGACGACGGTTTCGCCTGGGACCTGGTCCCCCTGCCGGCGGGCCCGAAGGGACCGTACTCGGTGATCGGTCAGGCCGGCCTCGGGGTGATGAAGAAGAGCCGGCACGCCGACGTCGCCGCCGACTTCCTCGCGTTCTTCACCAACCCCACCAACTCCGCCAAGCTCGCCCAGTTCTTCCCGCCGCCGCGGCAGTCGCTGCTGACCGCGGAGAACCTCGCCAAGACGAACCCGAAGCTCAAGCCGGAACAGCTGCAGAAGGTCGTCATCGAGGGCATCACCAACGGTGTCGTCAAGCCCACCCACGCGGGACAGGCCGAGCTGAGCCAGCAGGTTCGCGCCGGGCTCGACCCGCTCTGGAAGCCGGACGCGGACGTCAAGGCCGTCCTGGACGGGGTCTGCGCGAAGATCCAACCGCTGCTGGCGAAGTAGGCAATCGATCATGACCCGTACGGACACCAGGGTGGGCCCGGTCGAGGCCCGGCCCGCCCTGGGCCCGGCGCGGCCGTTCTGGACCAGCCGCCGCCGGGATCAGCTCACCGGTTACCTCTTCGTCACCCCGCAACTGCTCGGCAGCGTCGTGTTCGTGATCCTGCCGCTGATCCTCGTGGTCTGGTACAGCCTGCACGAGTGGAACGTGCTGGCCGGGACGTTCGACTTTGTCGGCACGGACAACTACCGGGCGCTCGCCGCGGATCCCAACCTCGGCGCGGTGCTGCGGGCCACCGGGCTGTTCTCCGTCGGGCTGGTGGTGTTGAACCTCGGGCTGGCGTTGCTGCTGGCCGTCCTGCTCAACCAGAAACTGCGGGGCACCATCCTGTTCCGCACGGTCTTCTTCTCCCCCGTGGTGGTCTCGCTGGTGGCCTGGACCATCGTGTGGGGCTTCCTGTTGCAGGACAACGGCGGCGTGAACGGCCTGCTCGACACGATGGGCGTGGACGGGCCGAACTGGCTGCGCGGCGAGGGCACGGCGATGCTGTCGGTGATCGTCGTGCAGGCGTTCAAGAACGTCGGCCTGAACATGGTGCTGTTCCTGGCCGCCCTGCAGGGCGTGCCGGCGGAGCTGTACGAGGCCGCGGAGATGGACGGGGCGAGCCGGATGCGCCAGTTCCGGCGGATCACCGTACCGCTGATCAGCCCGACCATCCTGCTCACGTCGATCATCACCGTGGTCGGGTCGTTGCAGGTCTTCGCGCAGATCGCGGTGCTGACCCAGGGCGGGCCCGGCGCCTCGACGACCGTGCTCGTCTACTACCTCTACCAGCAGGCGTTCCAGTTCCACCACTTCGGCTACGGCGCCACGCTGTCGATCATGCTGTTCGTCATTGTGCTCGCGCTCACCGTGCTGCAGTGGCAGATGCGCAAGAGATGGGTCTTCCATGAGTCGTGACCTGTCGCGACGGGCCAAGCTGGCGTTCTACGGGGCGCTGCTGGTCCTGGCGATCCCGTTCGTGTTCCCGACCTGGTGGATGGTCACCTCGTCGCTGAAGCCGGTGGCGGACATCTTCGCCTTCCCGCCGCAGCTGCTGCCGGTCAACCCGCGGCTCGACGCCTACCGGCGGGTGTTCGAGTTGCAGCCCTTCGGGCAGCAGTACGTCAACAGCCTCTACATCGCGCTGGTGGTCACCGTCGGCACCCTGGCCGTGTCGGCGCTGGCCGGGTACGCCTTCGCGCGGATCCGGTTCCGCGGCCAGAACCTGCTGTTCCTGGTCGTCCTCGCGGGCCTGCTCATCCCCAGCGAGGTGACGATCGTGCCGCTGTTCCAGATGTTCTTCAAGCTCGGGCTGATCGACACCCACTGGCCGCTGATCGTGGTGCCGATCTTCGGGGCGCCGAGCGTGCTGGCGACGTTCATCATGCGGCAGTTCTTCATCAGCCTCCCCGACGAACTGGAGGAGGCGGCCCGGGTCGACGGGCTGGGTCGCTTCGCCACCTTCTGGCGGATCGCCCTGCCGCTGTCGCGGCCCGCGCTGGGCGCGGTGGCCATCTTCACCTTCCTGCACAGCTGGAACCTGTACCTGGAGCCGATCGTGTTCCTCTCCTCGCCGGAGAAGTTCACCCTGCCCCAGGCGCTCACCCAGTTCGTCGACGCGTACGGCGGCCCGATGTGGGACGTCCAGCTCGCGGCGGCGTCGATGACCGCGCTGCCGGTGCTGGTGGTGTTCGTCATCGCGCAGAAGCAGTTCGTCGAGGGCCTGGCACACACCGGCCTGAAGGGATGACGGCATAGGTGCCCACCCCCACCCGGTCCGGGCCCGAGGCGGTGCTGGACGCCGCGGGTTGGCCGCCGACCTGCTCGGCGCGGCCGGCGCCGGGCCGGTCGGGGTGGGCACGGCCGGCACGGGCACCGGGCAGGCCGCCGCGTACGCCATCGAGGCCGGCGCCGAACACCGCCAGCGGCACAGGCAGGGACGGGGCCGACGGCTGCGTCTCCTACCCAGGTAGGAGGAGGCGGCTCCGACCGCCGGCCGCAACCGGGGCTTCAGGTCGGGCGAAGTCCGCGGGCCGGCGCACGAGCATCTGTAGGTATGACAACCACGATGCGCCGGGCGGCGCGCTGGCACCGCCCCCTGATGGTCTTCGTCTCGGCGATGGCGGTGCTCGCCCTCGTCTCCGCGGTCGGCGTCATCGCCGACTCGCGGGTCCTCACCGGCGTGCCGATCTGGCTCAAGCCGCTGAAGTTCTCCCTGTCGTTCGTGGCGTACGCCACCACCCTGGCCTGGATGCTCTCGCTGCTGCCGAGGCGTAGCCGGGTCGCGGAGCGGGCGGCCACCGTCATCGTCGCGGTGGCGGTGCTCGAAATGGTGATCATCGTCGGGCAGGTGCTGCGGGGCACCACCAGCCACTTCAACGCGACCACCCCGCTGGACGGCGCCCTGTTCGCGCTGATGGGTGCCGCGATCATGGTGCTGTTCGCCGCGCACCTCGTCCTCGGGATCGTGGTGCTGCGCCAGCGCATCGCCGACCGGGCCGCCCGGTACGCGGTGGCGCTGGGGCTCGGCCTGACGCTGCTCGGCATGCTGGTGGCCGTACCGATGACGATGCCCAGCCAGCAGCGGGGCGTCGAGGGGATCTCCGGGGCGCACAGCGTGGGCGTACCGGACGGCGGGCCGGGTCTGCCGCTGGTCGGCTGGAGCACCACCGGCGGTGACCTGCGGATCGGGCACTTCGTGGGGCTGCACGCGCTGCAGGCGCTGCCGATCCTGGCGATCCTGCTGCGCCGCTTCCTCGGCGCGCGACTGGACGAGCGCACCCAGGCGCGGCTGCTGCTCGTCGCGGGTGGCGCGTACGGCGCGTTCACGCTGCTGCTCACCTGGCAGGCGCTGCGCGGACAGCCGCTGCTGCGGCCGGACGCGCTCACCCTGGCCGCCGCCGCGGCCCTGGTGCTCGCGGCCGCCACCGCCGTCGGCGTGGTGGTGGCCCGGCGGCGCCGTCCGGAAATGGCGCTGGCGGCATGACCGGCACGCTGTTCACGCTCACGTTCGCGGTGGCCGCGCCGTTCTGGGCGCTGATGATCCTGCTGCCCCGCTGGTCGGTGACCGCCCGGATCGTCCGGTCACCGCTGATCGTGGCGCCGGTCCTGGCGATCTACGCGATCCTGGTGCTTCCGGCGCTCGGCGAGGTGCTGCCGGCTGTGACGTCCCCGACCCTCACCGGCATTCGCGACCTGCTGGGCACCGCCGACGGCGCGGCGGCGGCCTGGGCACACATGATCGCGTTCGACCTGTTCGTCGGCCGGTGGGCGTGGCTCGACAGCCGGGAACGGGGTGTGCCGGCGCTGGTCATGGCGCCGGTGCTGGTCCTGACGATCCTGCTCGGGCCGCTCGGCCTGGCCGCCTACCTGGCGGTCCGGACGAGATGGGACCGGCCGGAGGCCGCTCGTGTCACCGAGCCGCAGCGCCTAGGCTGACCCGGTGGGCTGGGTGGCACGGCTGTTCGACGCGCGGGACACCCTCGTGCGGATGGTGCTGCTCGACCTCAGCGGCATCGGATACCTGCTGTTCGGCGCCCCGGTGGCCGGGGCGCCGACGGCCGCCCAGTGGGTCCTCGCGGTGATCGCGTTCGCCCTCGCGCTGGTGTTGCACCGCCGGCCGCTGGTCAACCTGCTGATCCAGGCCGCGCTGCTGGCGGTCGCGATCCGGCTGGTCGACGACATCATGATCAACCAGGTGGGCGCCAGCTGGGCGCTGCTGGAGCTGACCATGCGGGCGCGGCGGCCGCGGACCATCTGGCTGGCGGCCGGGCTGCTGACCGCCGTCGACATGACCAACTCGATCGGCGATCCGTGGCGACGGGTCCTGTCCGGCGTGTTCGGGCTGCTGGTGGAGGTGGGCGTCCCGCTGCTGCTCGGGCTGGTCATCCGGACCACCCGGGAACTCGCCCGGCAGGCGCAGGAGCGGGCGGCGGCGGAGCAGCGCCGGCGCGAGTCGGAGAGCCGCGCCGCCCGCGCCGACGAACGCAGCGCCATCGCCCGGGAACTGCACGACGTGGTCGCCCACCACGTGGCGTCGATGGTGCTGCGGATCGGCGTGGCCCGGCACGTGCTGACCGACCTGGACCCACGGGTGGGTGAGGTGTTCGACGACGTGCACGCCACGGGAAGCGCAGCCCTGGCGGACCTGCGTCGGCTGGTCGCGGTCCTGCGTGACCCCGACGGGGTACGCGGCGACGCGGCGCTGACCGCGATCGAGCCGTCGGCGGTCCCGGCGGCCCTCGGCGCGGCGGTCGACCGGGCCCGGCAGGCCGGTGTCACGGTGGAGGCCGACATCGACCCGGCGGTCGGTTCGCTCGACGCGGTCCGGGGCCTGGCGGTGCTGCGACTCAGCCAGGAGGCGCTGACCAACGTGGCCAAGCACGCCGGCCCGTCCGCGCTGGCCCGCCTGTCGGTGGCGGTGGTCGACGGCGCCGTCCACTGGGAGGTGTCGGACGACGGGGGCGGGTGGGCGCCCGCGACGGTGCCGTCCGGCGGCGGCCACGGCGTCACCGGGATGCGCGAGCGCGTCGAGGTCCTCGGCGGCCGCCTGGAGGCCGGTCCGACGGGCGCGGGCTGGCGGGTGCGTACCGTCCTCCCGACGGCGGCACCCGCTCCCCCGCCCCCTGCCGGCGCGCCCGCTTCGCCCGCCCCGCGGGAGCGCGAGGCGCCCGCCGCGCCGCGCGCGGCGGAGCCGGCATGATCCGCGTCCTGCTGGTCGACGACCAGCACCTCATCCGCGCGGGCCTGCGCATGCTCTGCGACGCCCAGCCCGACATCGAGGTGGTCGGCGAGGCCGACAACGGCCGCGACGCGGTCGCCCTCGCCGCGCGGCTCGTCCCCGACGTCGTCGTCATGGACCTGCGCATGCCGGGCGTCGACGGCATCACCGCGACCAGTCGCATCCTCGCCGACCGTCCCGCCATCCGGGTGCTGGTGCTGACCACGTTCGGCGACGACGACCACCTGTACCCGGCCCTGACCGCCGGCGCCTGCGGATTCCTGCTCAAGGACGCGCCACCCGCCGACCTGCTGGACGGCGTCCGCCGGGCTGCCGCCGGCGGCAGCCCGTTCAGCCAGGAGGTGCTGCGGCGCCTGGTCCAGCGCGCGGTGCACGCCCGCGCCGAGGCGCCCCGGCCGGTCGAGGGGCTGACCGCCCGCGAGCAGGACGTGCTGAACCTCGTCGCCGAGGGCCTGTCCAACACGGAGATCGCCGAGCGGCTGCACGTCGGCGTCACCACGGTCAAGACCCACATCACCAGCCTGATGACCAAGACGGGCAGCCCCAACCGGGTCCGTCTGGCCCTGTACGCCCGCGGCGCCTGACCGGCCGCCCGGCGGGGGCGAGAATGAACCTATATCCAGCGGCTGCCCAGCCACATGCGGGCCGCCCACTCGGTGTACGGGATGGACGTGCCGACGTAGAGCGGGTGGAAGTACGCGAAGCAGATCGCGACCAGCAGCACGTACGCGCCCGCGACGAGCGCGCCGATCATGCGGCGGTCGCCGTCGCCGTCCGCGGCCCCGTCGGTCGTGGCGGGCGCTCGGGCCGGCGTCATGATCGCGCCGAGCACGTAGACCACGGCGAGGATCAGGAACGGCTCGGCCGGGGCGGTGTAGAAGTAGTACATCGTGCGGTTGTCGGCGGCGGCGAAGTAGAACCAGGGCAGCAGCCCCGCGACGACGCCCACCCAGATCGCGCCCGCCCGCCAGTCGCGCCGGGCGATGCCGAACCAGGTCAGCGCGCCCAGTGCCGGGATGAACGACCACCACAGCAGCGGCGTGCCGAGCAGCAGGACCTCCCTGGTGGCGGTCGCTCCCCCACACGTTCCCTCGCACCACCAGTAGAACGCGACCGGTCGGCCGAGCAGCAGCCACTGCCACGGCCACGACTGGTACTGGTGCGTCTTCTCCAGCCCGGTGTGGAACGTCAGCGCCGCCTGGTGGTAGTGCCACAGGTTCTGCAGCGCGCCGACGACCGGCGCCTCCCGCTGGCCGGTGTCGCGCAGCCAGTGTCGGAGATAGCCGTCGTCGGTCACGAACCACCCCGCCCAACTGGCCAAGTAGACCGCGCCGACGAGGACCGCGCCGAGCACCAGCCAGCCGACCTCGCCGAGCAGCGCGTCGCGCCACGGATGCCGCGCGCCGGCGGAGCGCCGGGTCTGGGCCGCCCAGTAGAGCATCAGCGCGGCGAACACGAGGACGTACCACACGCCGCTCCACTTGACCGCGCACGCGCAGCCGAGCAGGACGAAGGTGGCCAGCCGCCACCACGGTACGGCGAACCGGGGTCGCCCCGCGCGGCCGTGCGCGGTCGGGTCGAGCCCGTCCGCCAGCGCCCGCAGCCACCGGCGCCGCCGCGCGTCGCGGTCGAGGAGCAACGTGCCGAACGCGGCGAGGACGAAGAACATCAGGAAGATGTCGAGCAGCGCCGACCGGGACAGCACCAGATGCATGCCGTCCAGCGCCAGCAGCAGCCCCGCGGCGCAGCCGAGCACGGTGGACCCGAACATCCGCCGGGCAACCCTGACGAGGACGAGCACCGACACCGTCCCGGTGACCGCGGCCGAGACCCGCCAGCCGAACGCGTGGTAGCCGAAAAGCCACTCGCCCAGCGCGATCATCCACTTCCCGAGCGGCGGGTGCACGACGTATCCCGCGGTGTCGTTCTTCTCGTCCCACTCGACTCCGCGGGTGAGCAGGTTGTGCGCGTCGGTGGCGTAGTAGAGCTCGTCGAAGATCTTGCCCGCGGGCTGGTCGAGGTCGACCAGGCGCAGGACGCCGGCGATCACCACGACCACCGCGGTGGCCAGCCAGGAGGAGCGGCCGCCGCGCGGACGGACGGAGGCCAGACGCCGCCGGACGATCTCCGGCAACGCGTCGTTGACGGCTACGACGCCTGGGGATCTCGGGGTGGCCGCCTGGGTCACCCCGACATCCTATGTGGCGAACGGGGACGGAAACGGCACCGCACGGAACGCGGCGCGAGGACCTCGTCCAGCGCGGCCGTCCACCGCATCACGAAGTCGTCCTCCTGGTAGACGGCCGGCAAAAACGACCCCGCCGGGTACGGCATCAGCAGGCCCGCCAGCGCTCCGCGCATCAGTGCTCCTCCACCCGGACCAGGTGCTCGAAGGAGAAGACCAGGCTGTTCGGCTCCAGGTCGACCCGGCGTACCTGCGGGCCCCGGTCGCCGGCGACCGGCGGCCGGCGGCCGGCGGATCCGACACAGGCGGAACAGGAAGCGAGTCAGGCGGGCCTGGTTGCGCGATCGGACAGCCGTCATGCCCCGCTGACGTCCGGGAACCGGTGGTCGGTCAGCCGGAATCCGACACCGCGTACCGCGTCGATGGTGACGCCGGTGCCGAGTTCGCTGAGCTTGCGCCGCAGCCGCTTCACCAGCGACTGCACGTCCGCCTTGCGCTCCCGGCCCTCGTCACGCCACACGGACCGGTGCAGCTCCGGGTAGCTCCAGACGCGGACCGGCTCGCTGGTCAGGCAGGCCAGCAGGTCGTACTCGAGTTGGGTGAGGCCGACCTCGCGGCCCCGGCAGCGGGCGGTGGACCGGGCGGAGTCGATGACCAGGGTGTTGTCGGCCACCGCGGGCGCCGGCATCGCCCCGGAGCGCCGCTGCGGAACCGCGATCAGCCGGCGCAGCTCGTCGAGGTCGGCGACCAGGAGCAGCGGTGCGACGCCGTCGAGGCGCTCGGCGAGCCGGATCCGCTCGGCCGGCGCGGGTGACACCGCGATCACCAGCGGGAACACGTCCTCGGTCGGCCCGTGCCCGGTTGGCACGGCGCACTCATCGTTCTCCGCCACGGCACCCCACCCCGAATGATGGGCAGATTCCGCCCAACCTCGCCATGGACCTGACGATAATTGTCAATCCTGCTGACAACCAGGCAACTGTTGGCGACAAGTTACTCACGAAGCGTTCTTGATCGGCTGTTCATTCCGATCATAGTGTCCAGTCGGGCAGCCGGCATGACCCGCACGGCGCCCAGGGCAGGGGGGGTCCGTCCATTCCAGTGTGGTCCAAACGGGGAACCGCCTCCTGCACCTTCGCACGGCTAGATCAACTGCGGGTCGTCTCAGAGGAGGCAGCACCGAATGTTAGAACGTCCACACAGGAGGCGCACCGCCAGACGTCTGGTGAGCGCCGGCGCGGCGATGGTACTCGCCGCAACAGGATTGGCCACAATCGGCACAGGTGCACAGGCGGCGCAGGCCGGGACGGGAGCAGCCTCCCCTGCTGACAAGATCCGTCCGGAGCTCACGAAGCAGCTCCAGGCCAAGAGCGAGGGCGACTTCTGGATCCGCTTCAAGGACCAGGCGGACCTGAGCAAGGCCAGCCAGATCAAGGACTGGGCCGAGCGGGGCACCGCCGTCGCGGACGCGCTGAAGAAGGCCGCCGTCGAGAGCCAGGCCAAGATCCGGGCCGAGCTCGACGTCTCGGGCGTGAAGTACCAGAGCTTCTGGGCGACCAACGCCATCAAGGTCAGCAGCGGCTCCCTCTCGATGGCGCAGAACCTCGCCGCCCACGCCGAGGTCGACGGCCTGTACGCCCCGCTGGAGTACAAGGTCCCCGAGGTCACCCAGGGCAACAACGAGAAGACCGTGAACGCCCTCGAGTGGGGCATCGCCAACATCAACGCCGACGACGTCTGGGCCCAGTACGGCGTCAAGGGCGCGGGCATCACGGTGGCGAACATCGACACCGGCGTCCAGTACGACCACCCGGCCCTGGTCGGCTCGTACCGCGGCAACAACGGCGACGGCACGTTCAACCACAACTACAACTGGTACAACGCCGCCGGCACCTGCGCCGCCGCGCCCTGCGACACCGACGGCCACGGCACCCACACGATGGGCACGATGGCCGGCGCCGCCGGGGCGAACCAGATCGGTGTCGCCCCCGAGGTCAAGTGGATCGCGGCGAACGGCTGCTGCCCCAGCGACGCGGCCCTGATCAACTCCGGCCAGTGGATGCTCCAGCCGACGGACCTCAACGGCCAGAACCCGGACGCCAGCAAGCGGCCGAACATCATCAACAACTCGTGGGGAACCACCGCGCCCTCCACCGACCCGTTCATGGAGGACGTGACCAACGCATGGACCGCCTCGGGCATCTTCGGCAGCTGGTCCAACGGCAACAACGGCCCGTCGTGCCAGACCAGCGGCTCGCCGGGCAGCCGGACCAGCAACTACTCGGTCGGCGCGTACGACATCAACAACAACATTGCCAGCTTCTCGTCCCGCGGTTCGGGGCAGGACGGCGGGATCAAGCCGAACATCTCGGCACCCGGCGTGAACATCCGGTCGAGCGTTCCGGGCAGCACCTACACCAGCTACAACGGCACCTCGATGGCGGCCCCGCACCTCGCGGGCGCGGTCGCGCTGCTGTGGTCGGCGGCGCCGGCGCTGGTCGGTGACATCAACGCCACCCGCGCGCTGCTGAACAGCACGGCGATCGACAAGTCCGACCTCCAGTGCGGCGGCACCGCGGCCAACAACAACGTCTACGGCGAGGGCCGGCTGGACGCGCTCGCGCTGCTCAACGCCGCCCCGATCGGCGACACCGGCACCCTGGCCGGCACGATCACCGACGCGGCCAACGGCTCCCCGATCCGCGGCGCGAAGGTGGCCCTGACCGGTGCCGCCGACCGCGAGGTGACCACCGGCAGCGACGGCATGTACTCGTCTCTCCTTCCGGCCGGTGCCTACCAGGTCACGGTGTCGGCGTTCGGCTACGGGACGAAGACGGTCTCGGCGACGGTCACCAAGGACACCACCACCACGGTCAACGTCGCGCTGGCGGCGGTGCCGAGCGTCACCGTCAGCGGCACGGTCACCGACGGCTCCGGTCACGGCTGGCCGCTCTACGCCAAGGTGAGCGTCGAGGGCCCGTCGGGGGTGTCCGACTACACCACGCCCGCCAACGGTCACTACAGCTTCTCGCTGCCGGCCGAGGCGACGTACACCCTCAAGATCGAGTCGCAGTACCCGGGTTACGAGACGGTGACCAAGGAGGTCGTCGTCGGCTCGGGCAACGTCACCCAGAACGTCTCCGTGCCGGTGGCCGCCAACTCCTGCACCACCGCGCCCGGATACCGGTACGGCTCGGACGGCGTGTACGAGACCTTCGACGGCACCACCACGCCGGCCGGCTGGTCGGTGGTGGACCACCTGGGCACCGGGCAGGTCTGGAAGTTCACCGACGACGGTAACCGCACCAACCTGACCGGCGGCACCGGCAACTTCGCCGTCATCGACAGCGACAAGTACGGTTCCGGTGGCCGGCAGGACGCCTCGCTCGTCAGCCCGGTCGTCGACCTCACCGGCGTCGCGGCGCCGGTGATCCGGTTCAACCAGGACTACAACTGGCTGGGCAGCGACCGTGCCGACGTCGACCTCAGCCTCGACGGCGGTACCACGTGGACGAACGTCCTCCGGCAGGCGGCCGACGTCCGCGGGCCGCGGGTCACCGAGATCGCCATCCCGCAGGCCGCGGGCCAGGCGCAGGCCCGGGTCCGGTTCCACTACTACGACGCCCAGTGGGAATGGTGGTGGCAGGTCGACAACGTGCTGATCGGTAGCCAGGTCAGCTGCCAGCCGGTCGCCGGCGGCCTCGTGGTCGGCAACGTCCGCGACAACAACGACGGCTACGTCAACGGCGCCACCGTCACCAGCAAGGACCGGCCGGCGGAGAAGGCCACCACCATGGCCACGCCGGACGACTCCGGGCTGGCGGACGGCTTCTACTGGATGTTCTCCTCGCTGACCGGCTCGCACGAGTTCACCGCGACCGGCGCGGGCTACCTCAGCGACAGCAAGAATATCGACGTCCAGGCCCACGGGGCGACCGCGGCGGACTTCCAGCTCAAGGCCGGCAAGCTGTCCGTCGAGCCGGCCGAGGTGACCGGCACGGTCCAGATGCCCTCGGGCAAGGTCAGCAAGTCCTTCACGGTGACCAACACCGGGGCGGCGCCCGTCGACGTCGGGTTCAGTGAGCGCGACGGCGGGTTCGTGCTGCAGCGGGCCGACGGGTCCACGATGAGCAAGCAGGAGGTGCTCGGGTCCGCCGGTGCGCCGGAGCAGCGGCTCAACGTCCCGACGTCGTTCGCCGCCCAGGCGACCGGCAAGGCGGCCACGGCCGCGTCCCCGGCGGTGGGCCCGCAGGCCGACCCCTGGACGGACATCGCCGACTACCCGGCGAACGTCATGGACAACCGGGTGGTGAACCTCGACGGCAAGGTGTACTCGATCGCCGGCGGCAACGGATCGGCGTCGTCGACGAAGAACTACGTCTACGACCCGGTCGCGCTGAGCTGGGCGCCGATCGCCGACCTTCCCGCAGCGCGGAACGCCCTGACCGTGGGCGTCGTCGACGGGAAGATCATCGCGACCGGCGGCTGGGGAGCGTCCGGCCCCGACGCCACCACCTGGTCGTACGACCCGGCGGCCAACACCTGGACGAAGAAGGCGGACAACCCGGCGCCGCGCGCCGCGGCCGGTCAGGCCGTCATCGACGGCAAGCTGTACGCCATCGGTGGCTGCACCACCGCGTCCTGCACGCCGATGTCCAACAGCGTCGTCCGGTACGACCCGGCCGGTGACAGCTGGGAGACGGTGGCCAACTACCCGAAGTCGGTGGCCTTCGCCTCCTGCGGCGGGATCGACGGCGTCGTCTACTGCGCTGGCGGCAACGACGGATCCGCCGCGCAGAAGGCCGGCTACGCCTTCGACCCGGCGGCCAACGCCTGGACCGCCATCGCCGACGCGCCGGCCGACAGCTGGGCCAGCTCCTTCGCCGTCGCCAACGGCAAGCTGCTGGTCGTCGGCGGTGTGCAGAGTGGGGCCGTCACCAACGCCGGCTTCGCGTACGACCCGGCCAGCAACTCGTGGTCGAACCTGCCGAACGCCAACACCGCCCGGTACCGCGGCGGCGCGGCGTGTGGCTTCTACAAGGTCGGCGGCTCGTCGGGCAGCTTCAACGCCACGGCGGACAGCGAGGCGCTCCCCGGGTTCGAGGAGTGTGCCGAGGGTCCGGCGGACGTCAGCTGGATGACGATCGACAAGACGTCGGCCACGCTGGCGCCGGGTCAGAAGGTCACGGTCACCGTCGGCATGACGGCGAACGTCGACCAGCCGGGCACCTACTCCGGCTCCATCGCCATCAAGGAGAACACTCCGTACACGGTGCAGCCGGTGGCGGTCACCATGAAGGTGAATCCTCCGAAGAGCTGGGGCAAGCTGATGGGCACGGTCACCGGCACCAGCTGCCAGGGGGCGAACGCGCCGCTCGCCGGTGCGATCGTTCAGGTGAACTCCAAGGCGGCCTCGTGGACGTTCGCCACGGACGCCGAGGGCAAGTACGCCTACTGGATGGACACGAAGAACAACCCCTTGACGATCATCGCCGCCAAGGACGACTGGAAGCCCCAGACCCGTCAGACGAAGCTCGACACCAAGACGCCCAAGGTGGAGAACTTCGCACTGTCCCCCGTCCGCTGCTGACAACTGAACACCAAGGTCCGGCCCGCCTGGTTTCGACCAGGCGGGCCGGATCGCGTGTGGCGCCCGCCGCCGCGGCGCTCGTGGCGGACGCCCCGGACGCGGCGGTGCGCCCGACGCGGCGGTCAGGCCAGGGCGAGGCGGAAGCCGACCCCGCGGACGGCGTGGATCGCCGCCCTCGCGTCCAGCCAGGCGAGCTTGCGCCGCACCCTGCGCACCACCGAGTGCATGTCGGAGCCGCGACCGAGGTGCTCGTTGCCCCAGACCTCCAGGTGCAGCCGCTCGTAGGTCCACACCTGCCCGGGCGTGTCGACCAGGCACAGCAGGAAGTCGTGCTCCAGCGGGGTGAGTGCGATCTCGCGGTCCAGCCAGCGCAGCACCCGCCGGCCGGAGTCGACGGCCAGGTCAGCCGGCGGTGGCGTTGTCACGCCCTCCGCCGCCTCGGCAACCGCGATCCGGCCGGACGGTGCCGCCTCGGCAACCACGCTCTGGCCGGGCGCCGCCTCGGCGACCGCGGCGTGGCCGGGCGGCGTCATCGCCGCGACGCGGGTCCCTCCGGTCCCGTCCAGGAACTCCCGCGCCTGCTCGACCGTCGAGACGATCAGGAAGGCCTCCGTCCGACTGAGCAGTTGCGCAAGTTGCCTGCGCTGGGCCGGCGAGGACGCGATGCCGATGACCAAGGATTCGTTCGGGATCCCCCTCATCCCCCCACCCCTTCCGGTTTCCCCACCCGCTCTGGATGTTTTCTCCTAACGCCGACCAATCGGCGCTCTCACCCTGATAGTGGCATTTCGGTAACAATTACCCCCAGATTAAGGGGTTGACAACTGGCCGTGGGCAACAATTCGGGAACTTGTCGCCACATCGTGGGAAGGGTGGTCCACGGGACGGCATCAGCCGAGCCTCTCCGGTGGCCGACACAGTTCCGACCCCAGGTCACCCACCCGCTCGGGCGGTGGTCGAATCTAATTCGCGTGCTGCCGAGTCGTCACTCCGAGTGCTCGTGATGGCCCTCTTCGGGCAATTGTCGCCGCGCCCTGGATCAGGACGCGGTTGGATGCTAATGCACCTCGATGTAATGGGCAACGCCCGCTCTGCACCTTGCATTTGCGCCAACCGATACCGGTTTGAGTGATCGAATACTGAATATTCAGGTCATTTCAAGCGTGGTCGAGATGACTGCTCCGTCCAGGTAGGGGCGGGCCCAATCCGGGACGATACGGGCTCGGCGTCCCCTGCGGACCGCCCCCCTCCACGCCTGATGACATCGACACCAGCTCATGGTTCGATGCATGACAACGATCCCACATCGCCGTCCCCCGCGCGGAGGTCCGGATGCACCGGTCGCTGTCCAACCTGATCCAGCGCATCGAGCACGCTCGACGAACGGCTCGTCCCGGCCATCTACCGGGACGCCGAGCCGGTACGCGTCGAGGCGGCGCACCTACCCGGCGAGCCGATCCCGGCCGGCGCGGGGCTGGCGCTGGCGTACACGCCGTTCGCCGTGGGCCAGGCGTGGGGCAACGTCCTGGACGACGACGAGGCGTACGCGATCGTCCGACGGTTCGTGGACGCCGTACCGTCCGGAAGCTACCTGGCCCTCGAGGACGGCACGAACGTGGTCCGCCCGGACGCGGCCCACCAGGCCGAACGGGTCCGCGCCGAGGCCGGCGACCCGTACCGGCTGCGTACCCCCGAGCAGATCGCCCGGTTCTTCGACCGCCTGGAGTTGCTGGAGCCCGGCATCGTCTCGGTCTCCCGGTGGCGCTCCGAACCGGAACTGCCGCCCGAGCTGGACGCCCTCTGCGGGCTCGCCCGCAAGCCCTGAGCAGCGCCCGGGGCGGACCGCGGCCCGTCCGGCGCCGGACGGATCGACAGCGCAGGCGCGACCTGCGGTGCGGGAGACCCGATCAGCGTGCGCGCCGGTTGGCGCGCAGGGCACCCAGGAGCACGCCGGGCGTTGCCAGCGACCTCGGATGTTCACGCATGGAGACGACCGCGTTGAACCGCCGGGCGACCGCCACGTCCGTGATGGTCGCCGTGACGATCTGCCTGCTGACCCAGCCGGAGAGCCGGTATCCGCGCGGGTAGGGGCCGGCAACGTGCGGCAGTGCCAGGTCGGCGGAGGTCGACATCGACCAGGCGGCGTCGACGACGACCTTCTGCAGGCCGAAGAATCCGCGCGCCGGCGCGCGCAGGTCCGGCCCTGACCGCAGGTACGCCGACAGGCAGGCCGCGTGCAGGGCGGCCGCCGTCATCCCCTGGCCGTACACGGGGTTGAACGAGGCGACCGCGTCACCGACGCTGACGAGCCCCGCCGGAAACCGCCTCAGCGCGTGGTAGTCCCGCCGCCGGCTGTCGGCATGGCGGTAGGTCCGGACGTCGCCGAGCATCTCGTTCCCGGCGACCTCACCGAACTCCGGCGGGAACTGCTCGCGCAGCCGGCGGACGAAGTCCCCGGCCGTGCGCCCGGGGCGGTTGTCCCCGTAACCGGCCATCATGGCCATCCACCGGCCGTCCTCGACGGCGAAGAACGCGGCACCGGCCACGTCGGACGACATCCTCGGGCTGTGCAGTGCCAGAACGATCGCGGGATCGGGCTTCGACTCACGGCGGCGGAACAGGGCCGTCGCGTAGTTGAGGTGCACGGTCATCCGCCGCGTCACGGGCCGGTCCCATCCCGCGTGCTCCAGCCACTCCGACAGCCTGCTCGAACGCCCCATGGCGTCCACCACGAGATCGCCGCTCTCGACGCCGGGCACCCCGTCGGCGTCCACGTGGACCCCGACGGTCGCGCCGCCGTCGAACACGAGACCCGTGGCGCGGGCGGTGACCGCCCTGACGTTGGGCAGTCGAAGCACCTGCCGGCGGATCAGCCCTTCCAGGAGAGGCCGGCTGCCCGCCAGGCTGTCGGCGTCGTCGGGGACGACGACCTTCAGGCGCCCGTCGAGATAGTTCCGCCTGGCCGCGGGCGGCGCCTCGACCGCCCCCTCGGCCAGGGCCTGGTCACGGAATCCCGGGAACAGGTGCTCGAGCTGGAACAGGCCGCCGGGCAGCAGCGCGTGCAGTTGCGTCCCCTGCGGCACACCGGGCCGCTCACCGGCCGCCTGCACGTCGTCCCGGTCGATGACGACGACGCTCTCCGCGTGGTCGGACAAGACCCGGGCGGCCAGCAGTCCCGCGACGCTGCCGCCGAGCACGACCGCCCTGCCCATGACCCGGGACGCCGCGCCGGGCGGTCGCGCCGCGTTCAACTCGGCGAAGACCCGGGCCGGGGAAGGGGACATGGTGCTCTCCAAGGGGTACGGGTCGACCTGCCGCTCCCGACCGTGGCGCAGCACGGTGGGTGGGCAAAAATTCCACTATACCGGCCCCTACTGGCAGACATTGACAAAGCGCGCGACGAGCAGCGAGGCACATCGATGCATATCCGCCGGTGTACGCGCCGGGCGCCCTACGCCGCGATCCTGCGCTGGGACGGCGCCACGCCCAGGGTCGGCGCGTTCCTCTGACGCGGCGGTCCCGCCGTGGTGACGGAGCGGCCGGGTGCGGCCCCCGTCGCCACGGCGGCTCGCACCCGGCGGGTGGGAGGACGGCCTAGAGCTCCATGGCGAACGTCGCCACGACGCCGTTGTGGTCGGAGTTGGTGCCGCCTACGATGCAGGCGCCGATGCCACCGGCGTACGCCCCGGCGTTGCTGGCCAGGGTCCGGGCGGAGTACGTCCTGCCCCGGCAGGCGTACGGCCGGGCACTGGTGGCGGAGAACCGGTTCGGTCTGGTCGAGGGGCCGATCCCAGACGACGTCGACTTCGTCGACAACGGGCGCGTCGTGCCACCGCGCCCACAGCCCGAGCTTCCGCGTTGCAGTTCCGGCCCCGACATCCGGAACAAATGCCGCTAACCAGGGGCCGAAAGTGCAAGATCGCGGCGGTGGGGGCCGGTTCATTCCGCCAACCGCTCCCCCGGCTTGAGATCGGTCCGGTGGTACCGGTAGACGGTGCCCGTCACCACCTCGAGCCGGTCGGCCGCGATCAGGCGCGGCAGCGATCCGGTCCCGCCGTCGATGTCGAAGGCCACCACCGTCGGCGGGGGGCTCCCCGACGTAGCGGCGGACGCTGTCACGTTCCGCGACGGTCGGCGGCCGGAACACCGGATGGTGGAAGGAGGACGGGCAGGCCACGTAGGCGGTCTCCCGGAACACCATCTCGAGTCCGTGGTGATACGTCAGGTCGGTGCCCGCTGCCAACCGCAGCTCCCCGGCCGACCAGCACACGACCTCCCAGTCCCACCAGTCGCCCTCGGGGAGACGCAAGAGGTCCACCAGCGGATTGTGCCACAGCCACGGCGAGCGGCACCCGCCCGGCGGCCGCCTCGACCGTGCCCCGGTCGGCGGCGACCGGCCGGTCGGTGGCCAGCACCACCACGTCGTCGCCCTGGGTGGGCCGCAGCAGCGCCCAGTCGCCGCCCCGGGAGATCAGCTCGCACGTCGTCTCCACCAGCGTCGCCGCGCCGACGGTGACCCCGTACGGAAGGATGAGGCCGGTGCGCGCCGGCACCCGCAGCCGCCGGCCGCCCAGGACAGGTCGGCCGTGCCAGCCCAGTCCGACGGTCACCGCCGACGGTGCCACGTTGACCAGGTGCAGCAGGCGCTGCCCGGCGCGGTCCACCGTGGAGGTGAGCACCAGGCCGGGAGAGTCCGCGTCGGGGGCGAGCCGCGGGCGCGCCCCGAGCCGCTCCAGGGCGGCGCGCCAGAAGCCCAGGTCGCACGGCATGCCGGCGGCGACCACCACGGCCCGCCCGGCTCCGACCGTCACCTCGACCGCGCAGGGCTCGCCCGAGCCGACCTCGGTGAGTACCGGCTCGGCGCCGGCGCCGGCCAGCCGCTGGGCGTAGTCCACCCGCGCCTCGGCCGGGCCGGCCGAGGTGCTGATCGCCGACGAGCCGATCTCCATGCTGGACGTGTCGATCCGCGCGGAGATCCTGGAACTACTCGCCGAACTGGTCCGGAACCCGGCGCCTGGCCATGCTCTACATCACCCACGACCTGCTCAGCGCGCGGCTGCTCGCCGACGAGGTGCTGGTGCTCAACCAGGGCGCGCTGGTCGAGCGCGGGCCGACCCGCGAGGTGATCGGCGCGGCCCGGGACGACTACACGAAGCTGCTGCTCGACTCCATCCCCAACCCGTTCGCCAACTCCCGTTGAACGCGGTTCAGGGCCGTTCGCGACAGCGCCGATCGTCGTCGGGAGACCGGGGCCCCCGTGGCCCCGGTCTCCCGAATGCTCAGGACGCGACCAGGTCGTCGATCTGGTTGATCGCCGAGGTGGCGCCCTCCACGATGCCCATGTCCAGCACCTGCTGCAGCGCCTCGGCGGACGCGTACCTGCCCACGTAGGTGGCGCGCGTGCCGCCGTTGTGCGCGGTGAAGGTGTAGACGTTCTTGGAAACCGGCAGTGCCGGATTCGGGTTGAAGTCCAGGTCGGCGAAGCCGTCGTCGAAGGAGAAGCTCCTCGGCTCGTCCACGGCGGTCACCAGCCAGTATCCGGCGTGCTTGTCGCCCTCGGGGCCGGTCATGTAGTAGGTCACCCGACCGCCGGGGGTGAGGTCGTGGTCGACCACCGTCGCCGGGTGGGTCGGCGGTCCCCACACCTTCTCCAGCTGGCGGGGGTCGGCGTAGACCTGCCAGATCCGCTCTACCGGCGCGGCGAAGTCCGCGGTGATGGCCAGGGTCAGGTTGTCGAGGTCGTGCTGGACGTCGGTCACGGGCATGGTTCAGTCCTCCTGGTCGGGGTCGGATGCGATGAGTAGGTCGATGCGTGCGATGCGGCCGCGCCAGACCTGTTCGAGCTCGGTGAGCATGGACGCCACCGACCGCACCGCCTCCACGTCGCCGCTGGCCAACTGCTCGCGACCCCTGCGTCGCTTGGTCAGCAGACCGGCCTTCTCCAGCACGGCGACGTGCTTCTGCACCGCGGCGAAGCTCATGTCGTACTTCGCCGCGAGCGCGGAGACGGAGTGCTCCCCGGCCAGCACGCGGCGCAGGATGTCGCGCCGGGTGCGGTCAGCGAGCGCGTGGAACAGGGCGTCCGCCCGGTCGTCGCCCTCCTCGCTCACGGGTCTAATATACAACCGATCGGTTGTACGTTGTCAAGGTTCGGCGCTTCCGCCGCCGTCGTGTCGCTCGCGCCGATTCGGCGCACGCTCGGCGCGGCCCGCGGCGTCCGGCGCCGGGTCAGCTCAGCCAGGCCGTCGACCGGGGCGGGCAGCGCGCCGGAGTGCGCGCGGCTGCTGGACAGCAGCATCCGCTCGCCGTACGGCCGCCAGTCGACCGGCGCGTCGCCGAGGTTGACCAGGCAGACCGGCCCGTCGGGGCCGCGCCGGAAGGCGAGGGCGTCGGCGGGGGTGTCGAGCCAGGTCACCTCCGCGGGGCGGCCGCGCCAGCAGCTGTCGCGCAGCGGCAGGGCGGTCCGGGTCAGCGTCAGCGCCGAGTCCGGGTCGGCGGCCTGCCGGTCCGCCGCGTACCGGTCCCAGCCGGGGGGCTGCGGCAGCCACGGTGCCGACCCGACCGGCCCGAACCCGTACGGTGCCGGGGCGGCGGCCCACGGCGACGGCACCCGGGCACCGTCGCGGCCCGGGTCGGCGCCGCCGGAGCGGCGGAACACCGCGGGCGGCCACCGCTCAGCTCCCGGCGACCTCGACCAGCACGGCGCCCGGCTGGGGCAGGTGCAGCTCCAGCACCGCGGCCCCGCCCTCGGCGGCGGCCGCCACCTTCTCCACGGCCAGGGTGTCGGCGACGCGCAGCGCGTCCCACTGCTGGTCCGTCGGCCACCCGGTCACGCCCAGCCGGTCGGCGAGGGTGGTGACGTCGCCGTGCTCGCGGTCCAGCCGGGTCAGCGTGACCGTGCGCCCGGCGGCGCCCTCGACGGCCAACTGGATCCGCCGGGCCAGCGCGGCGTCACCGTCGCGCTTGGACTGGTCGAGGGTGGAGTTCCAGACCAGGACGGCCAGGCTCCCGTCGGCGCGCCGGCTCGCCCAGGTCTGCACGAGGCCGTCTGCGCCGTCGCCGTACGCGCGGACCGGCAGCTCGGTCTCGCCGAGCTGGCCGAACATCCGCAGCGCGTGGTAGCGGGGCTTGGCGATGCCGCCGACGGTGATCAGGCCGAAGCCGCCGTGCAGCAGCCGGGGCGGCCGGCCCAGCTCCTCGAAGTGGTCGCTGGCCACCCAGTACGACAGCGCGTCGACCCGGCCGGCGGCCGAGCGCATGCCGCTGAGCAGGAAGGTCGCGGCCGACGTGCCGTCGTTGACCGGGTGGAAGTGGGTGGGGGTGACGCCCCACTCGGTCCACAGGATCCGCGCGTCGGGGAAGCCGAGGCGGCGCAGGGGTGGGACGCACGTCCAGCGGCGGGCTGCCGTACGTGTGGGTGGAGACGAAGTCGACCGGCGCGCCGGAGCTGCGCGCGTGCTCCAGCAGCGCGTCCACCCAGCCGGCGGCGGCCGAGGACGGGCCGCCGACCGGAATGCAGGGCGTCCAGCGGCGGGGACGTCGCGAGTCGGCCTGCGGCGGGCGGGCCGTCGGCGGTGAGCAGGGCGTACGAGTCGTCGGGGGCACCGGGGCGGTGAAAGCGGCCTCGGCCGCGAGTGCCGGCAGAGTGCTCACGTGGTGCCACCCACTTCCTTTGCCGATCAGGGCGCGGCCCGGCGACGGGCAACGCACCGTCGTGCAGGCGCGACGGGGAGTCTACCGAGCGGTGCGCGGCCGAGGCCCTTTCGACTCAGCGTGGATCAGGTGCCGCCGACGGCCAGCCGGTCCGCGGGCGGTTCCCGCCGCAGCGCCCGGTCCGTACGATCCGTCAGGCGTACTCGCGTCGCGGGTCGAACAGGCCGATGGGATGCTCGGTCGCCCCGGTCGTGGCAAGGTCGGCCAGGATCTCGCCGACGACCGGTACGAACTTGAAGCCGTGACCGGAGAACCCGCAGGCGACCGTGACCTGGGGGTGCTCCGGGTGCGTCGCGATGACGAAGTGCTTGTCCGGGGTCACGGAGTACAGGCAGGTCGCCGCCCTGAGGAAGCGACCCGGAAGCGTGGGCAGGACGCCGGCCAGGTGATCCTGCATGTCCTGGATCTCCTCGGCGTGCACCTGCCGGTCGATCGTCTCCGGGTCACAGACCTGACCCCGGCGGAAGAACGCCACCTTCGCACCGCCCTGCGGCCCGTCGATGGCCGGGAAGCCGTAGATCTGGGCGCCCTCGCCGTCCTCGTGGATGTAGATCGGGTGCCGCTCCGGCTCGAAGGCCGTCACCCCGTCCCGCGGCTGGAACCAGTACATGACCTGCCGCTCGATGGTGATCGGGACGCCGAGGTCGGGCAGGAGCCGGGGCGCCCAGGCACCGGGGCAGATGACGAGCCGTTCCGCCGTGTACGAGCCGTTCGCCGTCGTCACGCGTACCCCGTCGGGGAGCGCCTCCCACCGCAGCACCGGCTCCTCGTACCGCAGGTCGGCGCCGTGCCGGGCGGCGAGCCGGGAGTGGGCCGCGACGGTCTCCTCCGGGCGGACGAGACCCGCCTTGGCCTCGAACAGGGCCACGTCGTCGGGACGCGGGGTGAAGGTCGGGTACCGCCGGCGCAACTCACCGGCGTCGAGGATCTCGTGGGGCAGCCCCCACTCCTGAGCGGCGCGGAGGCTGCCGGCGAAGGTGAGGCTGCCGGGCCGGCCGACGAAGACGCCGCCGGTGAGCGACAGGATGTCCCGTCCGGTGTCGCGCTCCAGCTTCTCCCACAGCTCGTAGGCCCGGAGCAGCAACGGCACGTAGGCGGGATCCTCGAAGTACGCCTGCCGGATGATGCGCGAGCCGCCGTGGCTGGATCCCCGGCTGTGCACGGTCTGGAACCTCTCCAGGCCCAGCACGCGTCGCCCTCGCGCGGCCAGGTGGTAGGCGGCGCTGCTTCCCATCCCGCCGAGCCCGACGACGATGACGTCGTACGCTGCCACGTCCGTCCCCTCCTGGTCGTCCCGCCTCCACGCCGGACCTGTCACCAGATTACGGACCCCGCCCGAGCCGCCGCAGCCGTCGAGCGCGTGAAGCAGCACGTGGGCAGGCCGGCCCAGCCACCGGGCGGCTCAACGATCGACCACGGCCAGCCAGTCGGAGATAGGCGTCCGCCGGTAGGTCCGCGGTGGGCACCAGCGGAACGTGGATCTCGACGATCTTGGCCATGGCAACATGATCCACGAACCGGCCAGCGGGCCCGACGCCGCGCGGCACAGGACCGGGCAACTCGGCGCATCGCCGGCCTCCGGCCACGGTCCGGCCGGGCGCGTTCCCGCCGGAACTTGCAGCCAGGTGCCACACTTCGGCGGTGGCTCCGGACATCCGCCCGCGGCGTCCGGATCGAACGGGGCACGGCGACGGGCGGCGAGCGGCAAATGACGCGTTTCACCAAGAAGCGCGGAGAGGTGACACCGTGGCGGCGTCCAGGGCTGATCGGTCCGGCCCGGTCCGGCGATCCGGCAACCTGGTCCGTGCCGTGACGTGCGCCCCGAGCGGGCCGGCGGCGAGCACCGACACCTCGGGCGCGCCCGCTCGCGCGACGCGTGCCACCGCCGTCGCTCACACCCGGCCGCAGGCAGATGCACCACAGACAAAAAGCTTTGTTGGGTTCCTACAAATAGTGCCGCGCAGGGTTCGGCGTTTACGACATGGCGCCGTCCGCCCGTAGGCGAAAAAGTGATCACTGCCGGAGGCTGTCGTCTCGCGGCACGTCCGTCGTCGGTCTACCGGAGGGATCGGTCAGGTGTTCAGCCGTGTCGCCATCGTCAACCGTGGAGAGGCCGCGATGCGGCTCATCCACGCGGTCCGAGAGTTGGCCGCGGAGACCGGGGCCCGGATCGAGACCGTCGCCCTGTACACCGACGTCGACCGCGCCGCCACGTTCGTGCGCGAGGCGGACATCGCGTACGACCTCGGCCCCGCGTCCGCGCGCCCGTACCTCGATCTGAAGGCGCTGGAACGCGCGCTGGTGGAGACCGGGGCCGACGCCGCGTGGGTGGGCTGGGGCTTCGTCGCCGAGGACCCGGCGTTCGCGGAGCTGTGCGAGAAGGTCGGCGTCACCTTCGTCGGGCCCAGCGCCGACGCCATGCGCAAGCTCGGCGACAAGATCGGCGCGAAGCTGATCGCCGAGGAGGTCGGCGTCCCGGTCGCGCCGTGGAGCCGCGGCGCGGTCGAGACCCTGGACGACGCCCTCGCGGCGGCGACCGAGATCGGCTATCCGCTGATGCTGAAGGCGACCGCGGGCGGCGGCGGGCGCGGCATCCGCGTGATCACCAACGAGGCCGAGCTCGCCGACGCGTACGAGCGCACCAGCCAGGAGGCCGCGCGCGCGTTCGGCAGCGGGATCGTGTTCCTGGAGCGCCTGGTCACCGGCGCCCGGCACGTGGAGGTCCAGGTGATCGCCGACGGCCAGGGCACCGCGTGGGCGCTCGGTGTCCGCGACTGCTCGGTGCAGCGGCGCAACCAGAAGGTCATCGAGGAGTCGGCGTCGCCGGTGCTCAGCCCGGCGCAGGCCGCCGAGCTCAAGGCGTCGGCCGAGCGGCTCGCCGTCGCGGTCGGTTACCGGGGTGCGGCGACCGTCGAGTTTCTCTACCACCCCGGCGACCGGCTGTTCGCGTTCCTCGAGGTCAACACCCGCCTGCAGGTCGAGCACCCGATCACCGAGGCGACCACCGGGTTCGACCTGGTCAAGGCGCAGCTGCACGTGGCCTCGGGAGGGCGGCTCGAAGGCGAGCCGCCGGCGGAGCGCGGGCACGCCATCGAGGCCCGGCTGAACGCCGAGGACCCCGACCGCGACTTCGCGCCCTCCCCGGGCCGTATCGCGCGGCTGGACCTGCCCGCCGGGCCGGGCATCCGGGTGGACACCGGCGTCAGCGAGGGAGACACCATCCCCGCCGACTTCGACTCGATGATCGCGAAGATCATCGCGTACGGCCGCGACCGTGACGAGGCGCTCGGCAGGCTGCGCCGGGCGATGGCGAACACCACGGTGATCATCGAGGGCGGCGCGACGAACAAGAGCTTCGTGCTCGACCTGCTCGACCAGCCCGAGGTCGTCGACGCCAGCGCGGACACCGGCTGGATCGACCGCGTCCGCGGCCAGGGCAGGCTCGTCGCGCACCGGCACTCCGCCGTCGCGCTCGCGGCCGCCGCCATCGAGGCGTACGAGGAGGAGGAGCGCGTCGAGCGGCAGCGGCTGCTGTCGACGGCGGCCGGCGGGCGCCCGCAGGTGCAGCACAAGAGCGGCCGACCGCTGGACCTCAAGCTGCGTGGCGTCGGCTACCGCATGCGCGTGGCGCGCGTCGGCGCGCACCGGTTCCGCGTCGGCATCGAGGCGGGCGGGACGGTCCGCACCGCCGACGTCGAGCTGGACCGCTTCGACCGACACACCGGGCAGATCGCCGTCAACGGCATCCGGTACCGGCTGCTCACCGGGACGCACGGGCCGATCCACCTGGTCGAGGTGGACGGCGTCACGCACCGGGTCAGCCGCGACGAGGGCGGCGTCCTCCGCTCGCCCATGCCCGCGCTGGTCGTCGCCACCCCGCTGGCGGTGGGCGCCGAGGTCGAGGCGGGCGCGCCGGTGCTGGTGCTGGAGGCCATGAAGATGGAGACGGTGCTGCGCGCACCGTTCAAGGCGCGGCTGAAGGAATGCGCCGTCGCCGTGGGCAGCCAGGTGGAGGCCGGGGCACCGCTGCTGCGGCTGGAGCCGCTCGCCGACGAATCCGCCGAGGCCGAGGACGGCCCGGCCGCCGCGTCCGTCGAGCTGGACCTGCCCGCCGCGCCCGGGGAGATCCCGGCATGGCAGCGCGCCACGCGCGGCCAGGAGGAGCTGCGCGGCCTGCTGCTCGGCTTCGACGTCGACCCGCACGACGACCGCCGGGTGCTCGACGACTACCTTGCCGCACGCCGGGCGACCACGGAGGACGGCCACCGGCCGCTGGCCGAGGAGCTCGACCTCGTCAACGTGTTCGCCGACCTCGCCGAGCTGAGCCGCAACCGACCGACCGGCGAGGACGGCGGCGGTGCGGGTCACGTGCACAGCGCCCGCGAGTACTTCCACACCTACCTGCAGAGTCTCGACGTCGAGCGGGCGGGGCTGCCGGATGCGTTCCAGGCGAAGCTCGCCAAGGCGCTCGGGCACTACGGCGTCACCGACCTGGAGCGCTCCCCCGCGCTCGAAGCCGCCGTGTTCCGGATCTTCCTCGCCCTGCAGCGCGGGTCCGCCGATGCCACGGTCGTCGCGACGCTGCTGCGCGCGTGGCTGCGGGAGCCGCCGCCGGACGACGCGCTGCGCGAGCCGGCCGGTCTCGCGCTGGAGCGGCTGGTGGCCGCGACGCAGGTCCGCTTCCCGGTCGTCGCCGACCTCGCCCGCGGCGTGGTGTTCGCCTGGTTCGCCCAGCCGCTGCTGCGCCGCAACCGCGCCCGCGTCTACGCCGAGGTCCGCAAGCACCTGCGTCACCTGGACGCGCACCCGGACGCGCCGGACCGCGCCGAGCGCGTCGCGCAGATGGTGCGCAGCACCGAGCCGCTGGTGCGGCTGCTCGGCCAGCGCCTCGTGCGCGATCACCTCGACAACGCGGTGATGCTGGAGGTGCTGACCCGGCGGTACTACGGCAACAAGCCGCTCACCAGGGTCCGCACCCGCGAGGTCGCGGGCTGCACCTTCGTGGTCGCCGAGCGCGCCGACTCGAACGTCGTCTCCGCCGCGGTGCGTTTCGACGCGCTCGGCGGCGCGCTCCGGGGGCTCGCCGAGCTGGCGGGCGGCGAGGACGACATCGACGCCGACATCTACCTCGCCTGGGAGAACCAGCCGGAGGACTTCGACGCGATGGTGGCCGCGCTGCTGGAGGTCATCAGCGCGCACCCGCTGCCGCGCCGGGTCCGCAGGCTCACCACCACCGTCGCGGGCCGCGGCGGCGCGGTGATGCACCACCACTTCACGTTCCGCCCGTCGAGCACGGGGATGGCCGAGGAGCGGCTGATCCGCGGCCTGCACCCGTACATCGCCCAGCGGATGCAGCTGGAACGGCTGCACAAGTTCGACCTGACCCGGCTCCCGTCCGCCGACGAGGAGGTGTACCTCTTCCGGTGCGCGGCCCGGGAGAACCCGTCCGACGAGCGTCTCGTCGCGTTCGCGCAGGTACGCGACCTGACGGCGCTGCGCGAGCACGACGGCCGGCTGATCGCGCTGCCGACGGCCGAGGACACCGTCGCCGCCTGCCTCGACTCGATCCGGCGTGCGCAGTCGCGGCGGCCGTCGAAGACGCGCTTCAACACCAACCGGATCGTGATCTACGTCTGGCCGCCGAGCGACCTGACCCGGGAGGAGATGGAGACCATCGCCGGGCGGATGCGCCCGACGACCGCGGGCGCCGGCCTGGAGGAGATCCTGTTCATCGCGCGCCAGCGCGACCGCAGGACCGGCGAGCTGACCAAGATCGGCGTACGGATCTCGTTCGACGCCACCGGCGGCGCGCAGCTGACCGTCGGCGAGCCGCCGGCGGAACCGGTCGAGCCGCTCGACGACTACCGGCTGAAGGTGCTGCGCGCGAGCAGCCGCAACACGGTGTACCCGTACGAGCTGACCGGCCTGCTCGGCGACTTCGTCGAGCACGACCTCGACGACGGCCACGCGCTGGTGCCCGTCGACCGCCCGAGGGGGCGCAACAGCGCGGCGATCGTCGCCGGCGTGGTCACCACGCCGACCCCGAGGCACCCGCAGGGCGTCACCCGGGTCGTGCTGCTCGGCGACCCGACGAAGTCGCTGGGCGCCCTGTCGGAGCCGGAGTGCCGCCGCGTGATCGCCGCGCTGGACCTGGCGGAGCGGATGCGGGTGCCGCTGGAGTGGTACGCGCTGTCCGCCGGCGCCCGGATCTCCATGACCTCCGGGACGGAGAACATGGACTGGGTGGCGGCGGCGCTCAAGCGGATCGTCGAGTTCACCCAGGACGGCGGCGAGATCAACATCGTGGTCGCGGGCATCACCGTCGGCGCGCAGCCGTACTGGAACGCCGAGGCGACGATGCTCATGCACACCAAGGGCATCCTGGTGATGACGCCGGACTCGGCGATGGTGCTCACCGGCAAGCAGTCGCTCGACTTCTCCGGCGGCGTCTCCGCCGAGGACAACTTCGGCATCGGCGGCTACGACCGGGTGATGGGCCCGAACGGGCAGGCGCAGTACTGGGCGCCGAACCTGGCCGCCGCACGGGACGTGCTGATGGCGCACTACGACCACACGTACGTCGCACCCGGCGAGGAGGCGCCGCGCCGGGCGACCACCAGCGACCCCGTCGACCGCGACATCTCCGACTTCCCGCACGTCGTGGCCGGCAGCGACTTCACCACCGTCGGCGAGATCTTCTCCGCCTCGGCGAACCCGGACCGGAAGAAGCCGTTCGACATCCGGACCGTGATGCGGGCGCTCTCCGACCAGGACCACCCGGTCCTGGAACGCTGGGCGGGCATGGCGGACGCGGAGACCGCGGTGGTGCAGGACGTACACCTCGGCGGCATCCCGGTGTGCCTGCTCGGCATCGAGTCGCGGTCGGTGCCGCGGCGCGGCTTCCCGCCCACCGACGGCCCGGACACCTACACCGCCGGCACGCTGTTCCCGCGCTCGTCGAAGAAGGCCGCGCGGGCGATCAACGCGGCCAGCGGCAACCGGCCGCTCGTGGTGCTGGCGAACCTGTCGGGCTTCGACGGCTCACCCGAGTCGATGCGCAAGCTGCAACTGGAGTACGGCGCCGAGATCGGCCGGGCCATCGTGAACTTCCGCGGGCCCATCGTGTTCTGCGTGATCTCGCGATACCACGGCGGGGCGTTCGTGGTCTTCTCGAAGGCGCTGAACCCGAACATGACCGTGCTGGCGCTGGAGGGGTCGTTCGCCTCGGTGCTCGGCGGCGCGCCCGCCGCGGCGGTGGTGTTCTCCGGCGACGTCGACCGCCGCACCGCGGCCGATCCCCGCGTACGCGAGCTGGAGGGCCGGGCCGCGGCCGCCTCCGGCGCCGACCGGGCCACCCTGACCGCGGAACTGGACGAGCTCCGCTCGGCGGTCCGCGCGGAGAAGCTCGGCGAGGTGGCCGCGGAGTTCGACCGGGTGCACAACATCCAGCGCGCTGTCGAGGTCGGCTCGGTCGACGCCGTCATCCGGGCGGCCGAACTGCGTCCGCGCGTCATCGAGGCCATCGAGTCGCGTCTGCGCTGACCCGCCGAAGGCGATCGTCACGGCCCGGTCGGGCCGTCGTGGAACACCGCGACGGCCCGACCGGGCCGCGCGCGTAGGTGGCCGACCTGCGTCCCGCCGCCCGGAGCGGCTCGCACCCCAGGCGCTGTTAGCGCTGTCCACGCCCTGACGGCAAGCCGGCGTCGGGTGTCCGTCAGTGAAAAGGACTGAGTGGACAATCAGTCCCGCTGGTCGGATCGGTCGGCGGGTCGCCCGTGCGATGGTTGTCGTCTCCTCAGCCTGGATCTTCGCGCTGTTGCGGCGGTAGGCACGCCGGGGATGCTCGGCTTCAATCAGGTGTCACCACCGCGCGACCCGGCACCGCACCGTCGCTCGGCCGAGCGCGAAGGGATGTGCGATGACGGCTCCGTCCGGCCTGCCACTTGTCCTGTGCGGCCCTGTCGTCCGCCGCGTCGATCCGACCAGCGTCACGGTGTTCGTGGCGCTGCGCGCGGCGAGCACGGTGACGCTGACCGTCTTCGGCGTCGGCGCGGCCCCCGGGTACGCCCGCGGCGCCACGGTCGGCACCGGCAGCCGGGCGACGGTGCGGCTCGGCGAGCGGCTGCACGTCGCGGCCGTCACCGTCGCCGGGATCACCCTGCAGCCCGGCACGCTCTACGGCTACGACCTGGGGTTCGCCGGCGGCGCGCCGGGCAACAGCCTGTTCGACGCCGGCGTGGTGGCCGCCGACCCGACCGTCGCGCGCGCGGCGCTGACCTACCTGGGCCACCCGCAGGCGCCGGCCGCCGCCCCGGCGTACCCGACCTTCGCCACCCCGCCCGCGGACCCGAACCGGCTGCGGATCTTCCACGGGTCGTGCCGCAAGCCGCACGGCGAGGGCACCGACGCGTTCCCCGCCCTCGACCCGATCATCGCCGGCGTGGCCGGCGACCCGGTCCTGCGCCCGCACCAGCTGGTGCTCGGCGGGGACCAGATCTACGCCGACGACGTGGCCGACCCGCTGCTCGCCATCATCCACGGGCACGACGCGCTGGCGGCGGTGGGCGGCGAGCCGGCCGTGCCCGCGCACGTCGGGGTGGCCACCCGGCTCGGCCTGACGCCGGAGGCCATGCCGGTCGGCAGCACCGGGCAGCCGACGGACGACACCTACAAGCCCGGCAAGCGGGCCACGACGATGGAGCGGGACGCGAAGTTCACCTCGGGCGAGGCCGCCAGCCACCTGATGTCGCTGCGCGAGTACCTGTGCATGTACCTGCTGGTCTGGTCGGACGTGCTGTGGCCGGAGAGCTGGCCGCGGTTCGAGCACGTGCTGCCCGCGGACACCCGGATCCTGAAGGACCCGCAGGACCGCCGGCCCGGCGAGACGGTGTACGACCTGATGCGCGCCGGGCGGCCGTACACCCCGAGCGCCCAGCAGAAGGAGATCATCGAGCGGTACACGCGGTGGCAGGAGCAGGCCCTGTCGCTGTGGGGGTTCCGGCAGGGGCTGGCGGCGGTGCGCCGGCAGCTGGCCAACGTGGCGACGTACATGGTGGCCGACGACCACGAGATCACCGACGACTGGAACATGACCCGTTCCTGGGTGACCGACGCGGTGGTGAACTCGCCGCTGGGCCGGCGGGTGGTCCGCAACGGGATGGCCGCCTTCGCCGTCTTCCAGGCCTGGGGCAACACCCCCGAGCGGTTCGCCGAGGCGGGCGACACCGGGGCACCGGGCCGGGCCGCGCTGGACGCGCTGCGCGACTGGACGGCGACCCCCAACGACGGCTATGACGAGGCGCTGCGCACCCGACTCGGCCTGCCCACCGCGGTCACCGACGAGGGCAGGCTGGCCCGGCCGGCGGGGGCACTGACCTACCACTGGACGGTCACCTGGCCCCGCTACCAGCTGGTCGCCCTGGACACCCGCACCTGGCGGCAGTTCGCGGCGGGCGCCGCCCACCCCGGCGGCCTGCTCTACGACGACCAGCCGCTCAACGAGATGATCAGCGGAGCCGGGGTCCTCGGCGACGACGCGGTCACCGTCGTCGCCCAGCCGGTCGCCCTGTTCGGCGTGCCGGTGCTGGAACAGCTCGCGCAGCCCCTGGCCAAGGTGTTCGCCGGCCGGTACACCGCCGACAACGAGGACGCCTGGGTGGCCAGCGACGCCGCCGTGCACAAGATCCTCGCCCGGCTGTTCGCCGCCGCGCCCCCCGGCGCCGACGGGATCCGCCGGCGCCGGCTGGTGATGCTCGGCGGCGACATCCACTTCGGGTCCGCCGAGCGGATCCGCTACTCCGCCACCCTGCCCTACGCGTGCGGGCCGGACCCGGCCAAGCCCTTCCAGGGCGTCAACCGCACCGAGGGGGTGCTCGCCGGGTTCGTGTCCAGCGGATTCCACAACGAGGACGACAAGACCCGGCTCCTGCACGCCGTGGGCTACGTGCCGCTGCTGGACGTCACCGGGCGGATCGACCTCGTCGGGTGGGCCAACGAGCTGCCCGACAAGGAGGGGCAGCGGATGCAGGCCGGGGTGCAGGTGACGCTGGCCGCGGACGACGTCACCGGCTGGTGGGTGTCCGGGCGGCCCTCCGTCGCCGACCTCGACGCGCTGAAGGTCCTGACCCGGCCGCCCGAGTGGAGCGTCTACGTGCAGTTCGTCCGCCACGACGAGGCCGACCCGCAGGTGCTCCGGGACGGCACCCCGGAGTCCGTCGTGGACCCCGCCGGCCTGCCGCGCGACCAGGCGCTCGCGCAGTACCTGGCCGCCGCCCGGAACCTCGACAACTACAAGGGCTCGTGGGGCAACGGCAAGGAGATCGTCGGCCACAACAACCTCGGCGAGATCACCTTCGACTGGCCGGACGGCGAGTGCAAGTCGGCCACCCAGCGGCTCTGGTGGCACCTGCCCGGCGAGAAGCGCGCCGCCGCGCTCACCACCTTCACGGTGGACCTGTCCTTCGGCTGCTCGCTGACCGTCACCCCGCCCTACGGGGGCTGGGTGCTGCGCCCCGACGACCGGGACGCCACCGCCACGGCCAAGGCCCGCTACGACGGCATCGAGCGGCCGGCGGAATTGGCCCCGGCCACCGACCGCTGGGTGACCCGGCTCCAGCAGGACCTGGCCACGCTGGGCTTCCTGGCCCCGGACGCGGCCGACGGCACGTACGGCATCGTCACCTACTGGGCGGTGCGCGAGTTCCAGGCGTACGCCCGCCGGGAGCGGGCCGCGACGGAGCCGGCGGGCGCCACCGCCACCCGCTACTCCGACCGGCTGCGGCCGGTGGACGTCCCGGAGGCCCAGCGCTACCTCGGGCCGGTCAGCGGCGTGGCGGACCTGGCCACCCAGGTGGCCATGAAGCACTGGCTGAACCAGCGGTGGCGCTGCCCGGTCGTGGTGGAGGCGTGGCAGGTCGCCGGGGACGTCCCGCAGCGGCTCGACCGGCCGAACGTGTGGCTGTTCGACGAGGTCACCGCCGCCGACCGGCGGCTGTACTCGCGGGTGGTCACCGGACGCCCGACGGACGCCGGCGGCGTCCCGGCCGAGCACCCGGAGCTGATCCGGCTCGGCGCCTACCGGGCGCACACCACGGACGCGCAGTGGAGCGGGCCGGTGCTCGACGCCGAGTCGGAGCTGCTGCCCGAGGCGGTGCTGCCGCGCCCGCAGGAGCACGGCGCCGGGCCGTCGCTGCCCGCGCTCGTCGCGGCGATCGCCGGCGGCGGGGACGCCGGCGCCCGCGCCGCCCGGCAGTTGTCCACCTTCAAGGTGCTGCGGGCCGTCGCCGAGAACCGGGTGCCGGACGCGGCCGGCGGCTACCTCGACGCGGTCGCCGCGGACGACCCGGCGGTGATCCGCTTCGGCCCGTACGGCTGGCGGGCACACGGGCCGCTGCTCGCGCCGACCACCGCCCCACCGGTGCTGGACATCGACGCGGCGCCCGGCGAGATGTGGGCGTACCTGGCCTTCCTGCGCGCCACCGACCGGGACGCCTACGAGGCGCTCGGCGGGCAGGCCGGCGTCACCGCCGTGCCCGGCTGGGGACCCGACGGCGCGGGCCTGCTCTTTCCCGACCTGCGGGTGCTGCGGGCCCGCCCGGCGCAGACCGACGCGACGGGAGCCGCCGGCCCGGGCATCGCCACCACCCTGGAGCTGCTCGGGCTGCGGTCGTGGCACTGGATGCACCGCTACGCGCTGGCGCTGCGCGGCCACGACGGCGTGCGGCGCGGGATCTGGACGTTCGCCCGGCAGCGGCTGCACGACCTGCTCGCCACCGACTGGGACTCCCCCGACCCGGCCGTGGCTCCCACGGTGGCGGACGTGCCCGGCGCCGACGGGAACCCGCGCCGGGCGCGCATCGGCGACGTGTTCACCTCGGAGCGGTCGGTGGCGCTGCTGGCGTGCTGGCAGCAGTACCGGCCGCACCAGCTCGTCGCGGTGGGCGCGCCCGCGTCGAACGCCGAGAAGGCCGAGTTCCGCACCCGGCCGCGCGCCGCCACCCCGCTGCACCTGGTGCTGACGAAGGCCAGGGAGGCGAGGAAGGCCGACTTCACCGGGCCGCCCACCGGCTGGACCGACGCGCACGAGACGGCGCTGATCGCCGCCGTCGGGCAGGTCGTCGCGGGCGACGCCGAGGTCGCCGCCGCGCTGACCCGGCTCGCCGCCTGGCCGTCCTGGCCGACCGGGCGGACGTACACGCTGCCGGTCGACGCGCTGCCCGCCACCGAGCGGGGCCTGTCGGCCGCCCGCGGGGCGCTGCGGCTGGACCTCGGCGACGTGCCCCGGGTGACGCCGTGAGCGGCGGACAGGCGACGGACAGGCGGCAGGAAGGACGGGCTGGACGATGACCGAGGACCGGAACGCGCTCGTTCTGCTGTGGAACGAGATCAAGCTGCTGGCCGAGCCGGTGCTGGCCGCGTACGACCCGTGGCAGCGGGCCCGGCTGATGCGCGCGCTGGGCTGGGACCTGGAGGCGGTCAGCGGGTTCGACGCCGCCCGCTTCGAGGACTGGGTGGGTACGGTCGGCGCGGCGCTGGAGGCGCTGGACGCCGCGTCGGCCGACCTGAAGCTGGACCACCTGGCCGCGCTGAAGAAGTTCGGCGAGGCCGCCGGCAAGGCGTTCGGGCAGCTCGGCGCCCTTCCGCCGACCCTGCAGGGCAAGCTGCCGGACGTGGCCGGCCTGCCCGCCGAACTCGCCGACGACCTGCTCGACCTGCTGATCCTGACGTACCTGTCGCGCCGGGTGCCGTGGACCGTGCCGCTGCTCGACCTGCTCGGCCTGGTCACCCCCGCCGCCGAACTGCCGCCCAGCGCGCCGATGCCACCCGGCGACGCGCCGATCCGGCTGCCCCGCCGCCGCGACGAGCTGCACCTGGACCGGATCGTCGACCTCGTCTCCGACCCCGCCGGCTACTTCCGCGCCCTGTACGCCCCGGCCGGCTGGACGACCCCGGAGAGCGTCGCGGAGCTGTCCGCCCGGCTGCTGCCCCGGCTCGCCCGGGCGTTGCGCGCCCTCGGTCTCGACGCCGACCAGGGCGTACGCCCCGGCGTCGGCCCGGACCAGGGCGAGGTGGGCCGGCGGCTCGCCGACAGCCTGCTGCGGCTGCGGTTCGGCGGGCGGCGCACCCCCGACGGCGCGCCGCCGGAGGGCACCGGGCTCGCGGCGCGGGAACTTGCCGGCGGCGCGGGGCTCGCGGCACCGGAACCGGCCGGCGCCACCGGGCTCGCGGCCTGGCAGCCCACCTTCGGCCTCGGCGTCACCCTCGGCCTGGCGAGCTGGGACGGCCGGCTCACGGTGATCCTCGCGCCGACCGGCGAGGCGCACCTGGAGGGCTCGATCGGCGCCTGGAACGTCGCCACCGACCTCAGCGGCGCCGGCCCCGCCATCGCCGTGAACAGCGACGGGGTGACCGCCAACGTCGGCGCGTCCGTGGTGAAGTGGGCCGCCGAGATAGCCCGGATCGCGCCGGCCGGCCAGCCGGGCTGGATCATCGGCGCGCCCGAGGGCACCCACCTCGCCGTCGGGCAGCTGGTCTTCTCCGGCCGGGCGAGCCTCGGCGCCGGCCGCGACGACGTGGAGCTGGGCGTACACGCCGGCCGCGCCGAGCTGGTGATCCGCGCCGGCGACGGCGACGGGCTGCTGGGCAAGCTGCTGCCCGCCGACGGGCTGCGGCTGGGCCTCGACCTCGGCGCGGCCTGGTCGCTGCGGGCGGGCCTGCACCTGGCCGGGGCCGCCGCCCTGGCCGCCGAGTACCCGGTGCACCTGTCCTGGCACGGCATCGGCATCGATGGGCTGCGGATCGCGCTGCAGGCCTCCACCCAGACGCGCGCGGTCAGCCTGCTGATCACCACGACCGTGCGGGCGGCGCTGGGACCGCTGCACGTGGTCGTGGAGAACATCGGCGTCCGCGCCGACCTCACGTTCCCGCCGGCGCTGCCCGACGGCAGCGGCGGGCAGACCCGCGGCGGCAACCTCGGCGCGGCCGACCTGTCCCCCGGGTTCAAGGGGCCCGACGGGGTGGCGCTGCGGATGGACAACGGCATCGTCTCCGGCGGCGGCTACCTGTTCGTCGACGAGCCGCGCGGCATGTACGCCGGGGCCATCCAGCTCGGCATGGCCTCCACCACGCCGCTCGCCCCGATGAAGGGCTTCCGGCTGCAGGCCACCGCCATCGTCAACACCCGCAATCCCGACGGCAGCCGGCTCACCGAGGCCGACGGCGGGCACACCTTCTCGCTGCTGCTCGCCGGCACGTACGAGTGGTTCCCCGGCCTCCCGCTGTTCTGGGGCATCTCCATCACCGGCCTCGGGCTGGTCGTCGGGTACAACCGGCGCAGCAACCCCGAGGAGGTCCGCAACGCCGCCCGCGCCGGCACCCTCGACGCGCTGCTGTTCCCGCAGGACCCGGTCGCCAACGCCCCCGCCGTGATCGCGACCCTCAGCCGGATCTTCCCGGTCGACACCACCGGCACCGTCCTCGGCGCGATGGTCCGGCTGAACTTCCTCGGCGGGCAGGTCGTCGCCGACCTGGCGGTGCTCGTCGAGTTCCCCGACCCGGTGCGCATCATGCTGCTGGGCAGACTGGTCATCGACTTCAAGGACGCCGGCAAGTTCCGGCTGGACTCCGCGGGCATCGTGGACGTCGCCCGCCGGGAGATCAGCGTGGACGCCGCGCTGATCGACTCGAAGCTGTTCGGCCGGCCGGTCTCCGGCGAGATGGCGCTGCGGGCCCGCTGGGGCGCCGGGGGCACGTTCGCCGTGTCGATCGGCGGCTTCCACCCCCGCTTCACGCCGCCACCGGGGTTCCCGGCCGTCAAGCGGTTCACCATCGCCCTGCAGAAGTCCGGCAAGGGCGTCAACCTGTCGGCGTACCTGGCGGTGACCAGCAACAGCGCCCAGTTCGGCGCCGAGCTGACCCTCCACTTCGAGGGCGGCGGCTTCGTTCTCGACGGCCGCGCCTGGCTCGACGTGATGTTCCAGTTCAAGCCGTTCTGGTTCACCGCCGAGATCGGCGCCACCGTGTCGCTGAAGTTCGGCGACAAGGAACTGCTGGCGGTGAACCTGATCATCGGCGTCTCCGGGCCCGGACCGTGGAAGGCCTGGGGCGAGGCCCGGATCAAGTTCCTGTTCTGGGAGGTGTCGGCGAAGTTCTCCTGGACCGACGGGAAGGACGCCGGCGCCGACGAGCCCAGTCAGGTCAACGCCGCCGAACTCCTGCGCGGGGCGCTGTCCACCCCCACGGCCTGGGAGGTCCGGCCCGCCATCGGCGCCGGCGAGCCGGTGACCCTGCGCGACCTGACCGGCTGGGCCGGGCCGATGCTGCTGCAACCCGGCGCGCTGCTCGCGGTGCGGGAGAACGTGCTGCCGCTCGACACCGACCTGCAGCGCGTCGGCACGTCCCGGATCACCGGGCCGAACCGGTTCACGCTGACCGGCGTCACGGTGGGCACCGGCGACGACGCCCTCACCGGCACCCTCGGCGACACCGTCGAGGACGACTTCGCGCCCGGCCAGTTCCGCGACCTGTCGCCCGTGGAGCAGATCACCACCCCCGGGGTCGTCCGGCTGGCCGCCGGGCGGACGGTGGCGCTGCCGGAGGGCACCGCCCTGCCGCCCGCCGACCTGACCACCTATGCCGACCTCTCCGACGACTCGGCGTACGACCGGATCATCATCGACGACCCGGACTCCGCCGGCCGGCCGCTGCCCGCCCAGCGGGCGACCACGCGGCTCGCCGCCCGCCGCGGCAACGACACGCTGGCCCGGTTCGCGGCCACCGCCCCGGCCGCGTACGCGGGCACCCGCCACGGCGGGACCGCGCGCTTCGCCGGCCCCGCCCTGGACCTGGCCGCCACCGGGCCCGCCGGCCGGACCGCCGCGCCGACCGTGCCCGCGCAGCGGACCGCCGCCGCACAGCGGACCGCCGCCGCGCAGCGGACGGTCGCCGCCGCGCCGGTCGCGCCGCGCCGGCCCCGGGCCCGGGTGCCGCTGCCGAGGATCACGCCCGTCGAGTTGGAGGTCTGCTGACATGGGTGGCCTGCGTTTCCTGCCCTGGGTGCGCGACGGCGTCGCCCGGGTCGTCTCCCACACCGACACCCTGGCCGGGCCCTGCCCCGCGCCCGGGCGGAGGTGACCCTCACCGTGGCCGCGCTGGGCACCGACACCGCCAGCGACAAGACCACGGAGATCGCCGGCACCACCACCGCGCTGCTGCACGGCCCCGGCGACGTGGTCGGCATCGACCCGCAGGAGATCATCCGCAGCTACCCGGCGCCCGGCGCGGAGAACGTCGAGGTGTCCCTGCTGGCCGCGGTGGAGTTCGACAGCCCCGAGCTGCCGTGGCTGTACACGCCGGCCCGGCCGGACGCCCGCGGCGCGCTGCGCCCGTGGCTGGTCCTCGTCGTGGTGCCGGCCGGCGAGGGCGGGGCCGAGCTGCGCACCGAGCCGGGCCAGGCGCTGGCCCGGCTCGCCACCACCGTCCGGCAACTGCCGGCCCTGGCCGACTCGTGGGCCTGGGCGCACGCCCAGGTGCTGGTCACCGGCGACGAGGACGTCGCCGCGGTGATCGCCGACGCCCCGGACCGCACCCTGTCGCGGCTGCTGTGCCCGCGCCGGCTCGCCGCCGGCACCGACTACCTCGCCGCCGTGGTGCCCGCCTTCGCCGCCGGGGTCCGCGCCGGGCTCGGCCAGCCGGTCGACGACACCGGGCCGCTCGCCCCCGCCTGGGGCCCCGACTCGGCGCACCCCGGCCCCGACGACGCGGTCCTGCTGCCCGTCTACCACCACTGGACGTTCCGCACCGGCCCGGACGGCGACTTCGAGTCCCTGGCCCGCCGGCTGCGCCCCCGGGTCCTGCCCGCCGACGTCGGCCGGCAACCGGTCGACATCGCCGCGCCCGGCGGCGGGCTGCCAGCCGGCGCCGACGAGGGGGTGGAGGGGCGGTCCGTCCTCGGCTTCGAGGGGGCCCTCGCCGCCCCCGGCATGACCCCCAGCGTGTGGGCCGACGACGTCCGCACGGCCTGGGCGGGCGCCCTCACCGACCTGCTGCGCCACGCCCAGGACCGGCTGACCCCGCCGCTGTACGGCGACATCCACACCCAGCAGGGGCAGCTCCCCGCCGGCGGCGCCGAGCCGCGCTGGCTGGCCGGGCTCAACCTCGACCCCCGCTACCGGGCCGCCGCCGCGCTCGGCACCCAGGTGGTGCAGCGCCACCAGGAGGACCTGGCCGCCGCGGCCTGGGAGCGGGCCGCCGCGCTGCGCGAGACCAACGAGCAGCTGCGCCGCGGCCAGGCCGCCCGGGACACGGCCACCGCCCTGTTCGCCCGCCGGGTCGACCCGGACACCCCGGGCGCCGCGGTGACCGACGACCAACTCGTCGCCATGACCCAGCCGGTGCACGACCTGGTGGACGCGTCCGGGCCGGCCGCCGCCCGCGCGGCCGGGCCCGCCGCCGACGAGCCGCTGGACCGCCGGCTGGAGGCGAACCCGGGCGCCCGGGCCGCCACCAGCGCGCCGGTACGCCGGCTGCTGCGCCCCCGCGGGCCCCTCGCCCGCCGCGTCGACCCCGACGCCGGTCCGGCGGCGCTGGTCCGGCTCGCCGACGGCACCAGCCCGGTGCCCGCCGCGCGCGTGCCCGCCGGCGGCACGGTCCTCGACACCCTGGTCACCGACGGCCGCGGCCTCGGCTCGCTCACCCGGGCCGTGATCGAGCAGGCCGCCCGGAACCCGTGGTGGCACACCAGCGGCACGGCGGCGACGAAGGTGGTACGGGCCCTGGCCTCCGACGACCCGGTCACCTTCGTCACCACCAACGGCGGCGACCTGCTCGGCCCCGACCGGTTCTTCCTCGGCACCGCGGACGGGCGGCTGTTCGAGCGGCGCCGCGTCGCCCCGGACCAGTGGGTGTGGCGGGACCACGGCGCCCCGCCGGGCACCGCCGTCGCCACCTCCGGCGCCGCCGTCCCGCCCGACCGGGTGTACGTGCGCACCCGAGACAGCCGGCTGTTCGAGCGGCGCTGGGACGGCGACCGGTGGGTGTGGACCGACTGCGGCGCCCCGCCGCTCGGCGTGCGCAGCCGGCCCGTCGCCGGCGGCGACCAGGTCTACCTGCTCGGCGGGGACGGCAGCCTGCACCGCTACACGCCCGCCACGAGGGTGTGGACGGCACTGGGCGCGCCCGCGCTGCGCTCCGGCGAACGGCTGTGGGGCTCGCCGCGCCCGTCCATGAACGGCGTGCTGGTCGCCACCACCCAGCAGCGGCTGTTCGGCCACAACGGCGGCTGGCGGCAGGTCGGCACCGACGCCATGCCGCCGGTCTGGGGCTCCCCGGCCAGCCAGCACACCTACCCCGGCGAGAACCGGACCGGCTACTCGTACGTCACGCCCGACGGGCGACTCGTCTCCCAGTACGCGGACGGGTCGATCCTGCCGCACGACGCCGCCCCCGACGGACGGCGCGTGGTGTCGCTGGCGCAGCAGGCCGCGCCGCTGGGCAACGACGAGGAGCTGGCCATCATCACCCTCGGCGCGCCGGCCGCCAACCCGGCGGACCTGCGGCTGATGCGGCGCTACCGCTACTACCACGACCTGCACGAGCGGTGGTACTGGGGCTGGGACTACGTCACCACCACGGTGCCCGCCGGCGGCCTGGGCCGGCACCGTCCCGGCCCGTTCGTCGGCGACTCCCGCACCGGCGAGCTGTACGCCGTCACCGCCGACGGCCGGCTCACCTCGTTCCGCTGGGGTTACGCGGTGGCGGCCTGGATCGACCACGGCCTGCCCGCCGACCCGCGCGGCGCCGGCCCCGACGGGGCGCCCGCCCCGGCACGCCTGCGGTTCGCCCCCCGGGTGGGGCTGCTCTCGTCGCTGCTGTTCACCCACACCGTCGCCCAGGGCACCGGCAGCCGGCCGCGGGTGCAGGTCGGGCACCACCTCGGCGACGACGGGACGGTGCAGGAGCGCACCCTGACCCCGGCCGTCAACGGCCCGGCGATCCCGGTCGCGGCCCGCGCCACCGCCACCACCATCGGCGCCGTCCAGCCGGCCGGCCCGCCCTGCCTGGTGACCGCCGCCCTGCTGCCGGGCACCACCGCCGGCACCTGCCGGATCGCCTACTGGATCGGCCGGAACGCCGACGCCACCGGCGCGGCCACCGGCGGCTGGTCCGGGCCGTACGACCTGCCCGACCCGGTCAGCGCCGACGCGGCGGGACTCGACGTCGCCCTCGCCGACCTGGACGACGACGGGCAGCCGGAGCTGATCGTCGCGTACGGGGTGAGCCGCCCCGGCGGCGCCGACAACCGGGTGTACTACCGCGTCGGGTGGGGCCTGGACGACGCCGGCGCCGTGACCCGCGGCTGGAGCGACTCCCAGCCCACCCCGCAGCAGCTCGGCACCATCACCTCCGTCGGCGTCGAGGTGGTCGACATGACCGGCGACCAGGTCCCCGACCTGCTCGTCTTCGCGGCCGGCACGGTCGGCACCACGCCGGTGGCCCGCTATCTCACCGGGCGCGGCCTGAACCGCCGGGGCCGGATCGTCAACGGCTGGACCGCCCCGCAGCCGGTGCCCGACGAGGCGGCCGTCGCCGGCGCGGCCGGGGCGGGGGTCGCCGTGGCCGACGTGACCGGCACCCGCCGCCCCGACCTGGTCGTCGCCTGGCGCACCGGCGCCACCGTCACCTGCCGCACCGCCTTCGACCTCGACCCGGCGGGCGTACCGGTCAACTGGAGCGCCGCGGCGACGGTGACCGGCGCGGCCGACGCCGGCGCCGCCCGCGGCTGCACCGTGGCGATCGCCGACCTGCGCGCCGACCTCGTCGCCGACCGGGCCCGGATGGGCGACGACTTCATGTCCGCCGCCGCCAACCACCAGGACCGGCTCGCCCCGGCGCAGTCGCTGGCCCGCGACCACCGTCCCGCGTCCGTCGACCTCGCCGCCGCCGCGGCGGCCGTCCGGGAGACCGTCCGCCCGGAGACCGCGGTGGCCGGGGAGGTGCTGGCCGGCCTCGCCCTCGGCGGCGACCTGGTCGACGCCCTGCCCGACAGCGGCGACCCGCTGCGGCGGCTGCTCGCCGGGGTCACCTTCAACGTCCCCGCCTACGAGCTGCTGCGCGGCCTGTCCCAGGAGCACGTGGTGCCCAACCTGCCCGCGGTGGCGCCGGAGACCATGACGGCGCTGGCCGCCAACCCCCGGTTCATCGAGGCGTTCCTCGTCGGGCTCAACCACGAGATGAGCCGGGAGATGCTGTGGCGGGAGTTCCCCGCCGACCCGCGGCAGACCTGGTTCCGGCAGTTCTGGGACGTCCGCGGCGCCGTCTCGGCCGGCGCCCCGCTGACCGACATCCCGCCGCTGACCGACACCGCCTGGCGCAACGGGCCGCTGGGCAGCCACCTCACCGCCGTCGGCGCGCCCGGCGAACAGTCGCTGGTGCTGGTCGTCCGCGGCGAACTGCTGCGCCGCTACCCGTCCACCATCGTCACCATGCGGGCCGCCACCTGGACCGGGCCCGAGCAGCGCGTCCCGACCGGGCCGGACATCCTGCCCATCTTCACCGCGCGGCTCTCCCCCGACCTGCTGCTGTTCGGCTTCCCGTACACCGCCGTCACGGCCCGCGGCGCCACCCGGCAGAGCGCCGGCTCCGCCGGCTACTTCTTCCTGCTGCGCGAGCAGCCGGCCGCGCCCCGCTTCGGCGTCGACCTCACCGGCGACCCGCTGCCGCCGGACGCGGTGGTCTTCGCCGCGCGGCCGGACGGCAACGCCGCCGACACCGCGCTGGCCATGCTGCAACGCCCCGTCCTGCTCGCCCGCCACGCCAGCGACCTGCTACCCGAGCCGGAGAACAAGTGAAGACCACCTCGTCGTACGCCGCGAACCGGCCCCCGCTGGCCAGCGCGCTGACGCAGACCCCGTGGACCCTCTCCCCGCAGGCCCCGGCGGTCATGCTGCCGGTGCGCCTGGAGACCCGCTTCGCCGGCGCCACCCTGAAGATCCGCGTCTACCCCGACCAGATCCACGTCGACGACCACGAGCCGGGGCTCACGGCCGAGGAGGACGCCGCGGGCCGCGCGTACTGGGGTGAGGGCCGGCCCGGCGGAATCACCGGCACGCCCGACGAGGCCGCCTGGGCCGACCTGGTCCGCCGCTTCGGCGCGCCTCGGGCCGGGTGGATCGCCCGGGTGATGGAACCGACCGACGGGAACTTCCCCGACCCACTGCCCCGCCCCGGCCCCTGGTGCGAGCCGGCCCGGGCCCGGCTGCTGCCCACCCGCTGGTACGCGGTGGGCCGCACGGTCAGCGGGCGGCTGTTCACCGGCACCTCCGGCCCGGTGACCCCCGACCTGCCGGTCGGGCCCAGCCCGGTGCCGCCGGAGGGCACCAGCACCCTCGCGCAGGCGCCGGCCGAGGCGCTGCCCGTGGACGCCGGAATGCGCTGGACGGTCGACTTCGCCGCCGCCCTCGGCGCCGGCATGGCGCTGACCGTCACCGTCCCCACCGACGGGGCGGGGCGGCCGGAGACGGTGGAACGGCTGCTGGTGTTCGGCCTGGACAGCGCGAGCACGCCCGCCGAGGCGTCCCGCGCGCTCGGCCGGCTGTTCGAGGCGCACGCCGCCACCGACGGGCTGGCGTTCCTCGCCCCCGACAGCCCCACCAACAACACCGTCACCGCCACCCCGGCGGCGGAGCCGACCACCGCCGCGCCGAGCAGCGGCGACAGCGCCGCCGACGCCCAGGCGCCCGAGGCCGCCGCCGCGCTCGTCGCCGACGCCCTCGGCGTACATCTGACGGCGGAGCCGGACGACGCGCTCAGCGCGGCCCGCCGGCGGCCGGCCCGCCCGGACGCCCCCGCCGCGCTCGCCCGCGGCACCGGCGCCACCGTCACCGACCGGCCCACCGGCGGGCTGGTCCGCCGGGCGCTCTGGCCGGCCAGCTTCGGCGGCCTGCTGCGGCACCTGCTGCCGGTCGCCACCCCGGCGGAGACGGCCGCGGTGCGCGACCACTTCGTCGCGCACGTGCACGCCGAGGGGCCGCTGCCGACGCTGCGCGTCGGCCGCCAGCCGTACGGGCTGCTGCCCGTGGCGAGCCTGCGGGACTGGCGCCCGGCCGGCGGCGGCGAGGCCCGGGCCGTGACGCTGCTGACCCGGCTGTGGCAGCAGGTGTGGCTGCCCTCGCGGATCCCCCGGATCGTCCCCGGCCTGGCCGACCCGGAGCGGGCCCTGCTGGACGTGCTGGCCACCGACGCCCGGGTGCTGGAGGTGCGGGCCCGCAGCATGCTCGGCAACGAGTACGTCAGCTGGTTGTGGCGCTTCGCCCGGCTCGGGCTCGGCCCGGACTGGCGCGAGCAGGTCGTCGAGCCGGCCCGGGACCTGCTGGCCGCCCTGGGCCTGGGCGGCGCCACCGACCCCCGGCTGTCCCTGGCCGTCTTCGCCAAGGAGGCGTACGCCCTCGGCACGCCCCTGCTGGACGGCCCCGGGACGCCGCGGGCCGACCGGATCGGCGCGTACCTGCGCGCGCTCGCCGCCGTCGGGCTGCACGGCGACGAGGTGCCCGCGCGCCCCGGCGAGGGGCCCGTGCCGCTGTTCCACCGGCTGCTGCGCGCCGCCCTGATCGCCGAGCACTCCGCCGCCGCGGACGCGTTCGCCGCCGAGGCGGCCCTGCCCGCCGCCGCGGAGATCCCCGAGCCGGAACTGGTCGACATCCGCCCGCACGACCGCACGCCGGTGCTGCGCCGCCGCCTCGGCGTCGACGTCCCCGGTGCCGGCGGCGCGACCGTCGGCGGCTACCTCGCCGACGTCCACGACGACCCGCGGCAGGTGCGGGCCACCACCGAGCTGCGGGCCTTCCGCGCCGCGCTGACCGGCCTGGCCGACCTGCTCGACGACGGGCTGTCCCCCGCCGACCTGCACCGCCACGTCGCCGGCACGCTGGGGCTGGCCGCGCACCGGCTGGACGCCTGGATCACCTCGCTGGCCACCCGCCGGCTCGCCCGGCTCACGGCCGGGCCGCACCCCGGCGTGCACGTCGGCGGGTACGCCTGGCTGGTCGACCTGCGGCCGGCGCAGCCCCCGCGGATGGTGCCCCGCCCCGACGACGTGCCCCCCGAGGTGGCCCCGCCGACGCTGCCGGCCGCCCCCGAGGGGGCCGGGCACGTCCACGCCCCGTCGCCGGCGCAGGCCGTCACCTCGGCGGTGCTGCGCAGCGCCTGGCGCTCGCACCGGGGCGGCGACCAACCGCTGGCCGTCGAACTCTCCTCCCGCCGGGTCCGCCTCGCCGAGCAGCTCCTCGACGGCGTACGCGCCGGGCAGAGCCTCGGCGCGCTGCTCGGCTACCGTTTCGAACGCGGCCTGCACGACCACCCGGACGGCCCGCTGGACGCGCATCTGCCGCTGTTCCGCCGGCTCGCGCCGGTCCGCGCCCACCGGGTCGACCCGGCCCCGGGCGGCGCGACGGTCACCGCGACGGTGGAGTCGGCGCGGACGGTCGACGGGTTGGAGCTGCACCGGCTGCACCAGGCCGGCACCATCGACGCCCAGCTCGACGCGCTGCCGGCCGGCGCCCGCGCCGCCATCCGTGACGTCCTCGCCGACCTCGCCGACGCCACGGACGCGGTGGCCGACACGCTGCTCGCCGAGAGCGTCCACCAGCTGGCCCTCGGCGACATGAACCGCGCCGCGGCGGCCGTCGACGCCGCCTCCGGTGCCGCGACCAACCCGCCGCAGTTGCACGTCACCCGCACCCCGGCGACCGGCGCGACCCTGACCCACCGGGTGCTGCTGCTGGTCAACGTCGACGAGCGGGCGAGTCAGCTGCGCCGGGACTGGCCGGCCGGCCGCGCCCAGCACCCGCGCATCGTCGGCGCCGCCGCGGACGTGCTCACCTCCGTGCTGCTGCCGCCGTCGCCGCGGGTCTGGTGGCGGTACCGCTGGCACGCCCCCGACGGGATCACCGCGACACCGTGGCAGGCGGCGAGCCTGGACCGGCTGCAGCTGCCGGCGATCGACCTGCTCGCCGCGCCGCCGCACCCCGGCCGGCCCGGCGACGCCGAGCTGGACCGGCGCATCGCGCTGGACGCGTGGGGACCGCTGCTGCCCGCCGGGGTGAAACCCGACTGGACGCTTGAGCTGGACTACGACCGCGACCCCGCCTGGCCGGGCGACCGGGTGAGCCTGGCCGAGTTCCTGCACGCCGTGAACGTGCTGCGGGACCTGGTCGGCCGGTCCCGGCCGGTGGTCGCCGCCGACCTCGGCCTCGACGCCGACGCGCCGCCGCAGGTCGACGACGTCGCCAAGGCACAGGCCGGCGAGCTGTGGCAGGCGGCCCGGGACGCCGCCTCGGCGCTGGCCGACGTGCCCGCGGTGGACGCGCCCGGCTGGGACGAGGCGGACGTCCGGCTCCTGCTGGACACCGCCGCCGGCTTCGGCGTGGTCGGGGCCGTGCCGCCCCCGCCGGCCGCGGGCGCCGCCGGCGCGGTCGCCGACGCGGCGGTGGTGGCCGCCGCCGAGCTGGCCCGCCGGCTGGCCGCGCACTGCCGGGTCGTCGCGGAGCTGCACGACCGGGCGCCGTGCCCGCCGTCGGCCTGCGCGTGCGTCCCGGCGACGGACTTCGACCGGCCGAGCGCGCCGCCCGCGCGCCGCCGCGAGGCCCAGATCGCCCGGGTGCGGGCCCTGCTCGGCCCCGACATGCCGGTCCTGACCCGCGCCACGGCGCCGCAGCCGGCCGACCTGGCCACCGCCCTGGACGCCAGCGACGCCCTGCAGGGCGGCTCGCCCCACCCGGTACGCCGGTGGCTGTCGCGCTACGGCCGGGTCCGCCCCGCCGTGGGCCGGTTGCAGGAGGTGCTCACCGCCGCGGAGGCGCTCGACGCCGGCGGCGTGGTGAAGCTGCCGACCACGGTCCAGGTGGCGCAACTGCCGTACGCCGAGGGCGACCGCTGGGTCGGCGAGGCCGCGCCGCGGCCGGGCACCGAGCCCGTGTCGCTGGTGGTGGTCGCCCCCGGCGGCCTCGACCCGGCCCGGCCGGTGCACGGCCTGCTGGTCGACGAGTGGACCGAGGTCGTCCCCGCCGGCCGGGTGCAGACCGGCCTCACCTTCGAGTACGACGCCCCGGGCGCCGCCGCGCCGCAGGCGGTCCTGCTGGGGCTGGCGCCGGAGGGCGTCGCCAGCTGGCAGCCGGCCACCCTCGCCCAGGTCCTGGAGGAGGCGCTGGACCTGGCCGTGGCCCGGGCCGTCGACGTCGACTCCCTCGGCGCGGCCGGGCAGTTCCTGCCCGCGCTCTACTTCCCGACGAACGTCGCCGAGACCGCGACGACCACCGATTTCGTCCCGGACGCGACGCTGACGCCGCAGGGCGGACAGGAGGGCTCGTGACCACCGTCGAACAGCCGGCGACCACGCCGACGCCCCCGTCGGTCACCACCTGGACGCGGCTGGAGCCGCGTACCCGGCGGGCCGACCTGGCGCCCGCCGTGGAGGCCCGCATCGCCGACCCGCTGTGGCTGCTCGCCCGGCAGTGGCAGCTCGGCGAGTTCACCGGCGAGGACGCCGGCTCGCCGGTCGGCGCCCGGGTGCACGCCGAAGCCGCCCGATTCACCCGCTACCGGCCCGGCACCGGCTCCGGCAGCACCGTGGGGCTGCCGGAGGCCGCCCCGCTGGAGGCGGTGGTGGAGCGGGAGGCGGCCGCCACGGCCGGGGACCTGCGGTTCGCCGTGGAGAGCGGCCAGCAGCTGCTGCGGCTGCTCGCCGACGCCGGCGCCGGCTCGCTGGCGGCGCGGCTGTGCGCCACGTACCCCGTGCCGGCGACCCCGCCCGACGCCGCGTCCGCCGCGGACGCCGAGACCGTCGGCTACCTGCGGATCGCCGCGGGCCGGGTCCCGCACGGGGACCTGGCGCTGCGGGCCTGGGCCGAGGGCCGGTTCCTCGGCGAGAACCAGGTGCCGGCGGCCCTGACGGCGGCGGTCACCGCCGCGGTCGCCGACTGGCTGGCGTGGCTGGGCGTGCCGGAGCGGCCCGCCGGTCCACCCGCGGGCTACCTGCTGCAACTGCCCGCCGTGCTGGCCCCCGGAGCTTCCCGGCCGGCCGCGCCGCCATGGCCGCCGGCCGACTTCACGCCGCTGTTCAGCGCGCCCGGGCAGGAGGGACCGGCGTGGCGGCGCGAGCGGATGGAGTACGACTTCGCCGTCGGCGCGCACGGCTCCGGCGGCGAGCTGGTGCTCACCGCCCACGAGTACGACGGCGACCGGTTGGACTGGTACCACTTCGACCACGAGCCGGGAGCGACCCTGGAGGCCCGTCCGACGGTCGAGGACGTCGTGAAGGTGCTGCTGCCCACGCCCGTCGCGTACGCCGGCATGCCGTCGACCCGCTTCTGGGAGCTGGAGGACGCCCGGGTCAACCTGGCCGGCATCGGCGCCGGCGCCGGGGACCTGGCCCGGATGTTCCTGGTCGAGTACGGCCTCGTCTACGGCAACGACCACTTCCTGGTCCCGCTGGAGTTGCCGGTCGGGTCCGCCACCCGGATCCGCTCGCTGATCGTCACCGACACGTTCGGCGTCCAGACGCTGGTGCCCGCCGCGCCCGACGGCACGGCGCTGTTCCGGCCGTCCGGTGCGACCTCCGGCGGGGCGGCCGACGTCCTGGTGCTGCCGGCGACGGCCGCCCAGACGCTGGACTCGGAGCCGGTGGAGGAGGTCCGCCTGGGACGCGACGAGATGGCGAACCTGGCGTGGGCGGTCGAGCGGACGGTCACCGGCGCCACCGGCCGGCCGATCGACCGGACGGCCCAGGTCGGCCGTGCGGCGGTGCCGCCGCGGCCGCCCGTCGACGAGGCGAGCGGGACGGTGCCGGCGCTGTCGTACTCCTTCGCCACCAGCGTCCCGGAGAACTGGGTGCCGCTGATCCCGGGGCCGACGCAGGACCGGCCGGACGTGGTCCGGCTGCGCCGGGTCCCGCTGCAGCAGCCGTCCCGGCAGGGGCCGCCCGTCGCGGTGACCGGCTTCAGCCGCCTGCTCGACTGGCGGTGGCGCGCCGACGGCGAGCTGGTCGAGTTCGCCGTCCCCGAGGAGGAGGTGCCCCGCGCCGGCGCCCGGGTGCTGCGTCAGTGGCAGCTCGCCCGGTGGAGCGACGGCTCGGTGCACCTGTGGCTGGGCCGTGCCCGGCGCGCCGGCACGGGCGAGCTGTCCAGCGGCCTGCGCTACGACACCGTCGAACCGCGCTGAACGACCCCTCACCCGCCGTAGACCAAGGACCAGCGGAGAAAACGATGACGATCACCTGGAAGAACGAGCTGCCGCTGCCGATGGCCCGGCCCCGGTACTACGACTACCAGTACCTGCGCGCCGGCGACCTCAGCCAGGCGCTGGACTACCTGCTGGCCCGGCAGAACCTGGCCGCCCGGCTGCTGCTGCCGCGTGGCGTGGTCACCGGCCTGGACCTGACGCCGACCGGCAGCGACGTGACCGTCGGCCAGGGCGTGGCGATCGACGGCGACGGCCTGGTGATCGTGCTGCCCGACAGCACCCGCAAGACGCTGCCCGGCGACGGGTCCTGGTACGTGGTGATCCGGTACCACGAGTACCTCAGCGACCGGCGCGACGAGGGCGGCGTCGCCGCCGACACCCGGTGGACCGAGGAAGGCCGCGTCGAGTTCAGCGCCGGCCTGCCCACCGACCCGGCCCACACCATCGTGCTCGGCCGGGTCACCCGCGCCGGCGGCACGGTCACCGTGCAGAGCACGGGCCGGGTCGTCGCCGGGCTGCGTGTCCCGGCCGGGGCGATCGTGCCGTCGGTCGGGTCGGGCGCCCAGTCCGGCATCACCTTCCCCCCCGACCCGGGCGGCGGCAGCGGCGACGAGGCGTACATCCGGTACTGGGCGTACAGCGGCGAGAACACCATCCTGCGCATCGCCAACAACAACGACGCCGACGACATCATCGCCTTCACGCAGGGCGGCGCGGACCGGCTGCGCGTCGCCGGCTCGATGCTGCACCTGGGCAGCCTGGAAGGCGCCGTCGTCGGCAACGGGCAGGTGGTCAGCGCGCTCGGGTTCTGGGGCCCGGGCATCCAGCACGCGCAGCTGTCCTTCCGCGCCGGCCGGGGCTTCGAGCTGGTGGACCGCAGTGCCGACGGTCCGGCGCTGGGCTACACCGAGGGCAGCAAGCCGTACACCGACCTGGCGGTGCGGGAGCTGCGGGCCGCGACCCTGCGCGGGCGCGGCGGGCTGTCGCTGACCGCCGAGGGCACCTTCGCGCTGCGCGCGACGGGTGGGGTCACCGTGGTCCGGGACGCCAACGGCAACGGCGACCTGACCGTGCAGGGCGGGCTGTCGGCGCAGGGCCTGTCGGTGGCCGGCGACCTGTACATGCCCAACTGGAGCTCGATCAACGGCGGCACGCGGCTGCACATCAACGGCCCGGAGCGGCTGCACCTGCTCAACACCGCCGGGGTGTGGGTCGGCTACGGCGGCGGCACCGGGGCGGACACCGGCTGCCTGTGGGTGGAGAAGCGGGGCCACTTCGGCGGCGACGTGCGGATGAACGGCTCGGTCATCGTGGGCCCGTCGACGCCGCCGATCGCCTCCTGGAGCGGCGGCGGCCTCAGCACGTTCGACCTGTTCGCCTCCGCCGCCATCTACGTCGGCAACGAGTCGAGCGGCTATCCGGTCACCCTGTACGCGAACGGCACCATCAGGGGCAAGTCGAAGCAGTTCGCCATCGACCACCCGCTGGACGCGCCGGACGCCGCCGAGCGCCGCCAGCTGATCCACGCGGCGCTGGAGGGGCCGGAGAACGGCGTCTACTACCGGGGCGAGGGCCGGCTGCGCGGCGGGGCCGCCGAGGTGCGCCTGCCCGACTACTTCGAGGCGTTGACGCGGGCGGAGGGCCGGACGGTCACGCTGACGCCGATCTTCGAGGACGACGAGCCGGTCTCGCCGCTGGCCGCGAGCCGGGTCCGGGACGGTGGCTTCCGCGTCCGCACCGTCGACGGCGCACCGGCGGAGCACGCCTTCTACTGGCAGGTCTACGCCGTCCGCGCCGACCTGGAGCCACTCGCCGTGGAGGTTCCCGCGCCGCGCTGAGGCGGGATGGCGGGCCGCCCGGCCGGCGTCGGGCAGCCCCGGAACCGCCTGGTGCGCTACCGCGCGACGGGCCCGACGGCAAGCCGTCGTCGGGTCCCCGTCACCGGAAAGACCTGAGTGGACACTCAGCCGCGCCGGTCGGGCCGGCACCCTCGCCGACCTGGCGAAATTGCCGCCCGCCGGGCTCGCACCGGCGCGCCGTTCCACCGTTGGCGCGGGCGGTCGCGGTGACTTGAATGAGTCTCGGAACCGTCCGCACCCGACCGGAGCGCTGCCGGCGGTTCCCTCGCCCCCATGACACTCGACCCGAGGAGGCCGCCATGATGCCGACCGGCTGGTGCCCCGGAGACCGGTCGGTGACCGGGATGCTCGCCGCCTACCCGGAGACCAGCTGCGTGCGGATCTTCTTCGGGCCCGGCGACGGCCTCCCCGCCTCGGCCTGGACCGACACCAGGCTCCGGCTGGCCCAGGTGCCCGCCCACGCCGACGTCATCGTCTCGCACAAGGACCCGGACGTGGACGCCGCCGCGTTCGTCGCCGCCTGGCAGGCGACCGGGCGGACCGGGCGGCTCATCCTGGTGCCGCACCACGAGCCGGAGCAGCAGAGCGGCGGCGACCCGCCCCCGGCGACGTTCCGCCGGTCCTGGACCCGCACCCGGGAACAGGTGGGCGACCATCCCGCCCGGCACGACGGCCGGCTGCTGCTCGCGGTCTGCTGGACCCTCCAGTGGGTCCGCCGGGTCGACGCCGCCGGGCGCCGGGTCAACGACTGGCGCACGTGGTGGCCCACGCACGAGGCCGACGCCGTCGACCTGGTGCTCGGCGACTGGTACCCGTACGACCCGACGGCCCGCAATCCGTTCCGCCCGGCCGCCTACGAGGACCCGGCCGCCGCGCTGACGGTCATGACGGAACTCTCGGCCGAGACGGGCAGCCCGTGGGGCATCGCGGAGATCAACCACTCGCGGATCACCAAGGCCGGCGGGTTCGGCGTGGACCTGGACCCCGACGGGAGCCGGTGCGCCGACTGGTACCGGCGGATGCACGCCTGGGCCCGCGACAACGGCTGCCAGGTCTGGGCGCACTTCCACCGCGGAGGCGGGGATCTCACCGAACGGCCGGCGGAGGCGCGGGTGCTGCGGGAGCTGATCGCCCAGGAGGCGGCCGCCCCGCGGCGGCTCGCGCCGGCGCTGGAGACGTTGCGCGGCGAGATCGAACGGCGGTGGCCCGGCCCCGGCCGCGTGCTGACCGACAGCGGGCACCACGCCGACCACCGGCCCAACGTCCGGGGCGCCGTCGACGCGATCGACGTGGACGTCGCCGGCCTCGACGTCGAGGCGCTGCTCGCCGCGTTCACCCGCCACCCGGCCGCCGGTGCCTGGGTCCACGCCGGACGCGGCGCGCGGGCCGACGACGGATGGACAATCCGCCCGTACGCCGGCACCAACCCCGGCGAACGACGGTTGCACCTGGCCCTGCGGCCGACGGCCGAGGCCGAGCAGGACCGCGGCCCGTGGCTGCTCGCCGGGGACGACGGGACGGACGCCGGCCGGCTGCTCTCCCTGCTGCGGGACCCGGCGGTGGCCGCGCAGCTGCGGGCCCTGCCGTGGCAGTACACCGGTGCCGGCCTCCCGCGCGGCATGTCGGCGCTGGACGTCCTCCACGAGCTGCTGCTGACGGTCCGCGCGCTCGGCGAGATCGTCGCCGAGCAGAGCCCTGACCCGGCGCGGGTGCGCGCGGCGCTGGCCCCGCCGCGGGGGACGCCGACGCGCTCGCCGCCGCGGCGGCCGCCGAGGACGCCCGACAGGCCCCTTCCGAGCGGGGCGGAGGAGACGCGACGGCCGTCTCGGACACCGACATCGACTACCAGGTGACCGTGTTCGAAGAGGACGACGACCCCGAAGCCCTCATCGGCGACGCCATCGAGTTCGACCTTTCCGTCGAGAAGGAGAAGTGACGTGACCGCGCACCTCGCGCCCGTCCTGCGGGTGCTACGTGAGGAGATCAACGCCCGCTGGCCGCACCGCGACCGCGGCTCGGACGGCTGGATCGGCGACGCCGCCCACCAGGCCCGGCAGTCCGACCACAACCCCGACCGGGACGACTCGTCGGTCAACGCGTTGGACGTGGACGTCGACGGAATCGACCCGCTCCTGGTGGTGCGCCAGTGCATCGCCCACCCGTCCACCCAGTACGTGATCCACAACCGGGTGATCTGGAGCCGGAGCCGGGGATTCGCCGCCGCCCGCTACACGGGCTCCAACCCGCACACCAAGCACCTGCACGTGAGCGTCAGCCACCAGCGGGTACTGGAGGACAGCACCCGTTCCTGGGGCATCGCCACCTCGACCGCCCGGCGGCTGGGCGATCGCGTGCTTCGCCTCGAGTGCCGGGGCGGCGACGTACGGGAGTTGCAGACCCTGGCCAACCGCCTCGGCGCCCGGCTCGTGGTCGACGGCGTCTTCGGACCGCGGACCAACGCCTGGGTGCGGAGCTTCCAGAAGGCCCACGCCCTGGAGCTCGACGGCATCGTCGGCCCGGCCACCCTGGCCGCGCTGCGGAAGGCGACCACGCCCCCGAAGCCGCAGGCGGGGCGCGCCCCCGGCTCGCGCACCCTGCGGCGCGGCAGCACGGGCGAGGACGTCGCCTTCGTCAAGCGATTCATCGGGGCCCGCCGCTGCGGCCCGGCCGGCCCGGACTTCGACGAACGCACCGACGCCGCCGTGCGCTGGTACCAGCGGATGCGTGGCATCGCCGACGACGGTGTGGTCGGCCGGATCACCTGGGGGCAGATGGGCATCCGGGTCACCTACTGAGAGCTGGCCGGCCGCCCGCGCTCGTGGGGGGCGGCGGCGCGTCCCCCTTCCGGACCTGTTGCGAGACGTCGACGGCGTGTTCTCATACCGGGACGGCGATGCTGGTGATCCTCTCGCGGCGGCCCCAGGACTCCTGCATGAACATGTTCACCCCGGGCCAGGCGGACCGGATGAGCGATGCCTGGGTGGCGTTCCGGGCCGGCGGCGGCAAGTAACCACGCCCTCGTGGCACCTGTCGGGGTCGATGGGCCGCCGGCTGGCGGCCCGTCGACCCCGCACCCGAGCGCCGCTGTTTTCCTTCAGGCGCTTCGCGCGTGGCCGGACCGGCTTGACCAGTAGGTCCGGACGTTGACGAACTCGCGCAGTCCTGTCGCCGCCCCCGGCATGGTCGGCCGCGACCCGGGCACCGCGACCCGCTGACGCGGTCAGGCGAATGCGAGGGAGCCGTCGGGTCGCACCGGAAGGGACCGTTCCCAGTGCACGTAGTCGTCGGTCGCCAGCGCCGCCTCGTCGATGGTGACGCCCCAGCCGGGCCGGTCCGGGCGAAGCTCCAGGTGCCCGTCGACAGGCAGGTAGGGATCTGGGCACCAGGTCACGTCGTCGAACTTGTACTCGAGGTACGCGAAGTTGCTGCACGCGGCGGCGAAGTGCACATTGTGGGCGGTCGCGAGCGGCCCCATCGGGTTGTGCGGCGCGACGGGTACGAAGTGGGTCTCGGCGAGGGTCGCGATGCGGCGCATCTGGGACAGCCCACCCACGACGGCGATGTCGGGTTGCAGGATGTCCACCCCGCCGGAGCCGAGCAGCGCGAGGAACTCGTTCGGCGTGTAGAGCGACTCCCCGGTGGCGAGCGGCACCGTCAGCGCGGCACGCAGGTGCGCCCACGCGGGGACGTACTCCGGCCGGATCGGCTCCTCGAAGAACATCGGCTGCCAGGGCGCAAGGGCGTTGCCCAGTTGGATCGCCTTGTACGGCTCGAAGATCTTGGCGTGGGCGTCGAAGGCGAAGTCCCAGCGTGGATCGGCGGCCTCCCGGACGGCGGCGAAGTAGTCCGCGGACTCCTTGACGACGAGGCCCCAGCGGCGATTGTGCAGGTCCCCGCGGTACGGGCTCAGCTTGAACGCGGTCAGGCCGTACCGCTCGTGCAGCTCGGCGGTGATGTCCCGCGCCGCGACCGGGTCGGGCGCCGAGTAGACGCCGCAGTAGACGGGGACCCGGTCCCGGGTACGGCCGCCGAGCAGGGCGTAGACCGGCACGTTCAGCGAGAGGGCAGTGATCTCCCAGAGCGCGTGGTCGATCGCGGCGATCGCGGCGAGGCCCAGCGCCCCGGGTGGGAACCGGGCCAGCCGGAGGAGTTTCTGCGTCACGAACTCGACCCGGCGCGGGTCCTCGCCGGCCATCTGCCCGAGCAGGTGCTCCAGCAGCGGCAGCAGGGCGCGGTCCGGGCCGTGGTTGTACGCCTCGCCCCAACCGCTGACGCCCTCGTCGGTGTCGACCCGGACGAGCACCCTGGGGCGGTCCCCTACGCGCTGTAGGTACGCCTTCAAGCCGCTGATCCTCATGCCGCGGCCGTCGCCTCGACCGGCGTCCGCACCAGCTCGCCCGCCATGCCCCAGTCGGCCAGGACCTCCCGCACCTCGTGTCGCTCGGCCTCGGTGAGTTGGCTGCTCGGGGCGCGTACCTCCCGGCTGCACAGGCCGAGCTGGGCGAGGGCCTCCTTGACCGCGCTGACGTTGTGGGCCGAGTTGTTCCGGGCCCGGAGTTCCTCGAAGCGGCTGATGCGGTTGATCAGCTCCGCCGCCGTCACGTTGTCGCCGGCCCGCAGCGCGTCCCGCAGGTCCAGCGAGATCCGCGGGTTCACGGTCACCAGTCCCGAGGTGAAGCCGGCGGCGCCGTGCAGGGCATAGCTGAGGGCGTAAGGCTCGGCGAGGCCGGCGACCCAGGTGAACCGGTCGGCCCCGCCGCCTCGCGGGTCCGGGCGAAGGCGACGGGATCCGCGACGGCGTACTTCACGCCCACCACGTTGGGGCACCGCTCGCCCAGCTCCCGGATCATCTCCCCGGTCACGTGGGGCGTCTTGACGTACAGGACGATGCCCAGCTCGCCGAGTTCCCCCGCGATGGCCGCGTGGTAGTCGATCCAGCCCTGGCTGGAGATGTACGGGTGCAGCGGCTGGTGCACCATCGCCATGGTGGCCCCGGCCGACCGCGCGAGCCGGCCCTCCTCGACGGCGGTCTGCACGTCGAGGCCGATTCCGGCTACGAGCGTGGCCCGGTCGGCGACCGTGCGGCCGCTGAGCTCGAGGAGTTCGCGCCGCTCGCGCGCGGTGAGCGCGTAGAACTCGCTGGTGTTGCCGTTGGGGGTCACGACGTGCACGCCCGCGTCGAGCAGGCGCTCGAGAAGACGGACGAAGGTGGCCTGGTCGACCCGGTTGCCGTCGAACGGCGTCACCGGGATCGCGACGACGTCGGCGAGCGCGCTGCCCGAGGGGCTCATGTGCCGGACTCCAACTGTTCAAGGGCCCGCTGGGCCCGCTGACCGAACGTGTAGATGTGCGCCTCGGTGAGGCGGCGGGCCTCGTCGCTGTCGCCGCGGCGGGCCGCGTCCAGGATCGCGGCGTGCTCCTCCGCCTCCGTGTCCCAGGACGGGAGGCTGTTCCAGGCGGTGACCGTGATGAGGGCGGTCTGGTCCCGCAGGGAGTCGAGGATGCCGACGAAGACCGGGTTGTCGCAGCCGGCGTACAGCAGCCGGTGGAACTCCCGGTTCGCCATGCTCCGCTCGGCGCCGTCGCCCGCCTCGGCCGCGCGGTTCAGGGCGTCCTGGGCGGGCCCCGTGTCCAGCCCGGCCTCGACCGCCCGCTGCACCGCCGCCGGCTCGAGCAGCACCCGGACGTCGAACACGTTGTGCGCCATGCGCGCGTCGACCACCCGGACGAGCGCCCCCCGGTAGTCGCTGATCGTCACCAGGCCGACGCCGGCGAGTGTCTTGAGCGCCTCCCGGACGGGAGTCTTCGACAGCCCGAACGACCGCGCGAGGTCGGCCTCGACGAGTGGCTGACCGGCGCGGAGCTCGCCGTTCAGAATCGCCGTCCGCAGCGCGTCCACGACGAAGCCCGTCCGGGACGCGTAGACGACGGTGGGCGCAGCAGGCGCAGAACCCACGTTTTCTCCTTCCATCGGTGGCTCACCGTACCACACTTGCGGAGTCTGATCGATCGTATATCATCCACCAGATCCCATCGCCCTCGACGATCACCCGAGCTACATCAACCCCCGTCCCCCAAGGAGAAGCCCCAATGGAGCATCGGAGCCATTCCGCTCAGCCCTCCCGGTCCCGCCGCCGACCTCACGTCGGCCGGCGGGCGCTCGCGGCAGCGATGGCGTTGGCAGCGCTCGCCCTCACCGCCTGCGGCGGATCGACGCCGGGCAGTGCGGGCGCCGACGGCGAGGTGACGCTTCAGCTCTGGGACACGGACACGCGCCCCGAGCGGTCCGCCAACCTGAAGCAGCTCATCGACATGTTCGAGAAGAAGAACCCGGGCATCAAGGTCACCTACCTGGGGCTGCCCACCGACTCGTACATGCAGAAGATCGACACCGCCATCGCGACGAAGTCCACCCCGGACCTGCTGACGCCCAAGGCCTCCGACCTGTCGGCGCTCGTCGCGCAGGGTGCGCTCGCTCCGCTCGACGACCGGTTCGCCAAGGGCGGCTGGGCCGAGCGGGTCGACCGGTCCATGGTCGACATCACCAAGGCCGCCGCGCCCGACGGCAAGCTCTACATGACCCCCGCCACGAGCCTCGCCGACGCCGTCTACTACCGCAAGGACTGGTACGACAAGGTGGGGCTCGGCGCGCCGGCGTCGTGGAACGACTTCTTCACCGCCGCCCAGAAGCTCACCGACAAGGGCAGCGGCCGGTTCGGCTACACGATCCGGGGCGGAGCGGGCTTCTTCCCGCAGTTCGTCCAGATGGTCTACCCGCAGGCCGGCGTGGCGTCGTTCTTCCGCGAGGACGGCACCTCCACCCTCGACGACCCCGCCGTCGTCGAGGCGGCGCAGAAGTACGTCGGCCTCTACAAGACGGCGACGGCCGAGAGTGACCTGACCGCCGACTTCAAGGCGATGGTCGCGCAGTTCACCGCCGGCGGCGCCGGCATGCTGAGCCACAGCATCGGGTCGTACCCGACCATCACGAAGACCCTCCAGCCCGCCGCGGTCGGCGTCGCCGCGCCGCTCCCCGCCGCGGACGGCAGCACCGTCCTCACCGGGCGGGTGACCACCGGCTTCGCGATGTTCAACAACAGCCGGCACCGGGACGCCGCCTGGAAGTTCCTGGAATTCACCATGAGCCAGGAGGGCAACAGCTTCTGGGCGAAGGCCTCCGGCTACATCCCCGGCAATCTCGCCGTCGAGAAGGAGTCCTGGGTGCAGGACAGCCCCGTCCTCAACGCTGCCGTCGCGGCCGGCAAGGCGCCCAACGTCAGGTTCCTCAACCAGCCGTACTACCTGCCCGAGTTCAACTCGATCACCAACACCGACATGCGGCCGGACTGGCAGCGGGTCCTGCAGGGGCAGCTCTCCGTGCGCGAGTTCCTCACCACCTGGGCGGCGAAGCTGACGCAGGCGCAGCAGCGCTACCAGAAGCTCAAGAAGTAGCGCGCGACGCGCCCGTTGCGATGTGCGAACCGACCGCGCGGCACGGCTCCGCTCGGCGGAGGAGAACCCCTCGCCCGGCGGAGGCCGTGCCGCCACCACCCGGATCCCGGGCCCAGCCCATCCTCGACCTGAGAGGCCCGCATGACGACAAGTGCCGCCGCGTTACGCCAGCGACGGCGCCGGGACCGAAACTGGCACCCGTACGCCCTGATCGCCCCCGCGGCGATCCTGGTCCTGGTGTTCCTGCTCTACCCGGTCGCCAGCGTCTTCTACTACGCGCTGCAGAACTACAACGTCACGCTCCCGATCTACAACGGCTTCGCGGGGCTGGACAACTTCCGCGCGATCGCCGAGGACCCGCTGTTCTGGGACAGCCTCGCGTTCACCGGCAGATGGGTCCTGGTCGAGGTCGGCCTGCAGTTCGTGTGCGGCCTCGTGCTCGCGCTGCTGATCAACCAGTCCTTCGCCGGCCGGGCCGTCGTCCGGGCCCTGGTCTTCTCGCCCTGGGCGGTGGCCGGCATCCTGACCACCACCATCTGGATGCTCATCTACAACCCCTCCACCGGGGCCGGCTACTACCTGGCGGAGATGGGGCTCGGCTCGTACGGGACCTCGCCGCTGTCCGGCACCACCTCGACGTTCTGGGCCGTCGTGCTCGCCGAACTGTGGCGCGGTGCGCCGTTCTTCGCGATCCTCATTCTCGCCGACCTGCAGTCGGTGCCGAACGACCTGTACGAGGCGGCCGACGTGGACGGCGCGGGCCGACTGCGCAAGTTCGTGTCGATCACCTGGCCGCACATCCGGCGGGCGGTCGTCATCGCGGCGCTGCTGCGCGGCGTCTGGGAGTTCAACAACGTCGACCTGCTCTACACGCTCACCGGTGGCGGGCCCGGCCACGCCACCACCACGCTGCCGCTGTACGTCGCGCAGACGGCGATCCACAAACACGACTTCGGGTACGGCTCGGCGCTCACGGTCGTCGCGTTCCTCATTCTCGCGGCGGTCACCGTGCTGTATCTCCGCATGACCAGGCTAGGACGGGAAGACACATGACTCTCGTGCAGGAAGTAACCGGCCCGGCGCTCGCGAGGACGAGCGTTCCCCGGCGGAAGCGCACCCGATCCTGGGTCGACCGTGCCCTGCTCGTCGGCCCCCTGACGGTCGGGCTGCTGTTCACCCTGGTGCCGTTCTACTGGATGCTGCTGTTCGCGCTGCGCCCCGCGGGCTCGACCTCGCTGGTGCCCTGGCCCGTCACCTTCGACCACTTCGCGGCCGTGTGGAACGGCTCCGGGTTCGGCGTCTACTTCCTCAACAGCGCGTACGTCGCCCTGGTCAGCCTCGTCGTGTCGACGGTCATCGCGCTGCTCGGCGGCTACGCGCTCGCCCGGTTCAGGTTCCACGGCAAGACCGCCTTCATGGTGGTCATGCTGTGCACCCAGTTCATCCCGGGCGCCATGATGCTCATCCCGCTCTTCGAGGTCTTCAACACCCTGAGCCTGACGAACTCGCTGTGGAGTCTCGTCGTCGCCGACACGGTCTTCCACCTGCCGCTCTCGCTGATGCTCATGGCCGGGTTCATCCGCAACGTCCCCGTCGAACTGGAGGAGGCCGCCTGGGTCGACGGGTGCAGCCGCCTGTCGGCGTTCCGGCGGGTGGTGCTGCCGCTGCTGCGGCCCGGCATCGTCGCCGTCGGCTCCTTCGCGTTCATCAGCGCGTGGAACAACTTCCTCTTCGCGGTGATGTTCCTGAGCACCCAGGACCGGTTCACCATCCCGGTGGGCCTCAGCTACCTGCTCGGCGAGTACGGCGCGGACTTCGGGGCCCTCGCCGCCGGCGGCGTCGTCGCCGTGGTGCCCGTCGTCCTGGTCTTCGCGTACGTGCAGAAGTTCCTCGTGCAGGGCCTGAGCGCAGGGGCGGTGAAGGGATGACCGAGGGCGTTCCCCCGAGGGTCGACGCCGACCTGGTGGACGAGACCAGCCCGGACAGGGTCGACGAGACGTGCCGCGCCTCCGCTCGGGCCTGGAACGACTTCCGCCTGCTGCCCCGTCGCCGACGGGCCGCCCTGCTGCGCGACATCGCCGACGCGCTCCAGGACGCGCGCCACGAGATCGTGCCGCTGGCGCACGCCGAGACGGCGCTCCCGGTGCCGCGCCTCGACGGCGAGATGGACCGGACGGTCCAGCAGGCGAGGTTCTTCGCCGACGTCGTCGAGGACGGCGGCTACCTGGAGGCGACGATCGACCACGGCGGTCAGGGAACGCCGGAGCTGCGGAAGATGCTGCTACCGGTCGGCCCCGTGGCGGTCTTCGCCGGCGGCAACTTCCCGTTGGCGTTCAGCGTCTTCGGCGGGGACACGGCCTCCGCCGTCGCGGCGGGATGCACGGTCGTCGTGAAGGCCCACCCGGACCATCCGCGCACCGCGGCCGCCACCCTCGCCGCCGTACGCCGCGGGTTGCGGGACCTGGACCCCGGCGTCGTGGCCATGGTCTCCGGCTTCGCGGCGGGCGCGGAGCTGGTGCGGCACCCGCTGATCCGGGGCGCGGGCTTCACGGGCTCGCTCGGCGGCGGACGCGCGCTGTTCGACCTCGCCAGCAGCCGGCCGACCCCGATTCCCTTCTTCGCCGAGATGAGCAGCGTCAACCCGGTGGTGGTCACGGAGCTGGCCGCCAGCCGCCGAGGGGCGAGCCTCGGCGCCCTCCTCGGCCAGGCGATCGTCGGCAGTGTGGGGCAGCTCTGCACCAAGCCCGGTCTCGTCTTCCTGCCCCGGGCGGCCGGCGGCGCCGTACTCGTCGCCGGGATCCGGGACGCCATGACCGCGGCCGGGCCCCAGCGTATGCTCTCCGGCCCGATCGCGGCCCGGTTCGCCGAGGGGCTGGACGGCTGGCGGGGCGGCGTCCGGTTCGAGGTGGACGGCGTCCTGGACGCCGACACGGCCGCCCCGTCACTCGCGGCGGTGTCGATCGCCGACCTGCGACCGTCCCTCACCCACGAGGTGTTCGGCCCGGCCGCGATCATCGTGTGGTACGACGCCCTGGACCAGGTCACCGACGCGATCGAGGCGCTCGGCGGCCAGCTGACCGTCTCCCTCCACTTCGAACCGGAGGACCGGACCGCGCTCACGGCCCTCGTCCACACCGCCACCCGGCAGGCGGGCCGGGTGCTCGCCGCCGGGGTACCGACCGGCGTACGGGTGGGCTGGGCGACGACGCACGGCGGCCCCTACCCCGCGACCACCGCCGCGGGCACCACCTCCGTCGGCGCCGCCGCCATCGCTCGCTGGCTACGGCCCGTGACCTGGCAGGACGCGCCGGAGTGGATGTTGCCGGACGAGCTGCGGGACGAACCTGAGGCGCCGCTGCCCCGCCGGGTCGACGGTCACCTGTCGCCCCGGTCGTGACGAACGTCGGCGGGGGCGGACGCCGCCCCCGCCGAGCTGGGCTGTCAGGGCAGCAGGACGTCGCGCATCCGGGCCCCGAGCCACCGCTGGAACGACTCGGCCGGCCAACCGCACCGCAGTACGAGGGAGCCGTAGTGCGCCGGGTCGTTGTAGAACCACAGTTCGTCGATCGACCGCTCCAGGTCGGCGCCCTGCCGTAGCGGTCCGTCGAAGGTGCGGACCCGCTCGGACATCAGCGGCGCCCGGCGAGATCAGGCGGTTCAGCGACCCGGCGGACCCTCGTGGTCGGCGCCCGAGGCGGAGGACAGGCGACGGACGGCGTCCGCCACCGCGAGGTGCCGGGCGGTCTCGGCGCGGATGCCGTCTGCGGCGAGCACGTCCCGCTGCTCCCCGGTGTAGCCGATGCAGTCGAGGAAGACGACGTCGGCTCCACCCGCCGCGACGTGTCGCCCGGCGGCCGCCACCTCGTCGAGTCCCGCCGTGTAGGGATCCACAGCCGCGGCGGCCACGGAGCGGCCCAGGCGCCCCTCCCACCGGTTCCGGATGTCCGGCAACTGCTCCGGCACGGGGCACAGCACGCCCAGGCGGCCCGCACCGACGAGCCGCGCCACGAGGTCGTGGGCGAGGTCCTCCGCGTGCAGCACCGGCACCGCCGCCGGGCCGTGCTCGACGCGGCCGGTGCACAGCACGAGGACGGCACCACAGCGATCGGCCACGCACCGCCGGAGGGCGTCGTCGAGCGCCGAGGCGATGCTCGTCGCGCCGAGGCGTACACGCGAACCGTCCCGCAACCGGGAGACGAGGGTACGCTCCCCGCCGCGGGGCGCCAGCCGGGCGATGCCGTCCGCGTCGAGGTGGTCCAGCGCGCCGTGTTCGACCCAGTCGACGCCGGAGAGGGCGGCCTCGACGTCGGGGATGAGGTCGACGCGGGGCGCCTGGCCGATCGTGACGAGACCGAGTTTCGGCCGCCCGCGGCGCGCCCCGCCGTCAGCGGCTACGTGTGTCACGCCGCCTCCTTCTCGGGCAGGTCCGCGGCTGCGACGCCGCGCTCGACGATGCGGCGCCGCACGGCCCGGTCGACCCGCGCGGTGGGGTCGGCGACCGGAATCGCGGCGAGGAGCGCCTTGGTGTAGGGGTGCTGCGGCGCTCTGAAGATCTGCTCGACGGTGCCCTGCTCGACGACGCGGCCCTGGCTCATGACGACGATCTCGTCGGCCATCATCTCGACGACCGACAGGTCGTGCGAGATGAAGACGTAGGTGAGCCCGAGGTCCCGCTGCAACCGCCTCATGAGGTCGAGCACCTGGGCCTGCACCGACACGTCGAGCGCGGACACGGGCTCGTCGCAGACGACGAGGCTCGGGTTGAGGATGAGGGCCCGCGCGATGCCGATCCGCTGGCGCTGACCCCCCGAGAACTCGTGCGGGAAGCGGTCCATGTCCTCCTCCCGCAGGCCGACCGTCTCGAGGACCTCGACGATGCGGGCGCGGATCGCCGCGTCGTCGAGGTCCGTGTGCAGTCGCAGCGGCTCGGCGAGGGCCCGGTGGATCGTCCACCGCGGGTCGAGCGAGGCGTACGTGTCCTGGAAGACGATCTGCATCTCGGAGCGGAGCCGGCGCATCTCGTCGTCACCCGCCGCGAGGAGGTCGACCCCGTTGAACGTCACCGCCCCCGACGTCGGCTCGTGCAGGCGCAGCAGCGCCCGACCGGTCGTCGACTTGCCCGAACCGGACTCGCCGACGATGGCGAGCGTGCGGCCCCGGCGGACCCGGAAGGACACGCCGTCGACCGCCTTGACGGTCTCGGCCGGACGTCCCAGCCGGCGGCGTCGCCCGGCGAAGACCTTCGTCAGGTCGGTGACCTCCAGCAGCACCGGGGCGTCGTCGTCGGGTGCGTCGGTGCGTGCCGACTGCGAGCGGTCGGGCGCCGCGTCCTGCTCGGCGAGCGCCTCGACCGCCTCGACGACGTGCCCGTTGGCGGACGGGATGAAGCTGAGCAGCCGCTTCGTGTAGTCGGCCTGCGGCGCGGCGAAGATCCGCTCCGTCGGCGCCGTCTCCTGTAGTTCGCCGCCGTACATCACGGCGACCCGCTGGCAGGTCTGGGCCACGACACCGAGATCGTGCGTGATGAGCAGGACAGCCGTCCCGTGCTGCTCCTGCAGGTCCATGATGAGGTCGAGGATCTGCAGCTGGGTCGTCACGTCGAGCGCGGTCGTCGGCTCGTCGGCGATGAGCAGCTTCGGCTCGCACGCCATGGCCATCGCGATCATGACGCGCTGGCGCATTCCGCCGGACAGCTCGTGCGGGTACCCCGCGAGGACGCGTGCGGTGTTGCGGATCCCCACCATGTCGAGCAGTTCGCCCGCTCGGTCCGCCGCCCTCCGTCGGCCGAGGCGCATGTGCTGGCGCAACGGCTCGATGAGCTGGTCGCGGATCGTGAAGACCGGGTTGAGCGCGGTCATCGGCTCCTGGAAGATCGTCGCGATGTCCTTGCCGCGGATCCCGCGCAGCTGCCGGTCCGACAGCGCGGCGAGGTCGCGCCCGTCGAAGCGGATGTGCCCGCCGGTGATGTGCGCCTGCCGCGCCGGCAGCAGTCCCGTGATCGACATGGCCGTGACGCTCTTGCCCGAGCCCGACTCGCCGACCAGCCCGACCATCTCGCCGCGCGCGATGGTCAGGTCGAGGCCCCGGACCGGGTGGATCGGGCCGCGGGACGTGTCGATACGGATCGAGAGGTTCTCGATCGACAGCAGGGTCTCAGCCATGTCCGTGCTCCTTGTTCCGTACGCCGCTGGGCTCGGTCGCCCGCGCCCGCTCAGGCGTCCGCGGGGGCCTTGCCGCTCGTCTGCAGATGGGTGGCCGGGCCGTAGAGGGTCTCGAGGAGCGCCGCCTGGGCCTCGTCGTGGAAGGACACCGCACCCGCGGTGAAGCCCTTGGCCACCTCGACGGCGAAGCGCGCGGCCAGGGCGATGTCCACCTCGTGACTCGCGCCGGTCGCGCAGCCCGCGACGGGCGTCACCGTGGTGATGGCGACACCGACGACGGGCGCGGCCGTCGCGACGGCCGGCTGGAGGATCGAGTTGAGGTGGTGGAGGCCGTTGCCGTAGGGCGTGATGTCCTGCGTCGACAGCGGGAAGACGACGGCGGGCTCACCCGACACGGTCTCCAGGACGCCGACGAGGTCGGCGCTCGCGGGAAGGATGTAGCCGGCGCGGACCGTCGGGGAGATGGCGATGCCGCGGTGGTTGACGACGCGGTTGCCCTTCGTGGTGTCGATGGACAGGACGGCGTCCATCTCCGGGGTGACCTCGTGCTCGTTCATCGCCGTGATGTCGACGGGCGAGTCCATGAAGGGCACGGGGTCGTGCGGTCGGGTCGGCGCGTCGGGGCAGATGTGCGTCGAGATGACGACGTCGCCGGGCAGGACGTCGCCGCGGGCGTGCATCGCGAGGAGCTTGGCGGCCGTGGCGACGGCGGCGGTCGCCCCGTCGCCGTCGGACACGTAGCCGATGAGCTCCGGGCGGGCGCCGATGCCGCCGAGGCGCCCGACGACGCCGAGCGTCGGGGCGTCGCCGCCGACGGTCTTGCCGCGGCTGCCCGGGACGGTGACCTGGATGAAGTCGGTCGAGCCGCGCTCGCCCGCGACCGTCGCGACGGTGATCGAGCAGGCGTCGTCGCAGAGGGTACGCAGGTGCTCGGCGACGAGCTTGCCCGACGCGTCGGGACGGTCGAGGAGGTCGAGGGCCGTGAGGACGTGGGACAGCACGATCATTCGCTTTCGACAGCGGTCTCGGCGACGCCGAGGTACCGGAGGGTGGTCAGGGCGTAGGTCTTCGCGGCGAGGACGACGTCGGCGACGGGTGCCCTCTCGTCGAAGCCGTGGATGGTGGCCAGCTCGGCCGGGCCGTACTGGAGCACGGGAATGCCGTGGCTGCGGAAGGTACGGGCGTCGGAGGACGCCCACTGGAGCACGCCCTCCGCGGTGGGGTCACCGGTCAGTTCGCGCAGGGCCGCCACGAGTTCGGTGACGACGGGGTCGCTCGGCAGCGTCCAGTTCGGCTCGCTGCGGAAGCCGGTGGGCTCGATCGTCGCCTCGACGCCCGCCTCGGCGAGCAGCTCGTCGACCCGGGCGAGGACCTCGGCGCGCGACAACCCGATGGGTACGCGGGTGTCGACGTCGACGACGCACCGGTCCGCGACGACGTTGGAGGACGTACCGCCGTGGATGGTGCCGATGTTGACGGTGACGTGCTCGAAGACGGCGCCGATGCCGGGGGCGTAGCCCTCGCGCTCCTCGGCGAACGTCTTCGACCGCTCGATGAGCTCGACCACGTCCTCGGGCGGGGACGGCTTCATGTCCCAGAGCTGCTGGAGGGCGACGACGGCCCGGGCCGCGAGGAGGTTCGCGCTGACGCCGTGCAACGGCTGGAGGCTGCCGTGCCCCGGCTTGCCGTCGATCGTCATGCGGAACCAGTTGCTGCCCTTCTGGCCGATCGTCGGGTGCGTGCGTTCGGCGGGCTCGGCGATGATCGCGCCGGTCGCGCCGTCGAGGACGCCCTGGTCGAGCAGCCAGTCCGCGCCGCGCGAGCCGCCCTGCTCCTCGTCGGGGACCGCCGCGAGCGACAGCTTCCCGGCGAGCGGGACCCCGAGGCGGTGGAGGACGACGAGCGTGTGGATGACGCCGGCGAGGCCCGCCTTCATGTCGCTGGCCCCGCGACCGCGGAGGTAGCCGTCGACGATGTCGCCCGCGAAGGGCGGAAACGTCCAGCGGCTGAGGTCACCGACGGGGACGACGTCGGTGTGGCCGGCGAGCACGAGGTGGCGCGCCGAAGTGGGATCGTCGTCCACCGCGGCGTTGCTCGCGGCACGGTGGACGACGATGCTGAGGCGACCATCGCCCGCGTCGTGGACCTCGGGGTCGAGGCCCGCGGCGCGCAGGTGGTCGGCGATGAACCTGCCGATGTCCGTGCAGTCCCCCGGCGGGTTCTCGCTCGGGATGCGGATGAGGTCTCCGGCGAGCGTCAGCAGTTCGTCCCGGGTGCGCTCGATCTCGTCGAGGACTCGGGTCTCCCAGTCGGGGGATGTCGTGGTCACGTCAGGCTCCAGGTGTCGTGTTCGCCTGTGGGGGTCGGGATTCGCGACGGGTGAGGGAGGCGGCCGCCGGGCACGTCGTGCTGGCGGCGGGCCCGGCGGCTCGCCTCTCCTTCTCCCGCGTCAGCCCTTGTTGCTCAGCTGGAAGAAGCGGATGATCCCGTCGGGGTACGAGGTGTACCCCTGCACGCCCTCGCGCTCCGCGACGACGATGTTGTACTCGTAGAGGTACGCCCACGGCGCCTGGGTGTTGATGATCTCCTGCGCCTTGCCGTACAGGTCGTTCCGGACGTTCTGGTCCGTCTCGGTCGAGGCCTGCTTCCAGAGCCTGTCGACCTCGGGGTTGTGGAAGTTGGCGTAGTTGCTCGTGCCGTCGCTCGTCAGCAGGAGGCCGAGGTGGTAGCCCGGGTCGTTGACGAAGGAGGTCCAGCGGGTGATGTAGCTCTGCACCTTCTTGGTCGCGAGCGCCTCGAGGAACTGCGCGCGGGCCATCTTGTTGATGTTCATCTTCACGCCGATCTTCGCCAGCTCGGCCTGGATGAGGACGGCGTCGTCCGACCAGTCGTCGAAGCCGCTGCCGAGGGTGAAGTCGAAGCTGAAGCCGTCGGGGTAGCCGGCCTCCGCGAGCAGCGCCTTGGCCTTGTCGAGGTCGTGCGAGTAGACGTAGCCGGCGTCGCTGAAGCCCGGGGTCGAGCTGGCCACGGACGAGCGCATCGGCGACGCCTGGCCCTTCATGACGTCGCTGATCAGCTTGTCGTACGGGATCGCGTACGAGATGGCCTGCCGGACCTTCGGGTTGTCGAACGGCTTGACGGCGTTGTTCATCCCGAAGAAGAGGACCTTGTTGCTGGCCCGGGAGTCGATGGTGACACCGGACTGCTTCGACAGGCTGTCGACGTCCTTCGCCGGCACCTCGAGCGCGAGGTCGACCTCGCCCTTGGTGAGGAGCTGGACCCGGTTGCTCGCCTCGCCGATGAACTTCGTGTTGATCTTGCGCAGGGCGGGCTTCTCACCCCAGTACGTGTCGTTGCGATCGAGCACGGCCTCCGTCGCGGGGTCCCACTTCGTCAGCCGGTAGGGGCCGGAGCCCGCGGTGTGCGTGTCGAGCCACTTGGCGCCGCCCTCGGCGTTGACCTTGTCGATGTTGATGATCGAGAACGAGTACATCGGCAGGATCTGGAGGAAGAGGTGGTTCGGCGCCTTGAGGTCGATCTGCACCGTCTGGGGGTCGATCGCCTTCACGGTGTCGATGCCGGCCATGCCGTACAGGAAGCTCGCCGAGCTCGACTTCTTGATGAAGTCGAAGCTCTTGACGACGTCGTCGGAGTCGAGGGGCGAGCCGTCCTCGAACTTGATGCCCTGCCGCAGCGTGAAGGTGTAGCTCTTCGCGTCGTCGCTGGCCTTCCACGACTCCGCGAGCATCGGCACGATCTTGTCGGTCTTGGCGGTCGGCTTGCCGTCCGTCGTCGTGCGGTCGTACGTGACGAGCTGGTCGTAGGCCGCCACGACGAACGTGTCGGAGGTGACGTCGTTGGCCTCGGCGGGGTTGAGGGTCTTGCCGCCCTCGGAGTAGGCGGCGACGAGGGTGTCCTTGGCGGTCCCGTCGCCCTGCGAGGAGCCGCCCTGGTTGGCGTTGGCTCCACAGCCGGCTGCGACGAAGACGAGGGCGACCGCGGCGGCCGCGGTGGCGCTGCGCTTCACTCTGTGCTCCTTGAGGTCGGAGTGGGGGAAGGGACGGGCGGATGGGCTGGCGTCCGTGGCAGGTCCGCACCGGGGGTCATCGGCTCGTCCGCAGGCGCGGATCGAGGACGTCCCGAAGGCCGTCGCCGATGAGGTTGAAGCCGAGAATCGAGGTGGCGATGGCGATGCCGGGGAATACGGTCATCCACCACTCGCCGCTGATGATGTAGCCACGGCCGTCCGAGATCATGACGCCCCACTCCGGCGTCGGCGGCTGCGCGCCGAGACCGATGAAGCTGAGCGAGGCGGCCGTGAGGATCGCGTAGCCCATACCGAGGGTCGATCGCACGAGGATCGGGGCGACGGTGTTCGGGACGATGTGGCGGACGAGGATCGTTCGGTCGCGCAGGCCGATGGCGCGGCCCGCCTCGACGAAGTCACGCTCACGCAGCGAACGGGTCTGGCTGTAGACGATGCGGGCGAACTCGGGGATGCCGACGACGCCCACGGCGACCATCGCGCTCGCCAGCCCCGGGCCGAGGGCGGCGGCGATCGCCATGGCCAGCACGAGCGACGGGAAGGCGAGGAGCACGTCCATCACCCGCATGAGCACCGCGCTCACCGCGCCGCCGACGAAGCCCGAGACGGCGCCGATCGGAACACCGATGAGAAGCGAGATCCCGACGGCGATGAGCCCGGTCCAGAGCGAGATCCGTCCGCCGGCGAGCACCCGGGCGAGGATGTCCCGGCCGAAGTTGTCCGTGCCGAAGAGGTGGGCGCTGGAGGGCGGTTCGAGGAGCCCTCCGGCTCCGGTCTCGGTGGGCGAGTACGGCAGCAGGCTGGCCACGAGAGCGCCGATGGTCCAGATCGCGATGAAGACGAGACCGACCATCGCCAGGCGGTTGCGGAACAGGAGGCGCCAGGCCGTCGTGGGCCTCGACCCCGCCCGGTCGGACGACCCGACCCGGTGGCCCCTCGCGGTGGCGGACACGCTGGTGTCAGGCATTCTCGATCCTCGGGTCCAGGCGGGCGTTGAGCAGGTCGACGCAGAGGTTGACCGTCAGGTAGATGACCGCGGCGAGCAGGGTGAAGGCCTGGACCGGCGCATAGTCGGTCGCGAGGACGGACTGGACGACGTAGAAGCCGATGCCGGGCCAGCTGAAGACCGTCTCGGTGATGACCGCGCCGCCGAGGAGCTGGCCGAACTGCAGGCCGACGACGGTCACGATGACGGGGGCGGCGTTCTTCAGCGCGTGCTTGAGGATGACCTTGGCCGGCGGCAGGCCCTTGGAGCGAGCCGTCCGTACGTAGTCCTGGTTGATCACCTCGAGCATCTCGGACCTGGTCATCCGGGCGATGATCGCCGTGCTCCCGGTCGCGAGGCACAGGGCCGGCCAGATGATGTGGGCCAGTGACGACTTGAGCGCGACGATGTCACCGGTCAGGAGCGAGTCGAGGACGTAGAGCCCCGTGATCGACGTCGGGGGGTTGACGTCCTGGGCGATGCGGCCCAGCGGAGCCGGCTCCCACCCGAGCTTGTTGTAGCAGACGAAGATCACGATGAGGGCGAGCCAGAAGAGCGGCATCGACGCCCCGACCAGCGAGAAGATGCGGCTGGCGTGATCAACGGGCCGGTCACGACGCGTCGCGCTGACGACACCGATCGGAACCCCCACGACCAGCGAGATGACGATCGCCACGACGGCGAGCTCGACCGTCGCCGGCAGCCGGGAGGCGAAGTCCGTGAGGACGGGCTGCCCGGTGTGCCACGCGAACCCGAAGTCTCCGGTGAAGAGGCCGCGCACGTAGGTGACGAACTGGGCGACCAGTGGCTGGTCGAGCCCCATCTCGGCGCGGATCCTCTCGACCGTCGCCGGGTCGGCCTGCTCCCCCGCGAGGGTCCGGGCCGGGTCACCGGGCAGGACGCGCGTGAGAAGGAAGATGCAGAGCACGACACCGAGGAGTGCCGGGATCATCGCGAGAACTCGTCGCACGACGCGGTTCACGGCCACCTCCAATCTGCGCTTCATGGGGCCTGACCTGGTCTCGGCGCCAAGGATTCGCTCGCCCGACACCCACCTGCAATAGTTTCTCTGTATATGAGAAGGCGTCCCGAGCTGGGTCGGGGTGCGGTAGGTTCTCACATGTCCCACCCATCCCGGAGGACCCATGTCAGACAACGGCGCCCGCCCCCGCTCGCCGCTCCAGACCGTGGACCGCGCCCTGGAGGTCCTTCTGTCGTTCACCGAGCGGCGCCGCGACTGGGGCGTGCTGGAGCTCGCCGAGGCCTTCGGCATCGACAAGTCGACCGCGCAGCGGATCCTCGCCGCGCTCGCCGCGCGCGGCTTCCTCAGCGCCGATCCGGTGACCCGGCGCTACAGCCTCGGGCCGACGATGTGGCGGATGGCCGCCGTCTGGGAGCGCACGGGAGGGCTGGCCGCCCTGGCCCAGCGGGTGCTCGAGCCGCTCGCCTTCCAGACCGATCGCACGGCCCTCTTCGCCGTCCCGGACGGGCTGCACGTCCGCTGCGTCGCCGCCGTCAACGGGGGCGAGCCCCTGCGCAGCCACCCGCTCGTCGGCGAGCTGTATCCGGCCAACGCGGGCGCCACCTCCCGCGGCTACTTCGCCTTCCTCGACAGCAACGAACGGCGTGCCCTCATCTCCGGTCGCGTCTTCGCGACGTTCACGGAGCTGACAAAGATCGACGAGCACGAGCTCGAGCGGCTCTTCGTCGAGACCGTCGCGCGGGGCTACGCCTACTCGGAGGGCGAGTACGACTACGCCACCCGGGCGCTCGCCGTTCCCATCGTGCTCAGGGGGCGGCCCGTCGGCTCGCTCAGCCTGGGCGAGAGCAAGTATCCGGCGCGTCCCGACGACATCCGGGACCACCTGCCCGCGCTACAGGCCGCGGCGGAACAACTGGCCGCCCTGCTCGACAACCGGGCGAACTCGGCCGCCGCACCCCGGCAGGCCAGGACGGGCCGGGCCCTGAGCCCCGCGCGGACGAGCCAGACCGGCAACATCGGGGAGACACCATGACCCAGGCCCGCCACGACCTCCTGCTCCTGTCCAACTCGACGGCGCCGGGGCGGGCCTACCTGGAGCACGCGCGCGACGCCATCCTCGATGCACTCGACGGCCTGCGCTCCATCGTCTTCGTCCCCTTCGCGCTGGCGGACCACGACGGCTACACCAACACGGTCCGGCGGGCCATGGAGCCGCTGGGCATCAGCGTCAGAGGAGCGCACGAGGGTACGCCACGCGACCTGGTCGCCGGCGCCGAGGCGGTCTTCGTCGGCGGCGGCAACACCTTCCGCCTGGTCAAGGCGATCCACGAGCTCGACCTGATCAGCGTCGTGCGGGCCCGGGCAGCCGAGGGAATGCCCTACATCGGGTCGAGCGCCGGCACCAACGTCGCGACGCCGAGCCTGCGTACGACGAACGACATGCCGATCGTCCAGCCGCCGTCCTTCGAGACCTTCGGTCTCGTGCCCTTCCAGATCAACCCCCACTACCTGGACCCGGACCCGGCCTCGACGCACCAGGGTGAGACCCGGGAGGAGCGGCTCACGCAGTTCCTCGAGGAAAACGACGTTCCCGTGCTCGGCATGCGCGAGGGCACCTGGCTGCGGGTGCGCGACGGCGCGATGCGGCTCGACGGCGTCGCGGCGGGCGGGCGAATCTTCCGTCGGGGTTCCGCGCCGGTCGAGGTTCCGAGCGGCGCCGATGTGACCTGGCTCGTCGAGCGGGTGGGTTCGTTCGACACCCCCCGCTGAAACCGATCGGTCGGGGCACCGGTCGCGCCAGCGCGATGGCCCGGTGCCATCTCGGCGAGCAGGCCGATGTCGCAGGTCCAGTGGCTTATGGTGAGAGGCCGGAGCCGCCACAGCCGCACGCCGGCACGAGGCGGACGCCCACGAACCGAAGGTTGTCCGGCCGAGAGGTGCACCGTTGACCGAGAGGACGCCGCCGCGCCGGGTGCCGACGGCCCGGAGCCGCTGCTCGGCCGGTCAGACCCGGCCATGTGCGCGGCTGACCGGTGCCGCCGTCGGCACGATCCACGTCGACCACCGCTGAGATGGACTGGGCCGGATGGGCGCTGTTCGGGTTGGTCGCCACCGTGGCGCTCACCGCGGCGCTGATCGCCGCCCAGTTGGCCGGCCTCACCCGCCTCGACCTTCCCCTGGTGCTCGGGGCCCTCGTCACCGAGGATCCCGACCGGGCCCGGATCGCCGGGTTCTTCATCCATCTCTGCGCCGGCCAGGGCTTCGCCCTCGGTTACGCGGCCGCGTTCGCCCTGCTGCACCGCGCCAACTGGTGGATCGGGGCGCTGTTCGGGATGCTCCACGTCGGGATCGCGCTGACGGTGCTCCTGCCGCTGCTTCCGGGTGTCCACCCGCGGATGGCCTCGCAGCGGGCGGGCCCGGCCAGCACCGCCGTGCTGGAGCCGCCCGGCCTGTTCGCGCTCAACTACGGCATCCAGACGCCGGCCGTCGCGGCCGTCGTCCATGTCATGTACGGGGTCGTCCTCGGACTGCTCCTCAAGGCCCACTGATCCGCGCCCCGAGACCGTCTCCACCGCCGCGCCCACCCGCGCGACCTGCCAGGAAGCAAACCCCATGACCGGCCGCCCGGACGTCACATGTCCCCGGCCCCCGACGCCGCCGATCGGCGACTACGGGCTGCTGGGCGACACCCGCACCGCCGCCCTCGTCGCCGGCGACGGCGGGATCGACTGGCTCTGCGTCCCCCGCTTCGACGGCGACCCCCTGTTCGGCCGGCTGGTCGGGGGCCCCGAGGCGGGAACCTTCCGGGTCGGCCCGGCCCGGCCTGCGGCGGTCGTCGAACGACGTTACCGGCAGCACACCGCCACACTGACGACGACCTGGGCGGCGGGCAGCGGCCGCCTCACCCTCACCGAGGCCATGGTGGCCGAGATCAGCGGCCGCCTGCTGCCCACGACACTGGTCGTGCGGCGGCTGTCGGCCGAGGAGGACGCGGTCGACGCCGTCGTCGAGTTCGACCCCCGCCTCGGCGCACGACACCGCCGGCCCCGAGTCCACCACCGGCGTCAGGCGCTGGTGTGCGAATGGGGGTCGCTCGCGGTCTCGCTGGGCAGCGCACCCGGCCTCACCCTCGCCCCGGGCCGGCCGACCCGGATCACGGTCAGGCCGGGCCGGGACGTCACCCTCGTGCTGGCTGTGGCCCACCGCGAACCGCTGATCCACGTCGAGCCGGCGGCAGCCTGGGAACTGCTCCTGGAGGACGAGGACCGGTGGCGGGCCTGGACCGCGGAAATCGACGAATCGCTGCCTTTCCGGGAACACGTCGTACGAAGCCTGCTGACCCTGCGGCTGTTGACGTACTCGCCGTCGCAGGCCCCGGTGGCGGCGCCCACCACGTCACTGCCCGAGGACCCCGGCGGCATCCGGAACTGGGACTACCGCTACGTCTGGCCCCGTGACGCCAGCATCGGCGTCAGCGCCTTCCTCAGCGTCGGCAAGCCCGACGAGGCCCACGGTTTCCTCGCCTGGCTGTTGCACGCCAGCCGGCTGCAGCGGCCCCGCCTGCCGGCGCTGCTCACCCTCCACGGCCGCCACGTACCGGCGGAACGGGCACTGCCCGGCTGGCCCGGCTATCTCGACAGCGCCCCGGTGCGGGTCGGCAACGGCGCCGCCGGCCAACACCAGCTCGACGGCTACGGCTGGGTGATCGACGCCGCCTGGGCGTTCGCCCAGGCAGGGCACCGCCTCTACCCGGAGACGTGGCGGGCGGTGCGCGGCTTCGCCGACCTGGTCGCCCGTTGCTGGCAGGAGCCCGACGCCGGCATCTGGGAGGTGCGCGCACCCGCCCAACACGTACATTCCAAGCTCATGGGCTGGCTCGCCCTGGACCGAGCCCTGCGCATCGCCGACACCCACCCGCTGCCGGACCGTCAACGTCGGCGCTGGCAGAAGACCCGGGATGCCATCGCCGCCGATGTCCGAACACGCGGCTTCGACCCGACGGCGGGCAGCTACGTCCGCAGCTACGACTCCCGGGACCTCGACGCGGCCCTGCTCGTCCTGCCGCTGCTGGGCATGGACGGCATCGCGTCGCCCCGGGTGCGTGGCACCATCGACGCCATTCGGGACAGGCTCTCCGCCGGCGGTCCACTCCTCTACCGCTACCCGCCGGGACGCGACGGCTTCCCCGGCACCGAAGGGGCGTTCCTGCCCTGCTCGTTCTGGCTCGTACAGGCCCTCGCCCGGACCGGGCGCCGCCGCGAGGCGGTCGACCTGTTCCAGACCATGCTCGACCACGCCAGCCCACTCGGCCTCTACGCCGAAGAACTGGACCCCGCGACCGGCGCCCACCTGGGCAACTACCCCCAGACGCTGACCCACGCCGCGCTCGTCCAGGCCGCACTGGCGATACGGGACGCCCCCGCGCCTGCCCCTGGATCCGCCTGACTGCTCGACAGGACGCCGCGCCTGCCGGGCCACGGCCGGGTGCCGGTGCGTGCGGCGCCGCGGCCCGATCAGGGGACGAGCGCGCGCAGCGGCACGCTCGGGTCGGCGAGCCGGCCCAGGTCCACCTCCCGTCCGGCCCAGCCAGCGCGCACCAGGGCCTGGATGTCGTCCTGCACATCCCAGACGTTCACGTTCATCCCGGCGAGCACCCGGCCGGCCGACACCCAGAACGCGAGGAACTGCGGGGGTGCGCCGTCGTGGACGGCCGGATCGCCGCGGAAGACCACACGGTCGTAGCCGCCCGGCTCGACCCAGCCCGCGTACTCCATGCCCAGGTCGTACTGGTCGTTGACATCCTCCCCCGCCTAAACGCGGGGGATTCCCACCCTCGCAGGTTGGGGTTCCTGGTTCACCGCAGACCGCACGGAAGGAGATCCTTCGTGTCTGACGTCCGCTCCGCAGGCGTTTTTCGTCTCGACCAGCCCGGCCGCGACGGCGATGTTCTGAGCGGCGTTGACGTCCCGGTCATGCCGGGTGCCGCAACCCGGACACCGCCAGTGGCGCATGCCGAGGGAGAGTGTGGCGAGCAGATGCCCGCACGCCGAGCAGGTCTTCGACGACGGGTACCAGCGGTCCACCACGGCGAGGGTGCGGCCGTCGCGATGGGCCTTGTAGGTGAGCAGGGTACGGAACTCCGCCCAGCCGGTACGGGAGATCGATCTGGCCAGGGACCGGTTGCGGACCATGTTCGCCACGGCCAGGTCCTCCACAGCGATGGCGTCGAACCGGCGTACCAGGGTGGTGGACTGTTGGTGGAGGAAGTCCCGGCGGGCGTCGCGTACCCGCGAATACGCACGGGCGACCTTCCGCTTGGCTTTGGCGCGGTTGGCGGAGCCCTTCTGCCGGCGGGCCATCATCCGCTGGTACCGCTTGAGTCGGCGCTCCCGACGCTCCATGTGCTTCGGATGCGGGATGCGCTCGCCGGTGGACAGCACCGCGAAGTCGGTCAACCCGAGGTCCACACCCACCACCTGACCGGTGGCTTCGGGTGCGACGGGTGCCCCGATGTCGACGGCGAACGTCACGAACCAACGGCCGTCCGGGTCACGGGACACCGTCACCGTCGTCGGATCCAACCCGGCCACGTCCACGCCGGGCCACGACCACACGAACCGCAGCACACCCGGTGTCTTCCCCAACGTCAGGTTCCCGCCACGCATCCGCAACGCCGACCGGGTGAAGCTCGCGGACTGGCGGCCGTGCCGGGACTTGTAGCGCGGATACCGGGCCCGCTTCTGAAAGAAGGCGGTCATGGCGGTGTGCTGGTGCCGCAGCGTCTGCTGCAACGACACCGACGACACCTCACCCAGAAACGCCAGGTCGGGCTGCTTTTTCATCTCGGTCAGCGCCCGATCCGTCTCCGCGTACGAGGTCGACCTGCCCTCAGCGCGGTAACGAGCACGACGGGCGGCGAGAGTGCGGTTCCACACCACCCGGACGCAACCGAACGTGCGGCTCAGCACCACCACCTGTTCCGGGGTCGGATACGCCCGACACCTGTACGCCGTCCGCACAGAACCCAGCCAACCAGAAAGGACAGTCATGGTTGACGGCGCGTCCGCCATTCCTCCCCGCCCTGAAGGACGGGGCATCCTGGCGGTGATCCGGTGACCGTGGACGACCCGTGGACCGGGGTGAGCGCCCTGGTCGACCCGTCCCGGCGCGCTCTCTACGACTACGTGCGGCGCGCCGGCCACCCGGTCAGCCGGGAAGAGGCCGGCGACGCCACCGGGACGTCCCGGGGCCTGGCCGCGTTCCACCTCGACAAGCTCGTCGACGCCGGCCTGCTCCAGGCCAGGTACCAGGCACCGCCCGGCCCCCTGCGCGGCCGAGGCCGCACCCCGAAGGTGTACGAGCCCGTCGGCGAGGGGGTCACCGTAACCATCCCCGAGCGCCGCTACCAGCTCATCGCGGAGATCCTCGCCGCCGCCGTCGACGACGACCCCGGCCACGCGGACCGGGCCGCCGGACGGCATGCCCACGAACGCGGACGAGCCATCGGCGCCGCACTCGCCGCCGATGGCGCCGACCTCACCACGGCGCTGACCGACCTCGGTTTCGAGCCCCACCCCACCACCGACCGGGTCCTGCTACGCAACTGCCCGTTCCACGGGCTGGCCGCCCGCCACACCGCCCTCGTCTGCGGGCTGAACCACGCCTTCCTCGCCGGCCTGCTCCACGGGCTCGGCGCCACCGACCGGCACGCCGCCCTCGCACCCCGCCCCGGCCACTGCTGCGTCGAACTCGCCTCGGCACCGAGCGGCATTCACCCCGGCCCGTAGCAGGCGCCCGCGGTCCTCGGCGCGCCCCGGCATTCAGCCAGCCGGCGATGCGCGGCGACCACCACCCACACGGCACCGGGAGTCCCACCGCAACTCCGCTGCGGGCGGCCACCGGACGCCGACGCCGGCGTGCTGCCGGCGTCGGCGTCGGTCGTCCGTGTCGTGGACGGACGGGTCGGCGGAACCCGGTCCGGGCCGCCGTCCCGGCCCGGTATCAGTGGATGAGGATGGGGCTCTTCCCCTGCTCCGCCTGCGGGTCGTCGGGCGTTTGCGACGGCTCGTTCCGGCGGGGCATGAGGAAGGCCGGGACGAACGTGACCAGCACGAGGGCGAGCGCCACCCAGAACGTGGTGGCGAACGAGTCGGCGGCGAAGTCGAGCCCCCGTTCGACGAGCCCCGGCGGGACCGGCACCTGCTGGGTCAGCTCCGGCTGCTGCTGGGCGGCGATGGCCAGGCCGGCCTCGGTGAGCGGCTTACCGCTCGGGTCCGTCACGCCGGGGATCGGCCGGGAGCCGTTCAGCTCGTTGGTGAGGATCACCGACATCAGCGCGGCGCCGACGGAACCACCGATCTGCTGGAGGATGTTGACCAGCGTGGAGCCACGGGCCACCTCCTGGGGGTGCAGGGTCTTCAGCGCCGCGGTCATGATCGGCATCATGGTGGCGCCCATGCCCAGACCCATGACGAACAGAGAACCGCACAGCAGCCAGTACGAGGTGTGCACGTCCACCTGGGTGAAGGCGAAGAACCCGAGGACGATCAGCACCAGCGCGAACGGCACCGTACGACCGACCGGCACCCGGTCGGCGAGCGTCCCGGCGAGCGGCATGGTGATCATGGCGCCGATGCCCTGCGGCGCGATGAGCAGGCCGGCGGCCAGCGTCGACTCACCGCGCACCTGGAGGAAGTAGCTGGGGAAGAGCAGCCCGGCGCCCATGAACGCGATGATGAACACGAACATGGTCACCGTCGCGATGGTGAGGTTGCGGTTGGCGAACAGCCGCAGGTCGACCAGCGGGTGCCGGGGCTTGAAGGAGTAGCGGACGAACGCCACCAGGAGCACGGCACCGACGAGCATGGGGGCCCACACCTTCGCGTCGGCGAAGGTGCCGACCTCGGGCAGCGAGGAGACGCCGTAGAGGAACAGGGCGAGGCCCGGCGACAGCATCAGCATGCCGAGGAAGTCGAACGACTCCGACGGCTCGGGGTTGTCCTTCGGCAGAGCCAGCTGGGCGTAGACGAGCGTGACGGCGCCGATGGGCAGGTTGATCAGGAAGATCCAGTGCCAGCTCGCCGTGTCGATCAGCCAGCCGCCGAGGATCGGGCCGCCGATCGGCCCGAGCAACATCGGGATGCCGAGGACGGCCATCAGGCGGCCGATCCGGTGCGGCCCGGCCGCCCGGGTCATGATCGTCATGCCGAGGGGCAACAGCATGCCGCCGCCGAGCCCCTGGAGGACGCGGTAGGCGATGAGCTGCCCGATCGTGTCGGCGGTGGCGCACAGGCCGGACCCGATCGTGAACAGCGCGAGCGCGACCATGTAGAGGCGCTTCGTGCCGAACCGGTCGGCGGCCCACCCGCTGAGCGGGATCACCGTGGCAAGCGCGAGGGTGTAGGCGGTCATCGTCCACGCGACCCGGGCGTAGGACGCGTCGAACTCGGACTGGAAGGTCGGCAGCGCGACAGTCACCACCGTCACGTCGAGGATCGACATGATGGCGCCGAGGACGACCACCCCCGCCACCTTGAGGACCGCGGCGTCGAGCTTGTCCGCTGTCGCGGCAGGTTGTTGGGTCACGAAGAAGTCTCCTGGAATCGGTTCGGCCGGCGTGAGACGGGTGGCTGCGGCGTGCCGCGACCACGAGTCACGAAAGATGTCGCCCGCGAGGGGCGACACTCGCGCAGCCTAACGACCGGCACCGACATTCCGCTGCGGATTACCGGCGGCCGTCGCACAGCCCACACCAAGACATCGGCCCGGCACCCACCGAACCCGGCCTGGCCGGCCCCCTGACCGACGCGCACCGGCAGACCCCGTACGGTCTGCCGGCGGCGCCGCGGGAACACCGGCTCCAGCGGTCAACCGGCCGCCGTTCGACCAGGGGCCCGACGACTCAGGCGGGCCGGTACCACCGGGCGGGCACGCGCAGGTGACGGATCGCCCGCCGGTGGCGGGTGAACGCGACGTGCACGTCACCCGCGGTGTCCACCACCATCGACGGGTAGCTCAGCTCGCGGTTGACCCCGTCGCGGGAGTTGTTCGACAGGGCGACCGCGTCGCGACGGCTCGGCGTGCCGGAGCCGCTGCCACCACGATCCCCAGCCGTCGTGGTCGTGGTGGTGCGGCCCATGGCCCTGGTCGCCGAGGTCGTGGGTGCCTGCGGACACCGAGCCTCCCCACGTGCTCCGGCGTGGCCACTCCCCGCCGGTTCCACGGCGGACGATACGTGCCCAACCTGCCGTGCGACAACGCTGCGACTGCCAATGACCAGCGACAACACGCTTCGGGCAGCGGTTCACCCGCTGACCGTTGCCCGCCGCTCCTCGTCGTCGCGGTCGACGGGCCTCACGCACGGCGTCGTGGCGTGGCCGGCTCCGGGTCGCCATGAGGGTGGGCAGGTTGTCGCGTACCGGTTGACAGCCGGAGCTAATCGCATTAGCTTTAAGGCTATGATGATTAGCCAAATCGGCCGCCGGCCCCGACCCGGAGGCCGGGAGTGCGGTCATGCCTAGGGCCGGGCTGTCCACCGCGGCCGTCGTCGACGCGGCCCTCGACGTCATCGACGACCGGGGCCTGGACGCCCTGACCCTGGCCGCCGTCGCCGAACGCACCGGAGTCGCCGCACCCTCGCTGTACAAGCACGTCGGCAGCCTCGCCCAACTGCGGACACTGATGGGCGCACGGATCATGGAAGAGCTGACCGAGCGCTTCACCGCCGCGTTGGTCGGCCGCAGCGGCGACGACGCGGTCGCCACCCTGATGCGCGCCTACCGTCGCTACGCGCTGGAACACCCGGCCCGCCACGCCGCGATGCCGCCGGATCCGCTGCACGACCCGGCCCTGGCGAGCGCCGGCCTGCGGCTGATCGAGGTCTTCCTCGCGGTGCTGCGCGGCTACGGGCTCGAAGGCGAGGCCGCCATCCACGCCACCCGCTGCCTGCGGTCGATCGCCCACGGCTTCTCCTCGATCGAGACGGCCGGCGGCTTCGGCCTGCCCGAGGACCTGGACACCACCCACGAGCAGCTGACCCACATGTTCATCGCAAGCCTGCCCCGCAGCTGATCTAGTCACCGGAGAAACGATGTCCCCCTCCCCCTCTCGCACCCGCCTCGGCGCCCTCGCCCTCGCCGTCGCCGGCGTCCTGTTCGCCCTCTACCCGGCGACCCGGCCGTGGCACGACGAATCCACGGTCGACGGCGCGACCCGGGCGATGAGTTCCGACTGGTGGGTCGCCTCGCACCTGTTCGCCATGATCGGCTTCATCCTGGTGACGCTGGGCCTGCTCGCCGTACGCGACGTGGTCAGGCACACCCGGGCCGAGCGGCTCGCCTTCACCGCCGTCGTGACCGGCTGGATCGGCGTGGGGCTGGTCCTGCCCTACTACGGCGCCGAGGACTTCGGCCTGCACGCCATCGCCGGCACGTCCGCCGCGGGTCAGCCCCTTGATCTGCTCGACGTGGTCGACACGGTCCGGTACAACCCGGTCGCGGTCACCACGTTCGGGATCGGTCTGATCGCGCTCGCGGTGTCGGCGGTCGTGATCGCCATGGCGGTCTGGCGCTCGGGGGTGCTGCCGCGCCTCAGCGGTGTCCTCTTCGCGCTCGGCTTCGCCCTCTTCCTCCCGCAGTTCTACACACCCGCCGCCGTCCGGATCGCACACGGCCTGCTCGTCGCGGTCGGATCGGCCTGGCTCGCGCTGGCACTCTGGCGGTCGAGGCTCGACTGAGCCCTCCCCCACAACGCTCTCGGCGACGCCGGAGACCGGTCGAGTGGTCGCTCCCCTGTCGTAGCGACCACGAACGTGCGGGCCAATGCTCCGGCCACGGGCACCACGGGCCGCCCCGCCGCCGGTGGCTCACCTCCGGCGGGGTCGCACGTCCTCCGCGGACGCCCCGCCGGACGGCACCCTGGACGACGCGCTGCCGCGCCACCAGTACAGGGGCTCGGGGCGGCCGGTGCTGCCGTACCGCAGCTTCAGCTCCACCTTCCCGGCGCGGGCGAGGTCGGCCAGGTAGCGCTGGGCGGTGGCGCGGGAGACGCCGACCAGGTCGGCGACCTCCACCGCGGTCACCGGCCGGCCGGCGTCGCGGATCGCGGCGAGCACCTGCTGCGCGGTGACCGACGACCGGCCCTTCGGCAGCGCCGCGGCCGGCGTGTCGTGCTGGTGCAGCAGCGCCATCGCCTGGTCGATCTCGGCCTGGCTGAGCTCGCGCTCCGCGCCGAGGCACTCACGATATCGGCGCTAGGCGACCAGCCGGTCGACCAGTTGCTGCGCGGTGAACGGTTTGAGGAGGTAGTTCAGCGCTCCGGCGCCCAGCGCGGCGGTGCTCGCGGCCGCCGTGCTGTTCGGCACCGTCTGAGGCCGTTGGTCGGCGGCCCTTCCGGGTACGCCGGGTGGATGGCCGACCTGCTGGAGGACGGAGACATCTACTTCCTCTACCGACCCCGCGTCGCGGAGGAGCACGTCGACTCCCTGGACGAGGTGCAGCGGCTGCTGGTGGTGCTTCACCCGTGGCACGGGAGGCACCTGCGGCTGCTGGTGATCGGCCGGAAACGCCTGCCCGGCATCGAGGAACACGACCGCTTCTGGGCGTTCGTCGACGAGGTGGTGGACCGGCCGGAGCAGCTGCACGAGGCGCTGCGGGCGCGCGCGTACGGGACGCGGACCCGCGGCCGGCGGGAGCAGCCGCCGGCCCGACCCGCCGCCGAGGGCGCGTACGTGATCGCCCGGCACGACGACCACACCCACCTCGCGTACCAGCTCGAACTCCCGCTGCGGCTCGGCGAGGCGCAGCACGACCTCAGCATCGAGCCGGAGGCGAGCTACATCGTCACGGTGAAGAACCCGCAGGCGCCCTCCCCGCCCGGGGTGGGGCTCCAGGCATCCCGCAGGGTCAACCTGCCGGCCGCGCTGCAGCGCAGGTTCCACGGTCGCCGCTTCGCCCCGCTCGACCCGCCGGGCTTCCTCGACCACCCCGGGACCGAACTCGTGCTCATCGGCGCAGCCCATGACGCCTCCGCGGAGCTACGGATCGACCTGGACGCCGAGGTCGACCGGGCGCAGCGGAGCACCGTCTTCGGGGACCTACGGATCGGCCGCCGGGAGCGGCCGGTCACCCCGCTCTTCGAAGGCGAGTGGGCCTGACCGGCGCGCCTGGGTGACCGATGTCAGCAACCTGCGTACCTGGCGGATCCAGCGTCGGATCACCTGACCCTGCGAGGTCCCGGGGTCGTCGTCCTGTCAGGCCTGCCCGCGGGACGTCCACCCCTGGCGGTGGAGCCTGTCGAAGCCATCGAGCAGCAGGTCGAGGGCGAACTCGAACTCGAACTGGTCGTCGCAGCCGCCGCCCACGACCGACCCGTCGTCGTGGGCGGCGGCGGACGTGACTATCTCCGCGATGTGGGGGTACCTGCCGGCGAGGTCGCGGAACATGGTCGCCGCCAGCTCCGGGTCAGCGGGCAGCGGCGACCCGGGAAACAGTTCCTGGGTGAACCCCCACACCCGGCTGCCGAGAGCGTGCATCACGTGGTGGGTGAGGTCCGCGGAGAAACCGCCGGCCCGGAACATGCCGACGATCGAGTTCAGGTAGTCCAGGACGACCAGGGTGGGCCGCGGGCGGGACTCGATCACGCGCGAGGCCCAGGGGTGGCGTAGCAGCGCACGTCGCGCCGACAGGATGCGCCGGCGGATCGCCGGCTTCCAGTCGCTGCCGCCGGCCGGCGGATCGATCTCACCGACGATGACGTCGACCATGCCGTCGAGGAGTTCGTCCTTGTTGGCCACGTGCTTGTAGAGCGCCATCGGCACGACGCCCAGTTCCTGGGCGAGGTTGCGCATGCTCACCGCGTCGATGCCGTTGTCGTCGGCGAGCGCGACGGCGGCGCGCAGCACCCGGTCCCGGTTGAGTGGGGCCCGGCGCACACCGTCCGCCTGCAGCTGGGCCATGTTCGTCGCCTTCCCTTGAGCGGTCGCCAAACCGTACCCCCTCTTGACGGTGTACGACGTACACCCTACTCTGACCGTTAGGTGTACGCCGTACACCTCTCACCGCCGCGTCGACGTGGCCACCCGGAAGAGGAAGGGATCTGCCATGACCTCCCCGACCAAGCGAGAGTGGCTGGTGCCCGGTGGGTTGATACTGCTCAGCGCCGTTCCGGTGATCGCCGGCGCCGCCCGGCTCACGGAGCTCACCGGCGGCGCGACGGTCACGCCGGACAACGCCCGGTTCGTCGCCTCGCCGGCACCCGTGCTGGTGCACATCGTCGCCGCGAGCCTGTTCTGCCTCCTGGGCGCGTTCCAGTTCGCCCGCCGCCTCCGCCGCCGCAGACCCGGCTGGCACCGGATCGCCGGGCGACTGCTGATCCCCTGCGGGCTCGCCGCCGCGCTGTCGGGCCTGTGGATGACCGTGTTCTACCCCCGCCCACCCGCCGACGACGTGCTCCTGACCCCGATCCGGCTCGGCGCCGGCTCGGCGATGGCCTGCTGCATCGTTCTCGGCGTCGCGGCCGTCCGGCGCCGCGACATCCCGCGGCACCAGGCCTGGATGGCCCGCGGCTACGCCATCGGCCTCGGCGCGGGCACGCAGGTCCTGACCCACCTGCCCTGGATGCTGCTGGCCGGCCCGCCCAGCGGACACACCCGCGTACTGCTGGTGACCGCCGGCTGGGTGATCAACCTGGCCGTGGCGGAGTGGGCGCTGCGCAGGCGGCGGACCAAGCCGGGCCGCACCGCCGGAGAGCTCGCCGAGCCCTCGCCGGCCGCCCGGGCTGCCGCGAGGCCGCAGCAGCCGCCGGCACCGGCGACGTCGCTCGCGCGGACGCCCACCTCAGGCGGCAGTTTGTGATCTAGGTCACCGACCGTCGCCGCGTCAGGCCACCGCCCGACCGCCCACGGCGCGCCCGAACCGGCCGGACCTGCGACTCCCGCAGGTCCGGCCGGTCGCGTCCCGACGGCCCCGGCGCCGGCACGTCCGTCGCCGCCAGCCAAGGGGCGCCTGTCCTGTCGGTCACTACTGTTAGCGTTCGCTGCGTTGTCGATCGTGGCCGATTCCTCACGAAATCTGGCTATTTTGCCACTGCGGAGGGTGTTCCTGATGGGCTGGCTACCGGTGGGAGACTCGTACGAGATCTCTCTCGTGGACGGAAAGGTGGCAGCCCGGTCTGCCGGCCCGCAGGCCACCGGCCGTCCACTGTAGACCCTGCCGAAGGTGCTGCGGGACAACCCCGAGGTGGACCGGTTGCGCCAGCTCGCCCAGTGGCTGGATCGGCACGCCGCCGAGTGCCTGGCCCGGGTCGACGCCTGGGTGGTGTCCTCGCTGCCGGTGCCGACCGGGCTGCTGGCCCGGGTCTGGCCGGACCCGGCCTGGCAGGGCGCGCTGCGCGACCTCGTGGTGCTCGGGGACGACCCGGCCGAGCCGGGTTTCCTGCGGGACGTCACCGACGCCGGTGACCTGCGCGTGGTCAACCTCGACGGGGAGACCGTCCGGCTCTCGCCGGCCAGCGCCACGCTGCCCCACCCGGTACGCCTGCCCGACCTGGCCGACCTGCGCGAGTTCGCCGACGAACTGGACGTCACCCAGCGGATCGAGCAACTGCACCGGGGCACCTGGGGCAAACCCACCGACCTGAGGGACCGGGACACCACCGTCACCGACTTCCGCGGCACCACCGTCCCCAACCGGCTGGCCGCCCGGGCCGCCACGCTCGGCTTCCGGGTCTCCGGCTCCCAGGTCACGTGCCCGGTCTGGGAGGCCGGCCGCACGGTCGAGGCCGCCCTGCGGTTCGACGAGGACTACTGGGACTCCGAGGCGACCCTGGGCACCCTCTCCTGGCCGCTCGTGGACGGGCCGACGCTGCGGTTGATTAAGGTCGGGCCCGTGGCCTGGTCGGAAGGAATGCGAATGGCGACGGCCCTGTCCGGCGCCGTGACCGGAACGGGGAGAAAGGCGTGACCGGGAGGACGACGATGCCGGGCGAGGATTCGGCCGGGAGCCTGCTGGCCGCCGGTGCGGTGCTGCCGACCGGCACCGCCGGGGCCGCCGACCGGGCGGTGCCGCTCACCGCCCGCACCTACCGGCACCCGGCCCTCGACGACCGGCCGGTGGTCCGCCTGGTCGACGCCGCCCTCGGCGAGGGCGAGGACATCGCGGCGGGGTTTCTCGGCCTGACACCGGGTGCCGAGCCGGCCGTCGTCGGGCTGGGCCCGCGCCGTCCGCTGGCGTTTCCCGAGTGGGTGCTGGTACACCACCCGGCCGACGGCCGGCACGCGTTGGCGGTGGTGCCGGAGCTGCAGAAGCTGGCCAAGCAGGCACGGTCCCGGCCGAAGGCCGCCCTGGACGGGCACCAGGCCGTCGCCGACCGGTTCGCCCGTACGCTCCCCCACCTCCTGCCGACGTTCTTCGAGCGGGCGGCGCGGGTGTTCCTGGCCGCCGGGCAGGACACGTACGCGACGCAACTGTTCAACAGGGCGCGCAAGGCCGAGGCGCAGCACGGCCTGCCGATCGACCTGAACCGGCTGGACGAGGTCTACCTCAGGTTCGCGTCGGCCAAGGTGGTGTCCGCGACCGCGCTGGCCGGCTACGCGAAGGAGCTGTCCGCCCGGTTGCCGGCCGCCGAGGCGCTGGACCGGTTCTGCCGGCTGGCACTGCGGGCCGCGGCCGCTGGAGTGGTTCCGTCCGCGCAGTCGGCCTCCGCGGTGAACCGGCTGGTCCGGGCGGCAACCAGGGCCGCCGGCAGGACCGGCGCCGCTGCCGTCGCCGATCGTGAGCCTGCCTACCTGACCGAGCTGCTCCGGTTGCCGGTCGCCGCCGAGGCGCCGGCCGGCTGGTGGAAGGCGCACCTGCCGGCGGTGACGGCGCTGGCCGGCCGCGACCCGGCGATCCGGCGATCCGGCGATCCGGCGATCCGGCGATCCGGGGCAGCCTGCTCGACCTGATGCCCACCGACCGGAACAACCTGGCCCCGTGGCTGATCCTGCTGAGCGACACCGGTGCGCTCGCCGGGCTGTCCGAGCCGGACGTGCCCGACGCGGCCCGCCCGCAGGACGGCTCCGTCGGCTGGCTGCGCCGCTTCGTGACCCGGGCCAACTCCGGCCACCACCACCGGCGCCGGGTGCCGGAGCTGTACCCACTCGTCGAGCGGATGGCCGACCGGCTGCGCGCCGAACTGGCCGTCGGCGGCGAGACCCTCGCCGCCGACGGCGACCTGGACCTGCTCGACCTGCTGCTCGCCCTCGACCTGCCGGTGACCCCGACGAAGGAGCGCGACGTTCTGGACCTTGCGCACTGGGTCAAGGTCGAGGGAGAGCGGGATCTGCTCGCGGTGGCCGCCGACGACCGGTTCACCGCGGCCCTGCACCGGGGGCTCGACCAGCTCGACGACCAGCACGCCGCCCTGCGCCGGATGGTCGGGACGCCGGGCATCCGGCCGTTGCTGACCGACTGGCTGCGGGCCCGGATCCGCGACCGGTTCGCCGCCGGGCTGCCCTACCTGCCGGAGTCGGTGGACTGGCTGGGCAAACGTCCGGTCGAGGCGCTACGCCTGTTGACGGGCTCGCCGAACCAGCGGGAGAGGTGGTCGTCCAGGTCCTGCTGATCGTCGCCGATCCAGGCGACGTGGCCGTCGGGGCGTAGCAGGACGCACGGAGCATCCAGTACCGCAGTGGGATCCGCGAGGTAATCGACCCGGTCTGACCAGCCATCGACGGTCAGGCGTTCGGTGCGGTCCAGCAGCAGGCCGCGGCCGCGGTGCAGCAGACCGTAGAGGTGGCCCTGTTCCATGTCGATGTCGCGCAGCCGCCGACCGAGCAGGTCGGGGCCTTCCCCCAGGTCGTAGCGGAGGTCGATCGCGGTGATCTTCTCAATCAGATAGCGGTTCACCTCGTCGAAGTCCATCAGTTCGGTGAGCAACCTGCGCACGGCCTGCGGGCCCGGTTCGGTGGACAGCAGTTCCATCTGGGCCCGGGTGTTGTCCAGCACGTCCTCGGCGACCGGATGACGTTCGGCCTGGTAGGTGTCCAGCAGGGTCGCCGGCGCCCAGCCGCGGATCTGTGCGGCCAGTTTCCAACCGAGGTTGAATGCGTCCTGTACGCCCAGGTTGAGGCCCTGCCCGCCGATGGGCGGATGGACGTGTGCCGCGTCGCCGGCCAGCAGCACCCGCCCGACCCGATAACGCTCGGCCAGCCGTGTGGCATCGCCGAAGCGGGACAACCAGCGCGGGGAGTGCACGCCGAAATCGGTTCCGGCGATGGCGCGCAGCTGTTGCTTGAAGTCCTCGAGGGTGGGTGGTTCCGCGCGATCGCTGACTCCCGCGGCGGGAACTACGACGCTGTATGCCCCTCCGCCGAAGGACCTGAGCCAGAATCGCTTGTTGGTCGCGCCGATTTCGGTCACCCTCGCGGCGATCTCCTCCTGCGGCACACCCACTTCCATCTCACCCATCAGCGTCTCGGTCCGGGAGGGCTCGCCGGGGAAGCCGACGCCGAGCAGCTTGCGCACCGTGCTGCGCCCGCCGTCACAGCCGACGAGATAACGTGAACGCAGCTGTTCCCCGTCGGCCAGCTCGACGGTCACACCCTCGTCGTCCTGCTCGAAATCGGCCACCGCACAACCACGCCGGACGTGCGCGCCCAGTTCGATCGCATGTTCTTCGAGCAGGCGTTCGATGACCGGCTGCGGGATGCCCAGCAGATAGGCGTGCGCGGAATCCAGGCCCTTGGGCGCGGGTTTGTCGATGGCGGCGAAGAAGCCGCCGGCCGGACGCTGTCTTCCGCGTTCGAGAATGCGATCCAGCAGGCCGCGCATTGCCATCAGCTCGATACTGCGAACATGCAGACCGACTATGCGGACGAACGACTTGGGCTCGGTCTCCTTCTCCAGGACGAGTACCCGCACATCGTGCAGCCGCAGTTCGGCGGCCAGTGTCGCACCCGTCGGCCCGCACCCGGCAATGATCACGTCGAACATGAGGGGCGCACGATCGGCGTCGGAGACCGGCGATGGGAGTCCGGGGACGTCGCCCACGGTGGAGTCGCGCTCGGCCGTATCGTTCGACGACGGCTCGGCGGTGAACGGCAGGGAGTGCATAGGTGTGGCCTTTCGGGAGTGCCCTGTTGGCGAGGCGCTCCCGGCGACACCTACGTCAATCGCCCGACCGTGACGGGAAGGCGGAGCACCCACATCGATACGGCGTTCATGGGTCTCACCTCCTCGGGCGGTGTCACGGGCAACCCGCAAGCTACAAGCCCGAGCATCATCCCGTCCAGTCCTTTCCCAGCCACATGATCACGACTCCGAACGGGCCCGTGCGACGGCGACGCTGATCGGGTTTGCCACCACCAGGGCGTGGCTGTTCTTTCCCCTTCGCGCGGTGGTCGCCGGGGGCCGCCAGGCGCCGCCGTGCGGCGCGGTGGGGAGAACCGGGTCGTGGGTGCGCAACTTCCGCATGCCGTGGCAGTGGCTCCCACCCGCCGGCTGACCAGGGAGAACCCCTGGCCCGACGACTCCGGCACCTGGCGCGTATCGGGACCATCCGGCGCATCCGTGACGGGCCCGTCCCCTTGCTCACGTCGATTGGCGCCGGGGGCTTGACAATCCCTCTGAGCAGGCGAAGGATCCACGCAACCGGTTGCGCAACCGGTTGCGAGATGACGCCAGGAGGACGACGTGACCACCGGTTCACCGCCGACGATCTACCAGGTCGCCCAGGCGGTCGGCGTTTCCGCCTCTACCGTGAGTCGGGTGCTGGCCGGCGCGAACGGCATCGCGCCGGAGACCAAGGCGCGCGTCCTGGCGGCGGCGGACCAGCTGGGCTACCGGCGCAACAGCCTGGCCAGCGATCTTGCCCGCCGGGCGTCGAACACCGTCGCGGTACTGCTGCCGGACATCTCGAACCCGTTCTTCTCCAGTCTCGTCAAGGAGATCCAGATCCTGGCCGAGCGGTCGGGGTTGGCGGTCCTGCTGTGCAGCACCCGGGACGACGAGCGGATCGAGCAGCGGAACCTCGACGTACTGCTGTCCAAGAAGATCAAACACGTACTGGTGATGGGGCTGCGGGCCGATTCCGGGGAGGTCCAGGCGTACGAGGACGCCGGCCTGCGGTTCATCGCGCTCGACCGGGCGGTCCCGTCCACCCACGCGGTGCGGATCCACTCGGACAACTTCGCCGGCGCGCGGGCGGTGACGGAGCATCTGATCGAGCTGGGGCACCGGCGGATCGCGCACCTGCGCGGTCCGGAGTTCTGCGACGTCGCGCTGGAGCGGTACGAGGGTTACCGGGCGGCGCTGAAGGCGCACAGGATCCGCTACGACCGGCGGCTGGTGGTCACCAGCACCTTCGACGAGGCGGGTGGCCGCGCGGCGCTGGACACGCTGGTCCGACGGGCGGCGCCCTTCACCGCGGTCTTCGCCTCGAACGACCTCATCGCGATCGGCGTGCACTGCGCGGCGCGCGACCACGGCCTGCGGATCCCGCGGGACTTCTCGCTGGCGGGCTTCGACGACGTGCCGGTGGCGTCGTACACCACTCCGGGGATCACGACGGTGCGACAGGACGTGCGGGCGATCGCGGCAGCGGCGATGGACGCCGTGCGGTCGGGATCGCCGACCGATCCGCGGGAGGTGTGCATTCCGGTGGAACTGCGGATACGCGACTCCACCGCCGCTCCGGCGACCTGACGGTCAACAAACAGCTGAATTCAGGAAATAGGGAGTTGGATACTGCCATGAATTGGCGTGCCGGAAAAAAGATCATATTTTCGGTCCCGTTGCTGGCCGTGCTGGCCACGACGGCGTGCCTCGGTCCCGTCTCCGGCGGCGACAGCGGGAGCGGGGGTGACGTCACCCTCCAGTTCGTCGGCGGCCAGCCCGACGGCTACTACGACAAGGCGATCGCGGCGTTCGAGCAGGCGAACCCGGGCATCAAGGTGAAGTACGTGTCCAACCCGGCGAGCCAGCTCTCCCAGGTGCTGCAGGCCCGCCTCGGCGGCAAGGACAGCTCGATCGACGCGTTCACCGCGGACGAGCCGAAGATCCCCTCGATGGTCGACCGGGGCTTCCTGCTGCCGCTCGACGATCTGAAGGACGAGGCCGACAAGCAGGCCAGCCCCGAGGCGGTCCAGGCGACCACCTTCGACAGCAAGCTGTACGCCCTGCCGCTGTGGACGTCCACGATGCTGCTGTACTACAACAAGGACCTGCTGAAGAAGGCCGGCATCGCCGACCCGGCGATGGCCACGGACAAGCGCCTCAACTGGGAACAGCTCACCGCCGACGCCAAGAAGGCCCAGGCCGCCGGCGCCCAGTACGGTTTCGCCTTCGAACAGCCCGGCCGCTACTACCAGCTGGAGCCGCTGATCGTCTCGGCCGGCGGCGGCACCGGGCTGTCCGGTGACAAGAACCTCACCCCGGCGATCCAGGACCAGGGCTGGAAGAAGGCGCTGACCTTCTACCAGGGGCTGTTCAGCCAGGGCATCACCCCGAAGGGCATCCAGTACACCCAGCTGCCCGCGCTCTTCGCCAACGGCAAGATCGCGTACTTCCTGGCGAACACCCCGTCCGTCGCGACCTTCAAGAAGAACGCCGACCTGAAGTTCGGCGTCGCGCCGTCGCCGACCTTCGCGGGCGGCAAGCCGGCGACCCCGACCGACTCGTGGGCCCTCGCCGTCAGCCCGTACTCGAAGCACCAGGCCGAAGCCAAGAAGTTCATCTCGTTCCTGACCCTGAACGACGAGGGCGCCGTGCTCTCCGGTCAGGACATCGCCCGGATCCCGGCCAACAACCACGCGTACGCCGCCTGGGCCAAGCTCATCGACAGCGCCGGGCCCGAACTGGCCGGCACCTCGCAGCTGATCGCCGACGAGCTGTCGCAGACCGCGGTGAAGCGCCCCTCCAGCGTCGGATACACCGATTTCGAGGCCGTGGTGAACAAGATGATCGACAACATCGGCAACGGTGCGAACGTCGACAGCGCACTCGCCGACGGTCAGGCGCAGCTGGTCAACACTCTGGGACGGTTCGGGAAATGACGACGTCCGTCACGCCCGCCGGCGCGCCCCCCAGGCGCGCCGGCGGGCCGGCCGCCGCAGGCGTCCCGTGCGGAAGATCGGCGGTACGGGCCTCGCCGCGTTCCTGATGCTCGGGCCGGCGCTGGTCGCGATCCTGTTCTTCCGGCTCGTACCGGCGGTCGAGGCCATCCGGACCAGCCTGTCCGACCCGCAGGGGGCGTTCGCCAGCTACGCCCGGGTCTTCGCCGACCCGGCGTTCCTCGCCTCGGTACGACAGACCCTGCTGTTCACGGTCCTGGTGAACCCGTTCCAGATCCTGCTGGCCCTCGGCCTGGCCGTGCTGCTCACCCAACGGCTGCCCCTGGTCGGGCTCTGGCGGACGCTGATCTTCCTGCCCGCGGCGCTCCCGCAGGTGGTCAGCGCGATCATCTGGGGCGTGATGTTCCGCCCGGACGGGCCGCTCAACGCGGTGCTGAGCGCGCTGGGCCTGCCGCACCAACCGTTCCTCACCTCGAAGTTCCAGGCCCTGCCCGGGATCATCATCCTGGTCTCGTGGGTGGGCGTGGGGTACTGGATGATGTTCCTCGTCGCCGGCCTGAAGGACATCCCCGGCGACACGCTGGAGGCGGCGAAGATCGACGGGGCCGGGCCGCTCCGCACGTTCTTCCGGGTGACCCTGCCTCAGCTGAAGCGGCCGCTGCTGTTCGTGCTGGTCGCCGACACGATCGCCAACTTCCTGGTGTTCGCGCCGGTCGAGACCCTGACCGCCGGCGGCCCGGACCACTCCACGAACCTGATCATGTTCGACATCTACGAACGGGCCTACGTCACCGGTGACCTGCCGGCGGCGTCGGCGGAGACCTTCATCCTGCTGTGCATCATCCTCGCGGTGGTCTCGATCCAGTTCAAACTGCTTCCCTCGGAGGACTGACATGTCGACCGGAGACCAACGTCAGGCGAGGTCGGGGAGCCGGCTGAAGCGTGGCGTCCTGCTGGCCCTGGCGATCGGCGCGACGCTCTACTCCGTGATTCCGCTGTGGTTCGCGCTGGTCAGCTCGGTGCGCCCGGAAGGGGACATCTTCCGTTACCTCTCCCCCCTGTCGATCAAGTCGATCTGGCCGACCACGTTGACCGGGTCCAGCTTCCGGACCCTGATGGACACCGGATTCGCCTCGCCGGTGGTGAACTCCGTCATCGTCGCGCTGTTCACCATCGTCATCGGGCTGATCCTCTGCTCCGCGGCGGCCTTCGCGCTCGGCGTACTGCAGTTCCGGGGGCAGAAGTTCCTGTTCGGGCTCACCCTCGTGGGCTTCCTCATGCCCTTCGACGCGCTGGCGATCCCGCTCAGCCAGGTCCTCTCCGGTGCCGGGTTCCAGAACACCTACGACGGGTTGATCCTGCCGGCGGTCGGCAACGGGCTGGCGATCTTCGCGCTGCGGCAGTTCTTCCGGAACATCCCGCGCGAGCTGCTGGAGGCCGCACAGATGGACGGGTACGGCTGGTGGCGGATCCTGTTCCGGATCTACCTGCCACTGTCCAAGCCCGCGCTGATCAGTGCCGCGCTCATCCTGTTCGTCTTCCAGTGGCACGCGTTCCTGTGGCCGCTGCTGATCGCGCCGGACCCGGCGATCCAGGTCGCCCCGGTGGCCATCGCGCAGTTCTCCCAGGAGACGTTCGTGGACTTCGGCGCGATCTTCGCGGGCACGGTCATCACCGCGGCGATCCCGCTCTGCCTGCTGCTCTACGCGCAGAAGTACTTCGTGGCGTCGATCGCCGGAACCGGAGTGAAGTAATGACACAGCAACCGTGGTCCGGGGTCTTCCCGTACCTGCCCACACCGCTGGACGCCGACGGCACGGTACGCCGGGCGGCGCTGGCCGACGTCGTCGAGCGTTGCCTCGCCGCCGGCGTACACGGGCTGACCCCGTTGGGCAGCAGCGGCGAACTGCCCTACCTGACCGGCGACCAGCGGCTGGCGGTGATCGAGGGCACCGTCGCCGCCGCCGGGGGCCGGGTCCCGGTCGTACCCGGGGTCGGGGGTTTCGACACCGCGTCCGTGGTGCGGGGCGCACGCGAGGCGGTGGCCGCCGGCAGCGACGGCATCCTGCTGGTGATCCTCGCCTACTTCCCGCTGCGGCCGGCGGAGATCCTCGGCATGATCGGCGCGGTCGCCGCCGCCGTGGACGTGCCGGTGGTGCTCTACCACCATCCGCATCTCACCCACGTCGAGTTCTCCGCGGACGTCATCGCGGCGGCACACCGCGACCACGGCGTGCACCACGTCAAGGACGCCTCCGGGCGGATCACCAACGTGGCCCGGTGGCTGGATGCCACCTCGGGCGGGATCCGGTACTTCTCCGCGACGGCCGTACCCCCCACCGCCGCGATGCTGTCCGGAGCGTGCGGCTGGATGTCCGGTCCGGCGGCCGCCTTCCCCGCCGAGTCGGTGGAGATCTACGACCTCGCCGTCCGGGGTGAGTGGACGGCGGCGCAGGCGAGGGAACACCGGCTCGACTCCGCGCTGAACGTGTTCCGCACTCTCGGACCCGGCCGCGGCGTCAAGGGACTCTTCGCCGCGCTGGGGATCGACGTGGGTCAGCCCGTACCGCCGCTCGCGCCGCTCGGCCCGGCCGAGGTGGCCCTGATCCGCGACGACCTGGCCCGGCTGACGGAACAGGGGACGGCGTGATGGCGGAGACCGTGACCGCTCGGCGCCGGATCGTGCTGGACTGCGACACGGGCCTCGACGACACCCTGACACTGATCTTCCTGTCCGGACGGCCCGACGTGGAACTGGTGGCGGTGGGCTCGGTGCACGGCAACGTCTCGGCCGTGCAGGGGGCGCACAACTCCGCCGCCGTGCTGAAGGCCCTCGGCCGTCCGGACGTGCCGGTGACCGTCGGGGCCCGGCGCCCGCTGGCCCAGCCGGTGCAGTACAGCGCCCGGGTGCACGGCTCCGACGGCCTGGGCGAAATCCCCATCGACCGGGAGGTGCGGGTACGCTCCGACAGCTCCGCCGCCGAGCAGCTCGTCCAGCTCGCCCGGCGGTACCCGGGCGAGCTGGAGATCGTCGCCGTCGGGCCGCTCACCAACATCGCGCTGGCGCTCATGATCGAGCCGGACCTGCCGAGCCTGATCGCCGGAATCTCGGTGATGGGCGGCGCGGTGACCGTACCCGGGAACAACACCCCCTGGGCCGAGTCCAACATCGCGCACGACCCCGAGGCCGCGAGCCTGGTCTTCTCGGCCGGCTGGCGGCGCTGCGTGCTGGCCGGGCTGGACGTCACCCTCACCACCTGGCTGCGGCCGGCGGAGCTGGCCGCGATCGACGGCCTGGCCACCCCCGGTGGCCGGCTCGCCCAGCAGATCATCAGGAGGTTCTCCGCGTACTTCTCGGTGGCCTACGGGCGGCAGAGCTGTCCCATCCACGACCCGACGGCCGCGATCCTGCTGCTGCACCCCGAGTACGGTCAGTACCAGCCGTGGAGCGTCCAGGTGGAGCTGGCGCGCGGCTTGACCCGGGGAGCGACGCTGGCCGATCGGCGACCGTTCGTCGCCGGCAAGCCGGAGCCTCCGCACCCGCCGATCGAGGTCGCGACCGGGCTGAACGTCGACGCGCTGCTGGAGTGTTTCGTGGCGGGGATCCGGGCCGCCGGCACCGCGCCGGGGCAGCAGACGGAGAAGGAGGCGCGCGGTGAGTGACCTCCTGGTCGTGGGCAGCGTCAACCTGGACGAGGTCTATCCGGTGCCGGAGTTGCCGATCCGGGGCGAGACGGTGCTGGCGGCGTCGTCGCGCTCGCGGCACTCCGGCGGCAAGGGGGGCAACCAGGCGGTCGCCGCGGCCACCCGGACCGGGGTGGCGTTCGTCGGAGCCGTCGGCGACGACGAGGTCGGCGAGTTCCTGCGGGCGGACCTGACCGCCGCCGGTGTCGACACCACCCACCTCGTGGTCAAGCCCGCGGCGTCGGGGACGGCGGTGGTGATCGTCGAGCAGGGCTCGGGCGACAACTCGATCGTTGTCGACCAGGGCGCGAACCTGCTGCTGGACACCGCCGACGTCCCGCCCGGCCCGCTGGCGACGGCCCGGGTCGTCCTCCTGCAACTGGAGATCCCGCTGAAGACGGCCCGCGCGGTCGCCGAGCGGGCCGCCGGGCTCGTGGTGCTCAACCCCGCGCCGATGGTCGATGGGGTGGTCGAGCTGCTGGACCGGGTCGACGTGCTGGTGCCGAACGAGTTCGAGCTGCGCAGCCTGCTCGGCCGGGACGCGCTGATCGCTCCGGACGAGGCCGCCGCCGCGGTGCGGGAGGCCCCCGGGTACGGCGACGTGGTCGCGACCTTCGGCGGCGCTGGCGCCTACGTGTACGAGCGCACGCGCGACCTCGTCACGCACATCGCCCCGCCGGCGGTGCGGGTACTGGACACGACGGGTGCGGGCGACTGCCTGTGCGGGGTGCTGGCCGCCGAGCTCGCGGCCGGGGCGGAGCTCGTCGCGGCGGCGGAGACCGCGGTCTGCGTGGCCAGCCTGTCCACCACCCGGTCGGGGGCCCGGTGGACCCGGCCCGTCGACGACGCGGAGCTGGACACGCTCCGATCCACGGTGCGGCGGACCGTCATTGCGAGGTGACCGGCCGGTCGCTGCCCTGGAAACTCTCGTCGTTGCGATGCGCGACGCGGCGATGAAGTCGGCGGTTGGGGAGACCCCGTCTGGCATGTCGTCTCGGCCGGCCTCAGGGTGTCGTGAGGATGACGAGTTGCTGGGTCGCTCGGGTCATCGCGACATAACGGTCGACCGCTCCCTCGATGCCCGTGCCGAACGCCTCGGGGTCGACGAGGACCACCAGGTCGAACTCGAGTCCCTTAGCCAGCTCCGGGGTCAACGAGCGGACGCGGGACGTCGACTGGAACGTGGGGTCGCCGATGACGCAGGCGGCTCCCTCGGCGTGCGCGGCGAGCCAGCCGTCGAGGATCGAGCCCAGGTCCGACACGGATCCGTGTACGACGGGCACGTCGTTGCTGCGGATGGAGGTCGGCACGTTGGCGTCCGGCAGGACGGCCCGGATGACCGGCTCGGCCTCCGCCATGATCTCTCTCGGCGTGCGGTAGTTGATGGTCAGCGAGGCCAGGTTGATGCGGCCGAGCCCGATCCGCTCGAGCCGCTCCTGCCAGGACTCGGTGAACCCGTGTCTGGCCTGGGCGCGGTCCCCGACGATGGTGAAGCTCCGGGACGGGCAGCGGAGCAGCAGCATCTGCCACTCCGCGTCGGTCAGTTCCTGAGCCTCGTCCACGACGATGTGCGCGAACGGGCCGGCGAGCCGGTCCGGATCGACGCCGGGCAGCGCCGTCTCGTCGACCAGGGCGTCGTGGAAGTCCTCGCCACGAAGCATCGTCACGAGGCCCACACCGTATTCGTCGTCGACGGCCTCGATCAGGTCGTCCACGACCCTGGTCATGCGCGCGCGTTCGACGGCGACGGCGGCCTCGTGCCGGCGCTTACGCCCTGACGCCTCCGGGTCGCCGAGCCGCTGCCGCGCCGCGTCCAGGAGCGGCAGGTCGGACACCGTCCAGGCCTGGGCGTCGCCGCGCTGTAGCTTCCGGACCTCGTCGGCGCTGAGCCACGGGGCGCACTTTCGCAGGTAGGCGGGCACGGACCACAGGTCTCCGACGAGGTCGGCCGCGTCGAGCAACGGCCAGGCGCGGTTGAAGGTCGCGCGCAGTTCCCGGTTTCGCAGCAGCGACCTGCGGACCAGGTCGTCCGGCTCGTCGCCGTCGTACCGGTCCAGCAGGATCGTGAGTAGTTCCGCCCAGATCTCGTCACGCGCCTCGTTGTGCGGGGTACCGGGCCCCGGCGCCTCGAACGCCTCGGCCCAGTCGTCGGCGCTCAGCCGAATGTCGGAGTCGTCGGTCGTGACGGTCATCCCCTTGGCCGGTGGCTCCTCGTAGAACCTGACGGCCGCCTCGATCGCCCTGACCAGGTCCGCGGACGACTTCAGCAGGGCCACGTCCGGGTCGGTCTCGATCGCTGCCGTGGCGCCCTCGGGGACGAGGTCGCGCAGGGTGCAGATCTGCACGTCCTCCTCGCCGAGGCTGGGGAGGACGTCGGCGACGTAGGTCAGGTAGGGCTGGTGCGGGCCGACGAACAGCACGCCGCCCCGGCGGGGACCGAGACGGGGCTCGGAGTAGAGGAGGTACGCGGTGCGGTGCAGGGCGACGACGGTCTTCCCCGTACCCGGACCGCCGTCGACGACGAGAGCGCCACGGGATCCCGCGCGGATGATCGCGTCCTGGTCGGCCTGGATGGTGCCGAGCACATCCCGCATCCGGTGCGACCGGGTGCCGCCCAGGCTGGCGATGAAGGCGGACTGGTCGTCCAGCGCGGCGTGCCCTTCGAACCCGTCCTCGGTGAACACCTCGTCCCAGTAGTCGCTGATCCGGCCGCGGGTCCAGCGGTACCTGCGGCGGCTCGCCAGGCCCATCGGGTTGGCGTGGGTCGCTCCGAAGAACGGCTCGGCCGCGGGGGAACGCCAGTCGAGCAGCAGCCGACGACCCGCGCCGTCCGTCAGGCCGAATCGTCCGACGTACACGGGCTCGGGATCGTCCGCGTTGACCATGCGCCCGAGGCACAGATCCAGACCGAAGCGGCGCAGGGCGCGCAGGCGAACGGTCAACCGGTGGATCTCCATGTCCCGGTCCAGCGCCTGCTGGCCCGTGCCGCCAGGCGCCTTGCGCTCGGTGTCGAGCCGGTCGGACAGGTCGGCGATCGACTGCTCGAGGCTCTCCGCGATGGCTGCGAAATGCCGCTCGTCGCCGGCGATCAGCCTCGGGTCGGCCTTGGGAGAGAGGTGGTCGGGAAGGTCGAACGCGCTGCTGGTCAGCGGGTTCACGGCATCAGCTCCGATCTGGGGCCGCTCGCAACCGGTGCGCGCGGCGAGGCGTTCTCGGTCCTGGCTCCACGCTCCCCAGGTCCCGGCCTCGGCCAGCGATTCTGCGGCACGACCCGGGTCTTGCCGCAAGCCCCCAGGTGCGCTATATGTTGAGAGTGGCAGGGAGTAGGTGGTTCCCCTCCCTTCGTCGGCCACGGCGAAAGACAATCCCCTCGGCGGCAGGCGCCGACTCGAACGTGACCCACTCCCCCGTGTTCTCGCGAGTGCGACGTCGTGCCGGAACGCGTGCTTTCAGAAGCCTCGACAGACGCCGGCGGCAGACGACTTCGACGTCGATGCCGGGGGTGACGTTGTCCGCGGTCCAGACGGTGAGGTAGCCGTAGCCGGTCTGCCAGGGCGGGAAGTCGTGCGGCAGGTAGCGCCAGACGATGCCGGTGCGGTTGACGTACAGGATCGCGTTGAGGATCTCCCGCAGGTCGCGGGTGGCGGCGCGTCCGCCGACACCGGCGCCGGTGCGGGCCGCCGCGCGGCTGTGGTGGAGATCTTGGACAGTTGCCGTCAGCTGCTGACGAGAACTGTCCAAGATTTCGGATGTGTGGCCCTCCGTGGCAGCTCGGCACGAGTTAGCTGGTCTGCGGGTGTCGGCGTCGGTGGTGGTGAGCCGGCCGACGTGCCCGGCTGGGTGTGCGTCCGCGGCCACGGCCTGGAGTGCCGGTGTCGGGTCAGATCCGGTCGACGACGTCCGCCAGCGCGCCGGGCTCGCCGGCTACCGGCCCGGCGGGCGTGAGCAGGGTCTCGGCCATATTCCTATTGATCCGATAGGAAAAGTTGCCTACCGTGTCGCCTGTGCATCGAGTATCAAGCCACTTGATGTCGCCTGACCTCACTCCCCTCCTCTGACCTGCGCAAAGGGATCCCAATGGGCTCGTACATCTTCTTGACGCCGCGGCTCGGCCGGCGGCTGGCCACCGGGTTCGTCTCCGCCGCCCTGCTCGGGCTGACCGCCTGCGGCGGCTCCCCCGGCGGGCCGGCGGCGAGCCCCGGCACCGCCAGGACCGGGACGGTCGACCTCTCCGCCCAGGCTCAACTACAGCCCTCCTTCCCCGCCGACGAGTTGTTGCGGGCGTTGCTGCCGCAGAGCGTTCGGGACTCCGGGGTGGTACGGACGGCCACCAGCGTCGGCCTGCCCCCGGTCAACTTCCCGGGTGCGAGCTCGACGGAGGTCAAGGGCCTGAACGCGGACCTGATCCGGGCGGTGGAGCAACTGCTGGCGGTGCGGTTCCAGTCGGAGAACTACGCCAGCACGGCGTCCCAGCTCCTGGCCCTGGACTCGCGGCGGATCGACCTGACCACGTCGACCAACGGCGACACCAGGGCGTCAGGAGAAGTACGACTTCGTCGACATCCTGCTGTCCCGCAACGTGCTGATGGTCAAGGCGGGCAATCCGGCCGGCCTGAAGGCGGCGGAGGACGTCTGCGGCCGGAGGTTCGGTGAGGTCAAGGGCTCGTTCTCGGTGCTGCCGAAGCTGCAGGAGGTGTGCCGGAAGGCGGGCAGGAGCAACCCGGAGGTGTCGAGCTTCGAGGACATCCCGTCGATGCAACTGGCGCTCGTCTCCGGACGGATCGACACGTACGTGGGCAGCGACTTCAACGTGGTGTGGGACAAGTCCCAGGGCAAGCCGGTGGACTCGGTCGCCCTCCCGGAGGCGGGCACGCTGGTGCTCGGCTGGACCGTGCCCAAGGGCAACGACGGGCTGCGGGACGCGGTCCTCGGCGCGCTGCGCGAGTTGCAGAAGGACGGCTACTACGCCGAGGCGTTCGCGCGCTGGGGGGTGTCGGACAACCGGCTCGACCCCGGTGTGAACATCGGCGCCCAGGGAACCGGGTTCGACGGTTGAGCACCAACCCGTCCGGCCCGCTCGCGGGGTTCCGGATCATCGACCTCAGCCGGCTGATCGCCGACCCCTGCGCCGGCGACCTGCTCGGGGCCCTGGGCGCGGACGTGATCAAGGTGGAGGACGCCGCGGGCGATCCGATGCGCAACGCCCGATCGCGACGCGTGGCGCAGGGCCTGACCGCGCCGTCCTTCGCCGCCTACAACGCGCACAAGCGCTCCGTGGTGCTGAACCTGAAGGATCCCGAGGGGCACGCGGCCGCGTTACGGCTGTGCGACGGGGCGGACGCGGTGCTGTCGTCGTTCCGCCCCGGGGTGCTGGAGCGGCTCGGACTCGGCGCGGACGTGCTGCGGTCCCGCAACCCGCGGCTGGTGGTGGCGCGGCTGTCGGCGTTCGGCGAGTCCGGCCCGGATCGTGACCGCGGCGGGGTCGACATCGTGCTACAGGCCGAGTCGGGGCTGATGGCGATCACCGGGGAGGCGGACGGGCCGCCGATGAAGGCGGGCGCCCCCATCGTCGACGCGGCCTCGGGTTTCGTCCTGGCACTCGGCGTGGTCAGCGCCCTGCTCGGTCGCGAGCGGGGCGGGGAGCTGCGGGAGCTGACCGTGTCGATGCTCGACGTCGCGGTCGCGCTGCAGGGCCCAGCCGCTGGCGGAGTACCTGGACTCCCGGCGGGAGCCGGAACGCGTCGGCAACCGCGCACCGTACGCCGCCACATCGACGAGGTCGCCGAGTTGCTCTCGCGCAGCAGCCGCGGGGGCACCCCGGCGTCGTGGCGGCCGGCCCTGACCGGCCGGCACTGGGGCGTACACGCGGTGGACGAGGAGTTCCTGGCCGAGCAGCAGTACGCGGCCGACCTCTTCCACCGCTTCGGTGTCATCCCACGCGCGGTGACCGTCGTCGCGGCGGTGGCGGCGCGATGAGCCGGCGGCGGGATGCGGCCGTCCGCCGGGTCCGCATCCCGCCGCTGTAACCTGCCTCCGTGTCGAAGGCCGAGTCAGCCCAGCCCGACGGCAGCCCGCCGCCGCAGGACCTCCGACTGCTGTACGCGATCGGGCGCCTCGACCGGGGGATCACCAGAGAGCTGCAGCACGGGCTCAAGCCGCTCGGCCTCTCCCCACACCAGTACGTCACCCTCACCGTGCTGCGGGCCCGCAGCGGCCTCAGCAACGCACAGCTCGCCCGCCGCGCCTACGTCTCCCCCCAGGCCATGATCCAGGTTCTCGCCTCGCTGCAGGCCGACGGGCTGATCACCCGTTCCCCCTCCGGCGAGAACCAGCGGATCCTCGAGACCCGTCTCACCGACAAGGGCCGCGAGATCGCCGAGCGCTGCGACCGGATCGCCGACGAGATCGAGAACCGGATGCTCGCGGGCGTCCCGCAGAAGGACAGGAAGGCGCTCCTGGCCGCCGTCCGCGCCTGTGTCCAGCGGATCAACGCCGGTCTCCCGGGAGGCTGAGCCGACGGGCCGCGACCGGTGGCGCTCGGTCGACCTGGCGCTCGTGATCCGCTCGCCGAACCGGCGAGGATCCACCACACCCCACCGGGAGATCCGGTTGAACGTTGGTGGACACAGCACTACGGGTCGGCAGGCAGGTCGACGGTTCGGGTGGCCCAGCGGGCCATCAGCGCCGGGTCGTGGGTGATGAGCAGGACACCGGCGCCGTGCTGCCGCTGGTAGTCGGTGATGACGGCGGCGAGGTGGGCCTGGGTGGAGGCGTCGAGCATGGCGGTGGCCTCGTCGCAGAGCAGGTACGCGGGCCGGTGCACCAGCGCCCGGGCCAGGCAGGCGCGTTGCAGTTGCCCGTCGCTGACCGCGTGCGGGCGGCGGATCAGCAGGTCGGGGGTGAGTCCGACGAGGTCGGCCAGCTCCGCCGCCCGCTCCGCCGCCTCCCGCGCCGGGGTGCCGGTGGCGCGCAGTGGTTCGGCGACGATGTCGCCGAGGGTGAGCCGGGGGTCGGTGGCGGCGCGGGGGCTCTGGAACAGGATCGCGACCCGGGTGCGCAGGGCGGCGGGCAGCCGGTGGCGGACGCCGGCGACGGGCCGACCATCGAGGGTGACGTGCCCGGTGTCGGGTGCGTGCAGCAGGGCGAGGACGCGGGCGAGGGTGGACTTGCCGCTGCCGGACGGGCCGCGTAGGCCGACTGTCTCCCCGGGAGCGAGGTGCAGGTCGACGCGGTCGAGGACGCGCTGCGGGCCGTAGAAGACGGTGACCTGGTGCGCGGCGAGCGCGGGGGCGGTCATGCCGGTGCTCCGGTGGTCAGCCGGTGGTGGCAGGCGACGCGGCCGACGCCAGTTCCGCTCGAACCGGGCGGCTCGTGGCAGACGGCCGTGGCACGGTCGCAGCGCGGGGCGAACGCGCAGCCGACGGGAAGGTCGGTGAGCATGGGTGGGTGGCCGGGTACGGGCCGGAAGGCGCGCTCGGGCAGGGCGTCGAGCAGCCCGGCGGTGTAGGGGTGGGCAGGGGCGTCGAACAGAGCGTCGGCGGGTCGGTGTTCGACGATGCGGCTGGCGTACATGACGGCGATCGTGTCGGCCACCCGGCGCGCGGCGGCGAGGTCGTGGGTGATGAGCAGGACGGCCGCGCCGTTGTCGCACCGGCGGCGCAGCAGGTCGAGGGTGTGCTCGACCAGCGGCCGGTCCAGGCCGGTGGTGGGTTCGTCGGCCAGCAGCAGCGGCGGGTCGGGGGCCAGGGCGAGGGCGGTGGCCAGGCGCTGCGCCATCCCTCCGGACAGCTCGTGGGGGTACCGGTCGAGATCGGCGGCGGCGAGGCCGACGTCGGCGGCGAGCCGGTCGGCGGCGGGTGTGGCCTCGCGGCGGGTGCGGCCGTGGGCGCGCAGGGTCTCCTCCAGCAGCCGACGTCCCGTACGGACCGGGGTGAGGGCGGTGGCGGGGCTCTGCGGCACCAGCCCGATCCGGCGTCCCCGCACGGCGCGGAGCTGGCGTTCCCCGCAGCCGACCAGGTCGACCGGCTCGCCGGTGGACGGGTGCAGGCGGGCCTGGCCGGTGACGGTGGCGTTGCCGGGGAGCAGACCGAGCAGGGCGTGGGCGAGCACGGACTTGCCGCACCCGGACTCCCCCACCACCGCCAGGAGCTCTCCCGGTTGCGTCGTCAGGTGCAGGTCGGTGACCGCGTGGACCACGGCGTCGCGGAGGCGGAACCGGACGGTCAGCCCGTCCACCTCCAGCAGCGCGGGTTGGCGGCCGGTGTCGGCGACGGCCGGGACGGCCGGGGCACTGGTGGTCAAAGGTGCAGCTCCGCTCGTACGCGCGGGTCGAGGTGATCGCGCCACCGGCCGGCCAGGACGGCCAGCGCCAGGGTGACCGCGACGAGAAGGAGGCCGGGGACGATGCTGGCCCACCAGGCGCCGGTGAGCAGGGACCGCTGCCCGTCATTGATCATGTTGCCGATCGACGCCAGGTGCGGGGGCAGGCCGAGGCCGAGGAAGGACAGGGCGGTCTCGTGCCAGACCGCGTGCGGCACCATCAGCGTGGTGGCCAGGGCGAGTCGGGGCAGCACGTGCGGTAGCAGGTGTCGGGTGACCACCCGGGTGCGGCTGGCCCCGCCGGAGACGGCGGCGTCGACGAACGGGCGGGTGCGCAGGCTCAGCAGCTCGGAGCGGACGATGCGGGCGGTGGACAGCCAGTGGGTCAGCCCGACGGACAGGATCACCGCGCCGAGGCTGGGCCGCAGCATCGCCACGACGAAGATGCCCAGCAGCAGGTGCGGCAGGGCCGCGATGGTGTCGACCACCCGCATCAGTGTCCGGTCGACCAGCCCGCCGACGGTGCCGGCGACCGCGCCGACCAGGCCGCCGATGGCGGTGGCGGCGAGCGCGGCGACCGCGCCGACGAGCAGCGAGACGCGCAGCCCGTAGAGGCTGCGGTGGGCGACGTCGCGGCCGAGGTCGTCGGTGCCGGCGAGGTGCTGCCAGGAGGGAGCGAGCCGGGTACGGGCCAGGTCCACGGCGCTCTCGTCGAGCGGCCAGACGACGGGGGCGAGCAGGCAGGCGGCGAGCACGCCGACGAGCACGGTTGCCGCGACGGCGACACCCGTGCCGCCGACGGGCCGTAGCCGCCGTCGGGTGCGGGCGGGCAGGGCGAGGTCAGTCATCGAGGCGTACCCGGGGGTCGGCGGCGGCGTAGGCGAGGTCGGTGGCCAGGTTCGCGGCCAGGACCACGACGGTGGTGGCCAGGGTGGTCGCCGCGAGCAGCGGGAAGTCACTGCCGAGGGCGGCCTGCACGGTGACCGCGCCGAGGCCGGGCAGGGAGAACACGGTTTCCACCAGCACCGCGCCGCCGACGAGTTCGGGCAGGTGGGTGCCGACCAGGGTGAGAAACGGCAGCAGCGCGGTGCGCAGGGCGTGACCGAACAGGACGGTGCGGCCGGGCAGGCCGCGCGCGCGGGCGGCGAGGACGTGGTCGTCGCGGAGGCTCTCGGCGACCGCGTCGCGGATGAACAGCACGAACCAGGGCGCCTGGGAGATCGCCAGGACGGTCACCGGCAGGACCAGGTGCCGGGCCACGTCTGCGGGATCCGTGGTGGTGGCGGTGACGTCCGTGAGCCCGCCGGCGGGCAGCCAGCCCAGCGTCAGGGCGAACACGGCGATCGCGGCCAGGCCGAGCCAGAACACCGGCATCGACTGCACCGCGTACGCGGTGGCCCGCAGGCTCCGGTCGAACCAGCCACCCCTCCGGTACGCGGCGAGCGTGCCGAGCAGCAGGCTGGCCACCAGCACCAGGGCGAGGGCGGCGCCGACGAGCAGCAGCGTCCAACCGGCGCGGGCGGTCAGCACCGAGGTGACCGGCTCGTGGCGGCTGGTCGACCAGCCCAGGTCGCCGCGGAGCAGGTTGCCCACCCAGCGGGCGTACTGCACCGGCAACGGGTCGTCGACACCCCAGTTCGCGCGGATCTGCGCGAGGTTCTCCTCGCTGGCGGTGAACGCCGCCGCGCCGGCGTACTGCATGGCGGGGTCGATGGGCGAGGCGGCACCGAGGGCGAACATTCCCGCGCTGGTGGCGGCCAGCACGGGTACGGCGACCAGCAGCCGGCGGCGGAGCACCACCCCGGCGCCGGCCAGCCTCCGTCGCCGGGCCGGAGCCTTCGCCGGGCCCGCCGTCGTCGTCCCGCCGGCCGAGGTGAACGCGGTCACGGCTGCTTCGTCCAGGTGTGGATGTTCCACCAGAGGCTGTTGGCCACGTCGTGCTCGTGCGGCTCCACCCGCGGCGTCACCCCCGCCACGGCGTCCTTCACCGCGTAGGTGTGCTGCAGGTAGGTGAGGAACACCCACGGCACGTCGGCGGCGAGCTGCTTCTGGAAGGTCGAGTACGCGGCCCTGCGGGCGGCGGGGCCGGCGTTGCCGCGGCCGGCCTGCAGCGCCTCGTCCACGACGGGAGAGTGGTAGGAGCCGGGGTTGAAGAAGCCCTGGCCGGCGAAGGCCGAGCCGAACAGCTGGTAGGAGACGAAGTCCGGGTCGTACGGGGTGCCGTAGCCCATGATCAACGCGTCGGTCTTCATTCGCGGGGTGATCGCGTCCCAGGTCAGCCCCTCCGGGGTGACCTTGATGCCGGCCTTCCTCGCGTCGGCGGTGACCGCGAGGGCGAGTTCCTTGCGCAGGCTGTCGGTGGCCGGGTACATCAGCGTGAACGCGGCCTGCCGGCCGTTCCTGACGCGGATGCCGTCCGGGCCGGGCTCCCAGCCGGCGGCATCGAGGGCGGCGGCCGCGGCCGCCGGGTCGGCGGCGGGCCTGCCTGCGACGGACGGTTCGAAGAACTCCGACGACGGCGGCACCGGACCGAACGCCGGCTCCCCCGCCCCGCCCAGCACACCGGTGACCATCGCCTGACGGTCCACGGCGAGGTGGAGTGCCCGCCGCACCGCCACGTCGGCGGTGACCGGGTTGCCCATCGGCAGCATCACCCCCCGGTAGTCGGCGGTGGGCACCCGCTGCACCCGGTAGCCGGCCTGCCTGTCGAACCCGGCAGCCAGCTTCGGCGCGAGCTCCGCCGCGTCGAACTCCCCCGCCCGCATCCGCTGGGCCCGCACGTTGTCGTCGGCGACGAACGCCACCACGACAACCGCGTTGGCCGGCTTGCCGCCCCAGTACGTGTCGTTGGCCGCGAGCACGAGCCGGTCCCCCGGCGTCCACGACGTCACCCGGTACGGGCCGGTGCCGACCGGCTTGCGGTTGAACTCGGCGGTGTTGACGTCCGCGCCGGCGAAGGCTTCCGCGGGCACGATGCCCAGCGCCAACCGCTGCAGGAACGGCGCGTAGGCGTACTTCAGGGTGAACACCACGGTCGTCGTGTCCGGCGCGGCAACCGCCGAGAGCATGTCCAGGTCCGAGCGCAGCGTGGAGTCGACCTTCGGGTCCAGCACCGCCCGGTACGTGAACACGACGTCCCGGGCCGTCAGTGGGCTGCCGTCGTGGAACAGCACCCCGTCCCGCAGCTTTGCGGTGACCGTCCGCCCATCGGTGGAGACGGTGGGCAGCTCGCGGGCCAGCGCCGGCACCAGCTGGTTGCGGGCGTCGCGGGCCACCAGACCGTCGAAGATCAGCGAACCGCCGTCGACGCCGAAATTCAGTACGGGGTTCAGGGTGTCCGGCTCACCCGCGGTCGCCACGACGAGCGTGCCGCCACCAGGCGTGGCCGCCGGGGAGGTCACTGGCGACGAGCAGCCGGCCGTGACCAGCACGGCGGCGGCCAGCGCCGTCACTCGGGTGGACAGGCGCTTACCCATGATGTGCTCCTGTGGTTGCGCGGTCACGGCCGTTCGCGCCGAGTCGACGACAACGTGCCCAACCGGTCGGGCATCCGCCGGTCGGGCCGTTCGCAACCCGGTCCTGGCGCACGCCGGTCACGGTGGCTCCTCATCGTCGTCGACGGCGCAGCGGGCGCGGTCCCGGCGAGGTGCGGATCATCGCGAGCCGGGACCCCGCCCACTGATGCCAGCATTCCGCAGTTGCAAGATTTTGGCAATAAGGAAATGATCACCGGCCGCCTCCGGCAGCGCCGGCCTCCGGCCGCCGTCGCGCCGGGGAACGACCGTCGGTTGCTCCACTCCCTACAATCGGGGGACCGCCGGATCCCGTCCTAGGGGGACACGTGCCACCGTCCAAACCCAGCAAGCGGCCGGTTCGGCGCCGGCCGAAGGCAGCTCCGGCCACGCCGGCGCCGGGCCCGGACGAGAGCGCGCCGACAGCGAAAGGCGGACGACCCACCGGCGGGGCCGGCCCCCGGCGGCGGGGCACCGAGGCGCCGGGCGGCGCGCACGACGCGGCCGCCCAGGAGGGCAACCAGCGGCCGTTCTCGCGTCGGGGCCTGCTGTGGGCGGCCGGCGGCGGGGTCGCGACCGCGATCATCAGCGCACTGGTTTCCGAGCTGGACGACCGGCTCACCTCGCCCGGGCAGGCGGTGCGGGACGACCGCGCGGTGGAGGCCGCCAAGCGCGAGGATTCCCGGCGGAAGGGTCCGCTGTCGCTGAACGCCTACTACTACGACCGGTCCGACGACGCGACGATCTGGGTGGCGGCGAGGCCGCTGACCGCCGACGTCCGGCGCAGGCTCGGCACGGCGGCGTTCTGGCTCGACGACGGCTTCGAGGGCGGTATCCGCGCGGTGCTGGGCGCCAGCGACGAGCACCCGTACCGGCTGTTGACCCGGGTGCGACTGTCGGTGGTCGGGCAGTGGTCGGCCCCGGTGTTCGTCACCCAGATCCGGGCCCGGGTGCTGCGCCGCTCGGCGCCCCTGTCCCACGCGTACGTCTTCCAGCAGAGCCAGGGCGGCGGAGAGCCGCTGAAGATCGGGTTCGACCTCGACGAGCCCGACAGCATCGCGCGGGTCATCGGGCCCGACGGGCGCCTCGGCGGGGCGTACGTCGACGACCGCTCGCTGACCCTGACGCCGGGTGAGCCGCTCACCATCGATGTGCAGGCGCAGACGGGCCGGTCGTACTGCGAGTGGGCGATCGAGTTCGACCTCGACCTCGACGGCGAGCAGCGGGTCGTCACCGTCGACGACGACGGGCGGCCGTTCCGCAGCACCAGCCTGGCCAACCACTACCAGGACCGGTACCACGCCAGCATTACCGGCGGCCTGGCCTTCGACGGCGCCGGCCCGTTCGTGGCGCGGATATGAGCGCCGCCTGGCGCCGGCGCGCCCTGCTTCTCGCGACGTGGGCGGTGGCCTGGGCGCTGGCCTTCGCCGCGCTCCACACCCTGCTCGGCGACGGCGGCGACGACCGCCCGGCGGGGCCGCCCCGGGCGGCGGTCCCGGGAGGTCCGGCCCCCGCCGGTACGACACCGGGCGGCGCCGACGCGGTCGAGCTGACCGCCGCGCTCGAGGGCACCCGGTACAGCGACGAGCTGACCTTCGAGGTCACGGAACGGCAGGCCCGGACGGCCCCACCGCCGCAGGTGCGGGACTGCCGGCAGTTCGCGTCGTGGGCGCGCCGGAACGAGGCCGTCCCCGTCGGCGGCGAACCCGTGCACGTGCTGACCGTACGCGCCGGACGCAGCGTGGACGTGGCGGTCCACAGCGTCGTGGCGGTGCCGGTCGCGGAGGTCCCGCAGGACCGGGAGCGGGGCCCACGGGTCGAGTTGACCTGCCGCGAGGCCGGTCCCACCCCCACGGTCACGCCCGACGTCCGAAAGGACCGCGGGCCGCACGTGCTCGTACCAGGGCAGGCGATCCGGCTGCTGGTCGACCTGGACGCCCCCGAGCCGGCCGGCCTACCGTTCCCGAGCCGCACGCGGGACTACTACCTCCGCGTCGACCTGGAGGTCGACGGGGTGACGCAGGTCCGCGAGCTGCGCGACGAGGCGGGCGGATACTTCCGCTGCTGCGGCCGCATCACGTACATGGGCTACCTGGCCGCCCGGTACGAGTGGACCCTCTCCCCCACCCCCACGCTCCGCTACTGCCCGGAACTGCGATGGGTCGACGAGCCGCCGCCGCGGGTCTGCCAGGCGCGGAGACCGGGCTGAGCCTCGCGGCGTGACCGTCGCCGGCCCGGCCACCGGCCGCGGCGTCACCCGGGGCACCTCGGCAGCCGTCCAGCCGGCCCGCGCCTGCCCCGGCGCCGGCCGCCGTCAGAAGGAGGGCACCGGCACCGGGGCGGTGGAGGATCGCCTGATCAACTGGGCGGGAAGCTCCACATGCTCCGGATCGGGCCGGTCGTCGGCGTCCCTGTCCCAGGCCGGGCCGTTGGCGATGCGGCGCAGCAGCAGGCCCGCGGCCCGCGCGCCGAGCTCGTAGCTCGGCTGCCGCACGACGGTCAGTTGGGGTCGGACGACCGTGGTCCATTCCTGGTCGTCGAAGCCGACCATCGAGATCTCGTCCGGGAACCGTCGCCCACTGGCCTGGATGGCCTGGTAGGCGCCGATGGACAGGACGTTGTCCGTGGCGAAGACGGCCGTCACGCTCGGGTCGGCGTCGAGCAGCTTCTTCATGGCGCGTGCCGCGATCTCGCGTTGGTATGGGGCGTGCACGACGAGCGCCGGGTCGATGTCCAGCCGGGCCGACCGCATCGCGAGCACGTACCCGGCGAGCCGCGCGGCGCTTGGCCGCATGGTGCGGCAGTCGCTCAGCCGGTCGGCGACGTACGGCAGTTCACGGCCGGCCTCGGTCAGGACGGCGATCCGCCGGTGTCCCTGGCTGAGCAGGTGCCGGACAGCCGTTCGGGCGCTGGCGGCATTGGCGATCATCACGCTGTCCACGTCCGGCCGGTCGGGGACCGGGCGGTCCAGCAGGACGAAGGGCAGCCGGGCGTCGCGCAGCGAGTCCAGGTGTTCGGTGTCGGCCGGTGAGCCGGTGGCGATGATCGCGCCGTCCACCCGCTTCTCCAACAGCACCCGCACCGCGTTGCGCTCCGCGTCCAGATTGGAGTCCGTGTTGAACAGCAGGACCTCGTAGCCGGCCGTCCGGACCTTGTCGACGACGCCGCGCAGCGCCTGGGCGAAGAACGGGTTGCCGACGTCGGTCACCACCACGGCGATGGCCTGCGTCGATCCGTTGATGAGGCTGCGCGCCAGGCCGTTGGGCCGGTAGCCGAGCCGTGCCGCCGCGGCGCGGACGCGTTCGGCCGTCGCCGGGCTGACCTGACCGTACCCGCCGAGGGCGCGGCCGGCGGTGGCCGTGGACACGCCCGCCTCGGCGGCGACCTCGATCAGGCTCGGTTCCCGTGTCTGGTGCTCGCGCTCGCGCATCCTCATCCCCGTCGTCGGGTGCCGGAAAAGTCCCGCTCGGCTGTTTCGGGGCCGGTCGACCCGCCGTCTCGGCCCGCGGGAAGTGGCTCGAAGGAATCTTCCCGGTGGGTCTTGACGGCGTCAAGCCAGCCTGAGAACCTTCTCGGCAGCCCGCCAGAGAAGGTTCTCAGACGGGGTGCCAGACGAAACACGTTAAGGAGCGCGTCCCATGCCGTTCACCGCGGTCGAGCCGATCCCGCTCGCAGCAGACCTCGTGTCGACCCTCGAGCACACGGTCGCCCAGGCCGAGAAGGCGCGGGCCTTCGCCCGCGAGGTCGTCGCCGAGGGCGTCACCAAGATCTTCCTCATCGGTTGCGGTGGCTCCTTCTACTCGACGTTCCCGGCGCTCGACCTGATCGAGACCTCGACCGTGGAGCTCGTCGCGGCCAAGATGACCAGCGCGGAGCTGATCCACCGCCGGCTCGCCGGGCTGGACTCCACCTCCCTCGTGGTCGCGTCGTCGCACTCCGGGGCGACGGCGGAGACGCTCCAGGCGGCGCAGATCGCCCGCAAGGCGGGCGCTCGGGTGGCGGCCATCGCCCGCGCCGGGGACAGCCCGCTCGCCGAGGTCGCCGAGGTGCTCTTCGACTACCCGAGCAACGTCACGGTCACCGAGCCGAAGGCGATCCACTTCACGCAGATCGCGCTCGCCCTGCTCGAGGCGGTCGGCGACGTGGCCGACGCCGACGAGCGCTGGCAGGCGATCTCGGCCATCCCGTCCGCGATCCCGGCCGCGAAGGCAGCCGTCGCCGACCTCGGTCGGTCGGTCGCCCGGCGCTGGAGCGACGCCGATCTGGTGTACGTCCTGGGCGCCGGCCCGAACTTCGGCGCCGCCAACGCGCTCGCGGCCTGCTACCTGCAGGAGATGAACTGGCTGCACGCCTCGGCCGTGCACGCCGGGGACTTCTTCCACGGACCGTTCGAGATGCTGGGGCAGCGCCCGGTGCTCGTGCTGGTCGGCGAGGACCAGACGCGGCCGATCGCCGAGCGCGCCGTCACCTTCGTCAACCGCTACTACGAGGACGTCGACGTACTCGACTCCCGCGACTTCGCGCTGCCCGGCGTGCCGGACGCGCAGCGCGGGCTGATCAGCCCGCTCGTCGTGGCCAGCCTGAGCCGGCGGCTGCTGGACTTCGTGGCCGCCGAGCGGGGCCACGACACCGCCGCCCGGCGGTACATGTACAGGGTCGACTACTGATGCGCCTACTCGGGGCCGGCGACAACGTGGTGGACCGCTACCTCGACACCGGCGTGATGTACCCGGGCGGAAACGCGGTCAACGTGGCCGTGTACGCCCGCCGGTGCGGCGCCGAGTCGTCGTACTGGGGGCGGGTCGGCACCGATCGGGCCGGCGACGTGGTGCTGACCGCGCTGCGCGCCGAGCAGGTCGACGTGTCCGGCGTCCGCCGGGTGCCCGGCGCCAACGCCCACGCCGACGTGGTCGTCGTGGACGGTGACCGGATCTTCAAGGACTCCGACGACGGCGTTTCCGACTTCGAGCTGACCGACGCCGACTACCGCCGGCTCGGCGACTTCGACGTGGTACACACCGCCTACAGCGGGTCGCTGATCGAGGCGGTGCCGCGGATGGCGGGGCACACCCGGGTCTCGTTCGACTTCTCCAACCGCTACGCCGAGCCGTACGTCGCGCGGCTGCTGCCGCACCTCTACCTCGCCGCACACTCCGGATCGGACCTCGACGACGAGCAGGTCGAGGCACTGCTCGCCGACGGCCTACGGCGCGGCGCCCGGCACGTCCTGGTGACGCGCGGCGGCGCGGGCGCCCGCCTCGCCACCGCCGCCGGAGAGTTCCGGCAGCCGAGTGTCGCCGCCGACGTGGTGGACACGATGGGCGCGGGGGACGCGTTCATCGCCGGGCTGCTCACCGGCCTACTGGCCGGGGAGTCCCCCACCGCGGCGCTGACCCGCGCCGCCCGTACCGCGGCCGGCGCGTGTGCCGTCTCGGGCGCGTTCGGTCACCCGGCCCCCATTCCCGCACCTCTTCTCCCGCACCCGCAAGGAGAGCGTTCATGACTCTGCGCATCGGTGTCGATACCGGTGGCACCTTCACCGACATCTGTGCCTACGACGAGACCACCGGCGACGTGCACGTCCGCAAGGTGTCGAGCACCCCCGACGACCCGGGCCGGGCGATCGTGACGGGCGTACTCGAGATCCTCGAACAGATCGGTGGGCGCACCCCGGAAGAGGTCAGCTACTTCGCCCACGGCACCACCGTCGGCACCAACGCGCTGCTCACCTACCGTGGGGTGCCGACCGCGGTGATCACCACCCGGGGCTTCCGCGACCTGCTCGAACTCGGCCGGGGCCGGCGTCCCCGCCTGTACGACCTGCAGGCCGACAAACCGGAGGCCCTCGCCCGCCGGTCGGCCCGGTTCGAGGTGACCGAGCGGGTCCGCCACGACGGACGGGTCGAGACACCGCTGGACTCCGTCGACGTGCGGCGCGCCGCCGCCGCCATCCGGGACCTGGGCATCCGCTCGGTCGCCGTGTGCCTGCTCTACAGCTTCCTGCGCCCCGAGCACGAGCGCCGGATCCGGGAGATCCTGCACGCCGAGCTCGGCCCGGACGTCTTCGTCACCCTCTCCTGCGAGGTGCTGCCGGAGTTCCGCGAGTTCGAGCGGCTCTCCACCACCGTGGTGAACGCGTACGTCGGGCCTGTGGTCGCCGACTACCTGGCCGCGCTGCGCAGGCGGCTCGGCGAGATCCGGCTGGGCGTCACACCGCACGTGACCCAGAGCAACGGCGGAATCATCCCGTTCGAGGCCGCCGAGAAGTTCCCGGTCCGGATGGTCCTGTCCGGACCGAGCACGGGCGTCGTCGGCGCCGCCGGTATCGCCACCGCCGCCGGTCACCCGGACATCATCACCTTCGACATGGGCGGCACGTCCTCCGACGTCTCACTGGTGCGCGACGGCCAGCCGAAGGTCACCAACGGCATGGAACTGGACGGCCGGCCCATCCGCAGCCCCATGCTCGACATCCACACCGTGGGTGCCGGTGGCGGATCCATCGCCTGGATCGATGCGGGCAACCACCTGAAGGTCGGGCCCGCCAGCGCCGGCTCCGACCCCGGCCCCGCCTGCTACGGCAAGGGCGCCGAGGCCACGGTCACGGATGCCAACGTCGTGCTGCGCACCCTCAACCCGGACTACCTGCTCGACGGCCAGATGGCGATCGACTCGACCGCCGCGGAGAAGGCGGTCGCCAACCTCGCCGGCCGTCTCGGGCTCACCGTCGAGGCCGCCGCCCAGGGCATCATCCGCGTCGTCGTGGCCAACATGGCCCGGGCCATCCGGGTCATCTCCGTCCAGCGCGGCTACGACCCCCGGGACTACACCCTGGTCCCGTTCGGTGGGGCCGGGCCGCTGCACGCCTCGTGGCTCGCCCGGGAGTTGGGGATCTCCACCATCCTGGTCCCGCCCACCCCCGGCGCGCAGTCGGCCCTGGGGCTGCTGATGACCGACATCCGGGCCGACTTCTCCCGCACCTCGATCCGCCCCCTGGACGCCGCGCACCTGGCCGGGATCCGGGAGCTCCAGGCCGGCCTGACCGCGCAGGTCGACGACTGGTTCGTCGCGGAGCAGGTGCCCGACGACGCCCGCCGGCTCGAGTACGCCATCGAACTGCGCTACGTCGGGCAGAACTACGAACTGCCGGTGCCCCTGCCCTCCGGGCAGCTCACCGAGGACCTGCTGCCCGAGGTGCTGGAGCGGTTCGCCATCGAGCACGAGCGCCTCTACGGCTACTCGTCGCCCGGTGACCCCGTGGAGGCGGTCACCTACCGGGCCCAGGGCATCGGGCAGGTGCCGACCGCCAAGCTGGCGACCCGGATCGCCGCGGGCGCCCCGGTCGAGGACGCCCGGATCGGCCACCGCGACCTGCGCGTCGCGGAGGTCGGCGGCCGGGCGACCGTTCCGGTCTACCACCGCTCCCGCCTCGAGCCGGGGCACCGGATCACCGGGCCGGCACTGATCGAGCAGATGGACACCACCACCGTGGTGCTCCCCGGCGACGAGGTCGCCGTCGACGAGCACCTCAACCTGATCGTCCGGGTCGCGCCGGAGCAGGCGTCGTCAGCCGTACCCACCTCCACTTCCTCGGCCACCGGAGCACAGCGATGAGTACAGAAAACGGCGTCGACCCGATCCTGGTCGAGGTGACCGGCGCGGCGCTCGCCTCGATCGTCGAGGAGATGGGCGAGACCCTGGTACGGGCCGCCTTCTCCAGCAACATCAAGGAGCGGCGCGACTGCACCGCCGGCCTGTTCGACGCGGCCGGGCACATGACCGCGCAGGCCGAGCAGGCCTCACCGGTCCACCTCGGCTCGCTGATCGGCGTGGTCTCGGCGGTGCTGGAGCGCTACCCGCTCGAGGCGATCGCGGAGGGGGACACCTTCCTCAGCAACGACCCCTACTCCGGCGGCGGCTCCCACCTGCCCGACATGGTGCTGGTCACGCCGATCTTCGTCGACGGCGAGATCACCGCGTGGGCCGCGAACCTCGCCCACCACGCCGACTTCGGCGACCGGGGCCACGCGCACATCTTCCAGGAGGGGCTACGCATCCCGCCGGTGAAGCTGATCAGCCGGGGAGAGATGAGCGAGGCCATCTTCCAACTCGTGCTGACCAACTGCCAGGTGCCACACGAGCGCCAGGCCGACTTCCGGGCCCAGCTCGCGGCGAACCGCCTGGCGGTCGCCCGGTACCTGGAGCTCGCCGGCCGCTACGGCCGCGACCGGCTGGTCCGCACGACGGCCGCCCTGCTCGACTACACCGAGCGGCGTACGCGGGCGGCGATCGAGTCGATCCCGGACGGCGAGTACACCTTCTCCGACCGGTTCGACTGCCCCGAACTCGACGACGAACTCGAACTGTCCGTCCGGATCACCGTCGCCGGCAGCGACATCACCCTCGACCTGCGGGACAACCCGAAGCAGGTACGGGCTTCCGTCAACATGGTCTGGACGGCGCTGTACGCCACCGTGTACTACGCGATCAAGACGCTGGTCGACCCCGACGTGCCGTCCAACGCCGGGCTGCACCGCCCGATCAGGATCCGGGCCACCGAGGGGACGATCGTCAACTGCGTCGCCCCGGCGGCCGTCAACGGCCGCACCGAGACGTGCCAGCGGGTGGTCGACCTGATCCACGGCGCGCTCGCCCCGGCGATTCCCGATCGGGTCACCGCCGCCAGCAACGGCGCGAACACCGGCGTCCACTTCTCCGGCCTGGACTCGCGGACCGGTCGGTACTTCGTCTACCTGGAGACCATCGGCGGCGGATCCGGCGCCCGCGCCACGAAGGACGGTCTGGACGGCGTGCAGGTCCACGTCACGAACACGTCCAACCTGCCGGTGGAGAGCCTGGAGACGGAGTACCCCCTGGTGATCGAGGCGTACGAGCTGGTCCAGGACTCCGGCGGGTCCGGCGAGCACCGGGGCGGCATGGGCATCCGCCGCACGGTGCGGGTGGAGGAGCGGGACGTGCAGTTCTGGCTCGACACCTCCCGGCAGAAGTCCGCTCCGTGGGGCCTGTTCGGCGGCGAGCCGGGGGCCAGCGCCCGGGTGGAGCTCTCCGACGGCGCGCGCCCCGTGGAACACGGACACACCATCCTGCAGCCCGGCGACCGCGCCTCGATCATCACCGCCGGCGCCGGCGGCTACGGCCCGCCGGCCCGCCGCCCCGCGAGGCCGTCCGACGCGACGTCGCCGAGGGCGTCATCTCCGAACAGACCGCCCGGGCCAGCTACGGGCTCGACCTCTGACCCATCCCCCACCCCCTCGCAAGGAGTCGACACATGACGAACAGATTTGCGCCCGCCGCGGGCGCCGGCGCGGATCGCGCCGCCGCTGCCGGGCTCTCCCGGCGGTCGTTGCTGCGCTCCTCGGCGGCGGTCGCCGCAGCGCTCGCGGTCGGCGGGCCGCTGCTGTCCGCCTGCGGCGGCAGCGGTGGATCCGGCGCCTCGGGCGGCTCGGGCGGCACCCTGGTCTTCGGCCTCGACAGCGACGTGCCGAACCTGCAGACGCCGCAGAACCAGGGCAGCGCGTCGATGATCCTCAACGCCGTGCTGCACCGCGGCCTGGTCGAGTACGACGCCAAGGGCGAGGTGACGCCGGCCCTGGCGGAGAAGTTCGAGACCACCGACTCGCAGACGTACACCTTCACGCTGCGCGACAACCTGAAGTTCCACGACGGCAAGCCGGTCACCGTCGACGATGTCAAGGCCTCGCTCGAGTTCATGACCCAGGAGGCGAAGACGCCGAAGCTCTACCCGGCGACCAAGGGCATCGAGAGCGTCACGACGCAGGGCGACAAGACGGTCGTCGTCAAGCTCAAGGCACCCGACGCGTCCTTCCTCGCGTACCTCGCCGACGTCAGCGGCGCGATCCTGCCGAAGGAGACGCTCGGCCAGCAGGCGCCGACGTACGTGGGCGCCGGACCCTTCAAGTTCGTCAGGTACGAGAAGGGCGTCGCCTTCGAGGTGGAGAGGTTCGCCGACTTCCACGCGGCGGACCGGACCAAGCTCTCCAAGATCCAGTTCAAGATCCTGCCGGACCAGTCCGCCCGGGACAACGCCCTGCTCACCGGCACCGTCGACGCCATCTCCTTCGTCGGCTGGAACGACTACGACCGGGTCAAGCAGAAGAGCGACCTGGTGCTCGCCGAGACCGAGGGCCCCTTCATGTACCTGGTGTTCAACACCAGCGAGGGCCCGTTCAAGGACGCCCGGGTGCGGCAGGCGGTCGCGTGGGCGGTCAACCGCCAGAAGGTCGTCGACAGCGCCCTGGCCTCCCGGGGCAAGCCGCTGGCCGGCATGCCGATCCCCGCGTCCAGCGAGTTCCACGAGGCCGACCAGGCCAGCTACTACACGCTCGACCAGGCCAAGGCCAAGGCGCTGCTGGCCGAGGCGGGGTACCCGAACGGTTTCAAGGCCCGGATGCTGTCGTCCTCGCAGTACGACTTCCACCAGAACACCGCGGTCAGCGTGCAGGCCGACCTCAAGGCCATCGGCATCGACCTGGAGATGAACCTCCCGGACTGGCCGACGCGGCTGCAGCTCGGCGCGAAGGGCGAGTACGACATCGCCGTCTACGGCCAAGGCCGGGTAGTTAGGGCGTTGCGGCTGCTGTCAAGCGGGGTTTGCGGGGTTTGCGGGGTGGGGATGGTGTGGGTGGTGGGAGTGGTTCGGTGGTGTCGTCGTGGATGGTGATGGCGAGGTTGGTGATCTTCTGGTTGGTGGTGGGTCTGCCGGGTGGGTGTTTGGCGTAGCGGGACAGTGGTGATTTGACGCGGCGGGTGCTGGTGCGTGCTCGGCGTGGTGGGAGGAGTTCAGCGAGGACGGCGCGGCCGATAGCGCCGGTGAGGTCGGTGTTCTCGGGCAGGACGTCGGCGGCGTTGGTGAGTTGTTCCCGGGCGGTGTGCAGGGCGATGGTGAAGCTGGCCCGGTCGGGGTCGGTCCCGGGCCGGGTTTCGGTGGCGTGGACCATCGCGGTGCGCAGCGCCTGGTAGACGGTCAGCAGTGCCCACAGTTCCTGCTGGATGCCGGTCGGGTCGCCGGAGCGCAGGATTCGTCCGTGCAGGATGGTGTGGCGCAGGGCGTAGTACGCCGATTCGTGTTCCCAGCGCTGGTGATAGAGCTCGACCAGGCGGTGTGCCGGGTGCCGGCGGGGGTCGCGCAGGGAGGTGACGAGGCGGTAGACGCCGGTGTAGGTGGTGGCGTCGGCGCAGGTGACGGTGACGGTGGCGTCGATGACCCGGACGGGGACGTGGTTGAGGACGCTCAGGTATGAGCCGTCGTCGAGGCGGGCCAGGACCGGCAGGCGGCGGTTGCCGCGCAGCCGGCCCAGGAATTGGGCGCCGGTGCCGGCGACCGCGGTCAGGAACATGTTGGAGTCGAAGCCCTTGTCCCACAGCACGAGCATGCCGGCATCCAGCAGATGCAGCAGTTTGCTGGCGTAGCTGGTCTCGCCCTCGGCGGTCGGTCCGAACACCGCACCGAGCATGCCGCGGGTGCCGGTCTCGACCAGCGTCATCAACTCCACCGCCGGGTAGCCGTTTCCGGTGCGTTTGCCGAGCCAGGCACGGTTGCGGGCGGTGTCGGCGGTGCGTTGGGAGGTACAACCGTCGAAGGACACCGTGCGATAGCGGCCGAACCGCACCCCGGGAGTGTGTGGCTGCGCGAGAGGCCCGGCGAGGACCTCGAAGAGGGCCTTCACCGGAGCGGGACCGACGCGGCGGCGCAGGTCACGTAGCCCTTTACCCGATGGGACGACCACGACCAGCCCCACCAGCCCGGCGATCATCTTGGCCCAGACCCGCCGGTAGCCGACCTCCGGGAACAGGCACATCGCCAGCACGAAGTACACCCCGACCCGGGACGGCAGGTTCCGTAGTCTTGCCTGCACCGTACCGGTCTCGGCCAGCACCGCATCGACGAGTTCAAAGGGCACGATCGAGGTGAGTTCCCCGAGATGGCCCGGGGCGAACACTCCCGCCGCGACCCGGACAGTGCGGGTGATGGCGGCCACAGTGCGGGACAGGGCAGAATGATCCGGCAACGGAACTCCCGGGCAGAAACGGTGGATCTTGGTCGACCGCCAGTTCTACCGGAGTTCCGTTGCTTTTACCGCCCCCGGGCCCATCGGCTTGACAGCCACGCCCGCCGCCTAACTACCCGGCCTTGCGTCTACGGCACGGTCGGTGTCTGCAACGACCCGGCCTTCCTGGAGCAGATCCTCACCACGGCCGGCGCCCAGAACGCCTCGCACGGCTACGACAACCCGAAAATCAAGGAGCTGCTGGACAGCGCCAAGCGGGCGGCCGACCCGACCGAGCGGAAGAAGCTGTACCGGCAGCTCGGCGAGCTGGTGCTCACCGAGGCCCCGATCGTCGGCCTGGCCTGGCGCTCCCAGGCGTACGGATACAAGAAGGCCGTGACCGGATTCTCGAACATCCCCGGCTTCCTGACCTTCGAGTCCGGCTACACCCTCGCCGGCACCGCCAAGGCCTGATCGCCGACGCCCGACAGTTCAGAAGGAGGGGCCAGGTGCTCATCTATGTCGCCAAACGGGTGGCCGCGGGTGTCGTGCTGCTCCTGGTCGTGGTGACGCTCATCTTCATAGCTGTGCACCTCGTCCCCGGTGATCCGGCCCGGACCATCCTCACGGGCACCGGCTCGACCCCGACGGAGGACGCGGTGGCCCAGCTCCGCACCGAGCTGGGCCTCAACCTGCCGATCTGGGAGCAGTACTCCCGCTACCTGTCGGAGTTGGCGCACGGTTCGCTGGGCCACTCGCTGCAGGACGGCCGGCCGGTCACCGAGTACGTCGCCGAACGGATGCCCAGGACGCTGCAACTGGTCGGCGCGACCACCCTCGTCTCGATCGTGCTCGGGGTCACGCTGGGCGCCCTGGCCGCCCGGCGCGGCGGCCTCCTCGACCGGGTCGTGCTGTTCCTGGGCAGCGTGGGGGTGGCCATCCCGGCGTACGTCGCGGCGATCCTGCTGATCTTCGTCATCGGCGTGCAGCTGCAGTGGCTGCCCTCGGGCGGCTACGTCGACCCCGGCGAGGGGATCGGACCGTACCTGCGTGCGCTGGCGCTGCCGGTCGTCGCGCTCTCCATCGGCTTCACGTCGATCGTCATGCGGATGACCCGGTCGTCGGTGCTGGAGACGTCCCGGCAGGACTGGGTGCGCACGGCGGAGGCCGTCGGCCTGCGCAGGCGGACGGTGTTCCTGCGGCACGTGGTCCGCAACGCCCTGACGCCGGTGCTCACCGTCACCGGGCTGCAGGTAGGCGCCCTGCTCGGTGGGACCGTCATCGTCGAGCGGGTCTTCAGCTGGCCCGGGCTCAGCGGCCTGCTCATCGACGGGGTGTCCAGCCGGGACTATCCCGTCGTGCAGGGCGTGGTCATCGTCATCGCGGCGATGTTCATCGCCCTGAACATCATGGTCGACATCTCGTACGGCCTGTTCGACCCGAGAGGACGGCGATAGTGACGCTGTTGCGCCTCAGCAACCACCGGGCGGTCGCCGGAATCGTCGCCCCCGCGGTCTTCCTCGCCGCGCTGATCCTGGTCGCCCTGCTGTCGCCGTGGATCGCACCGTACGACCCGTTGGCGCAGGGGCCGGACAAGCTCGCCGGCCTCGGGTCCGGCCACCTGCTCGGCACCGACCAGTTCGGCCGGGACATCCTGTCCCGGCTCATCTACGGCGCACGGGCCGACCTCGTCGTCTCGGTCGGGGCGACGGCCGCCGCCGCCGTGGCGGGCACCACCGTCGGCCTGGTCGGAGGGTTCTTCCACGGGTTCGTCAGCGGGCTGTCGATGCGGTCGATGGAGGTGGTGCTCGCCTTCCCACCGATCGTGCTCGCGCTGCTCGTGGTGGCGCTCTTCGGCCCGGGCACGCTGACCCTCATCCTCACCATGGGAATCCTGTTCATGCCCAACTTCGCCCGCATCACGTACGGGCAGGTGCTGTCCGTACGGCAGCGGGACTTCGTCACCGCGAGCCGGGGGCTCGGCGCGGGCCCGGGATGGCTGCTGTTCCGGGTCGTCCTGCCGAACGTCATCGGCCCGATCCTGGTCCAGGTCTCGCTGACCCTCGCCGCCGCGATGCTGCTCGAGTCGGGGCTCAGCTACCTGGGCCTCGGGGTGGTCCCGCCGACCCCGTCCTGGGGCAGCATGATCGCCGAGGCGCAGAACCTGGGCCTGGACAACCCCGGCTTCCTGATCATCAGCTGCCTGGTCGTGATCGTCACCGTGCTGGCCTTCAGCCTGCTCGGCGACGCGCTCGACCGGCATCTCGACCCGCGCCGCAGGGCCGCGGGGCGGGTGGCCGCGCCGACAGCGGCCCCGAGGCGTACGGCGGGAGGTGCGGTGTGACGGCGGAGGCATTGCAGGCAGGCGTGCGGCCGGCCGTGGAGGTCGAGCATCTGTCGGTCAGCATGGGCGGCGGTCTGACCCTCGTCCACGACGTGAGCTTCAGCGTCTCGGCCGGCCGCACGCTCGGGATCGTCGGCGAGTCCGGATGCGGGAAGAGCATCTCGCTGATGTCCCTGGTCCGGCTGCTGCCGCCCGGCGCGACGATCGGCGCGTCGTCCGTCGTCAGGATCAACGGGCAGTCCGTGACCCGCCTGCCCGAGCGGGAACTGGAGGATCTGCGGGGCCGGCACGTCGGCTTCGTCTTCCAGGATCCGATGACCGCCCTGAATCCCGTCTACCGGGTCTCCCACCAGGTCGGGCAGGTCGTACGCCGGCACTTCGGGCTGTCCCGGCGCGCCGCGCGGGAGCGGACCCTGCACGCGCTGCGGTCGGTTGGCTTCCCGGACCCGAGGCGGGTGGCGGACAGCTACCCCCATCAGCTCTCGGGCGGCATGCGGCAGCGGGTGGTGATCGCGATGGCGATCGCCGCCGAGCCGGCGGTGCTGCTCGCCGACGAGCCGACGACGGCGCTCGACGTGACCACCCAGGCGGAGGTGCTCGACCTGCTGGCCAGGCTGCAGCAGGAGCACCACATGGCGCTGGTGCTCGTCTCCCACGATCTGGGGCTGATCGGCGAGGTGGCCGACGAGGTCTGCGTGATGTACGCGGGCCGCATCGTCGAACGGGGGCCCGCCGCCCAACTTCTGGAGCGCCCGCGCCATCCGTACTCCCAGGCACTCCTGGCCTCCGCGCCGTCGCTGGACTCCACGCGCGGGAAGCCGCTGCCGGTGATCCCCGGTGGGCTGCCCGCCGCCGGCGAGCACCTCGACGGCTGTCCGTTCCGGCCGCGCTGCGCCCACGCCTTCGAGGCGTGCGCCGAGCTGCCGCCGCTGACCGGCGCCGGTCGGGTCGCCTGCTGGCTGGTCGAGTCCGAAGGCGGAAAAACCATGGAAGGGGCGACGACATGAGCGCCGACAGCGAACTCCTGCTGGAGGCCCGGGACCTGGTCCGCGAGTTCCGGTTGGGCAGCGCGGTGACCACCGCGGGGCGGGCGAGCATCCGCCCGGTCGACGGCGTCAGTCTCGAGGTACGGCGTGGGGAGACCGTGGGACTGGTCGGCGAGTCCGGCAGCGGAAAATCGACCCTGGGGCGGACGCTCATCATGATCGAGCCGCCCACCAGCGGGGCGTTGCGGTTCGCCGGCGAGGACATCACCCGGCTGCGCGGACGCCGGCTGCGGCAGGTCCGCTCCGACCTGCAGATGATCTTCCAGGACCCGTACGCGTCGCTGAATCCGCGGTGGCGGGCCGAGGACATCGTCGCCGAGGGACTCGCGCTGCAGACCCGACTCGACCGGCGTGCGCGGCAGCGGCGGGTCGCGGAGGTGCTCGACCGGGTGGGCCTGCCGGCCAGCGCCGCCACGAAGTACCCGCACGAGTTCTCGGGCGGGCAGCGACAACGACTTGGCATCGCCCGCGCGCTCGTGGTCGAACCGAAGCTGATCGTGGCCGACGAGTCGGTGTCCGCGCTCGACGTCTCCGTCCAGTCGAAGATCATTAACCTGCTGCAGGAGCTGAAGGCCCAGCTCGGCCTGACGTACGTGTTCATCTCGCACGATCTGGCGGTGGTCAGGTACGTCTCCGACCGCGTCGCGGTGATGTACCTCGGGCAGATCGTGGAGCTCGCCTCGGCGGACGACGTGTACGCGCGCCCGCTGCACCCGTACACGCTCTCCCTGTTGAGCGCGAGCCCGCAGGCGCGCCGGACCGACGTCGCGCCCGCGCGCGAGCGCGTCCTGCTGCGCAGCGACCCGCCGTCGCTGACCCGGCTGCCCAGCGGCTGCCGCTTCCGCAGCCGGTGCCCGTTCGCCCAACCCGGCCGGTGCGCCGCCGAGGCGCCGCGACTGCGTGTCCTCACCGGCGGGCACGCGGTCGCCTGCCACTTCGCCGAGGAGATCGCGGCCGGGCGGATCGCGCCCCGCGACGACGCGACGGGTCTCGCCACGCCGGCCCGGTAGCCGGTCGACCACCCTTCACCGCAGCGAGAGGAAGAAGTATGCGTTTCGGCGCGCACAGCCAGATGCTGGTCCACGACCTCGACGACGACGCAATGTGGATCTTCGAGCGGGCTCGGGACTGGGGGCTCGACGCCCTGGAACTGCACGTCGCGGACCCGGAGACGTTCCCGGCCGACGCCGTGCGCCGAGCCAGCGCGGAGTACGGCATCGGGGTGGTGCTGGGGACGGCCCTGAACGCCCACAACTCCACGGTGAGCGACGACGCCGAGGTGCGGGCCACTGGCCGACGCCACCTTCGCGGCTGCGTCGACGTCGCGGTTCGGGTCGGGGCGTCGAAGGTCTGCGGCGGGCTGCACTCGGCCAACGGCCACTTCGTCGGCCGCGGCCGCACGGACGACGAGTGGAAGCGCTCGGTCTCGGCGCTGCGGGAGGCGGGCGAGTACGCCGGTGAGCGGGGCGTGACGCTCACGGTCGAGCCGGTCAGCCGCTACTCCGGCTACTTCCTCAACACGGCGGCCGACGCCGTCGCCCTGGTCGACGAGGTCGGGCTGCCGAGCGTCGGCGTGCAGCTGGACACCTTCCACATGAACATCGAGGAGTCGGACATGGCGGAGGCGATCCGGCTCGCCGGGCCGCGGCTGAAGCACTTCCACGCCGTGGAGAACAACCGTGGGATTCCGGGGACGGGCCAGGTGCCCTGGGCGGACTGCTTCGCGGCGCTCAGCGAGGTCGGCTACGACGACCTGTGCGTCTTCGAGTTCTTCCCGGTCGACCTGCCGGTGATGGCCCGGCGTACCCACACCTGGCGGCAGTTGGCCACGAGCGAGCAGGTCGCGGTCGAGGGCAGGCGGCGGCTGAGCGCCCTGCTCTGAACCATGGTCGACGTCCCGGCGCGGCTGGCAGCCGTCAGCTCCCCTCCCCCGGGGTCGGCGGGCGTCCGTCGGCGGGGTACGCGCGGGTTTCGGCGGCCTTCACGGCCGCCCACACCGCCTGTCCGGGGGCCAGGTCCAGCTGGGCGGCGGCGGCCGGGGTGACGTCGGCGGCCACGCCGATCGGGCCGGCGAGTTGCACGCGCAGGTTGTCGCCGTGGCGTTGCAGGCCGGTGATGGTGGCCGGCCAGGTGTTGCGCGGGCTGCCGTCGGGTTGGTGGGGGTGCAGCGCGACCGCCGAGGGTGGGAAGGCGACGAACGCGTCGCCGTGCAGCGACTCGGCGGCGGTCAGTGTGAAGCCTCCGCCGAGGTGGACGGTGTGGCCGTCGGCGGTGCCGCGGTAGAGGTTGAGCCCGACGAGGCGGGCGACGTAGTCGGTGCGCGGTTGCGCGGTGATGGTGGCGGCGTCGCCATCCTGCACGACGCGGCCGCGTTCGATGATGATCAGCCGGTCGGCCAGGACCAGGGCGTCGAGCGGGTCGTGGGTGACCAGCAGAGTGGCGCCGGGGTGCGCGGCGAGGTGGCGGTGCAGTTCGGCGCGGGTGTCCAGGCGGGTACGGGCGTCCAGCGCCGCCAGCGGCTCGTCGAGCAGCAACAGGACCGGGTCGACCGCGAGGGCGCGGGCGAGGGCGACGCGTTGGGCCTGCCCACCGGAGAGCTGCCGGGGTTTGCGGCCGGCCTGCTCGGCCAGTCCGACCCGGTGCAGCCACTCGGCGGCATGTCGACGGGCGGTGCGCCGGTCGACGCCGTGCCGCCGGGGACCGAAGGCGACGTTGTCCAGCGCGGTCAGGTGCGGGAAGAGCAGGTAGTCCTGGAACACCACACCGATCCGACGGTGCTCCGGGGGTGTCCACACACGCCCGCCGGGCCGGTCGAGGTCCCGCCCGGCGAGCCTGACGTGCCCGGCGGTCATCGGCTGGAGCCCGGCCAGGGCGCGCAGGGCGGTGGTCTTGCCGGCACCGTTGGGGCCGAGCAGCCCGACCACCTCCCCGGCGCCGACGCGCAGCGGCACGTCGAGGCGGAAGGCGCCCCGGTCGACGAGCAGGTGCGCGTCGAGGACCGCGGCGGACCCGGGCCCGGGACGGATCCCGGTCATCCTTGGGTGATCCACTTGTCGCGCAGGGCGGCGAGGATCGTGACCGACACGGCGAGCAGGATCAGGCTGAGCACGACGGCGCCGGACAGGTCGCCGCCCTCCATGGTCTGGTAGACCGCCAGGGGCATGGTCTGGGTGATGCCGGGGTAGTTGCCGGCGAAGGTGATGGTGGCGCCGAACTCGCCGAGCGCGCGGGCCCAGCACAGCACGCCGCCGGCGGCGATGCCCGGCGCCACCAGGGGCAGGGTGACGTGGGTGAAGGTGGTCCACCGGCCCGCGCCCAGGGTGGCCGCGGCCTCCTCGAACCGGGTGTCCGCGCCGCGCAGCGCGCCTTCCACGGCGATGACCAGGAACGGCATCGCCACGAATGCCTCGGCGACGACGACGCCGGTGGTGGTGAACGGCAGGGTGACGCCGAACGTGGCGTCCAGCCAGGCACCGAGCAGGCCCTTGCGGCCGAACACGAGCAGCAGCGCGACGCCGCCGACCACCGGCGGCAGCACGAGCGGAACGGTGACCAGCGCGCGGACGACCCGCCGGCCGGGGAATTCGACGCGGGCGAGCAGCCAGGCCAGGGGCACGCCGAGTACGAGGCACAGCACGGTGGCGACGGTGGCGGTCTGCAGCGACAGCCGCAGCGCGGTCAGCGCACCGGGCTCGGTGAGTCGCTGCCACAGGGTGGCCCACGGGGCGCGGACGACCAGGCCGGCCAGGGGCAGCACCAGGAACGCCATTCCGGCCACGGCCGGCAGCGACAGGGCCACCGGTACCCGTTGGGTGTGCCGGCGACGTGGCGGCCCGGCCGGCTGATGCCGGGCCGCCACGTCCCGCTCGACGACACGAACCATGATCCGTCTACCGGGCTTGGAAGCCGGCCGCGGTGAGCACCGCCCTGCCTCGATCGGACAGCACGTAGGCGACGAACGCCCGGGCGCCGGCCTTGTTCGCGGCGCTCCGCAACACCACGATCGGGTAGTCGTTGATCGCACCCGACGACTCCGGGAACTCCACACCGTGCACATCGGGCGATGCGGCCCTGGCGTCGGTGCGGTAGACCAGCGCGGCGTCGACCTCGCCGAGCCTCACCTTCGCCAGCGCGGCCTTGACGTCCTGTTCCAGCGTGACCGGGGTGAGAGACACGTTCGCGGTCGCCAGGGCCTTCTTCGCCGCCGCGCCGCAGGGCACCTGCTCCGCGCACAGGGCGACCTTCATTCCCGGCCCGGTCAGGTCGGCCAGGGCCTGGACGCCCTTCGGGTTACCCCTGGGCACCGCGATCACGAGCTGGTTCTTCACGAACGTCGTCGCCGCGCCGTCGCCGTTGCCCGCGTCGGTGACCGTCTTCATGTTGGTGGGGGCGGCGGAGGCGAACACGTCCGCCGGGGCACCCTGGTTGATCTGCGTGGCCAGGGCGGAGCTGCCGGCGAAGTTGAACCTCACGGCCGAGCCGGGGTTCGCGGCCTCGAACTCCCTACCGATCTGGGTGAACGACTCGGTCAGCGACGCCGCCGCGAACACCGTCACCGTGCCGGTCACCCCGGTGCCGCCGCCCCCGGCGCCCGGCGCGGAACCGCCGCTGGTGTCGTTGCCGCCGCCGCACCCGACCAACCCGGCCAGCGCCACGGCGGCCAACCCGGCCAACGCCGTCCGAACGAAACGTCTGCCCACTGTGCTCGCTCCCCTACTGCTCGCGCCGCCCGAGCTCACGCGCCGGCCCGCGCCTTGTGTGTCACAGCGGGTGCGGATCGCTCCACCACCACCGTGGTCGACTTGATCACCGCGACCGCGACCGAGCCGACCCGCAGCCCCAGCTCGTCGACCGCCTCCCGGCTCATCAGGGACACCACCCGAAACGGGCCGGCCTGGATGTCTACCTGTGCCATCACCGCGTCCTTGATCACCGCGGTGACGATCCCGCGCAGCCGGTTGCGCGCCGAGGACTCCTCCGACCCGGCACCCGGGTCACCGGCGTGCGCGCGGACGAACCCGGCCAGGTCGACCCCGTCGATCACCCGGTGCCCGTGCTCGTCCCGGTTGGCGGCCAGCCGCCCCGCGTCCACCCAGCGGCGCACCGTGTCCGCGCTGACCCCGAGCAGCTCCGCGGCCTCACCGATCCGAAACATCGTCACACCCAGCACCTTAGCCGCCCGCAACTGCGGCAGGAAATAGCCGAGCCGCATCGCAGGTGCCGCATCTTCATCAAGGAAGGCGCCGCAATTGCGCCACGAGACATCATGGCCGCCTCCTACCGTCATCAGCGGCGCAGCGCATCGCGGGCAACGGGCGCGATCACCCCCTGCCAGGCTGGCGGTTCAGCGCAGGGTCACCGGGCCGCGCGGGGAGTCGAGCACCGCCTCCAGCCCGGCTGGTGATCCGGCGGTCACGTCGAGGTGGACGCCGAGCGCGGCGAGGTCGCGGCGCACCGCCGACGGGTCCGGGTGCGTCGCGTTGACCACCGCCGAGCAGTCGGCCCTTTGCCCGCTGCGGTTCGATCCGCTCGCACCCGAACAGCTGCTTGACATCCTCCCCCGCCTAAACGCGGGGGATTCCCACCCTCGCAGGTTGGGGTTCCTGGTTCACCGCAGACCGCACGGAAGGAGATCCTTCGTGTCTGACGTCCGCTCCGCAGGCGTTTTTCGTCTCGACCAGCCCGGCCGCGACGGCGATGTTCTGAGCGGCGTTGACGTCCCGGTCATGCCGGGTGCCGCAACCCGGACACCGCCGGTGGCGCGTGCCGAGGGAGAGTGTGGCGAGCAGATGCCCGCACGCCGAGCAGGTCTTCGACGACGGGTACCAGCGGTCCACCACGGCGAGGGTGCGGCCGTCGCGATGGGCCTTGTAGGTGAGCAGGGTACGGAACTCCGCCCAGCCGGTACGGGAGATCGATCTGGCCAGGGACCGGTTGCGGACCATGTTCGCCACGGCCAGGTCCTCCACAGCGATGGCGTCGAACCGGCGTACCAGGGTGGTGGACTGTTGGTGGAGGAAGTCCCGGCGGGCGTCGCGTACCCGCGAATACGCACGGGCGACCTTCCGCTTGGCTTTGGCGCGGTTGGCGGAGCCCTTCTGCCGGCGGGCCATCATCCGCTGGTACCGCTTGAGTCGGCGCTCCCGACGCTCCATGTGCTTCGGATGCGGGATGCGCTCGCCGGTGGACAGCACCGCGAAGTCGGTCAACCCGAGGTCCACACCCACCACCTGACCGGTGGATTCGGGTGCGACGGGTGCCTCGACGTCGACGGCGAACGTCACGAACCAGCGGCCGTCCGGGTCACGGGACACCGCTCTATGCCAGGCTGCGGGCGGAGCAGCCGGTTTTCTACTCCGCCGGCCACGAGATGTGGGTCGTCACCCGGTACGACGACGTGCTGGAGGTCCTCCGCGACCACCGGACGTTCTCGTCGGCGAACGCGGTGCAGGCCTCCGTCAAGCCGCCACCGCCCGAGGTCCTGGCCGTGCTGCGCGAGGGCTGGCCGCTGCGGCCGACCCTGACCGAGAGCGACGAGCCGGTCCACCGTCGCCTCCGTGCCCCGGTGAGCCGGGTCTTCACCCCGAAACGGGTGGCCGACCTCGACCCGCGGCTGCGCGCGGCCACCGACGAACTGATCGACTCGTTCGTCGCCGACGGCCACGCCGACGTGATCGAGAGATTCGGCTGGCCACTGCCGTTGGTGGCCATCGGCGACATCCTCGGCGTGCCACGCGAGGACATCCCGATGCTGCACCGCTGGAGCTACAACTGGCTCCGGCTGTCGCAGCCGACCGACCCGGTCGAGCGGCGGGTCGAGTACGCCCGGGACGTGGTGGCCATGCAGAGGTACTTCATGGCGGCGTTGGAGCAGCGTGCCGCGTGCCCGACCGACGACCTGATGTCCGGCCTGCTCGCCGCGAGCGGTGACGAGCTGACCATGGTCGAGATGACGCGGATCCCCATGAACCTCATCATCGCCGGGCACGTGACGGTGACCCGCGCCATCGGCAACGGCCTCGTCGCCCTGCTGGACCACCCCGACCAGCTCGACAGGGTCCGCCGCGATTCCGCGCTGGCCGACACCATGGTCGAGGAGATCCTGCGGTACGAGAACCCGGCGCAGGGCCTGTTCCGGGCGGTCACCGAGGAGACCGAGCTGGGTGGGGTGCGCCTGCCCGTCGGTGCGCGGCTGATGGTGCACTTCGGTTCGGCCAACCGGGACGCCGCCTTCGAGGACGCCGACGCCTTCGACGTCACCCGGGACAGCGCGAACCGCCACCTGGCCTTCGGCAAGGGGATCCACGCCTGCATCGGCGCACCGCTGGCGCGCCTGGAGCTGCGGATCGCCCTGCCCCGGCTGCTCGACCGGCTGCCCAACCTGCGGCTGGCCGGCCCGGGCGCCACCGAACGGGACGTCATCTTCTTCGCCCGCGGCTTCAGGCGGGTGGAAATGGCCTGGGACGCATAGCGCGGCCGGCCGGACCGTCCATCGGGTGGCCACTGCCTCGTCAGCACGGTCCCGCCCGCGCTGACGAGGCGCCGGGATCTGCTCGTCCAGGCTCAGGCCCTCTCGAAGGCCAGCGTTCCGCCGATCCAGGTCTGCACGACGGTCAGGGCGGCCAGCTCCGTCGGCTCGGTCTCCAACGGGTCCGCATCCAGGATGACGAAGTCGGCGAACTTGCCCACCTCGAGCGAGCCGACCCGGTCTTCCCAGCCGATCGAGAACGCCGCCCACTCGGTGTACATCCGCAGCGCCTCCTCGATCGTGACCGCCTCCCGGGCATCCAGCAGGTCGCCGTCGTTGGTACGCCGGACGACCGCGGCCTGCATCGCCGGGAACGGGTCGTGCTGGTCCTCGGTGATGCCGATCGCGTCGGAGTTGCCGGGGACCGGCAGGCCGTGGTCGATCAGCGTACGGAACGGCATCACCGTCCCGATCCGGTCGCTGCCCAGGTGCGCGACGTATCCGGCCGCGGTGGTCAGGAGGAAGGCCGGCTGCGGTACGGGGACGACTCCGGAGGCCGCCAGCCGCTTGATCCGTTCGTTGGTCATGAACATGTTGCCCGCGTGCTCGATGCGGTGCCGGGCGACGCCGTGCCGCTCGGCGGGCAGTGCCAACGCGCCGTCGAGAGCCTGGTCGAGGGCGCGGTCGCCGATCGCGTGCATGGCGATCTGCAGTCCCGCCGCATCGGCGGTGGCGACCAGGGCGACGACCTCCTCGTCGGTGAACGCCAACTCGCCGCGGTAGCCGGGTTGGCCGGGGTAGTCCTCGTGGAGGGCGGCCGCGCCTGCGGTGAGCCCGCCGTCGAGGAAGACCTTGAAACCGACCATCGCGAGATGGTCCGGGTCGAGGGCGTCGACGCGGTCCTTGGTACGGCCGGCGCGCACGTCCTCCGCCGACACCACAGCCTCCAGCTTCGGGTACAGCGCGGCGCGCAGGACCAGTTCACCGTCGGCGGCGACGGAGGCGATCGCTTCCAGCCCCGCGGGGTGCAGCGGGATGTCGCCGAGGGTGGTGACGCCGACGGCGAGGTACCGGTCCTGCACTCGTTTGATCGCCGCCGCGAGATCCGCAACCGGCGGCTGCGGGCCGCCGAGCGGCTCGAACATGTCGTAGGTGCGGCCGGTGGCGACGCCGGTGGCCGGGTCGCGCTCGATCCGGCCGCCGGGCGCGTCCGGGGTGTCGTCGTCGACGCCCAGCAGTTCCAGGCCCAGGGAGTTGAAGACGTTGAGGTGGTAGCTCGCCCGGTACATCACCGGGTGGGTGGTGCTGACCCGGTCCAGGTCGTACCGGTCGGGATAGCGCCCCTCGGCGAGCTTCAGATTCTGGTAGTGCTCCCCCTGACCGAGGATCCACTCGCCGGCGGCCGTGGAGCCGGTACGCTCCGCGAGCACCGAGACCATCTCCTCGATGCTCGACACCCGGGACGAGCGGCAGTCGACGGCGAGTTCCCAGGAATAGGCGAGCAGCTCCAGGTGGGAGTGGGAGTCGACCAGTCCGGGAAGCACCACCGCACCGGCCAGGTCGACGACCCGTGCCTCTCCGGCCCCCGCGAGAATCTCCTCCGTCGTCCCGATCGCCGCGATCCGGCCTCCCTCGGCGCGAAACGCCTCCGCGACGGTTCCGGCCCGGTCCATCGTGCGGACCCGGCCACCGACGAAGCACACTGTCTCTGTTGGCACTGCTCTACCTCTTTCTGGGCATGGTTGCGAAGCCGCCGTCCGGGGGTGGGTGGGGCCGACGGCGGCGGGTCAGGGAGTGCTTCAGCGGGCGGCAGGCATCTGCACGGTCTTGGTTTCCAGGTACTCCTCGACGCCGAGCCGTCCCCGCTCCCGGCCGAGACCACTGCTGCGCATGCCACCGAACGGCAGGGCCGGCTCGCTGACCAGCGGAGTGTTGACACCGACCGAGCCCGCCTTGAGCTTCCGGGCGACCGCGGTCGCGGCGGCCTGGTCACCGCCGAACACGTACGCCGCAAGGCCGTACTCGGTCGCATTGGCCAACCGGACAGCCTCGTCGACGTCGGCGCAGCGGATGACGCTGAGCACCGGCCCGAAGAACTCCTCGCCGAGTACGGCGGGCTGGCTCTTTCCCTCGGCGGTCAGCAGTGTCGGCGCCAGGAACGCACTCGCCTCGTTCTCGGCGGTCCGGGTGCCGCCCGCGACGACGGTCGCGCCGCCCGTCACAGCCTCGGCCAACTGCGCCTCGATCCGTCCGACCGCAGCGTGGTCGATGAGCGGGCCCATCGTGGTCGCCGGGTCGCGCGGGTCGCCGAGGACGATCTGGTCGACCGCCGCGGCGAGTTCGGCGACCAGGTCGCCGGCCTTCGACTCGACGACGTACACCCGGTTGGCGGCCATGCACGCCTGCCCGGAGTTGAGGAACCGCGCCCGAACCAGGTCACGCGCGGTCTGGACGACGTCCGCGTCGGGTAGCACCACCGCGGCGGCGTTGCCGCCCAACTCGAGAAGGACCCGCTTGATCGACGCCGCGGCCTTGCGCATGACGAGTTCGCCCACCCCGCGCGAGCCGGTGAAACTGATGCACGCGACCTCGGGGGCGTCCAGCAGGACGTCGCTGACCCGCTGCGGATCCCCGGCGACGACGACGTTCAGGACCCCGGCCGGGAGACCCGCCTCCTCGAAGCAGCGTGCGATGGCCAGCGCGGTGAGCGGCGTCTGCGGGGCGGGCTTCAACACCACGGTGCAACCGGCCGCGAGCGCGGCGCCGACCTTGCAGGCCACCATGAACGCCGGGAAGTTCCACGGCGTGATCGCGAGGACCACCCCGATCGGCTCGTGCAGCACGAGGGCGTCGCGTCCGGGCGCGACGTCGGCCCAGGCCTCGCCGGGAAGCCGCAGCGTCTCGTGGCTGAACCACTCGAAGAAGCGAACCGTGTTGCGGGCCTCGCCGACCGCCTCGGCCAGCGGCTTGCCGGTCTCCGCGCTGATGAGCTCGCCGATGGCCTCGACCCGCTTCCCCAGCAGGTCGGTCGCGCGGCGGAGGACCTCGAAGCGCTGCCAGCCGGTCGCCGACGACCACCCGTCGAGGGTGGCCGCCGCGGCGGCGACCGCCGCGGCGGCCTGGTCGGCGTCGGCGTCGGCGACCGTGCAGATCGTGGCCCCGGTGGCCGGTTCGTGGACCTCGAACGTGTCCGGGGAGGTCACCCAGGTGCCGCCGATCCACGAGCCCGGCATGTCGCCCACGAGCCGTGCGACCAGGTCGGCCGGCCGGCTGCTCATCGCGCGCCCTCGGCGCCGCAGGCGGTGTACTCGTCCTCGCCGACCTCTCCGGTCCACTCGACGTCACCGAAGTGGAGCACCAACTGCACCAGCTGGGCGGACGCGGTGGCGCCGTGCCAGTGTTCGACGCCGGGCTCGGTCCAGACGACGTCGCCCGGACGCATCACCACCACCTCGCCGCCGCGCTCCTGGATCCAGCCCTCGCCGGAGACGGTGTAGAGCATCTGGCCGCCCGGGTGCCGGTGCCAGTGCGTGCGCGACCCGGGCGCGAAGAACATGTTGAGGGCGCGGGTCCCGCCGTCGTTCAGGACGATGTCCGACCAGACCTGTCCGGTCGTGGTCGCCGACCGCATGGCCGACACCCGGTCCGCGGGAATGCCTCGTCCGATGATCATCGTGCTCCTCTGGTTCGTGGGGTCGGCTCAGTCGGTGGTACGGCGGACGTCGGTCAGCACGCGGTTGCTCGCGTTGTAGCCGGTGACGCCGCTCATGAAGTTGCCCGGCCAGTTGCCGACGCCGGTCAGGTACAGCCCGTCGACCGGCGTCCGGTAGTCGGCGCAGCCGGGGATCGGGCGCGAGTCGAAGATGCGCCCCGGCACGATGTCGCCGTGCGCGCCGTTGCCCTCGACGAGGGCGAACTCGCGTTCGAGGTCCAGCGGCGAGTAGACGTGCACGCCGGCCAGGATCCCGGACAGGTTCGGGATGTGCTCCTCCAACGTGCTGACCACGGCCTTGCCCAGGTCGTCGCGCTGCTCGTCCCAGGTGCCCTCGGCCAGGTGATACGGAACTCCGCGGACGCTGATGCTCACGAAGTGGCAGCCCGGCGGGGTCAGCGAGGGATCGTGCGCCGAGTCGATCATCGCGGTGACGGTGGGTCGCTGGCTCCAGCGCCCGAGCACCGCCTCGTTGTAGGCGTTCTGGAGCACGTCGATGCTGGCCGCGATCCGGAAGTTGGTGCCGAGGAAGAGGCGGTTCTCCTCCTCGTCCCGCGCGGCGGCGAACCGCGGGGTGCCGTCGAGCGCGAGGTGGACCTTGGCGGAGGTGCCCTTCATGCTGACGGTCCTGGCGAGGTCGTACAGGTCCTCCCCGATGTCCTCCGGCCCGACCAGCCTGGTCAGGGTCAGCTTCGGGTTCGCGTTGGAGACGACCCGGGGGGCGCGGAACTCGCGCCCGTCGCTGAGGACGACACCGACGACCCGCTGATCCTCGCAGAGGATGCGTTCGACCTCCGCGCCGGTGAGGATCGTGGCGCCGTGGGCGCGGGCGGACTCCGCCATCGCGCCGGTCACGGCGCCGATGCCGCCCAGCGGCGCGGCGTTGCGCATCATCAGCTCGTTGTCGTCGTGGTTGCCGACGCCGCGGAGCGACTCCTCCCACAGGGGCCGCTGGAGCAGCAGGTAGCCGCTGCCCGGTGTGCGCGGGCCGACGAAGTTGGTCGCGACCGCGGTGCCGGCGAAGAACGCCTGCAGTTGCGGCGACGAGAGCCGCTCCTCGAGGATGTCCGCGACCGGACCGAACATGATCGACTCGAAGTCGCGGCGCTGGCGCGGCGTGGTGAAACGCGCGGCCACCTCGGCGAACGAGGGCGGCGGGTCGTAGAAGGAGACCTTCATCCGACGGGCCACCGAGGCGTACAGCTCGATGACCGAGGCGTAGCCATCGAGGTCCGCCTCGCCGTGCGCGAACTGCTCCATGGCCGCCCGGCGCTTGGCGCGGTCCGGCCAGGCCGGTAGAGCCCGGCCGTCCTCGAAGAGGGTCAGGGATCCGAGCGGCGGGTGGGCGAAGCGGAGACCGTACTTCTCCAGCTCGAGTTCCTGGACGATGCGCGGATCGAGGCTGTGGCTCGCGTTGGCCACGCTGCTCCCGCGGTAGCCCGGGAAGATCTCTTCGGTGACGCAGGTGCCTCCGACGACGTCGCGCCGTTCCAGGGCGAGCACCTTCAAACCTGCCCGGGCCAGATACCCGGTGGCCACCAGGCCGCTGTGCCCGGTCCCGACGACGATCACGTCGTACGCCTGCTCCATCCGCTTCCTCTCGTTCCGTCGCCGTCGCGGGGTCAGCCCAGCGGGCTGATACGTCGAGCCGAGATGCGCCATCCCGCGCCGGTGCGGGTCACGGTGTCGCGGTAGATCGCGGCGGTGACCTCCCCTCCGGCCCTCAACGCGAGCGCCTTGCTGTCGCACTCGGCGGTGTCGTCGTCGACGCCACCTACCACCACGTTCGTGATGTGGTGGCTGACCGCGGGCGTCGTGATCGCCTTGAAGGCCGCGATCACGTCGTCGAGCCCGTTGGCCGTGAGGCGGCCCGGGTTGTCGAAGAGGATCCCGGGGGCGAAGACCTCTCCAAGCCGGTCGTACTCGTGGGCGTCGAGGATGTAGGCGACCCGGTTGAGGAGTTCCTCGATGGCTCGGGCGTCGGCCGGGTCCACAGGGTGGTTGCTCACTGGACTCCTTCGGATGTTCCATACAGCGGAAGTCCAACTTCCGTACCATAGGATGCCCCCGAATCTGAACACGGTCAAGCGCCGTCACGGCATCCGCGAGAGCGATCGGAAGAAGCCCCGAAGGAGACCTCGAATGACCATGCGCGAGCAGACCCGCGCCGACCGGACCTGGGTCGACGAGGCGATCCGCCGCGTCGAGGCCGACGCCACCCGCAGCTCCGACACCCACCTGCTGACCTTCGACCTGCCGGGTCGGCACGGCGTCGACCTCTACCTGAAGGACGAGTCCTCACACCCGACCGGCAGCCTCAAGCACCGGCTCGCCCGCTCGCTCTTCCTGTACGCGTTGTGCAATGGCTGGATCGGCCCGACCACGACGGTGGTCGAGGCGTCCAGCGGCTCGACCGCCGTCTCCGAGGCCTACTTCGCCCGATTGCTGAACCTGCCGTTCATCGCCGTCGTCCCGGCCGCGACCAGCCCGGCCAAGGTCGAGCTCATCGAGTGGCACGGCGGACGCTGCCAGGTGGTGGATCACCCGGACCAGGTGTACGACGAGGCGCGGCGTCTCGCCGCCGAGCTCGGCGGCCACTACCTCGACCAGTTCACCTACGCCGAGCGGGCCACCGACTGGCGCGGCAACAACAACATCGCGGAGTCCATCTTCGAGCAGATGTCCGGCGAGGCGCAGCCGGTGCCCGCCTGGATCGTCGCCAGCGCCGGGACCGGCGGAACGGCGGCCACCATCGGACGCTACCTGCGCTACCGGCGGCACCCCACCCGGCTGCTGGTGCCGGATCCCGAGAACTCGGTCTTCCTCGACGCCTGGCGCCTCGGCGATCGTGGACTGCTGTCAGCCACAGGCTCCCGGATCGAGGGGATCGGCCGCCCACGGGTCGAGCCGTCCTTCGTACCCGAGGTGATCGACGCGATGGTCCGCGTGCCCGACGCGGCGTCGGTCGCGGCGATGCTCTGGGCCTCGCGCCGCCTGGGCCGCCGGGTCGGACCGTCGACCGGGACGAGCATGTGGGCAACCCTCCAGCTCATCGCCCGCATGGAGCGCGACGGCGAGCGAGGTAGCGTGGTGAGCCTGATCTGCGACGGCGGCGAACGCTACGCCTCGACCCACTACGACGCGTCCTGGCGTGCCGACCACGGCATCGACGTGGTGCCGCACCTCGCCGTACTGGACGAATACGAACGTTCGGGCTCACTTGCCGGCGTGATCGCGGGAAAGCCCAGCTACACCTCTTGACAGGCCGCCACCAGGGCCACAGCATCTGCAATGGAAGTCAGACTTTCATTCTGCGGAAGCGGACCCGAGGTGGTTCAGTAACCCGACCGGCCTACCAAGAAGGAACCCTAATGCGAAAAATTCTCGACGCGACCGGAGGCCGGCGCCGAGTCGGCGCGGCGGTGGCCGCGGTCGTCGTGGCCCTGAGCAGCCTCACGGCCTGCTCGGGCGGCGGAGATGAGAAGGGGTCGATCACGTACGCCGGCTTCGGCGGCACCTACGAGGAGGCCGTCAAGGCGGCGCTCTTCGACCCGTTCTCGAAGGACGCCGACGTCAAGGTCCTCTACGACAGCAGCGGTTCCGACGTTGCCAAGCTGGTGCAGATGTCCAAGTCCGGCTCGATGGGCGTCGACCTGATCGACGCCGAGGACTCCTCACTCGCCCAGTTCATGGCCGCCGGCGTGCTGCAACCGATCGACACCAAGGGGCTCGAAGGATTCGCCGACCCGAGCGCGGTCACCGAGTACTCGGTGCCGTGGTACACGTTCTCCCGCAACCTGTTCTGGAACAAGGACGAGGTGTCCGGCGGCCTCGACTCCTGGGCCGACCTGTTCGACACGACGCACATCAAGGGCAAGCGCGGCATGGTGGCGCTGCCCTGGGGCATCCTCGAGGGCGCCCTGATCGCCGACGGCGTGCCGGTCGACCAGCTCTACCCGCTCGACCTGGACCGCGCCTTCGCCAAGCTCGACAGCATCCGCAACGACACCGTCTTCTTCAGCTCCAACGGTGACCTGCAGAACGCCATCTCACAGGGCGAGATCGCGCTCGGCTACGGGAACCTCGCGCGGATCAAGAGCATCGCCAAGAGCGGCGCGGTGCCGCTGGACTACACCTGGGAGGGCGCCGTCCTCTCCGTTCAGCAGCTCGTCATTCCCAAGGGAGCGCCGGACGAGCAGGACGCCTTCAACGCGATCAAGTACTCCCTGAAGCCCGAGGTCCAGAAGGCGATCATGGACAAGCTCGGTTACACGCCGTCGCTGAAGTCGGTGCTCGACGGCCTCGACGCCAACGCACGCGCCGACCTCCCCGGCACCAAGGAGACCGCCAGCGACGAGACGTTCCGCATCGACGTGGACTGGTGGGCCAAGAACGGCGCGGACGTGCTCAAGCGCTGGCAGGACTGGCTGCACGCGTGACCACCACCCCGACGTCCCCGAACGCGGGCCTCTCGGGGCCGGCCTCCCGCACCGCGGGAGGCCGGCGCCGCCGCCGGCGCGGCTGGGACCTGAGCGCGGTTCCCGCAGTCCTGGTCGTGGCCCTCGTCTTCGCACTTCCCGTCGTGATCCTCTGCCTTCGGAGCGTGACGGAACCGACCTTCGGTCTCGAGAACTTCGCCCGGCTCCTCGGGCACTCCGGTTACGTCGACAACATCGTGCGGACGATCCTGATCTCCGCGGCCTCGACACTCGTGGCGCTGGTCCTCGGCTACCCGATCGCATACCAGATGGCGCACGGCGGCAGGTGGCTGCGCACCTTCCTGACGGTGGCGATCATGGCGCCGTACCTGACCTCGATCCTGCTGCGGTCGTTCTCCTGGCTGGTGATCCTCGGGCGTCAGGGCCCGGTCAACAAGCTGATCGAGCAGTTCGGGCTGGAACCGATCGCGATGGTCTTCACGCCGATCGCGGTGGTCGTCAGCCTCTCCCACTATCTGCTGCCGCTGATGATCCTGCCGCTGGCCGCCACGATGCGCTCGGTCGACGGCTCGCGGGTACGTGCCGCGACCAGCCTGGGCGCCGGGCCGGCCCAGGCGTTCGTCCGGGTCTACCTGCCGCTGACCAAGCCCGGCATCCAGGCGGGATCGGTGCTGTGCTTCGTCTACGGCATCGGCGCGTTCGTGATCCCCGCGCTCCTCGGCGGGTCCAAGGGCAGCATGCTCGGCTCGCTGATCCACAGTGCGATCAAGCAGAGCGGCGACTACGGCCTCGCCTCGGCTGCCGCTCTCGTGCTCGGCGCCCTGGTCCTGGTCATCGTCCTCGCCTTCCAGCGGCTGACCGGGATGTCGGCGACCCAGCTCGCCGGGCGGTCCGGCACCGCGGCCACCCGCTCCCCGAGCGCCAGGCGCGGAGGCGGACGCGCCCTCAGGCTCGCGGGACGCGCGGCCGGCGGACTCGACCGCCTCGGCGTCACCCGCAGCCGCAGGCTCCCGAAGGTCCTGGCCGCCACCCTCGGCGTCCTCGTGCTGGCGCCGCAGTTCATCGTCGTCCCGATCTCGTTCGCCTCCACCAAGGCGCTGGTCTTCCCGCCGGTCGACTACTCGACGCAGTGGTACTCGGAGTTCTTCACCGCCGGTTGGCTCGATCCCCTCACGGTCAGCGTCCGGATCGCGCTCTTCGTGACCGTCATCGCCGGGGCACTCGGGACGCTCGCCGCGATGGGCGTCGTCCGGGGAGCCCTCCACGGGTGGGGGACGCTGACCTCGACCCTGATGATGCTGCCGCTGCTGTTCCCGACGGTGGTCGCCGCCGCGGGCTTCTACGTGGAGTTCGAACGGATCGGGCTCGTCGACACCGAGTTGGGAATCGTCCTGGCCCACGTGACGCTGGCTCTGCCATTCGTGTTCAGCGTGGTCAGCGCCGGCCTGCGCTCGCTCAACCCGGTCTACGAACGGGCCGCCTCCAGCCTGGGTGCGAGCCGGACCACCCAGCTGCGCCGGATCGTGCTGCCGCTGATCGCCCCTTCCATCGCGACCGCCGGCCTCTTCGCGTTCCTGACCTCGTTCGACGAGTCGACGGTCGCGATCTTCCTCTCCGGCGTTCACGTCAAGACACTCCCCAAGCGGATCTTCGAGGCGCTCTCGCTGGAAACCAACCCGACCGTGGCGGTGATCTCCGTCTTCGTCATGGCATGCGCCGCCGTCATCTGGCTCGGCTATGCGCTGTTCCGCCGCCTCACCCGGATCTCGAGGAGCAACCCATGACCGCCAGCCACGGCGCGATCCACTTCGACAACGTCCGCAAGGAGTACGGCGACCACGTCGCCGTCGACGACCTCACCCTCACGATCGAGCCTGGCGAGTTCTTCACCGTGCTCGGCCCGTCAGGGTCGGGGAAGACCACGACCCTGATGATGCTCGCCGGTTTCACCGACCCGACCTCGGGGACCATCCGCGTCGACGGCATCGACATCGCGCACGTGCCGAGCGACAAGCGCAACATCGGTGTCGTCTTCCAGGACTACGCGCTCTTCCCGCACATGTCGGTCCGCGACAACCTCGCGTTCCCACTCGAGATGCGCAGGGAGCCGCGCGACGTCATCGCCGATCGGGTAGGCCGGGCGCTCGAGCTCGTCGACATGGCCGGCGCGGCCGACCGCCTGCCCGACCAGCTCTCCGGCGGGCAGAAACAGCGGATCGCGGTGGCGCGGGCAGTCGTGTTCGACCCCGCGTTCCTGCTCATGGACGAGCCGCTGGGCGCCCTCGACCGGAAGTTGCGACAGCGTCTCCAGGTCGAGCTCCGGCAGCTCCAGCAGGCGCTGAAGGTGACGATGGTCTACGTCACCCACGACCAGGAGGAGGCGATGTCGATGTCCGATCGCGTCGCCCTGATGAACCACGGGCGGATCGAGCAGATGGGGACGCCCCGGGAGCTCTACGAGCACCCCCGGTCCGCCTTCGTCGCGGATTTCCTCGGCACCAACAACATGCTCGCGGTCCGTCCCGAGGCCCCGGGGCGGCTGAGCGTCGAGCAGGGCGGACTGCTGTCACTCGACGACGGCCGGAGCATGCCCGCCGACGCGTCCGTGGCCGCGCTGCGGCCGGAGCGGATCGCGCTGACGGACGTCGCGGCAGCCCCGCCTCCCGGGTTCAGCCGCTGCACGGGAAAGGTCACGCACCGGCTGTACCTCGGCTCGCACACGATGTACACCGTCCACTCTGAAACGTTCGGCCCCGTGCGGGTACAAATGCAGCACGACGACGGCGAGCACCCCTACCGTACCGGCGAGACGGTGGGCATGATCTGGCGGACGCGCGATGTGCACGTCTTCGGCTCGACGGCTGAACGATGAAGGAGGACCAGGTGACCGAGCTGGACGACGAGCCCACCGAGCAGCGCGGCGTCAGGTCGGTGATCCGTGCGCTCAACCTGCTCTCCGCGGCCGCTCGCGGGAGCCGGACACTCACCGAGCTCGCCGGCGTGGCCGGTGTCAGCCTGAGCACCGCGTCGCGGCTCCTGGCAACCCTGAGGATGGCTGACTTCCTGGAGCAGGACAAGGACGGTCAGTTCGTCCCCGGACCCGAGCTGACCGCGCTCCTGTACGCCGGCGACCAGTGGTCGGCTATCCGAAAGCTCGCGGGCGAAGCCGTCGCCCGCCTCCGGGACCAGCTCGACGAGACCGTGGCGTTCTTCGTCCGGTCCGGGAACGACCGCGTCTGCATCGAGTCGGCGGAGTCCGGCAGGCTCGTGCGGCGGGTCTGCCACCCCGGTGAACGCGGGCCGGTGTACCTGGGCGCCGCGGGTAAGGCCCTCATCGCCTTCAGCAACGCCGAGCACGGCTACCTCGGTCTGCCACCGGGCACCGACGAGTTCAAGACGGAGTCCGGGGCCGTGCGCACCTTGGCCGACCTGCGGGCCGAATGCGCCGTCATCCGAGAGCGTGGCATAGCCTACAGCGGCCGCGAGTCGACCGAGGAATCGTGGGCGGTCGCGGCACCCGTCTTCCGGGACGACGTCCTGCTCGGCGTCCTGGCCGTGGTCGTCCCGATGACCCGGTCGGGCGAGCAGTACGTCGAGAACATCCAGGCGGCCCTGCTGCGGGCGGCGGCCAACAGCTACTGAGCGCCCCGCCGGTCGAGTCGCCAGACCCGGTACGACTGCCCTGTCAGGCAACCACCCCAAGGAGTTCACCCGCCCATGCCCGGACGTGTTCTGCCTGGACCCGACCAGCGGGGCCTCTTCATCGGCGGTGGTTGGCGGCAGGCGGAGGAGGAAGCCACCTTCACGGTCTTCGACCCGGCCGACGGGTCCGTCCTCGCCTCGGTCGCGGACGGCTCGGTCAGGGATGCGGTCGAAGCCCTCGACGCCGCCGTCGCCGCCCAGGAGGAGTGGGGGACGAGCGCGCCACGTGACCGCGGGGAGATCCTGCGCAGGGCGTTCGACCTGATCCGGGACAGGACCGACGAGCTGGCCGAGCTGATCAGCCTGGAGATGGGCAAGACGCTCGCCGAGGCCAGGGGCGAGGTCGCCTACGGCAACGAGTTCCTCCGGTGGTTCTCCGAAGAGGCGGTCCGCATCCACGGCCGGTGGATGCACGCCCCCGATGGAGCCAGCCGCCTCCTCACCGTCCGCAAGCCGATCGGCCCCTGCCTCTTCATCACGCCGTGGAACTTTCCGATGGCAATGGGGACACGCAAGATCGGTCCGGCGATCGCCGCCGGCTGCACGATGGTGGTCAAGCCGGCGGAGCTCACGCCCCTCACCATGCTGGCGTTGGCGGACATCCTCCACGAGGCCGGGCTGCCACCCGGCGTTCTGAACGTCGTACCGACCACCCGTGCGGCAGCGATGAGCGCCACGCTGATGGCGGACCCACGACTGCGCAAGGTGTCCTTCACCGGATCCACGCCGGTGGGGCGGCAGCTCGTCCGTCAGTCGGCCGACCAGTTGCAGCGGCTCAGCATGGAGCTCGGCGGCAACGCTCCATTCCTCGTCTTCGAGGACGCCGACGTCGATGCCGCGGTCGACGGCGCGATGCTCGCCAAGATGCGCAACATGGGCGAGGCCTGCACCGCCGCGAACCGCTTCCTGGTCCACACGGACGTAGCTCAGGAGTTCGCCGAGAAGCTGGCCGATCGGATGGGCCGGCTGGTCGTCGGCCGCGGTCAGGACCCGGGGGTCGACGTCGGTCCGCTGATCGACGGGAGCGCCGTCGACTCCGTCCACCGGCTCGTCACCGACGCCGTCCGCGACGGGGCCCGCCTCGTGGTCGGTGGCTCCGCTCCTGACCGGCCCGGCTACTTCTACCACCCCACGGTACTGCTCGACGTGCACCACGACTCGGAGATCACCGGCCAGGAGATCTTCGGACCCGTCGCCCCCGTCAGCGTCTTCACCAGCGAGGAGGAGGCGGTACGCCGCGCCAACACGACCGAGTACGGCCTCGCCGCCTACGTCTACACCCGCGACCTCGCCCGCACCGTGCGGCTCGCGGAATCGCTAGAGTACGGCATGGTCGGCGTCAACACCGGTCTGATCTCGAACCCGGCCGCACCGTTCGGTGGCATGAAGGCCTCGGGATTCGGCCGCGAGGGCGGCTTCGAAGGAATCGAGGAATACCTCGAAACCACCTACGTGGCGCTGCCAGCCACGTCGCGACACGCTGGTTGATCGTCCCCCACGCCCACTGCCGGCACGGTTGTCCGCTACGCCCGGCCCCACCGCCGCCGGTACGTCAGTCGGCGGCTCGCCGACCACGGGGATCACCCTTCGCGGGGCTGGCTCACGCCGAGAATGTTGCCTTCGCTGTCCTTGAACCAGGCGCCGCGCATCGTCGGAAACTCTGCGACGCCGTTGACCGTCTTGAGGCCGGGAAGATCGTAATTTTCAAACGTCACGCCGCGGCCCCGCAGATCCGCCATCTCGGCATCGAGGTCGGCGACGAACCAGGCCGCCAACGTGTGGGGTGCCTTTCCGGCGTTGGAGGTGGGATAGATGAAGAACTTCGCTCCACCGGACTCGAGCTGGACCGCGTCCTCGGCCTCCCGCGAGATCGTCAGGCCCAGCGTGTCGCGATAGAAGCGCTTGGCCCGTTCCATGTCGCTCGCTGGAATGGCCGCCTGCACCGGCGCGTCAGTCAACATGGTGACTCACCTCCCGCGACAGCGTAACCAGCGCCAGGCCGACACGCTTCCGATTTGTCCAGTTCTCCGACATCGCCACGGTCGGGTGCGGTCCGGGCGCTAGCGGCTCGGAGCACATCCCCTAAGCGTCCTAGGATGATGGGGGTCCGGATGATCGCCGGCGGCTGAACGTCGTCAGCCTTCGCCGGGTCGCACCAGTCCGCTCTCGTAGGCGATGACGACGAGTTGGGACCGGTCCCGCGCGTCAAGCTTCGTCAGCAGGCGGCTGACGTAGGTGCGGGCGGTCTCCGGGCTGAGATGCAGAGCGGCGCCGATCTCCGGGTTGGACCGCCCAGCAGCGACCTGGGTGAGGACGTCCCGTTCGCGGTCGGTGAGACCGGCGAGCCGCCCGGGATCCTCCACGGGGCAGCGGGCCGCCGCCGCGAGCACCCGGCGGGTGACGGCGGGGGAAAGCAGCGCGTGCCCGCCGGCCACGACGCGCACGGCGTCGCGCAGGGCGTCGGGGGCGGTGTCCTTCAGCAGGAACCCGGCCGCGCCGGCGCGGATGGCCGCGAGGAGGTACTCGTCGTCGTCGAATGTGGTCAGCATGACGACCTCGACGTGCGCGAGGTCGGGATCGGTCACGATCCGCCGGGTGGCCTCGATCCCGTCGGTGCCGGGCATCCGCACGTCCATGAGAACGACGTCGGGCCGCTCGGCGCGAACGACGTCCACGGCGGCGGCGCCGTCAGCCGCCTCGCCGACGACGGTGACGTCTGGTGCGCGTTCGAGCAGGGCGCGGAGCCCGGCACGGACGAGGTGCTGGTCGTCGGCCACGACGACCCGGAGGAGGCTCATGCCCTGCTCCCGGGCAGCGGTAGGTGGGCGTACACCCGGAAGCCTCCGGTGTCGGCGTCGCCGATACGGACGGTCCCGCCGAGAAGGGCGACCCGCTCGGACATGCCACGCAGGCCCTGACCTCCGCTGCCGAGCGGAGGGCCCGAGGGTGTGCCGCAGCCGTCGTCGAGGACCTCCAGGGACAGCCCTGAGCCGGCCACTCGGAGGATCACCGTCACCCGGGTGGCCCGCGCGTGCCGTAGCGCATTGGTCAGCGCCTCCTGCACAACCCGGTACACGGTGGCACCCACGACCGCGGGCAGCCCCTCGACCTCGCCGGTGACACGCAAATCGACCGGCAGGCCGCTGCGGCTGACGCCGTCGACGAGCGCGCGGAGCTGGTCGATGCCGGGCGCCGGCTCCCGGGCGCCGGGGTCGCGGCGCAGCGTCCCCAACGTCGCCCGCAGCTCGGACATCGCGCTGCCGCCCGCCGAACGGATCGCCGCAAGTGCGGCCCGGGCATGCTCGGATGCCCCGTCCACGAGCGCCTCCTCCGCCACGGCTGACTGCAAGGTGACGACCGACATCGTGTGCCCGAGGGTGTCGTGCACCTCTCGGGCGATCCGGAGCCGCTCCGCCTCGACCTGCAGGGCGGCCTCCCTGCGGTGGTCCTCCGCCGCCGCCGCGGCCTGGCGGGCCATCTCGGCCCGGAGCGACCGCCTACTGTGGACCGCGTCGCCGAGGGCGACGACCGCGAGCATCAACGCCGCCTGGGAACCGAGGTCGAGACCCACGACGATCGAGACGTCGTCACCCTCCACCAGCCGTACGCCCACCGACAGGGTCAGCAAGCCCCACCGACCGCTGCCGCCGGCGCCACCCGGCCCCGCTGCGCGGCAGCGTACAGGGCAGCGGCGACCGGAGCGGCCAGACCGATCGGCGGAAGGTCCAGCCCGTAGTACGCGACGATGCCGAGGGCGGTCGCCAGCAGCGCGGGCACGGGCCACTCCCGGCTGAACAGCGCCAGCGCGCCGAACCCGACCGCGAAGCTGTAGGCGAGCGTCGCCCGGACCGGCGGGTCGTGGGTTGCCACGGCCGCCACGATCAGGCCGAAGGTCCCGGCGGCGAGCAGCGCGTCGGTGCGGGTGGGTCGGAAGGGCGGCACAAGAACGAGGGTAGGACGTCGCAGGGTGACCCCGCGGCCGCCGAAAGGCGTCACACTCGCGGCGCCGGGTACGTCGAGGAGCGATTCCGGTTCGCGCGACCGGGGTGGCAGACACACCGGGCCGTCGCGGAGGTAACTCGTCGCCGTTCGGCGCACCTGACGGCGCCACCGTACGACGAAAGGCGATCAGATCTCGCGCCGCTGCGCGGCAGACGGCTCCCGCCGGCGGACCTAGCGTCGACGACGACCCCCCGCACCGCGCCGGAACGGCGCGACCGACCCAGGAGGACGTCGAAATGTCCCGCGCCAGGCTGACCTGGATCGTACTCGTCGTTCTGGTATGGACGTCGATGCTGTCGTTCGGTGGTGTCGCCGCCGAGACCGTGATGCTCTACCCGAACATCTTCGGCGACGCGCCGGAGTCGTTGAGCCGTGCCCGCGAATTCATGGTCGCGGGTGGGCCGAGTGACTACTTCCCGCCGCTCGGGGCGGCGGTGGTCGTCGGCAGCCTCGCCGCGACAGTGCTGACGTGGCGAAACCAGCGGCTGCGGTGGTGGATCGTCGGTGCCGCCGCGACGTTTGTCGCCTGCGAGTTTCTCTTCTCGGCGCTGTTCTTCTGGCCGCGCAACGAAATCATGTTCGTCGACCCGGTGGGCACGCACTCCCCCGAGTATCTGCGCCAGGTCGCCGCGGAGTTCGTCGCCGGGCACTGGGTACGCCTGGCGGGCGGCGCGGTGACCTCCGCGCTGGCGTTCACCGCGCTCCTGCGCTGGGCCCGGGACACCGCGCCCAGAACCGCCGACGGTGCCGAGGCCCCGCGGTGAGCCGGCGGGAATCCGGGCCCGGCCCGTCGGTGCGACCGATGGCCGGCCGACCATGACCAGCCCCATGGCCTGGGCGAAGGCCCACGCCTTGCCGCGCTCCCATTCGAGGTCGTCGCATCCGAGATCCTCGCGGAACGCCCTCCGCGGCCCGGCCTCAAGCAGGTGCCGGGCGCCCACGAGTTCCAGCGCGGGGCCGGCCGGTCCCAGCCCGCCGACGTCGAGGACCCCGGCGAACCGTCCGTGGGACACGAGCACGTTGCCGGGAATGAGGTCACCGTGGGCCTTGACATCCTTGGTCGTGCCGCGGCGCAACCAGAGCCACCCCGCCGCGCCGTACCCGGCTCCGTTCACCGGCGGGTTCCGGCTCGGCTGTCGGTCCGCAACAGTTCGTCCACGCTGTCGCGCAGCGCCTTCCGGTTCGCGTGCCCGGTCTTGAGCAGCAGGCTGGCGACGTGTTTCTCGACCGTACGCGGCGAGAGGTGCAGGAGTGTGGCCAGGTCCTGGTTGTCATGGCCCTTCGCGAGCAGCACGAGGACCTCGTGCTCGCGAACGGTCACCCCGACGGCGCGCAGCCGGGCCGGGATGCGGTCGTGACCGGAACGCCGTTGCCCGAGCGGCACGGGGGCGCGCCGCCCGCTCAGGGAGTTCTCGTCAGAGGTGTACTGACAGGGCACCCCAACGGGCAGCCGTGGCACGTACGGTCGAGACGTGGACAACCGCACCGAGGTCCGCGAGTTCCTCGTCTCGCGGCGAGCCAAGATCAGCCCGGAGCAGGCAGGCCTGCCCGCCGGCCCCAACCGGCGGGTCCCGGGCCTGCGCCGCAGCGAAGTCGCGTCGCTGGCCGGAGTGAGCGTCGAGTACTACTCGAAACTCGAACGGGGCTCTCTGGCTGGAGTGTCGCCCAGTGTGCTGAACGCCGTCGCGCGGGCGCTCCAGCTCGACGACGCCGAGCGGGCCCACCTGTCCGACCTCGCCCGAGCCGCGGACGGCAGCAGCACGCTCACGCGGCCCCGGCCCCGGCGCCGGACGGCGCGGCAGTGGTCGGTGCGCCCCAGCCTGCAATGGGCCCTCGACGCCGTCACCCAGGGTCCCGCGTTCGTGCGCAACGGCCGCATGGACCTGCTCGCCGCGAACCGGCTCGCCCGCGCGTTCTACGCCGAGGTGTACGCCCAGCCGCAGCGTCCCGCCAACATCGCACGGCACACGTTCCTTGACGAGAAGTCGCACCGCTTCTACCCGGACTGGGACATCGCCGCCGACCTCTGCGTCGCGATCCTCCGTACGGAAGCCGGCCGCGATCCGCACGACAGGGATCTCCACGACCTCGTGGGTGAACTCTCCACCCGCAGCGACGAGTTCCGGAGACGCTGGGGAGCCCACAACGTCCGGCACCACGGCACCGGCGCCAAGAACTTCCGCCACCACATCGTCGGCGACCTGACCCTCGCCTACGAGGGGCTGGAAATGGTCGCCGAGCCCGGCCTCACCCTGACCATCTACACCGCCGAGCCCGGCTCCCCGTCCGAGGACGCGCTTCGCCTGCTCGGCTCCTGGGCCGCCTCCCAGGAAACAGCCGCCCACGCACGGGACGCGCGCACCGAGTGATACCGCGGTCGCCCGGTTTCGGGCCACCGCCGTCCGCGTGGCCGCCCTGGCCGCTCCGTCGGATCCCGGATCCGAGTCCGCGTTTCCCGGTGTGTCAACTGCTCGGACACCGCAACGCGCAGGGCCCGCCCGCCGTGGGGTGCCCTGCCAGTACACCTTTCATCTGAGACTCCCCAGCAGATCCCCGACGAGGTTTACTGGATCGCGATGAACGTAACGATTTCGCCTGAGCCTCACGTCGTCAAGCGGCGCCGGCGCCATCCTGCGCGGCGCGACTCCCCGACGCCCCGCCGCGCGTAGGGCCTCTCACCGCAACCGGCTCCCCCGGCCACACCTCGTCACGAAGAAACAGGAGCGATCATCATGCGTGTTCACGCCTACGCGGCACCCAGCCCGTCCGAGCCGCTGGCCCCCACGATCATCGAACGGCGCGACGTCGGCCCCAACGACGTGCTCATCGAGATCAAGTACGCGGGCATCTGCCACTCCGACATCCACACCGTCCGCGGTGACTGGGGACCCCGGCCCTACCCGCTGGTGCCCGGCCACGAGATCGTCGGCATCGTCGCCGAGGTCGGCTCGGAGGTCACCCGGCACCAGGTCGGGGACCGGGTCGGGGTCGGCTGCATGGTGAACGCCTGCCGGGACTGCGTGAACTGCCGCAACGGCGACGAGCAGTACTGCCGGGGCGGCATGGTGGCCACCTACGGAGGCGTCGACCGCGACGGCACCATCACCCAGGGCGGCTACGCCACCCACGTCGTGGTCGATGCCGACTTCGTCCTGTCCGTACCGGAAGGAATCGATTTCGCCGCCGCCGCACCGCTGCTGTGTGCCGGCATCACCACCTACTCCCCGCTGCGCCGCTGGGGCGCCGGCCCGGGCAAGAAGGTCGCCGTCGTCGGCCTCGGCGGGCTGGGGCACCTGGCCGTCAAGATCGCCCACGCCCTTGGGGCCGAGGTGACCGTGCTGTCCCAGTCGCTGAAGAAGCAGGAGGACGGGCTCCGCCTGGGCGCCGACCACTACCACGCCACCAGCGACCCCGGCACCTTCACGCGACTCGCCGGCCGGTTCGACCTGATCATCAACACGGTCAGCGCCCCCATCGACGTCGACGCCCACCTCGGCCTGCTCGCGGTCGACGGCACCCTCGTCAACGTCGGCGCCCCCGCCGAACCGCTGGCCCTCAACGTCTTCTCCCTCATCGGCGCTCGACGCTCCTACGCCGGTTCGATGATCGGAGGCATCCGCGAGACGCAGCAGATGCTGGACTTCTGCGCCGAACACCACATCGGCGCCGACGTCGAACTCATCTCCGCCGACAAGATCAACGACGCCTACGACCGCGTCCTCGCCTCCGACGTCCGCTACCGGTTCGTCATCGACGCCGCCACCCTCGGCTGACCCGAGCCCCGGGCGGCGATCGACCCATGTCGCCGGCATGGCGCCTTCCGACCCACCCGGATCCCGCCATGTCGGCGACATGGCGAAACCAGGACCGCGCCGGTTTCGGCGTCCATGTCGAACGCGCGGCTGGTCCCGATCGCCCGCGACGAGATCCCCAGCGCCAGTCCGCGCGCACGGGAATCGGTGATCCGGAAAGGACGGAACAGCGGTGGTCCGCCACGGTGCCGGCGGTCGCGGGGTGGCTGTCGGGGTCGTCGCCGCCGCGTCTCTGTCGGCACCTGCTCGGTCCCCACCGCGGAGCACTGCGACGTAGCGCTCCCGCAGCGGCAGGCCGGGCTCGATTCCCAGTTCCTCGCGCCGCACCTCCGCCTTGTCCAGATAGACCCTGATTGGCCTCCGCCTGCCGCCCGTCGCCGGCGAGCGCGGCCACCAGCAGACCGGTGACACGTTCCCGCAGGGGATGCGCACCGGCGAGCGTCCGCAGCTCGGGAATGAGCTGTCGATGTCGGCCGAGCCGCAGCTCGATCTCGGCGCACTCTTCGATCGCGGCCAGTCGCAGCTCTTCCAGACGCATCGCGTGCAGGTCGACCGCGCCGCCAGGCAGACCGGCCAGCGGGCGTCCGCGCCACAGCCTCAGCGCGTTGCGATTGCCAACGCCGCACCCCAGGTCCTCGGCCCGGCGCTGGCCGCGCCGATCGTGGTCTCCCCCGGCGGGTACCCGCTGCTCTTCTCGGTGACCGGGGCGGTGACCCTGCTCAGCGGCCTGCTGGTGACCCGGATCCGGCAGGTGCGCTGGCGACCGCACCGACCGGCAGAGCCCCGCTGTTGCTAGGCTGGCAGGGCGGCGGAGACCGCAGCGAGGAAACCAGGGAGCGGATCATGGTGACGGGGGACGACGACATCTCGGGGTGAGCGACCCCACCGCCCGCCGGCCGAGGCCGGGGCGGCCGTCTCGTCATGCTTCCGCCCGCCCGACCGGGACGCCTGGCGCGTTCCCGGCTTTCCCCGAGGTCTTTCCCGATGTCCGACGCCTGCGTCACGTGTACGAATCTGTCCTTCTCCTGGCCGGACGACACCCCGGTCTTCTCCGAGCTGTCCTTCACCGTGCCGCCCGGCCGTACCGGGCTGGTGGCGCCGAACGGTGCCGGCAAGACCACCCTGCTCCGCCTGATCGCTGGCGACCTCACCCCGACCGGGGGCGCCGTGACGGTCGACGGCATGCTCGGCTACCTGCCGCAGAACCTCCCCCTCGCCGGTGACCTGACCGTCGCCGAAGTGCTCGGCATCGACGCGACACTCGCGGCACTGCGGGCCATCGAGGCGGGCGACGCGGCGGAGGAGCACTTCACCGCCGTCGGGGACGACTGGGACGTCGAGGAGCGCAGCCGGGCCGAACTCGACCGGCTGGGCCTCGGCGACGTGGCGTTGGACCGACACCTGCACACCCTCAGCGGCGGGCAGGTGGTCACCCTCGGCCTGGCGGCGCAACTGCTCAAACGTCCCGACGTGCTGCTGCTGGACGAGCCCACCAACAACCTCGACATCGACGCCCGGCACCGGCTGTACGCGGTGCTGGCGGACTGGCCCGGGTGCCTGCTGCTGGTCAGCCACGACCGGGCCCTGCTGGACCACATGGACCGCATCGCCGAACTCGACCGCGGCGAGGTGCACCTGTTCGGCGGGAGCTTCACCGCGTACGAGGAGGCGTCGCGGACGGCACGCGAAGCGGCAGAGCGCACCGTGCGCAGCGCCGAGCAGGAGGTGAAGCGGGAGAAGCGGGAGATGCAGCAGGCCCGGGAGCGGGCCGAGCGGCGGGCCGGCAACGCCGCCCGTAACCTCGGCAACGCCGGCCTGGCCCGGATCGTCGCCGGTGGGCTCAAGCGCAGCGCCCAGGAATCGGCCGGCCGGGCACGGCAGGCGCACGCCAACCGGGTCAGCGAGGCCCAGTCGCGGCTCGACGACGCCAGCCGGTCGCTGCGCGATGAGCAGGTTCTCGCCCTGGACCTGCCCGACACCACCGTTCCCGCCGGCCGCACCATCGTCGTCGCGGAACGGGCGCAGGTCCACCACAGCGGCAGGCCGGTCTTCGCCGGCGACGGTGTCGACCTGACCATCCGGGGTCCGGAGCGGATCGCGCTGACCGGGCCCAACGGCGCCGGCAAGTCCACCCTGCTGCGCCTGCTGCACGGTGGCCTCGACCCGGACGCCGGGCAGGTGCGCCGCGCCGAGGGCCGCGTCGCCTACCTCTCGCAACGCCTGGACCTGCTGGATCTGGACCGGTCGGTCGCGGAGAACCTCACCGCGTACGCTCCCGACCGGCCGGACGCCGAGCGGATGAACCTGCTGGCCCGCTTCCTGTTCCGCGGCACCCGGGCGCACCTCCCGGTCGGCGTGCTCTCCGGCGGCGAACGGCTGCGCGCCACCCTCGCCTGCGTCCTCTACGCCCAGCCTGTGCCTCACCTGCTGCTGCTCGACGAGCCCACGAACAACCTCGACCTGCTCAGCGTGGGCCAACTGGAGAGCGCCCTCACCGCGTACCGGGGTGCGTTCGTGGTGGTCAGCCACGACGAACGGTTCCTCACCGACATCGGTGTGCAGCGGTGGCTGCGCCTCGACGGCGGGCAGCTACGCGAGGTCCCCGCACCCGGCGGCGCGTGAGCACCGACCCGCTCGACAGGTCACCTGACGTACACCGAACTGGCAACGGTGGTGCCGAGGAGGAGAACCAGCGCACGGGCCGGCGGCGAGATGAGTGCAATTTGGATTCGCCGGTACGGCGCTGGCACGATGATCGCCGTGTCGGAAGCGCAGTACAGCTACGTGGGACCGCCGGACGCGCCGGACCGGTATGAGCTGATCGAGCGACGCGCCGCTGGTGGGGAAGGCGAGGTCTGGCGGGCTCGCGAGCGCCACGGAGACGTGGCCTTCTCGTACGCGGTGAAGATCCTCCGGGTACCGGCGGAGGACCGGACCGACCGCGGCTTGGAGGGCCTGCGGCTACAGGCTGCCCTGGCGACCCAACTCGAACACCCGGCGCTGGTGAAGGTCAAGGAGGTCTTCGTCGGCTCGGCGCCGCATCCCGCCGGAGCGTCCTCCGTGGACACCGCACCACGGCTGTACTTCGTGATGAAGTGGATCGAAGGCCGCAGCCTCCAGGAAATGCTGGAGACCGGCGAGGTACGCGGCCTGGCCGTCCTCCAGCCGCTCGCGCCGATCGCCGAGGCCATCGACTACCTGCACAGTGGCCAGGACACCGGCGGCGTACCGGTCCTGCACCGGGACATCAAACCGGCCAACATCCTGGTCGCCGGCAACGGACGGGCCTATCTGGTCGACTTCGGCCTGGTCCGGCTGCGCAGCACCAGCGGCACCGGCCGGGTGTACGGCACGGCCCCGTTCATGGCACCGGAGTCCCTGGCCCGGGGCGAGTACAACCCGGCCACGGACCGCTACGCCCTCGGCGCGACCGTCTACTACGCGCTGACCAGCGAGATGCCGGTGCCCGGCGACATCGACGGCATGACCGAGCGGCTCACCGTGTCTCTCGGCCCAGGGCAGGACCGGGTGATCCGCGGAATCCTGTCGATGGTCGGGGTGACCGCCGAGCGCCGTCCGGCCGCCGCGGTGGCCTGGGTCAACGCGCTGCGTGCCGCACCTCCGGAGACCTCGATCGGCGAGGCACCGGGAACATCTCCGCCGCCGCCCACCTCGGGGCCGTCCTTCCATCCGCTGCCGCCCACCTCGGGGCCGCCCAGTCCCCCGCTGTCCGGCGGTTCCGTGCCGTCGGGCTACCCGCTGCCGCCCACCTCCGGGGTGCCCGGTTACCCGCTGCCACCCACCTCGGGGCCGCCCAGCCTCCCGCCGTCGGGCGGCTCCGCGCCGTCGGGCTACCCGCTGCCACCCGGCCCGGCACCATCCGGCTTTCCCGGGGCGCCCGGCCAGCCCCGGAAGAAGTCCAGAACCCCGATGATCATCGGAATCGTGGCGACGCTCCTCCTGGCCGCCTGCTGCGCCGTGCCGGTGTTGAACCTCGTCCGGTACAACCTGCCCGGCGATCTCGGTGCGAGTCCGACCCCCAGCGTCGACCGGGCCTCCCCGCCGCCCGAGGTGACCGCACTGGAGCCGGTGCTGCTGTCGGTGGCCGACGTCGGGTCCGCGATGAAGATCGACCGCGAGTCGGTCAAGTCGAGCGCCACCACCAATCCGCTGCACCACGGCCTGAACAAGCTTGCGCTCTGCGCGGACGGCACCGTTCGCGGCGATGCGATCGGGGCGCACAGCAGCAACGGCTACTACGTGGCCACCGGACAGTACCCGTACCTCGGCTCGGCCGTCGCCGGCTTCTACGGCAACGCGGCCGACCCGTTCCTCGACGCCGTCCGCAAGATGGCCGAACGGTGCGGTTGGCGACCGTTCACGGTGCCGAAGCTGGGTGAGGAGTCGTTCGGGATCACCGTCAGCGGCTCCAGTGGCGTCTACGCGATGATCTTCGTCCGGTCGGGTCAGACGCTCTTCCAGGTCGCGATCCAGAACGACTACGAGGGTGGCAGTGTCCAGAGCGACCTGATCAAGATGGCGACGTCGATGGCCAAACGGCTGCCGAAACCCAAGACGAAGTGATGACCGCCTCCGAGGTGGGTGACGGCGTGAGCGACACCTTGCTGGTCGGCGTACCCGGCGAGGGCGGGGAGCGACGGGTCACGGCGGCCGGCGGGCCGTTGCGGATCGGCCGTGATCCCCTCTGTTCGATCGTCCTGGACGACTCGCGGGCCTCCCGGGAACACCTGGAGCTCACCTACCAGGCCGGGCGGTGGCGCCTGCGTGACCTCGCCAGCCGCAACGGCACGTTCCTCGACGGCCGCCAGGTGCACGAGCTGGAGATAACAGCCGCCTGCGCGGTGCGGCTCGGCAACGCCGCCGACGGTCCGGTGCTCACCTTCCGCCCGGAGGGGCTTCCCGCCGCACCGCCGCCGGCGACCGGTTCCGCGCAGCCTGGCATGCCGACCGAGGTGCGGCCCAGCGGGTCCGGGTCCGCGGCCGAGCCACCACCTGGTGCACGATTCGCGCTGGGCCGGACTCCCTCGGCAAGCTACCCGACCGCGGATCGGATCCGGGTCGGGCGGGCGCCGGACAACGACATCGTCCTCGACGACCTGCTGGTCTCCCGCCACCACGCCGATCTGGTCCGGGACGGCGCCGGATTCCGCGTGATCGACCTGGGCACGCGCAACGGCACGTACGTCAACGGGCGGCAGGTCGAGCAGGCGGTGCTGAACGCCGGGGACCTCCTCTCGTTCGGGCACCACCAGATGGTGTTCGACGGCATCGCGCTGCACGACTACGTCGATGCCGGCCGGGTGTCGCTGCGCGCCGAGGGCCTCGGCGTCACGGTCGGCACGCGGAACCTGCTCTCGGGGATCTCGTTCGAGCTGGACGAGTGCAGTCTGCTCGCGGTGGTCGGCCCGAGCGGCGCCGGCAAGTCCACGCTGCTGGGGGCGCTGACCGGCAACCGCCCGGCGCAGGCAGGCACGGTGCGCTCCCAGGGCCGCGACCTCTACGCCGAGTACGCCGACCTGCGGCACCGCATCGGCCTGGTGCCGCAGGACGACATCCTGCACCGCCAGCTGACCGTACGCCGTGCCCTGCGCTACGCGGCCGGGCTGCGCTTCGGTCCCGACGTGACGCCGGCGGAGCGGGACCAGCGCATCGACGAGGTGCTCGCCCAGCTCGCCCTCACCGCACACGCCGACCAGCGCATCGACACGCTCTCCGGTGGACAGCGCAAGCGCACCTCGGTGGCGCTGGAGTTGCTCACCGAACCCTCGCTGCTCTTCCTCGACGAGCCGACCTCCGGGCTGGACCCGGCGCTGGACCGCGACGTGATGCACGGCCTGCGCGAGCTGGCCGATCGCGGGCGGACCGTCGTGGTGGTGACGCACAGCCCGCTACACCTCGGCGTGTGCGACCGGGTCCTGGTACTCGCCCGCGGCGGCAAGGTCGCCTACTTCGGCCCGCCGGGCGAGCTGCTCGGCTTCTTCGGGGCCGCCGAGTACGCCGACGTGTTCACCGCGGTCGCCGCCGAACCGGACGTCTGGGCCGCCAGGTTCGCGGCCACCCGCCCGCCGACCAGGACCGCACCGCCGAGCGAGCGGGCGGCGGCCACCGCGTCGCCCCCGCGCCAGGGCTGGTGGCGGCAGACGGCGATCCTCGCCCGTCGTACGGTCGCCGTCACCGTCGCCGACCGGATGTACGCGGCGCTCTCCCTCGGCCTGCCGGTCGGCCTAGCCTCCCTGCTGCATGTGGTCCCCGGCTCCGACGGTCTCGGGCTGCCCGCACAGCCGCCCGGGCGCAGCACCGAGGCCGCCCAACTGCTGGTGATCCTGACCATCGGCGCGGTCTTCATCGGGCTGGCCGGCGGCATCCGGGAGTTCGTCGGGGAGGGCGCCATCTACCGCCGGGAACGGGCGGTGGGCATGGCGCCCGGCGCCTATCTGAGCGCGAAGCTGGCCGTGTTCGCCGTCCTGAACGCGTTCCAGGCGGCGCTGTTCGTCCTGCTCGGCATGTGGGGCCGGCCGGCACCGGCCGAGGCGGTCGTGCTGGGCGTGCCGCTGGTCGAGCTGATCGTGGTGGTCTGGCTGACCACGCTCGCCGCCACCGTGCTCGGGCTGCTGGTCAGTGTCTACGTGGCCACGAGCGAGCAGACGATGCCGGTGCTGGTCGGGCTCGTGATGGCGCAGCTCGTGCTCTGCGGCGGGCTGTTCGCCGTGGTCGAGCGCGCCGGTATCGAACAGCTCTCCTGGTTCGCCCCGGCCCGGTGGGGCTACGCCGCCGCGGCCGCCACGGTGGACCTGCGCGCGATTATGCTGAAGCCCACGCCAGACGCACTCTGGGCGCACACCACCGGCGCCTGGAGCTGGGCGATGGCCGTCCTGGCCGGCCAGACCGTACTGCTGACCGCGGCGGTGCGGTGGGCGCTACGCCGCCACGAGCCCGTACTGGAGAGCCGGAGGAACCGCACGTGAGCCGCCGCAACGATTCTGCCGCCGCCCTCGAAGCCGTGCTGCGCGACGGCTGGAGCAGCGCATGCCGGCTGTACGAGCACCTGGCGCGCGGTGGCCAGTTGGCCGCCCTGCCGCCCAGCGGCCTGCGGCTGGGCCAGAACGAGACGATTTTCAGCGACACGGTGCTGGGATACGCACGCTTCTACGGCACCACCGTGCAGTACCGGGAGAGCAGCCACTTCTGGTTCGGCTCGACGGGTTTCGTGCTCGCCGGCATGGCCGGTGACGCCATCAGCAACGCCAGTGCCCGCAGCCGCGCCCAGGCGATGGCGGCGGCGCAGTGGCGCGACCAGGCGCAGGTGCGGATGATCCTGACCAACCAGCGCCTGCTCGGGGACTACCGGGGCAACCTGCTCAGCTTCTGGCACAACGGCGTGCAGGAACTGACCGCCGACCTGACCCAGTGGTCGTTCATCCTCCGCTACCAGGAGGGCAGTCCGCTGATGCTGCACGGCCCGGCGGCGCCGTGGTACGCGGTCGCGATCGCCTGGCTGATCTTCGGCCCGCAGGCCATGCACCTCCCGGCACTCGCGCCGATCGGCGCAGCCGTCGCGCAGCGCTCCCGCGCGATCACCGGCGAGATCGTGCCCGACCAACCCTGACCGGGCGGGGTGCTTCCTGACACGCGCCCGCCCCGGGTCCGGGCGTCGGCGGTGCTCCCCGACCGCCTCTGGACCGGGGAGCACCGGAGGGCGGCTGCGGGCCGCGGTCAGCCCTGGCGGCGGTTCCAGGGACCGGTGACGGCGTACGTGATGCCCGGCGACCCAGACCGCTCGATCAACTACGTCACATCCCGCCCCACCGGTCAAGATGCCGGTCGATTCATGACAGCGTCCGCCGGCGGGCGTCCTGGCGGCGCCGGCGATCCTGCTTCTGTTCGAAGGCCAAGCCGAGTGTGCCGGGCGGGATCTCCTCGGCGGCCAGTCGCCGCCGCAGACGCCATCGCCTTATCGGCCGCGGAATCCACAATCGTCGAGTCACCGTTGCGCTCCTCGCTGACTGAGCGGGTGCGGCGGCAGAACCCTCGTCACCTACCACCGCACGCCGCTGAAGGGGGCCCACGACTCACCAGCGCGTTGTCCCGCGTCGGCGCTGGCAGTCCACGTTCCGTGCCGAGGCGGCCGGACCAGGAGCCCCTGGCGTCCCGGTCCGGCCTGGCCCAGCTGTTCAGTCCCGGGTGAGCAGGTACGCCCGGAGGGGGTCGAAGGTCACGTTGACGTTGACCCCTTCACCGAGCGCCTCACGCGGGTCGACCCCGGGCTCGGTGACGGTGACCGTTCCGCCGGTGGTCTCCACCTCGTAGTCGATGTTGGGCCCGTGGAACGTGGACCGCAGCACGACGCCGATCCCGGTACCGCCGTTGGTCACCGGCACGAGGCGGGCGTTCTCGGGCCGCACCATCAGGGCCCCCTGGGTGCCGGTCGTGACCTTCGGATGGGCGGGCACGGTGATCTGGCGGTCCAGGACGGTGACCGTGGCCATGCCGCCGCTGACCCGCTCCGGTACGGCCTCCAGGAAGTTCGCCCGGCCGATGAAGTCGGCGACGAAGACGCTGGCGGGCCGGGCGTAGATCTCGCCGGGGGTGGCGACCTGCTCGACCTTGCCCTTGTTCATCACCACGATCCGGTCGGACATGCTCATCGCCTCGTCCTGATCATGGGTGACGTACATGCTGGTGATGCCGAACATCTTCTGGATGCGGCGGATCTCGGCCCGCATCGCGTTGCGCAGCTTGGCGTCCAGGTTGGACAGCGGCTCGTCGAAGAGCAACACCTTGGGCTGCACGACCAGCGCCCGGGCGAGCGCGACCCGCTGCTGTTGCCCGCCGGAGAGCTCGTGCGGGCTGCGGTCCTCCAGCCCGACCAGGTTCATGCTGGTGACCGCCATCCGCATGGCGGCGGAGATCTCGTCCTTGCGCTTGCGCTGCAGCTTGAGCCCGTAGGCGATGTTCTCGGCCACGCTCAGGTGCGGGAACAGCGCGTAGCTCTGGAACACCATGGCCATCGGTCGCCGCTGCGGCGGCAGGTTGTCGATGTCCTTGCCGTCGAGCATGATGCGCCCGCCGGAGGCGTCCTCGAACCCGGCCACCATCCGCAGGGTGGTGGTCTTGCCGCAGCCGGACGGGCCCAGCAGGGTGATGAACTCACCGGGCTGCACGTCGAGGTCCACCTGGTCCACGGCGGTCACCAGGCCGGTACGTCCGTGGAACCGCTTGGTCAGTGCTTCCAGTTGGAGGCGACCGCTGCCGGTCTCCCGGGTCGCGGATGCGGCCATTGCAGGTGCGGCGACGGTCATTGCTCCTTCTGCCTTTCGGTTTTCGCGGTGCGGTGCAGCGAGGCGCCCGCGCCGACAACGAGGCGGATCAGGCCGAAGCCGGCAAGCACGATCGCGGTCAGGACGGTGCAGTAGGCGAACGCCACGCCGTATCTGCCGGTGCTGGCGGCGCTGAGCACCTGGGAAGTGATGATCTTCGTTTCCGGGGTGACCAGCAGAACGATGGTCGACACCGAGGTCATGCTGCGGGCGAAGCTGTAACTCAGTCCGGTGAGCAGGGCCGGGCGGATCAGCGGCAGCGTGACGAAGCGGAACGTCTGCACCGGGCTGGCGCCCAGGTCCGTCGACGCCTGCTCGATGTACGGGTGCAGCTGGCTGAGCGCGCCGATCGCGGTGCGCTGCCCGGCCGGGATGCTGCGCACCACGTACGCCAGCACGATCGACACCGCCCCGGCGGCGAGCGCGCTGCCGCCGACCAGGCTCGGGAAGACCTCGAAGTCGCCGATGTACCGGTCGGGCCGGTAGGCCAGGACGAACCCGATGCCGAGCACCGTGCCGGGCACGGCGACGCCGAGGGTGCCCCCGAGGTCGAGCAGCCAGGCGGTGCGGCGCAGGTGACGCACGACCAGCCAGGCGATCACGAGCCCGACCACGCCGGCGATCGGGGTGGCGATCGCCGCGAACGTCAGCGTGTCCAGGACGGCCTCCACGCCGACGCCGGCGACCACCTCTTTCAGGTACTCCAGCGTCAGGGTGTTGTCGACGCCGAAGACCTTGGTCACCGAACCGACGATCACGGTGCCGTACAGGCTGACGATGATCGCCGCGATGAACACGGCAAGCCCGTAGATCGGCCAGCGGCCCCAGCCGGTCATCAGGTGGACGCTGCCCGACGGCTTGCCGGTGATGGTGGTGCGCACCTTGCGGTTGAGCCACCAGCGCTGGCCGAAATACATCGCCAGCGAGGGCACGAGCAGGATCACGCAGTAGACCGAGGCGCTGGTCAGGTCGTATTCGCCGGTCACCGCCAGATAGGCGCGGCTGGCCAGCACGGTGTAGTCGCCGCCGAGCACCAGCGGGTTGGCCAGGTCGGCGATCGCCTCGACGAACAGCAGCAGGAAGGGCGCCACCAGGCCGGGGGCGATCAGCGGCAGGATCAGGGTACGCAGGATCTTCCAGCGGCTGGCGCCCATGTTCATGGCGGCCTCTTCCAGCGCCGGGTCCAGGCCGCGGAGCATGCCGAGCAGCCCCAGGTAGGCGACCGGGAACAGGGACATCGAGAGCACGAAGACCAGGCCGTCGAGGCCGTAGATGTCGTACTCGATCCCGAAGATGCCGTTGCTGATCACGCCGCGACGGCCGTAGAGGACCACCGTCGCGGTCGCCACCGCGAACGGCGGGCTGACGATCGGCATCATCGCGATCACGTGCAGGATCTTCTTGCCCGGCACGTCCAGGCGGGCCTGGACGAAGGCGAACAGGAAGCCCAGGGCGGTGCCGCACAGGCCGACGAGCGCGCCCAGGACCAGGGTGTTGCGCAGGATCGTCAGGTCGACCTGGGAGGTGAAGAACTCCGCGTAACGGGGCAGCGCGTTCGGCGCGAAGGCGGTGGCCATGACCGCGATGAGCGGGATGGCCGCGCCGATCGCCACCAGCACGGAGCTGGCGACGATCAGCACCCGGATACCCAGGTCGGCCTTGCGCCGCCGCCGCTTGGTGGCCACCGTCGGCACGGTGGCCAGGTCACGGTCAGGCAGCAGGGCGGTCATGACTTCGGCGCCTGCGCAACTTCAGCGTCGAAGCGCTTGTTGAGCGCCGACTTGGCCTCGCCCGCGGCGGCCGCGTCGTACTCGACCATCTTGATCGAGGACAGATCGACGACCTTGTCGGACACCTTCGCGTCGGGGTTGGTCGGGAACTGGTAGGCCTTCACCGTCGGGCCGATCTCCTGCGCCTCGGTGGTCAGCGCCCAGTCGATGAACTTCTTGGCGCTGACCGGGTTCTTGGCCCCCTTGACCAGGGCGACGCCGCCGGTCTCGTAGCCGGTGCCCTCGGCGGGGAAGCTGACCTTCAGGTCGGGGAACCCGGCCTCCATGGTGGCCACGCAGTCGTGCGAGAAGATGACGCCGACGGCGACCTCACCGCGCGCGACCATCTGCGCCGGCGCCGCGCCGGACTTGGTGTACTGCAGGACGTTCGGGTGCAGCTTGCGCATGTACTCCAGCGCCTTGGTCTCGTCGCCGCCGGCCAGCTGGACCTGGGTCCACAGCGCGGTGTACGAGGTGCCCGAGGTCGACGGGTGGGCGATCCCGATGTCCTTCGACAGCTTCGGGTCCAACAGGTCGGCCCAGGCGTCGGGGGCCTCCAGGCCCTTCTTCGCCAGCAGCTTCGTGTTGCTGCAGAAGCCGAGCGCACCCACGTAGACCCCGGTCCAGACGCCCTGCGGATCCTTGTACTTGGCCGGGATGACGCTCGCGTTGGCCGAGACGTACGGCTCCAGCAGCCCCTCGTCCCCCGCCGCCGCGTAACCGTCGGCCGGGCCGCCGTACCAGACGTCGAACTCCGCGTTGGACTTGCCGGCCTTGATCCGGGCGAGCGCCTCGCCGCTGGACAGCCGGACGAAGTCCGCCTTGACCCCGGTGCGCTCGGTGAACTTCTTGGTCGTCGCCGCGCACCAGTCCTCGGTGGCACCGCAGACCACGTGCACGACGTGACCGTCGGTGGCCGAGTTGTCGGCGCCCGACCCTTCCTTGGCACATCCCGCGGTCGCGGCCACGACGGTCAGAGCCGTCAGCGCCACCGCCCATCTTTTCGTCACGATGTCGACCTCCGTATCGAAGAACCCACCGGGCTCGCAGCTCAATGTTTCGGCAAGGTTAGGCGTGTGTGACGGGCCGGGCGGTAACGCCGAGGTGAGCCTGGGTGACGCCGCTGTCACCAACATCGAACCGCACCCCGGTCCCGGCACGTGTGGTACGAAGAGCCGATTGATGGGCGGGTTGGTGATGATCGCAGGCTGGTGGCTGGTGGTCGCGGCGCTGGGCGGCATGCTGCTCGGCGCCGGAGCGAGCGCGGCGGTACTGCGCCGGCGAGCCCGGTCAGGCGGGGCCGAGCTGGTCCACCTGGAGACCCTCGTGCAGCGGCGGGCCGACCAGGTCAACGCGCTCAGCCACGAGCTGCGTACCCCGATCAGCATGATCAAAGGCGCGTTGGATCTGCTCCGGGAGGGCACACCGGGCCCGCTGACCCCGGCGCAGGAACGCTTCCTGCATGTCGCCGGCCACCAGTGCACGCAGGTGATCGCCCTGTGCGAGAGCCTGCTGATCCAGGCGAAGATCGAAGCCGGGCTGTTCACGCCCCAGCCGGAGAAGCTGGACGTCTCCGTCGTCGTGCGGGACGTGGTCGCGGCGATGCGCGCGCTGTGCGAGCAGCGCGGCCAGCGCATCACCCTGGACACCCCGCAGGTGATGCCGTGGATCCCCGGTGACCCGATGCTGCTGACCCAGGCACTGACGAATCTGCTGTCGAACGCGAGCCGGTTCACCACGCCCGGCGGTAGCATCGACGTCCGCGTCATGGCCATCGACACCGGGGTGGCGATCTACGTGACCGACGACGGTGCGGGGATGACCCGGGCGGAACGGGAGCGGTTGTTCCAGCGCTTCGCCACCGGGCTCCCCCTCGCGGACGGCACCGGGCTCGGCCTGGTCATCACCAAGACGATCGTGGAGCTACACGGAGGCGAAATCATGGTGCACACCGCGTCGACCCGGGGAACCACCTTCCTCCTGACCCTGCCCGGCCAGTCGTGACCGGTCCGGACAGGCCGACCGCGCTGGTGGTCGACGACGAGCCGCAGATGGCGGTCATCGTCGAGTTCGCCCTGCAGACCCAGGACTTCCAGGTCCTGACCGCGCATGACGGGGCGACCGCGCTGCAACTGCTCAAGCAGCACCAGGTGGACCTGGTGATCCTCGACGTCATGATGCCCGGCATGGACGGGCTGACGCTGTGCCAGCGGATCCGGGCCCGTTCCGAGGTACCGATCATGCTGTTGACCGCGCTGGCCCAGCACGACGACGTGATCGCCGGGTTGGAGCACGGCGCCGACGACTACGTCACCAAGCCCTTCCACCCGCGAGAGGTCGCACTCAGGGCCCAGGCGCTGGTACGCCGACGGCGCGACCGCGGTGCCGTCATCCGCATCGGCGACCTGGTCATCGACCCGGGCACCCAGACGGTGACGCTCTCGCAGCGGCCGCTGGACCTGCCCTTCACCGAATTCAAGCTGCTGGTCCACCTCGCCAACCGGCGGGGCGTTCCGCAGTCGTGGCAGGAGCTGCTGCGCACCGTCTGGGGCACGACGGACCTGATCGGCGGGCGTGACGTGGTCAAGTCGGCGATCTACCGGCTGCGGTCCCGGCTCGCGGCGATCCCGGGCGGCACCAACTACCTGCGCACCCTGCGCGGCGTCGGCTACCTCATGCCCGACCTGCCCGCCGACCAGCCGTGAGCTCCGCGCCGGCCCTGGCTGTGACTTGCCCGGTCGGTGACCTGAACCGGCCGACCCGCGAACCGGACGGCTGCGGTTCGGCGCGGAATCCCCTTGCTCCGGCGATCGACGGCATGGAGCTGTCGCCGTAGGCTCCGTGGAATCCTGCCCCCTGTAGACGGAAACGAATGCGAAAGCCATGTCAGACCCTGGCAGCCGCCTCGACAACACCGCATTCGAGGACTTGTACCGCAGCGACACCACCGCCGCCCCGAAGGTGCCGTGGGATCTCGGCGCGCCGCAGCCTCTCGTCGTCGCGTTGGCCGAGGCCGGCGGGTACGACGGGCACGTGTTGATGCCGTTCTGGCAGCTGCAAGCGGTCCGGGCGGCCTGATCCACGCCTGATCTTCAACTTCAACCGCCTGAAGCCGGGAGGACGAGGCCGATCATGACAATCTCCACGCCGGACCGAATCGCTTACGAGCCATTTCGGAAGCAGCCCCGCGACCAGCTCCTTCCAGTCCTCGCGAAACTGCGCGAGGAAGCCCCCGTCTACCGCACCGGGTCGGACATGTGGGTCGTTTCCCGTTACGCGGACGTCAAAAACATCATCAAGAGTCCACACCTTTTCTCCTCGAGGCCAAACGCCAGCGAAGGCACGGCGTTCCCCGTTGAGGCAGCCGACAACCCGGAGCAGTTGCAGCAGCTCATGGCGCTCATGGCAGGATTCCCAGCGGAGCTCGACGTCCAGGAGTTGACGCAGGCCCCCAACATCAACGGAGCCGACCCGCCGGACCACTCCCGCCTGCGCCGCATCGCCAGCCGGGCGTTCACCCCGGCACGGATCGCGCAATTGTTCCCGGCAATCGATGCCATCGTCGACGAATGCCTGGAAGGCATCGACAAGTCGGATTCGTTCAATGTCGTGCGGCAGCTCGCGATCCCCCTGCCGACACAGATCATCGTCGACCTTCTGGGCTTCGGTGACGGGATGCGCGACCAGGTCAAGAAATGGTCCGACGACTTCGTCGACGCGGCCATCGGGGATGTCCGCGGCACCGCGGAGGGCGCCGCGATGGAAATGCGCGTTTTCCAGGAGTTCAGTCTCTTTGTCGCGCCGCTCATCGAGCGGCGACGGGAAGATCCGCAGGGCGACATCATCAGCGCGATGGTGCAGTCGATGAGCGACGATACGTTGAACACCGCCGAGGCGCTCATGATGGCGATCACCGTCATGGTGGGGGGCAATGAGACGACCACCAGCCTGATCGGCGGCAACGTCGTGGAGCTGTGCAACAACCCCGACCAGCTCGCGCTGCTCAAGGCTGACCCGTCGCTGCTGCCCGGCGCCGTCGACGAGGCCAACCGGCTGACCAGCCCGATCCAGTTCATGTTCCGTGAGGCGCTCGCGGACGTGGAGATCGCCGGGACGACCATCCCGAAGGGTGCCATCGTCGTCCTGCAGATGGCGGCGGCCAACCGCGATCCGGCCGAGTTCGACGATCCCGACGAGTTCAGGATCGATCGGCCGCAGGGACGCAACCTCTCCTTCGGCCACGGCATCCACTTCTGCCTGGGCGCCCACCTGGCCACCGCCGAGGTCCGCTCGGCGGTCGGCAAGCTGCTGCCGCACCTGGACCGGTTCGAACTCGACACGGCGACCCTGCAGCTCAACCCGACCATGCTGCACCACGGCTACCAGAACATCGACCTGCGCGCCCGGTCCTGAAGGGCCTGAAGCGGTGCCGGTCGGCACCGCTTCACGTCTCATGACCTCATGGCGTTGAGGGCCGCAGCGGAAGAGCGAAGACCTGCCGCTCCTCCGCCACGATCACCACCTGCCGGTCACCTCTTCGACGCGGTCGAGCTTGGCGTCCTTACGAGGAGTGGGCGAACCTGCGCCTGCGGACATCCGGCCTGCGCAGAATCGCGCCCCGGGCGGGGCCGGTGACGTCCGCGATCTCGGGGCTGACACCCGCGACCTGACACAGCAGTTCCACGTCGTCCAGGAGACTGTCGTCGTCATCATCAAATTCATCGATGTCGTCGATGCCCATTTCGGCAAGTGGCTCGGTCAACACCGTCGGATCGGCGCCTTCGGCAAGGCTGGCGAGGCCGTGCGTGAAGGATGCGAGCGCCTCGCCGTCCTCGCTGACCAGGAAGCGATGGTCGTCGTCGGCGCTCCTGAACGACGAGACCGCGAACGTGCCGAGGGACAGATCCGGCCGGTCGACGGCCTCGTGGCCGCCGTCCTCGACGAGCAGGGTATGTGGGCCCAGCGCGAACGCTGCCACGATGAGACCCTCCGAATCGAGATCCTCGAAGTCGGCCCGCCGTCGCAGCTGCGTCCACGTGGCAGTGAAGATCTGCATGTCGAGTGCCCCGAATCGGCGCAGCGCCTCGTCCGGGTCGACGTCGTGGATCACGGTGATGCAGTATGCGGAGTCCGCCTTCAGGCCCTTGGCCAGCCACTCCGGCGCATCACCGTCGTCGTCGGACCCGGCGCCTCGGGCGATGCCCCGCTCCCTGCCGAAAACCCAGTGGACAGCGTCGTCGGGGCCGATGAGCACCAGCCGCCACGCACCGTGAACGCCGTCGTCGAGAAACCGCCAGGTCAGCCAGGTGTCGGGTTGCTCGGCCCGGCGGACCTCTGCGGGCTGCAGGACCACGATCGAGGCCAGGCCAGGGCCCAGCCTCGTCCGGTAGACCAGGCCGGTGCCGTCGGCGGTGCGATACACGGTGCGCTTGCCGTTTGCCGACCGGATGAACCGGTTGTGGCGGATCTCCGTCACCGGCGCCCGGTCACCCAGCGACACCGGCTCGATAGGCCCGTGTAGGACGCTGTGGACGGGGAACCCGTCGTCGTACAGCACCGCGTCACCGTCGTCGGAGACGCGCAGCGCGGTGTACTTGACGACCTGCACGTCACCGCGCCATACGACCTCGTCGCGGGAGTACACGGCAAAGACGCCGCTCGGCTCGAGGCGCAGCACTCCGGCGGCACCCGCGGACCAGGTCACGGTGCCGTCCTGGTCGGCGATCACCGCGCGACCATCGGCGTCGTAACGCAGCTCCCACCGGCCGGACCGCGACCCCACAGGTTCGTCGAGCGTGTGGAACTGGAGCAGCGCCTCGGGCATATCGGACCCCTCCGATCAGGTCCGCCGGAGGGCCGGCGAACGCACCTGGTTGACACACGGAGCACGCGTACGGCCACCACACAGTTCAACCTCACCGAACTCGTCGACCAGGGCCTCGGTCACCAGCCGGGACCGCCACGGACAGCTGACCCATCGGAAGCCGCCGCACTGGCCGGGTCCGGCGCGTCGATCCCACCCGGGCCCGGAGCGCCGGGCCAGGGTTGCTGTGGACTGAGGTTGTCGTTCAACTCGATGTCGCCCCGGGGACGAGTCTCCCGCCCCTCCGGCGACGCCCCGGGTAGCTGGCCAGAACGCGACTGTGACCCGCTCGCGTCCTCCCTCCACGCATTGGAGACCCCCGGCTGGCTGATGAGACCGCCGGACAGCGTGGCTACGTCGGCTTGCTTAAGGTCCTTCTTCGTTCGGGCCCACTCTTTCATCAGGTACGACATCGGATCGCTTAGTGCGTTGGCTTTCGTTTCCAGAGATATCTCCTCTGGAATCTCGATCGTCTCCAGGAACTTCTTCAGGTTGCTGGCGCCATCGTCAACCGGGCTTAAAGGCGACCATCTGATCCAGCAACTGTTCCTGCTCCCGGGTCAGCTGGACAGAACCCGACTTCGACCCACCCGCGCCCACCTGCGGCGTCTTCTGCCACAACCTCCCGACCTCAGCGCGGCTGGTGAGGTTGCCGGACCAAACGCCACCGACGCCTGGCTGTAGGGGTGGCCGTGGGGGCCGGACTGTCCCTGCAGCGACCGGGCCCAGTCGTTCACCCAGCCTCTCAACTCCCCCAAAGCCGTCTCCCACACGAAGGGCAGAACCCCGTTTGGGGCCTGCCCGCCAACCACGCACGAAGGTTGGGACCGCCCGCGACGGGCCGGAAGCCAACCACGTCTTCTCGAGTGATGGCGCCGGCTGGGAACTGGGTCACGTCCGGCACCCGGCCTCTGGCTCACGCGCCCCACCACAGCCGCCCCGCTCGTGCTGGCACCCGGCCTAAAGGTCAACTGCGGCTGGACCCCGTCCGGTGCCCCGAGCCCCTCGGGTAGCTGGCCAGCACGCGGCTGCGACCCGCCCGGGTCCGCCTTCCACGCGTCTTCGACCCCCAGGTGGCTGATGTGGCCGCCGGAAAGCCTGGCGATCATCACCGGACGGAAGCCGAGCTTGACCTTCATCCTTCGGGCCCACTCTGGCACCAAGTACGACATCGGTCCAATTAGTGCGTTGGATTACCCCTCGGGTAGCTGGCCAGCACGCGGCTGTGACCCGCCCGCGTCCTCCCTCCACACACTGTAGGCCGTCCGCCAGCCGATGAGGCCGCCGGACAGCGCGGCTATCTCGGCGGACCGCGGAACAATACCGCGGCGGTCGTCGGCGACCTGGCTCAGCTTCCTCCGGGCCCAATCTTTCACCAAGGTCCACGTGTGGTCGTTTAGTTTTCCACCTCGCCTTTCTAGGCTTATCCACTCTGGAAGCTGCTGCTGCGTCTCCAGGAACTCCTTCAGGTTGCTTGGGCCGTTCTCACCGGGCTGGAAGGCGACCATCTTCTCCAGCCACTCTTCCCGCTCCTGGGGCAGTGGGCCAGGACCCTGCTGTGCCCGCCCCCGTGCACCTGCGGCATCTCCAGCCAATACCTCCCGACTGCCGCTGTGCTGATGAGGCCACCGGACCAGAGATGCACCGAAAGAGTGCTGTAGGGATGGCGGTCGGGGCCACGCTGACCCTTCAGCGACCGGACCCAGTCGTTCACCCACTCCCTCAACGGCCCGTCAGCCGTCCCCTCGCGGGGCAGTTTGATCACCTCAACCGTCCGCCCCTCGTCGAGCAGTTCAATCCCGGCTACGAGTTTCCTGCCCACCAGCCACGTACGGAGACTGGGACCGTCCTTGACGGGCCGGAAGCCAACCACGTCCTCTCGAGTGACGACGCCGGCGGGGATGTAGTGGCCCGGGTTGTCGGGGTCGTCCAGCAGGATGACCCGCCGGCCCTGCGACGGCCCATACGCCTCCACCAGGCGCAGCCCTTCCCCCGTGGACTCCACCACACGAATCCGACTGAGGGTGGCGTGAGCCAACAACGGCAGCAAGAACCGCCCCGCCGAGGCGGCCAAGCCGCTGCCCCAACCGACGACAGCGGAAGAAACCGCATCGAACTCCTCATCCAGCAACGGCCCATCGGAAGAGGTCCACAGGCCCACCAGATGCGCCTGAGCCGACAGCGGCGACAACTCCTCCACCAAGAAACCACGGTCATGGGCGTTGAGGAAATCCAACCGCTCCTGCGACACATCCGTCCACGGGGGTAGCGCCCACCCCGCGTCCTCCAACTCGGCACGCGCCACGGAATACCGATCCCCGATCTCCACCGGATCCAGGAAACCCGCGTCAACGACCCGGGCGCCGACACCCTCCCGCAACAACCCCACCACCTGCGCGGGGTCCCGCTCCTGAAGCTCCCGCGCCTGCTCCCCCAAATACGGCAGGAAAACCCGCTGCCGCAACACCTCCGCCGGCAACCCCGCCCTATTCGCGTCCAACCAGTGACCAACCCACCCCTGCAAGAACGTGCTCACCCGCGCCAGCCGCCCCCCGTCCGGCCCACCACCCCGCCCCAACTCCGCCCGCACCCCGTCAGGAACCGACAAGAACCTCACCAGATCCGCGTCCAGAACCGAACCCAACAACCCCCCACACCCGACGGATCCTCAGCCACCAACGCCGACAACGCCGACCACGCCCGGCCATCCTCACCAGGAGCCCGATAGCCCAGGAGAGAGACGCCACCATCCCCGGAAGCCGCCACACCGGCCGGACCCGACGCGTCGATCCCACCCGTGCCCGTGACGTCCGGCGAAGAACGCTGCGGACTGGAGTAGCCGGTCATCTCGGCGTCCTGCGGAGACGGGGTCTCCCGCTCCTCCGACAACTCCGACAACACCCGGCCACCAAGGTCCACCTCTAGCCGACCACGATCGGCCGCATCCTCACCAAAAGCCACGTAGTCCAGGGGAGGCGGACCGTCGTCCCCGAAAACCATCGCACCAGCCCGGCCCGGCGCATCGACCTCCGCCGCGTCGACACCCTGCCCGCTGCGCAGCGGCTGCCACCGATCTGCATCAACCTCCATCGCCTCCACCGAAAACGGTGGAGCCTGGTGCGACTGGTCCGGTCCCACGACAGAAACCAACCCAGCGCCACCACCGACAGCCGACCCCCCCGAAGCCACCCCACTGGCCGAGCCCTGCGCAGCATTGTCGGGTAGCTGGCCAGAACGCGGGTGTGACCCGCCCGCGTACTCCCTCCACGCCCTCTGGACCGCCGTCCTGCTGATGAGGCCGCCGGACAGCGTGGCTACGTCGACGTACAGCGAATTGATACCGCGGTCGTCGGCGACGAGCTGGCTCATCTTCCTCCGGGCCCAATCTTTCACCAAGTGCCCCGTGTGCTCGTTTAGGTGTCGACCGCGTTTTTCTAGGCTTATCCACTCTGGAAGCTGCTGCTGCGTCTCCAGGAACTCCTTCAGGTTATTGGCGCGATTGTCGCCGGGCTTGAAGGCGACCATCTTCTCCAGCCACTGTTCCCGCTCCTCCAGCCACCGTTCCCGCGCCGTTGGGTCAGGACCCTGCTGCGACCCGCCCACGTCCACCTGCGGCATCTTCTGCCACAAATACGAAACCGAAGTTTGGGGGATGAGGCCACCGGACCAACGCGCCACCGAAGATGGGCCGTAGGGGTAGTAGTCGGGGTCGGGCTGACCATTCAGCGACTTGACCCAGTCGTTCACCCACTCCCTCAGCGTCTCCTTAGCCGGCTTCCCCTCGTTGGGCAGACGCATCCCGTCTGGGAGTTGCCTGTCCGCCAACCACGCACGGAGATTGGGACCGTCCTTGACGGGCCGGAAGCCAACCACGTCCTGCCGAGTAATGGTGGCCGGAATGAAGTAGCCGGGATTGTCGGGGTCGTCCAGCAGGGTGACCCGCCGACCCTCCGACGGCCCATACGCCTCCACCAGGCGCAGCCCTTCCCCCGTGGACTCCACCACACGAATCCGACTGAGGGTGGCGTGAGCCAACAACGGCAGCAAGAACCGCCCCGCCGAGGCGGCCAAGCCGCTGCCCCAACCGACGACAGCGGAAGAAACCGCATCGAACTCCTCATCCAGCAACGGCCCATCGGAAGAGGTCCACAGGCCCACCAGATGCGCCTGAGCCGACAGCGGCGACAACTCCTCCACCAAGAAACCACGGTCATGGGCGTTGAGGAAATCCAACCGCTCCTGCGACACATCCGTCCACGGGGGTAGCGCCCACCCCGCGTCCTCCAACTCGGCACGCGCCACCGAATACCGATCCCCGATCTCCACCGGATCCAGAAAACGCGCGTCAACGACCCGGGCGCCGACACCCTCCCGCAACAACCGCAACAACCCCGCGGGATCCCGCTCCTGAATCTCCCGCGCCTGCTCCCCCAAATACGGCAGGAAAACCCGCTGCCGCAACACCTCCGCCGGCAACCCCGCCCTATTCGCGTCCAACCAGTAACCAACCCACCCCTGCAAGAACGTGCTCACCCGCGCCAGCCGCCCCCCGTCCGGCCCACCACCCCGCCCCAACTCCGCCCGCACCCCATCAGGAACCGACAAGAACCCCACCAGATCCGCGTCCAGAACCGAACCCAACAACCCCCCACACCCGACGGATCCGCAGCCACCAACGCCGACAACGCCGACCACGCCCGGCCATCCTCACCAGGAGCCCGATAGCCCAGGAGAGAAAGGTCACCACCCCCGGAAGCCGCCACACTGGCCGGACCCGACGCATCGACCTCCGCCGCGTCGACACCCTGCCCGCTGCGCAGCGACTGCCACCGATCTGCATCAACCTCCATCGCCTCCACCGAAAACGGTGAAGCCTGCTGCGACTGGTCCGGTCCCACGACAGAAACCAACCCAGCGCCACCACCGACAGCCGACCCCCCCGAAGCCGACACACTGGCCGGATCGAACGCATCGGTCTCCTCCCAGCCCGTAGCGCCAGGCGAGGGTTGCTGTGGACTGGGATAGTCGGTCATCTCGATGTCGTCGCGGGAGGTGCTCTGCCCCTGGATCAACTGGATCGGCGACCCACCCACGTCCGGCATCTTCTGCCACAAATTCCAGACCGAAGTTTGGGGGATGAGGCCACCGGACCAAAACTCCACTGAATCGGGGTCGTAGGGGCGATCGTCGGGGCCGCGCTGACCATTCAGCGATCTGGCCCAGTCGTTCACCCACTCCCCCAGCGTTTCCTCAGCCCCCTGCCACTCGTCGGGCAGAACCCCGTCTGGGAGCCTGTCCGCCAACCACGCACGGAGGTTCTCACCGTCCGCGCCGGGCCGGAAGCCAACCACGGCTTCTCGAGTGACGTACGCCTCCACCGGAAGCAGCCCTTGTGCCGTGGGCTCCTCCGCCGCACGGGCCGGATCCGGCGCGTGGATCGCATCCGGGCCTGCGGCGTCGGGCGCGGGTTGCTGTGGACCCGGTTCCAGGTCCTTCGGCGACAACCTGGGCGTCGCGAAATTCAGAGCCTCCCCCGGCACCGTCGATGGATCCCCCACACCGGCATCGTCCGACTCGTAACCGGGGAATCCTGGTGGCACGGCGTGACGATCTTCCCAAACCTTTTGCGCGGAGGCCGGGCCCTGCGCCGCGCTGGCCGCGCCCCGCGGCCGCTTCAAAGGACCAAAACTGCCCACCACACCCGCGTAGTGAGGCTTGAGAACATTCACGATGTCCTGCAGATCCTCGGCAGACAGACTCAGGACAGCGTCATGCTTATGCGGGCCCATCAGCGATGCGTCTTTCCTGTCCGGAACACCGGCCCCGTGCACCACCTCATGCACATACACCGCAGGCTTCGCACCGGCCGCCCAACGCCACTGATCCGTCTCTTCACCCGCCCCAACGACCGTGACCTCCTGATGGGCCAGCTTGGAATTGTTCACGAACTCCACTTCCCACCAGAGCCGCTTGTCGACCTCCGGCAACGTCGGCTCGCTCTTGTTCAGCTCGGCAACACCCGCCTGAGTGGCCTCCTGCACCTGCTTCACCGCGTCCGGCTGGCCCTCCACATACAGCCGCCGCCGAATAGTCCACCGATCCAGACCCGGAACCAACTCGTACCGCACCGCGACCAACTCACCAAACAGCCGCCCCGGCCCACGCCTGTCATCATCGAACGGATGCGCACCACGCTTCGGCCGCCACAGCTCCGCATCAATCTCAACCGGCGGCAGATGCAGTAGTCCGAGCTCGCGGGCCTTCTCCGCGGCCGCCTCCCAACTGTCGACGCCGAGCTCCTTTGCCGCCAGCCGCAGCTGGTCCCCCACCGTAATCGGCGCTCGCCCGATCTCCGGCCCGATGACCCTCACGTCCGTTGTCCGGCCCGCCGCCACGCGATAAAGCGCGCTGAGCTGAGTCGACGACAGCTTCACGTCAGATGCCGACTGGCCCGGTGCTGAATCCCGGGAAGCCGCCACCGGGGCATCGCCGGGCAGCAGATTGAGCCGGCGGGCCTCGGCGGCGACGTCCCGCCAACGCTTCTTGCCCAGCCCACGCATGCCCAGCGCACGCATCGCCCAGTTCAGGTGGTCCCTTACCGTCTCCTTGCTCAACCCGAGCTGCTCCGCGATGTCGGAGGTTTCCCTGCCCCACTCCACGTGGTGCAGGACCTCCTTCTGCCTCGGCGTCAGGTGCGGCCCCGATGCCGACTGGCCCGGTCCCACGGCAGAAGCCGACCCAGCACCAGCACCGACAGTTGGCCCCCCGGAAGTCGCCGCACTGGCCACGTCCCGCACGGTACTGTCGGGCAGCAGTCCGCGCCGGCGAGCCTCGGCCACGGCCTCCCACCGAGTGCCTACGCCCAGCTCATGGTTTAGCCGGCGCCCCATTTTGCTTACCGCACGCCCGCTTCGGCCGCCCATCAGCTTCCCGATTTCGGCATAAGTCAGGCCCGTCGCCATGTGGTCCAGCACTCGGATCTCTTCCGGCGTCAGGATTACCGGCTTCGCCGACTGGTCCGGTCCCACGGCAGGAGCCCCAGCACCAGCACCGACAGCTGATCCCTCGGAAGCCGCCGCATGGCCCGGATCCGGCGCGTCGATCCCATCCATGCCCGTGGCGTCCGGCGAAGCATGCTGTGGACTGGAGTAGTCGGTCATCTCGATGTTCCGCGGAGACGGGGTATCCCACCCGTCCGACAACGCCGACCACGCCCGGCCATCCTCACCAGAAGCCCGGTAGCCCAGTAGAGGGAGGTCACCATCCCCGGAAGCCGCACTGGCCGCATCCGACGCGTCGATCCCACCCATGGTCATGACATCCGGCGAAGAGGGCTGTGGACTGGGGTTGTCGGTCATCTCGAAAGCAGCAGTGTGCTGCGACCGCCAGCCCTCGCCCATACCGCCGGTCGACTGTCCGGCCCCGGGCCCCTGACTCACACCCCCCACCACAGCCGCCCCGCTCGCGCTGGCATCCTGGCCGAAAGGCAACTGCGCCTGGCCCACGCCCGGCGCCCCGGACGCCTCGGGTAGCTGGCCAGAACGCGATTGTGACCCGCCCGCGTTCGCACTCAACACTAGGCGCACCCTCTTCTTGCTGATGAGGCCGCCGGACAGCGTGGCGATGTCGTTGTACAGCAGGTCCATCGAATAAATACCGGGGCGGCCGCTGGCGACGAGCTTGTCCTTCATCATTCGGGCCCACTCTTCCACCAAGTACCCCATCCGCCCGGTTAGTGCCCCATATCTCCTTTCCAGAGATATCCCCTCTGGAATCTCGATCGTCGCCAGGAACTCCTTCAGGTTGCTGGCGCCATTGTCACCGGGATTGAAGGCGACCATCTTCCGCAGCAGATCCTGCTCCGCAGTCAACTGGACAGGACCCGGCTGCGACCCGCCCAAGTCCACCTGCGGCATCTTCTGCCACAAATCCTGGACGGAAGATTGGGGGATGAGGCCACCGGACCAACGAGCCACCGAAGATGTGACGTATGGGTGGTGGCCGTCGGGGTCAAGCTGACCATTCAGTGACCTGGCCCAGTCGTTCACCCACTCCCTCAGCGTCCCCCCAGCCGTCTGCCCCTCGTCGGGCAGTTCAATCCCGTCTGGGAGTTGCCTGATCGCCAACATCTCACGGAGGTTGCGACCGCCCTCCACCGGCCGGAAGCCAACCACATCCTGCCGAATGATCGTGGCGGGAATGTAGTGGCCGGGATTGTCGGGGTCGTTCAGCAGGGTGACCCGCCGACCCTCCGACGGCCCATACGCCTCCACCAGGCGCGGCCCTTCCCCCGCAGACTCCAGGACAGTGATCCGAACACCGGCGGCGTGAGCCAACAACGGCAGCAAGAACCGCTCCCCCATCAAGAAACCACGGTCATGGGCGTTGAGGAAATCCAACCGCTCCTGCGGCACATCCGTCCACGGGGCCAGCATCAGCCCCAGCTCGGCACGCGCCGCGGTATACCGATTCTCGATCTCCACCGGATCCAGGAAACGCGCGTCAACGACCCGGTCACCGACACCCGCCTGCAACAACCGCAGCACCTGCGCGGGATCCTGCTCCTGAAGCTCCTGCGCCCGCTGCCCCAAATACGGCAGGAAAACCCGCTGCCGCAACACCTCCGCCGGCAACCCCGCCCTATTCTCGGCCAACCAGCGACCCACCCGGACCTGCAAGAACGTGCTCACCCGCGCCAGCCGCGCCCCGTCCGGCCCACCACCCCGCCCCAACTCCGCCCGCACCCCATCAGGAACCGACAAGAACTCCACCAGATCCGCGTCCAGAACCGAACCCAACAACTTCCCCACACCCGCCGGATCCTCAGCCACCAACGCCGACAACGCCGACCACGCCCGGCCATCCTCACCAGCAGCCCGATAGCCCAGGGGAGGAACGTCACCACCCCCGGAAGCCGCCACACCGGCCGGACCCGACGCGTCGATCCCACCCATGCCCGTGGCGTCCGGCGAAGAATGCTGTGGACTGGAGTAGCCGGTCATCTCGGCGTCCTGCGGAGACGGGGTGTCCCGCCCCTCCGACAATGCCGACAACACCCGGCCACCAGGGTCCACTTCTAGCCGACCACGATCGGCCCCACCCTCGCCAAAAGCCACGTAGTTCAGGGGAGGCGGACCGTCGTCCCCGAAAGCCATCGCACCAGCCCGGCCCGGCGCATCGACCTCCGCCGCGTCGACACGCTGCCCGCCAGGCAGCGGCTGCCACCGATCTGCATCAACCTCGATCGCCTCCACCGAAAACGGTGGAACCTGGTGCGACTGGTCCGGTCCCACGACAGAAACCAACCCAGCGCCACCACCGACAGCCGACCCCCCCGAAGCCGACACACCGGCCGGATCGAACGCATCGATCCCATCCCAGGCGGTAGCGCCAGGCGAGGGTTGCTGTGGACCGGGATAGTCGGTCATCTCGATGCCGTCGCGGGAGGTGCTCTGCTCCTGGATCAACTGGATCGGCGACCCACCCACGTCCGGCATCTTCTGCCACAAATTCCAGACCGAAGTTTGGGGGATGAGGCCACCGGACCAAAACTCCACTGAATCGGGGTCGTAGGGGCGATCGTCGGGGCCGGGCTGACCATTCAGCGATTTGGCCCAGTCGTTCACCCACTCCCTCAGCGTTTCCTCAGCCGTCTGCCCCTCGTCGGGCAGTTCAATCCCGTCTGGGAGTTGCCTGATCGCCAACATCTCACGGAGGTTGCGACCGCCCTCCACCGGCCGGAAGCCAACCACATCCTGCCGAATGATCGTGGCGGGAAGGTAGTGGCCGGGATTGTCGGGATCGTCCAGCAGGGTGACCCGCGGGCCCTCCTGTGGACTGGGGATGTCGGTCATCTCGATGTCGCCCGGGGCAAGGCCCTCCAACTCCTCCGACGCCGGCGACCACGCCCGACCGCCAAGGTCCCATTGCCCACCGAACGGACCCGGCGCATCGATCGCACCCGTTCCCGCAGCGCCAGGCAAGGGTTGCTGTGGACCGGGGACGCCGGTCATCTCGAGATCAGCAGTGTCCTGCGACTGCCCGCCCCCGCCCACACCCCCCACCACAGCCGCCCTGCCCGTTCTCCGCGCTTCGCGGATCGCGTTCTTGCTGATGAGGCCGGCAGCCAACGTCTTCATCGAAATGCGATCGCCGCCGGCGGTGGTGCGCCGCCTCTCCACCCTTCGGGCCCACTCTTGCATCAAGTACGCCGTCGTGTCGTTCAGTACGTTGTGTTTCCTTTTCAGAGATATCCCTTCTGGAAGCTTTGCCTTCGTCTCCAGGAACTCGAGGAGGTTGCGGGGGCCGCCGTGGCTGGGCTCGAAGGCGACCATCTCCTTCAGCAGCTTTTTCTGCTCCTTGGTCAGCCTGACCGGACCCGACTGCGACCCCGCGTCCTTCTTCCGCCACAACCTCGCGACCGCACTGTGGCTGATGAGGCCACCGGACCAAGAGACCACCGACCGCAAGCTGTAGAAAAAGCCGTCGGGGTCGGGCTGACCATTCAGCGATTTGGCCCAGTCGTCCACCCACTCCCTCAACGTCCCCTTAGCCCTCTGCCCCACGTCGGGCAGAAGCCTGGCTGGGAGCCTGTCCGCCAACCACGCACGGAGGTTCTCACCGTCCGCGCCGGGCCGGAAGCCAACCACGGCTTCTCGGGTGACGTACGCCTCCACCGGGAGCAGCCCTTGTGCCGTGGGCTCCTCCGCCGCGTGGGCCGGATCCGGCGCGTGGATTGCATCCGGGCCTGCGGCGTCGGGCGCGGGTTGCTGTGGACCCGGTTCCAGGTCCTTCGGCGGCATCTTGGGCGTCGAGAGATCCAGCTCGTCCCGCGGCACCGTCGATGGATCCCACCCACCGTCATCCCCCGACTCGTAACCGGGGAATCCTGGTGGCACGGCGTGACCGGCTTTCCAAACCTCTTGCGCGGAGGCTGGGCCCTGGGCCGCGCTGGCTGCGCCCTGCGGCCGTACCGCAGGTCCATTGCTGCCTACCACACCTGCGTAGTGGGGCTTGAGTACATTCACGATGTCCTGCAGGTCCTTCTCGGACAGACTGAGGACAGCGTCATGCTTATGCGGGCCCATCAGCGACGCGTCTTCCCTGTCGGGAACACCGGCGCCGTGCACCACCTCATGCACATACACCGCAGGCTTCGCACCGGCCGCCCAACGCCACTGATCCGTCTCGCTACCCGCGGCAACGACCGTGACCTCCTGATGGGCCAGGTCGGGATCGTCCACGAACCGCACTTCCCACCGCAGCGGCTTGTCGACCTCCGGCAACTTCAACTGGCTCTTGTTCAACTCGTCGACACCCGCCAGAGTGTCCCGCATCACCTGCTCAACCGCGTCCTTTGGACCCTTCACATACAACCGCCGCTGGATGAGCCACTCATCCCCATCAGCCAGCGCAAACCGCACCGCGACCAACTCACCAAACAGCCGCCCCGGCCCACCCTTGCCGCCCCGGACTCCCGAGCCGTCGAACGGGACATCCTCTAACGCGAACGGATTCACTCCAGGCTTCGGCCGCCACAGCTCCGCATCAATCTCAACTTCACGACCCGGATCGCTCACCCTGTACACCGCCGCCGCGGTACCGCGACTTTCCTGGACCAGATACAGCAGACCGCTGCCGAGCAATTTCTGGATGTGCCGACTTACCGTCGACTTCGATATGCCTCGCCCGACGAGGCCGCTGGCGATGATGATCCCGTTGTCGTCCATAACGTTGATCAGCTCGTTCCAGAACGCCCGCAGCGGCTTCGGCTGCCGCATTGTGGGGGCGACGTGCTGGTCGTACAGCGGCCGGGCCTCATTCCGGCCGTGCACCCGCCGGCGGCCCGCAGGAAGGGCCGGCAGCGGTGGCCGACCCGGAGTGGTCACCCGGTACCGCGCCGCCCTGCCACCCTGACCTTGCCGGTCCAGCTGCAGCAGACCCCTGTCGAGCAATACCCTGATCAGGTCATTTACCCTCTGCTGCTCTGTGGATGCCTTCTTGGCGAGGTCTGCCTCACTGGCGGTGATGATCCCGTCTTCCATGACAGCGATCAGGGCGTTCCACAACCTCTTCAGAGGTACCTGGCTTCCGGTGGCGATGTGGCCGGCGTGCTGGTCGAACAGCTCCCGGGCCTCGTCCTTGTCGCGCACCCACTGGCGGCCCTCAGGAAGGTTCGGCAACGATGGCTGATCCGGATCGCCCACCCGGTACCGCGCCACCCCGCCACTGTGACCTTCATCGGCCCGCTGCAGCAGACCACTGCCGAGCAATACCTTGATCCGGCTACTCACCGTCGGCTGCTTTGTGGATGTCTCCCTAGCGAGGGTTGACGACCCGACGGCAATATTCCCGTTTTCGTCCATATGGCCGATCAGGGCGTTCCACAACCCCCCCAGAGCTGCCTTCTGCCTTGCGGTGGCGATGTGCCGGTCGAACAGCTCCTGGGCCGCCGCCCGGGCGCGCGCCAACTGGCTACCCGCAGTGGGTTGGGGTTGGGGTTGGTCGGGGTGGAGTGTGGTGGGGGTGGTGGGTGGCTCGTGCGAGGCGCCGAGGTTTTCGCCGACCTGATCGTCGATGCTCGACTGGCCGAAGTCGGTGGACATCGCCACCGGGGCCGTCGGGAACCGGCCGGTCATCTCGATGTCGCGCAGGGCCACGGTCGCCAACTCGTCCGCCGTTGGCGACCACGCTCGACCGCCAAGGCTCCGCTCAGGCCCATCCAAAGCCGAATAGTCCTGAACAGGCAGGCCATCGCTTCCGAAAGCTGCCCCAAGGAACGGGTCTGGCTCATTGATCGCACCCGTTTCCGTAGCGCCAGGCAAGGCTTGCTGTGGACTGACGTCGGTCATCTCGACATCAGAAGTGTCCGGCGACTGCCCACCCCCGCCCTCACCGCCGGCCGACTGCCCGGCACCGTGCTCAAGAGCCGCCACACTGGCCGGATCCGGCGCGTCGACCCCACCCATGTCCGCCACCGGAGCCACCAGACGCCTTTCCGACATGGCGCCCGGCGAAGAATGTGGACTGAAGTTGCCGGTCATCTCGATGTCCTGCGAAGGCGGGGCCTCCTCCCCCTCCGACAACTCCGACCCCGCCCGGCCACCAGAGTCCACCTCTGGCCGACCAGGCATCGGCTGCCACCGATCTGCGACAGCCTCGATCGCTTCCCCCGAGAACGGTGAAGCCTGGTGCGACTGGTCCGGCCCCACGACAGAAACCAACCCAGTGCCGCCACCGACAGCCGCCCCTCCCGAAGCCGCCACACTGGCCGAGCCCTGCGCAGCATTGTCGGCAGGCAGCCATCCGAGCCGGCGGGCCTCGGCCACAGCACTCAGCCGCTTCTGCACAGCACCCAGCTGCTTCTCCACGCGCAGCTTACGGTTCACCTCGGCGACGCGCCACTTTACGCTTGCCAGGGTTAGCCCAAGCCGGGCCACTATTTCGGAATTCGTCTCTCCCAACGCCACGTAGGACAGCACTCTGATCTCTTCGTCGTTCAGCCGGCGATTCTCTTCGTCGTTCAGTTGGCGAGGACGCGGATGTGACCCGCTCGGCGCCCCGAACCCCTCGGGTAGCGGGCCAGAATACGGCTGTGACCCGCCCGCGTCCTCCTTCCACGCCCTGTAGACCCCCGCCTGGCTGATGAGGTCGCCGGACAGCGTGGCTACGTCGGCTTGGGTAAGGGCCTTCTTCGTTCGGGCCCAATCTCTCAGCAAGTGCCTCGTGTGCTCGTTTAGTAGTCGACCGCGTCTTTCTAGGCTTATCCACTCCGGACGCTCCTGCTGGCTTTCCAGGAACTCCTTCAGGTTGCTTGGGCCATTGTCGCCGGGCTGGAAGGCGACCATTCTCTCCAGCCACTGTTCCCGCTCCTCTAGCCACCGTTCCCGCGCCGTTGGGTCAGGACCCTGCTGTTCCCCGCCTCCGTCCACCTGCGGCTCGTCCACCCAAGAAAGCGTCACTGACCCTTCGCTGATGAGGCCACCGGACCAGAGGTCCACCAAAAGGGGGCTGTAGGGATGGCCGTGGGGGCCGCGCAAGACATTCAGCGATTTGACCCAGTCGTTCACCCAATCCCTCAACGGCCCCTCAGCCGGCCCCTCGCGGGGCAGTTTGATCACCTCAACCGTCCGCCCCTCGTCGAGCAGTTCAATCCCGGCTAGGAGTCTCCTGTCCGCCAGCCACGCACGGAGACTGGGACCACCCTTGACGGGCCGGAAGCCAACCACGTCTTCTCGAGTGACGACGCCGGCGGGGATGTAGTGGCCCGGGTTGTCGGGGTCGTCCAGCAGGGTGACCCGCCGACCCTCCGACGGCCCATACGCCTCCACCAGGCGCAGCCCTTCCCCCGTGGACTCCACCACACGAATCCGACTACGGGTGGCGTCAGCCAACGACGGCAGCAAGAACCGCCGCGCCGAAGCGGCCGACCCGCTGCCAACCCGCTGCCGCAACACCTCCGCCGGCAACCCCGCCCTACTCTCGACCAGCCAGTGACCAACCCGATCCTGCAAGAACGTGCTCACCCGCGCCAGCCGCGGCCCACCACCCCGCCCTAACTCCGCCCGCACCCCGTCAGGATCCGACAAGAACCCCGCCAGATCCGCGTCCAGATCCGGCCTCAAAAACTTCCCCACCCACAATGGATTTTCAGCCACAAACGCCGACAACAGCGAACGATCATCCGGCACCCCCACCGGCGCATCGATCCCACCCGTTCCCGCAGCATCAGGCATGGGTTGCTGTGGACTGGGGACGTCGGTCATCACGAGATCAGCAGGGTCCTGCGACTGCCCTGCCGGCACGACCCCGGCCGACCCAGCAGACTCGTCCGGTTCCAGCTTTGGCGACAGCCTGGGCGTCGAGAAATCCAGAGCCTCCGGCGGCACCGTCGAAAACCGATTGAAACCACCGGCGTCGTCCGACTCGTAACCGGGGAATCCTGGTGGCACGGCGTGACCGGCTTCCCAAACCTTTTGCGCGGAGGCCGGGCCCTGGGCTGCGCTGGCGGCGCCCTCCGGCCGTACCGCAGGTCCATCACTGCCCACCACACCCGCGTAGTGAGGCTTGAGAACATCCACGATGTCCTGCAGATCCTTCGCAGACAGACTCAGGACAGCGTCATGCTTATGCGGGCCCATCAGCGACGCGTCTTTCCTGTCCGGAACACCGGCCCCGTGCACCACCTCATGCACATACACCGCAGGCGTTTCACCGGCCGCCCAATGGCGCTGGTTCGTTTCGCTACCCGGAGCACCGACCGTGACCACCTGATGGGCCGAATCGCGATCGTCCACGAACCGCACTTCCCACCGCAGCTCCTTGCCGACCTCCGGCAACGTCGGCGGGTTTTCGTTCAATGCGTCGACACCCGCCTGAGTGGCCTCCTGCACCTGCTCGACCGCGTCCGGCTGGCCCTCGACATACAGCCGCCGGCGGATAGTCCACGAATCCGGAGCCGGAACCAATTCGTACCGCACCGCGATCAACTCACCGAACAGCCGCCCCGGCCCACCGCCATCGAGCGGGTCCACGCCAGGCTTCGGCCGCCACAGTTCCGCGTCGATCTCGATCGTGGGGCGGAGGTGGTTGGCGAGGGTGTGGAGGGCGGTTTGGTGGGCGGGGGTGGTGGTGTTGGTGGCGAGGGTGTTGAGGGTGTCTGCCCAGTGTTTGCGTTGGTCGGGGGTGAGGTTGTGGTGGGCGTCGGTGAGCGCGGCGAGGTCGATGTTGACAGGTTGGTCGTCGAGGATGCCGGCGGTGAGGTGGAGGATGTCGGCGTCGGCGTCGGCGCCGGGTGTGGGGTCGGGGTGGTGGTAGGCGAGGTCGGCGAGGGCTTTGACGGCGGTGGGGTCTGCGAGTTCGGGGCGGGTGAGCAGGCGGGTGAGGTGTTGTTGCCGGTTGGTGGGGGCGCTGGTAGCGGGGGTGTCGGCGTGGGGGGTGTCGGCGTGGAGGTATTGATAGGCGTCGTTGATGTGGCCGTATTGGGCGAGGGTGAGTAGGGCGTGGTGGGGTGCGCTGGGGGTTTCTCGGGTGTGGAGTCGCCGGTAGGTGTCGTCGGTGAGGAGGTCGTGTTGGTGGGTGTCGAGGTAGTGGTGGGATTCGGTCGGGTCGGTGATGGTCAGCCACTGGTCGAGGGTGTCGGGGGCGGGTGGTGTGGGGTGGTGGATGACGTGTGCGGGCGGGGGCGCGGGCGGGGGTGGGGTGGTTGTGGTGGTGACGGTGCCGGCCCAGGAGCCGGCGGGTTTGGGTAGTGCGGGGATGAGTCCGTCGGGGGTGGTGACGTTTTGCCAGGCGCGGGCGAGGTCGGCGGCGGAGTTGGCGGTGGAGGCGGTGATCGCGGTGTGGAGGTTTTCGGTTTGTTCGGCGGTGAGGTTGTCGAGCAGTTCGTTGACGTGGCGGCGGTCGGTGCGGGCGTTGATGTCGTCGGTGAGGGTGCTGATGTCGGCGGCTGTGGTGTCGGGTAGCCGGTTGGTGAGGGTGTGCAGGGTGGGCTGCCAGTTGTGGCGGTGGTCGGTGTGCCGGGTGGAGGCGATGGCCCGGTAGGTGTCCAGCATGGTGGTGGCGGGTCGAGGACGGCGGCCACGGCGCGTAGGACGGTGGAGTCGGTGGTGGTGTGCGGGTCCGCGTCTGGTGTGGGGTCCGGGTCGGCGGTGATGAGGTCGGCCAGTGCGCGTAGGCCGGCGGGGGTGGCCGGGTTGTCGGGGTTGACGGCGGCGACGGCTTGGGTGATCACGTGGTGGCGGGCTGCCGGGTCGGGGGATTGGAGGTATTGGTAGGCGGTGGTGTGTTGGCCGGTGCGGATGGTGTCGAGGAGGGCCCGGTGCAGCGGGGCCGTCGGGTCGGTGGAGCTGGTCCGGGTGGCGAGTTGTTCCGCGGTGGTGTCGGCCTGTAGGGCGGTGAGGTTGTCCTGGGTGAATTGTTGTGCGGCGGTCCAGTTGTCGTGGTGCAGGAGCCAGCTGGTGAGTACGTCGGGTTCGATCAGGGTGATGGCGTGGGCGTGGTCGAGGACGTCGTGGAACTGTGCGGGGGTGAGGGGGCGTTCGGTGGGGCCGGGGGTGAGTGGGTCCAGGAGCCGGTAGGTGCCGTCGGTGTCGATGCGTGCGGCGGCGGCGCCGAGGGGTCGGGCGATCCACAGTCGGGTGCCGGGTCGCAGGGTGGGTGGGCGTTGGGTCAGTGGTCCGGTGGTGGTCCATCCGGGGGGCAGGGTGGGGGCGAGGAGTCGCCGGGTGCGGCCGGCTCGTGTCTGTGGGGTGTCGGTGTCGTGGCGGGGAATCGTGGGGGCGGTGGGGCGGTGGTGGGTTCGCCGGGTAGGTGCTGGGTGATCCATTTCAGGGCGCGGTCGTCGGCGCGGTCGCGGACTTTGGGGGCGGGGTCGGTGAGTTCGCGGAGGAGGGTGGCGTGGTTGTCGGCGTCGGTGAGGACGGTTTCGGGGATGCCGAATTTCAGGGCGTTGTCTTTGGTGGTGGTGATTTCGGTCGCGCCGTACGCGGTGACGGTTACGGTTTTGTCGCCCTTGCGGACGGTGATGTCGTAGGTGACGGGGATGTAGATGAGGTAGACCTGGTTGTCTCCCCGGTTCCAGTTACGGACCTCGGTGGAGGCGGTGACGTCGGTGCGGGTGATCCCGACTTGCGCGTAGGCGCCGGTGGCGTCGATGTTGCCGCGGGTGGCACCGGAGGGGTCGGCGGGGATGCTCGCGCCGCCGGTGAGGGTGTGGGTTTTCCGTTGGATCGCCTGGTTCGCCTGCTGCATCAGGACGGTTTCGTGGTCGTATTTCTCCAGCTCGGCCTTCGAGACGGTGGAGACCTGCAGGCTCGGGTTGAGTTCCGCGCGGACGGTGATGTCGACGTTGTCGTAGGCGGCGTTTCCGGAGACCAGGGACGTGAACTGTTTCCCGTGCTCGGTCATCATCGGGCCGATGTTCTTGGCCAGTTTGTCGTTGGTGAGTTGGGTGGCGGACGGGTGGACGTGGTAGGCGTGCTGTTTGGTCAGCAGGCCGGTCGAGTCCACCGCGTCGAAGATCGCTTTGACGCCGTAGGCGCCGGCGACGCGGTCCCACATGTCCAGCGGGCGGGTGGTCAGCGGGATGTTGAGGCCGACGGGTGGCTGGTTACGCAGCCGTAGTGTTTCCAGCGGCACGGCCACCGCTTTGTTCTCCACGACCTCGCCGGAGACCGCCTCGACGCCGCGTAGCGCACCGAAGGTGCCGCCACGCTCGGACTTGATTTCCTCGATGATGTATTCGAAGACGACGTCCTGGTCGAACTGGGCGGTCTTGTTGAGTCGGGCTCCTTCCATCCGGAGGTCGTTGCCGCCCACGCCGTCGATGACGTCGTTGCGCTGGTATTTCCCGGAGGAGGCTCCCCCGCGCAGGACCACCGCGTCGGGTACGACGCCTTGACCGCCGGCGGCGACCGCGGCGGTGTAGCCGAACCCGTCTATCTCCCGGCGGGCCTTCAGGTTCGCCTCGTTGTCGCGTCGGTAGACCTTCAAACCGGTGGGGCCGTCCTGCGGGTTTTCCGCCTTCCCGATCGGCCGGGCCTCGATCAGCACGTAGAAGCGGCGGCCACCGCTTTCGATCAGCCAGCCCTTACCGCCGTCGCGCAGCTGCGCCACACTCGCTTCGGTCCAGGTGGGCAGCGATGCGACCTTGTTGGCCAGATCGTCACCGCCGAGCTGGGCCGCTTTCGCGGTCAGGTCGGCGATCAGCGGGCCGTGACCGGAGGCGCTGTCCGCGCTGGTGTGCTGCCCGATCCACATCGTGGAGAAACTGTGGTTGTCGGTCAGGCTGGCCGGAGGCAGCGGCGACATGCCCCACAACGGCGCCGACGAGTCGGCGGGCTCACCGGCGGGAACAAGACGGTACGGGTCGTCGAACTTCGCCCGGTGCCGCTGCACGTCGGTGACCCGCACGTTGACGAAAACCTCACCGGTGTGGACGACCGGGGGCCCACCCGGCACCGGGACCGTGAACTCCACCTCGGAGCGGACCCACACGAACTTGTTGTCCTGGTATCCGGCGCGATAGTTACCGAGCGTGTCCACCCGGGAGTGCTCCTGGCCGGAGCCGACGGTGAACCGGCCGGTGCCGGTGACGCCGACGGTCCACCCGTCACGGTCCGGAAGCCACCTGGCCGCCTCACTGTCGAGACCCAGCCCGCCCCTGACGATGACGTCGTTGTAGACCAGGGCCATCCTGCCCTGTTCCGCGCCGTCCTGGCCCTCCTGAACCTGCTGGTTGTACGGGAACCAGAACTTGTCGACCCGCGGCCTGCCCAGCAACCTCGTCTGCAACCCGATCGTCACCGGACCCACCGGCAACGTGCCCGCGCCGAACAACGACCGCAACACCAACGACGTGAACAACGACGGAGTGAACGCCTTCCACACATTGGCCGCCCCCACCCGGCCCGTCGCCACCAGACCAGCGGACAACTCCGCAAAACCGGTAGGGTCAGCGATCGCATAGATCTGAATACCCTCGGTGGCCAGCGCGGAAGGCGTCCGCGGCGACGGCGTGCCATCCTGCGGCGGACCGGCCACCAGCGCGGTCTCATCCGCCACCGACGGCGTGCCCTCGGGGAGGGAGACGGGCGCACCGAGCAGGGCGGTCTCGTCGGTCTCCGGCAGCGGTGGCAGCGGCGTGCCGTCGACCGGCGGCGGGTCGGCCAGGACGTCGGGTTGCAGCACGTCCGCCGAGCCCTTGACGCTGCCCCACTGCATGGGCTCGCCGTCGCCGATGAGCCCGAACAGGTGCAACCGCAGGTCAGCCCTGTACCGCGCCGCCGGCAGCTTCTGCCCGTCGGTGTCGGCGGTCAGGTAGCTGGACAGGTTCCGGCCCTGCTTCGCCGACGGGTACGTGGTCCTACGCGCCGTCGCGCCCGCAGGAACCGGATTCGGAGCCCCGGGATCCCGGCCGACGCCGTCGACGTTCGTCAGGCCACCGGTGACGTTACGCGCGTAGATGATGTCCATGTCGGTCACCGCGACCTGGATCTCGTACGGCGTCATCTCGACGAACCGGCTGCCGGTCACCTCGGCGGACAGACCGCCGAGCAGAGTCCGGCTGGGGTCTGTGGGCGCATCCGGATGCGGCAACTCGATCGTCACACCGGGCCGGCTCCCACCCGCGCCGAACAGGTCGACACGACGCGACAGCAAATTGTCGTCGGCCAACTCGTCGACCAACCGGACCCAGTTCCGGTGGGCCTGGTCCGGTTTGTTGATACCCGCGCCGGTAGGGCCCGCCACCTGCGCCAACGCCTGGAACGGGGTCTGCCCCTGCTCCCCCCGCGCGGCCGCCGGCAGGTAACCCAGATCCACCAGGCGCGGAACGACCCGGTTGTAGATCGCCCGGTTACCGTCGATCTTCTCGACGTGATCCATGCCCAGACCCGCGCCGGGACGCCACCACTGCTGGCGGCGGCGATCCTTCGCCGGTTCCACCACCCCGTCCGCGACGCGCGGCGCGGGCGCGCCCATCGCGTCCAGCAACGCGACCATCCGCTGGCTGAGGGTCCGCTTCTTCTCGCTACCCGCGTCAGGCTTCGCCACCTCGGCCTGCATACGCTCGACCAGTTTCGGGTTGGCAACGAACAACCGCTGCCCATCGGCGCGGCGCAGGTGGTACACGTCCACGGCGGCCAGCAACGCGTCGGCGGAACCGCCGTCCACCACCACGTTGTCGATCCTGGACGTCACCTCACCGTTGCTGGTCGCCTCCACGTTGAGCTTCGGGGCGAAATCGAAACCGACGGCCTGCAGCAGACCACCGAGCCGCTTCGACGACGTGATCAGAGCCCGGTGATTACGGCCCGCCTCCTGGCCCCGATGCCACCGATGACGTACCCCGAACCCGAAGCGAAGACCACGGGGAATCTTGATCTGGCCGAAGAACCCGCCACCGGCCCGCCGCCCCCGATCCGCGCCGGCCATACTCCGCGCGATGTTTCCCCGAATGTCGTCGAACCGCAGCTCGTTACTCATGTCGACCTCGCTGCGCTTGACCACCGAGGTGATCTGCGCATCAGTCAACGTGAGGTTCAGACTCCGGCCGCCACGCACCTCGTTGATGCGGAACATCCGCTGAATGTCGTCGCCCGAGTACCGCAGCTTGTCCAACTTGATCGCCAGATCAGTGTTGTTCAGCTTGCCCTCCACGACCGGCCCCCAGAAGGCGAAATCGTCCGGCGACAACTGCTGACGCAACACGGTCATCACCCGCGCGACCAGATCCAACCTGGTGACCGCGAAGTCAAGCTTCTCCAGCGGAAACTCGGAACGGTCGCTGATCTGTTTGGGCACCAGATAGTCCGGGTCCACCAGATGCGGATGCGCATCCGGACCGGTGGCCGCCGGGTCCGACGGGCCGCCATTGTTCCGCAGCGTCTCGTCATGCGGCAACAACGCCTGCGCCACCAGATACGGCACCGTGTCACGGCGGACATCCCCCCCGGCGGTGGTGAACGTGAAGTCCCGCCACCTGCCGGTCGCACGGTCCTGCACCCGGGCCACCCACGCCACATCCACCTCGACCCGGCCACCGTCCTCCTTCATCCGCAGGAACTGGTACCGCGCCGGATTGTTCGACACGAACGACCGGGAACCCCACTGACGCGAGTGCAACACCTGGCCGCCGACCTCGCCCTTCACCCCCACGCCAGCCTGATAACCCCCCAACACCTCACCAAGGAACAAACTCCCGTCAAACCGAGAGCCACCCGCCTCCCGGTAAGCGAACCACCGCAACTCCGCCTTACCCGCCGCAAGAGTGCTCCCGCCCTTACCCCGCTTCACCCAGTTCCCCGCACCGCTGACCGGCTTACCCACCGGCACCGGCCACAACCGGACACCAAACGAACCATCAGCCGTCTCCAGCGCGATCCCCTCATCGAACGCCTTCCCCAACGACGACTTCAGCTTCGCCTCCACCACCCCGCACTGAACGAACCCTTCGACGCCGGCGTGATCCGATTCAACCAACCCGCCACATCCGGCACGAACGACGAAATATCCAACACATTATGGAACGACGTGATCAACTGACTACGCTCGGCGATCTCCTGCGGCGTGTGACCCGGCAACGACGGCCGATACGACACCGCCCCCTGATGATCAGCCCGCGACTTCCAACCCGCCGTCGCCAACCCGATCAACGTGCGCTCGTAGTGCACCCTGTCCCGGGCCGCCTTGTAAGCGGCGACAGCCGCCCTGCCCCCGACCAACCGGGCCACCGAACCCGCCACACCACCGACCACCCGGACAGCCGAACCCGCCGCACCCCCGACACCCCGGGCGGCAGAACCCGCCGGGCCCCGACGGCCCGGGCGGCAGAACCCGCCGCGCCCCCGACCGCGTTGGCGACCGCACCCGCCGCAGCCTCCGCCGCCCGGAAACCCGCCTCCACCTCAGCCCTCACCCGAGCCCTGACCGACGCGTCAGCCTCCACAGCCGGCGCCTCAGACTCCCGCCCCCGCCCGTCCGGCGTCGCAGACTGGTACCCGTCCGACTCCGCCAACGACACCGGCCGCGAGCCCTCCACGACCACCGGCGCAGGCGCCGACTCGGTCTTGACCGGCGCAGGCGCCGACTCGGTCTTGACCGGCGCACCGACCCCCGCGCTCGATTCCCGCCACCACCTCCGGACGGTCACCGCATCGACCAGGCCCCCGACAACTGCGCCACCGTCACCGCGTCGTGCAGATAGCCGTCGAGGGCCACCTCATCCCGCAGCCCCTCCACCCAGGGCCGCACATATGTTTCCGCCTCCGGCCCCAGCCGCCCGTTTCCATCCCGGCGCAGAGACACCCACGACGGCAGCCGCTGACTGTTCAGGAAATCACGGAAACTGGTCGGCCCCCTACCATCGGCAGACGGCCGCCACCCCACCACCTCCGGCGACGGAGCCGCCAACATCGCCGCCAACCGCTCAATGTTCCGCGCATCCGTCCGGGTGTCATCCAGGAACTGCTGCGTCATCCACCGGTAATCAGCGAACCCGGAATCCTCCGTGAACCACCGGTTCCGATAATCCGCGAAATACTTACGGCGCACCCGCACCAATTTCTCGATCTGCCCGTCAGGAACCTTCCGACCAGAACCGGTGGTGTCCAACAACTCCCGGACCCGCGACTGCTCCCTCCGCCGTTCCGCCGGCGAATCCGCCATCCCCTCCCACTTCTCCGCCCTACGCTGGAACAGCGTCACCACCTGGCGATAACCACCATCCAACCAATGCCAACGCGCACCACCACCCGCGAACTCCGACCTACCGAACGAACGCTGAACCTGACGACGCGCCCACGCCTGGAACGCGTGCGACTGCTCCCACTTCCGCCGCGCCCCCGACTTGTCCGCCACCAACCGCAACACATCCATCGACAACGGCGCCGAATCACCAACCCCCAACTTCACCTCGACCACACGACGCAAAGCCGGCACACCCAACGGCCCCAACGGCCGCGCACCCCGGAAATCCTTCCGATACTGCCGGTGCGCCAACTGCACCACCGTGTCCAGAACCCGCGCATCATCCAAACCCGTAACCGTCAACCCCGCCTGCCGCGCCAGCCACCGCACCTCCAACACCCGCTCCGCCCACGGCACATACGACGACGGCGCCTCCCCCACCCCCACCGGACCCCGCAACCCCGACACATACTCGTCAACAAACTGGTCAGGAGTCTTCACCCCCGCCGCAGAACCCACCCCCGGACCGGCGTCCTCCCCCAACACCCTGCCAAGAGTGCGGAAACCCGCCGCCCACAACAACCCATCACGATCCACCGACCGCTTCGCCGCGTTCAACCGCCCCACATAACCGTCAAGCACCGCCACATGATCAGCGGTAACCGACTCGACCCCACCATCCACATACTCACGAACCAACGGCAAAAACGCGTCAAGACGATTCGACCCATCCCCCGACGCGACCCTGCCCACCCCCAGCTGAACCACCGTGGCCAGCCAAGAATCATCCAACAACCCAACCAGCGAACCGCCAACCCCCTCCGTCAACTCGCGGCGAAGCCCATCCACACTCGCCCGCACCGCCTCATCGAACCCACCCCCACGCCAGTGATGCACCCGCGGCGCCCACTCCGCATCAGCCAACAACAGACGCAGGTTTTCCTCATACGCTGCCCGCACCTCATCACGAGCAGCCTCAAGCCCCTCCGCCCCACGACTGAGCTGAAAATCAAGAGCCGCCAACTCCGACTTCAAATCAACAAGCTCAGAAAACACCACCTCCGGCGACCGAGGCGCAGACGGCGCAGGCAGCGTCACCGGCGCAGGCGAATACGGGACGGCCGGCTCATCCTGCGGCAGCGGCGTCCGCGACGCCTGGTCAAGAGCCTCCCGCGACGAGTCGGGCTCCGCCGTCCGCTGCGACCCAGACGGCGCGCCAGCCAGATCCTCGGCGTCGACCGGACTGCCGGGGTCAGCCGGAGGGGGCCATTCCTCCGGTACGGCATCCAGCGTGGGCGGTCGTGGGGTGCCCACGCCGTCGGTGGTCGCCACGAACCGCAACCGGCCGGGCTCGGCCGGCCCCCGGGCCAGTTCACCCCGCTGGCCGTCGAGGAACACGACCTTTTCGTCATAGGTGTGCATCACGTTGACGGCATGGGAAATCGTGTCGCCCTCACCGGTCGTCACCAGCACACCCCGGGCGCCGGGCTTCGCCGCGGCCATGACCTCCACCACCGCGCGGTAGTCGGCCACCTCCACCAACGGCCGACCCGCGTACTCCTGCAACCACGCCACCGGCAGCATCTCTTCGGGCGGCACCTGCGAACCCTCTCCGTCCGCCAACGACATGTCAGTACCGATCGCCGTCAGGATGCAGTTGGTCTCGTAACCGTCAACGTCAACGTCAACGTCAACCTCAACGTCACCAGGGCGCTGGTTCACATCGCCCAACCAGGGGAACCGGATCGGCACCTCAGCCGGCGGGATCTGACTCGGTAGCAGCACATCCCCGCGCCCCGACACACCAGCCACATCCGGTGGGGAGTCCGACCCGACCGATTCAGGGCCGTTTTCCGCGGCAACCGGCCCAGCCGGCACGTCGGACAACCCCGCCGGCCCGGCAGCACCATCGGACACGGACCACAACTGCACCGTCGAGTTCGCGTCGCCGCCGGCCATCCCCCACCGGCCCGGCCCCACCTGCCACGACGTCAGCGCCAGCAACCCGGCGGGGGCCACCACCGTCTCGATCAACTCGCCGCTGTCCGCGTTCCAGATCCGTACCGTCCCCTCCGCGCTGGCCGCGGCCACCAGCCGACCCGTCCCCGCCTGCCACGACGTCACCGTCGCCCACATCGTGCCGTCGGTGGTTCCCAAGGTCCGCAGCCACTCGCCGCTGTCCGCGTTCCAGATCTGCACCGTCCCGTCGCTACCGGCGGAGGCCACCAGCGGCCCCGACTCCGACGGCCACGACGTCAACGCGTACACCGAGCCCTCGTGGCCGGTGAACCTTGCGGTCTCCACACCATCGTTCGCGTCCCAGACCAGCACCAGCCCGCCGCCGTCGGCAGAGACCAGCAGCGGGCCCGACGCCAGCTGCAACGACGTCATTGCCAACACCGGGCCCTCGTGGCCGAGCAGCCTCCGCTCCACACCGCTGGCCACGTCCCAGATCCGCACCGACCCGTCCATACTGGCGAAGGCCACGAGGCGGTCCGGCCCCGCCTGCCACGACGCCACCGCCGACACCGAGCCGTCGTGGCCCTCCAACCTCTGCCGCTCCACACCGTCGGCCGCGTCCCAGATCCGCACCGTCCCGTCATTGCCGCCGGAGGCCACCAGCCGCTCCGCCCCCGCCTGCCACGACGTCACCGCCCCCACACCGCCCTCGTGGCCCACGAGCCTCACGGGCGGCTGACCGCTGGCCACGTCCCAGATCCGCACCGACCCGTCCTCGCTGGCGGAGGCCACCCGTGGGCCCGACTCCCCCTGCCACGACGTCACCGCCCACACCACGTCGTCGTGGCCGGTCAGCGGACCCCGCTCATCCGGCACAACGGACACCTGTGGTGTGCCAGCATCGGACACGGACCACAACTGCACCGTCGAGTTCACGTCGCCGCCGGCCATCCCCCACCGGCCCGGCCCCACCTGCCACGACGTCAGCGCCAGCAACCCGGCGGGGGCCACCACCGTCTCGATCAACTCGCCGCTGTCCGCGTTCCAGATCCGTACCGTCCCCTCCGCGCTGGCCGCGGCCACCAGCCGACCCGTCCCCGCCTGCCACGACGTCACCGTCGCCCACATCGTGCCGTCGGTGGTTCCCAAGGTCCGCAGCCACTCGCCGCTGTCCGCGTTCCAGATCTGCACCGTCCCGTCGCTACCGGCGGAGGCCACCAGCGGCCCCGACTCCGACGGCCACGACGTCAACGCGTACACCGAGCCCTCGTGGCCGGTGAACCTTGCGGTCTCCACACCATCGTTCGCGTCCCAGACCAGCACCAGCCCGCCGCCGTCGGCAGAGACCAGCAGCGGGCCCGACGCCAGCTGCAACGACGTCATTGCCAACACCGGGCCCTCGTGGCCGAGCAGCCTCCGCTCCACACCGCTGGCCACGTCCCAGATCCGCACCGGCCCCTCCATACTGGCGAAGGCCACGAGGCGGTCCGGCCCCGCCTGCCACGACGCCACCGCCGACACCGAGCCGTCGTGGCCCTCCAACCTCTGCCGCTCCACACCGTCGGCCGCGTCCCAGATCCGCACCGTCCCGTCATTGCCGCCGGAGGCCACCAGCCGCTCCGCCCCCGCCTGCCACGACGTCACCGCCCCCACACCGCCCTCGTGGCCCACGAGCCTCACGGGCGGCTGACCGCTGGCCACGTCCCAGATCCGCACCGACCCGTCCTCGCTGGCGGAGGCCACCCGTGGGCCCGACTCCCCCTGCCACGACGTCACCGCCCACACCACGTCGTCGTGGCCGGTCAGCGGACCCCGCTCATCCGGCACAACGGACGTGCCGGCAGCGGTTCGCGCCTGTTCGAGGTGCCGGTCCAGCTCCGCGGCCGCTGTCTCGACCTGGCCGAGCCGGTCCCTCAACCCCCCGAACTCGGTCGCGGGCAACGAATCGACGTAGGCGTCCACGGTGCGCGGCATCCGCGCACGGCTGAGATCCTGCATCGCCCCGAGGTACCGGTCGGACAGCCCCGTCAGCGAGCTGTCGTCCTGACGAAGTTCGCGCACCCGCTGCAACACTCGGTCAGCGGCGCCCATACGTATCGCGTGGCCGGCGGCGAGAGCCCCCCACCGGCGGATCAGATCCGCACGCGCAGCAGCGACCCCGACGTCGGAAACGGACACCGCCTGCTCACCCGACCCGACCGCCACCGCTTGGCCGCCGGGCTCGGTCGGCCTCCCGCCGAAGGTGGCGGCACCATCCCCGGCCCGCCCCGGCACCGCCGGCTCCACCGGCAACGACGAGATCTGCTCCTCCAACCACCGCCGCGCCAGGCCGAACGCGCTCACCGCGGAGAACAACTCCGCCCGCCACCGCTCGGGCACATCCGGCACCCGCCCCGCCAGGTCCACCCACCCACGCGTGTGCCCGACCAACCGCTCACCCAACGCCACCAACTCATCCACCCGCTCACCCACCCGGCGATGCTCCTCCACCCCCACCGCCGGATCAGCCACCGTCACATCGGGAAGCGCCGCCACCAACTCCTCACGCCGGGCCACCCAACTCCGGGCCGCCCCACCCGGCCCTTCCACCGCCTCCGCGATCCCCACCAACTCCGCCCGCACACGAGCCCACTCCTCGGCCTCGACCTGATCCCGCGGCTCCCGAAGGCCGCCAACCGCCGGCTCGCCGATGGCCAGCTCACCCATCCGCACCGGCCACAGGTCATCCTCAGCCACATGCGCCAACACCACCGTCGACGTCCACCCACCGAACCCGTGCACCACCACGTACACCGGCTCCCGCAACCCCGACGCCGCCGGTGGCAACGCACCATTCAGGAAGACGTCGGGGATCGACGACAGGACCGCCCCGGGATGCATCGGACGCGGGTCCGGCACACCCACCACCAACACCCGCGCACCATCCGGCACCCACCCCCGTCCCACATCCGGCGCCCCCGCCAGACTTCCCCCCGCACGCGCCGCCGCAGTCTCTCCGGCAAGCAACCCCGCCGGCCGCACCTGCGTCACCCGCAAACCACGCTCCGACGGCACAGTCGGAAGGAACACCCAATCCCGGAAGTACGAGAATGCCGGCTGCCCCAACCGCCCCCAATCCATATTCAGCGGCAGCAGGTACGGCCCATGCTCGGCGGGCAATTGAGCGTCCACTCGACGCCGCCGATACGCAAGATCAGCCCCCGGAAGGTTCGGATGCGCCTGGAACTCCCACCACAACGGCCCACCCGGGAACGTCTCCCGGCCCGAGAAATCGAAAGCTTTCAGACCCGGCGGAACAACCCCCGCCTCCGCCCCCGAATCCGCCACATACTGCCAACGGGCCGCCACCGCCCCCGACTGGCCCATCGCCGCCCGGAACTCCGCAATCGCGACCAACGTCCGTGACTCCACCGCCGTCCGTGACTCCACCGCGGGAGCAAACGGCAACGGGTCAGCCGGCAACGCACTGTACGGCGACAACTCGATCACCGCCGCCTCAGGCACATTCACGTCCGATCTGAGCTCACCAAGGAGCAACCGCCGCACGAGATCCAGCGCGTCCTCATGCCCACCGTCCTCGTACGCCAACACCACCCGCCAGACCGCATCACCCGCAGGCCGTTCCCGCCCCGTCCTCGCCGCCCACGCCTCGGCATCCGTCACCGCCTGCTCCCGCGCGAGACCCTCCACATCAACCCCAGCGCCCACACCATCGGGATGCAGCACCACCCACCCGTCACCCGACGCCACCGACCACTCCGCCGCCTCGGTAACGTCGTCAGACCCCCGAGACAGAATCCGCCCGAGCGCGGCCATCACGTCCGGAAGACCCAACGAGGACGCCGGCCTCGACGGAAACTCCTCCGAATCGACATCCGAAACCAAGGCAGGGGAATCAGGCCCCGTCCGGAACTCCTCCTCCGGCGCCGTGCCGTCCATCCCGGCCAGATCCTCATGCTCCGCAACGGTCACGGTCGCGGCGTCTGCCACCCTCGACGGCGGACGTGGGGTGCCCACGCCGTCGGTCGTCGCCACGAACCGCAACCGGCCGGGCTCGGCCGGCCCCCGGGCCAGCTCACCCCGCTGACCGTCGAGGAACACCACCTTCCCGTCATAGGTGCGCATCACGTTCACGGCATGGGAAACCGTGTCGCCCTCGCCGGTCGTCACCAGCACACCCCGGGCGCCGGGCTCCGCCGCCGCCATGACCTCCGCCACCGCGTCGTAGTCGGCCACCTCCACCAACGGCCGATCCGCGTACCGCTGCAACCACGCCACCGGCAGCATCTCTTCGGGCGGTACCTGCCAACCCACTCCGCCCGCCAACGACATGTCAGTACCGATCGCCGTCAGGATGCAGTTGGTCTCGTAACCGTCAACGTCAACGTCAACGTCAACGTCACCAGGGCGCTGGTTCACATCGCCCAACCAGGGGAACCAGATCGACACGTCAGCCGGCGACATCTGACTCGGTAGCAGCACATCCCCGCGCCCCGACACACCAGTCACATCCGGTGGGGTTGGTTGCCGGTGTCGGTTCAGGTCCTCAACCAGGGCGGCCACGGCCGTGGCGAAGTCGTGCCGCGACTCGATCTCCACCTCGTGCAGGATCTCCAGCCGGGCGTTCACGTCGGGCCGGTCCCGGTGCGGGGCCAGATCGTCCTGGACGCGCTGCGGCAGCCGCCGCACGGCGTCGTCGAGGGTCTCCGGCCGGCCGGTGGCGTCCAGCCGCACCACCTCACCGCGCGGGTAGGCGAGGTACGGCGGCTCGGCGGTGGTGCCGCCCCTGACCCGCAGTTCGACCGGGACCGCCAGACTCGCGGCGAGGTCCCGGGCGAGTTGCACCCGGTCCAGTTCGTGTACGGCGGTCTCGTCCGCCGGGGCGGTCGCGGCGTTGTCGGCCTGCCGGGTCGGGTCGGTGCCCAGCACCACGCGCGCCGGGACCGTGCCACCGTGCAGCTCGCGTACCAAGCGGTTCAGCTCCGGGACGACGGACCGGCCGTGGCCGGAGCGGGCGATCTCGGCCAGCGCCACGTCCACGTCCACGACCGGGCCGCGCGGGATCGGGGGGACCCGCAACGCCATCGCGTCCACCTGCTGTTGCGCCGCGTCCTGCTGTTGCGCCGCGTCCCGGGCGGCCTCACTGGCCGTCCTGGCCTCGTCGAGCACCCGTACGGCGTTGGTGTGCGCCTGCGCCGAGACGTCGCGGGCCTGGAACTCCTCGCTCGCGGTCTCTACCTGCCTACGCAGGTCCGGCAGCTCCGCGCGGACCCGGTCGAGGTGCTGTCCGGCGTCCCGGAGGTCGCTGGTGGCGTTCTCCAGCGCCGTCCGGGCCGCGTCCAGTTCCCGCTGCGCCTGGAGAAGCTCTGCCTGGGCGGCGGCCAGCCGTGACTCGTCCTGGCTGGTGGCAAGGTCGTCGACCGTCTGCCGGGCCGATGACTCCAACTCCTCTCGTCGCGTCACCTCCGCTTCGAGTCCCGGCATCGCACGGTTGAGGTCGTCGATCTTCTGCGCGAGCCGGGCACGTTCGCTCTCGGCCTCGGTGACGGCGTTCCTGGCGGCGTCGAGCGACGCCGCCGCGGCGCCCCGAGCGGCCTGCGCGATCTCTTCGTTCCGACGGGCCTGGCCGAGGTCGTCGACGGTGCGCTGGAGTTCCTGGGTGGCCTGCTGGAGGCGCTGGCGCGTCGCCTGCCGCACCCGGGCCACCTCGGCGTCCGAGGCGTCCGAGGCGTCCGAGGCCGGACCGGGATCCGCTGCCGTGGTGAACAGCCGGTCGGCGAGGTGACGCAGTGCCGGCCCGCGGGTGCCGGTGGCGTTGTCAGCGAGGTGGCGGATCGTCTCGGCCCACTGATGCCGCTGCGGCGCGGAGAGGTTCTGACGCGCGTCCTGCACCACCGTGGTGACGGCGGCATCGGGGACGTTCAGGCCGGCGAGCGCGTCGGCGGTCAGGTGCAGGATCGCCCCGTCCACGGCGTCGACCGGACCGTCGAGGGTGGCGGCCAGGTAGCCGAGGGCCGACACGGCGGCCGGGTCGGCCAGGTCCGGCCGGGCCAGCAGGTTGGTCAGCAGCTCCTGCCGCCCGGTCGGCGCTCCGGGCAGCGGGGTCGGGGTCCCGGCCGCCGCCGACGCCGGTGGGGTGGGGCCGAGCAGGTACCGGTATCCGTCGTCGAGGTGACCGTAGCGGGCCAGGGTGAGCAGCGCGTCGCGGGCGGCGAGGTCGACGTCGTGGTGGGGCAGCCCCGCCCGGCGGATCTGAAGCGCGCTGTGCGCCCGGTCGGAGAGCAGGTCCGCCGGGCGGCGGTCGAGGAAGGCGCGGGAGTCGTCCCAGTTGCCGATGGCGAGCCACCGGTCGAGGGCGGCGGTGACCGGGGGCATCGGATGATGCACGACGTGGGGCCGCTCCAGTGGGGTGTCCGCCGTCCCGGCCCGGGTGGCGGCTGGTGGGGGCAGCGCCGGGATCAGGTCGGCGGCGGTGGAGACGTCCCGCCACGCGTTGGCCAGGTCGGTCGCGGTCGTCCCGGACGCGGTCACCGCGGCGGCGACCGCACCGGCGTCGTCCGGGGTCAGGCCGGTGAGCAGCTTGGCGACGTCGTGCAACCGCTGCCGCTCGATGATGTCGAGCGCGCCGAGTAGCGTCGCCGAGTCGCGGCCGGCTGGGTTGGGCAGCCCGGTCAGGGTTCGCAGGGTGTCCGGCCAGTTCTGCGGGGAGTTGATGGTCCACGCGGCGGAGGCGATGGCCCGGAAGGTGTCCAGTGCGCCCACGGCCGGGTCGAGGATGTCGGCCACGGCCCGCAGGATGCCGGCGTCGGAGACGGCCTCCGGCCCCGGCCTGGGCTGGGTCACCCGGGGGTCGGCGTCGACGAGGGCCGCCAGGGCCCGCAGCCCGGCCGGCGCGGCCGGGTCGATCGAGCCGGTCGAATCGATCGGGGTCACCGCGGCCACCGCGTCGGCGAGCACGCGGTGCCGGGCCGCCGCGTCGGCGGCGTCGAGGTAGCCGTACGCGGCGCTCAGTTGTCCGGCCCGGATGGCGTCGAGCAGGGCACGGTGCCGGTCGAGGACCGGATCGCCGGCGGGTGCCGGGGTCGTCTCGGGCCGGGTCACGTCGGGCTGGGCCGGCGGAGTCGGGGGCGACGACGGCCGGGCCTGCTGCTGGTCCTGCGTCAGCCGCGCCGCGGTCGGGTCGGCGCGCAGCACCCCGAGGTTGGCTTCCGCGAACTGCCGGGACGCCGCCCAGTTGCCGTCCTGGAGCAGCCAGCTCGTCAGCACGTCGGGCTCCACGAGGGTGACGGGCTTCGGCGTGGCGAGTTCGCTGACCACCGGGAATACGGCGAGGGTCACCGCCTCCTGGAACTGCTCGGCGGTGAGGATCCGCTCGGCCGTCCCGATGACGAGCGGGTCGTAGAGGCGGTAGGTGCCGTCGGCGTCGACACGCGCCGCGAAGGCACCCTGGGGGCGGGTGATCCACAGTCGGGTGCCGGGGCGCAGCGTGGCGGGCACCCCGGGTAGTGGCCCGGTGGTGGTCCATCCCGGCGGCAGGACGGGGGCCAGCAGCCGCCGCGCCTGCCCGGCCCGCGTCTGCGGGCTGTCGGTGTCGTGCCGGGCGACGTGCGCCCCGAGCGGGTTCGCCGATCGGGTGGGCAGGCCCTCGGTGATCCACTCACGGGCCAGGTCGTCGGCGTCGTCGCGTACCTGCCGGATGTGCGTCTCCAGCTCCGGACCCAGCTCCGCGGCCGCGTCCATCTGCACCGGGGTACGTTCCAGCAGCCCGCGGTAGATCTCGCGTTGCTGCGACACGGGAATCGCGGCCCTGGCGGCCCGCAACTTCAGATCCCGGTCGAGCCCGTGGATCACCTCGACAGCCGTGACCGGGGCGAACGTGCCGTCCGGACCCTCCCGCAGTTCGACGATCCAGCCCTGCGGGTCGATCCGGTACCGGCTGGCCGTGCCCTGTTCGTCGGTGACGGTCAGGTCGAGGTGGGTCTTCAGCTCGAACGCCACCGCCCGGGCCACGGTGCGCGGGTCCTGGACGAGCAGCTCCACCTCCTCCGGTGGGGTGACCGGCGCGGAGCCGGGCGGCTGCACCGCCCGTACCCGGTCGACGATCTCAGGGATCCGCTCGGCGAACAGTCGCACGTCGGTGGCGGGCAGCGGGGCGCCGACCGCGAGTTTGCCGACCTGGTTCTTCCAGCCGGTCAGCTCGGCGAGGTCGGCGGCGGCCTGCTGCACGGGGTTGAGCCCCTGGAGGTGGCCCACCGCCCAGTCCAGCATGACCTCGTACCGGCGGCGGGCCTGCTCGGCGGCGCTGGCGGTGAGCCGGAGCGGGCTGACCGGGTCGTAGTGGTTGCCGAGCTGGTCACGGATCAGCAGGGCCACATGCTGGGGCGCCTGGGCGGGGTCGAAGGTGCCGGCGTCGATGACCCGGCCGGCCACCGGGGCGGCGGCCATGCCCGCCGGGGTCGCGCGTTGCAGCAGACCCTCCAGACCGATCGAGGGCGCGTCGGTCGCTGGTGCGGGCCAGCCGGCCGGGTTGTTCGCCTTCCAGTCGTACCGTTCGGAGAGCCCGCGCTGGAGCTCGTGTACCTCGTCGGCGTACATCTCGAAGTACGCGTCGCCGCTGATCCAGCCGGTGCTGCGGGCGTCGTCGGCCGCGAACCGCTCCGGCTCGGTCGGCGCCAGGCCGGCGTCGCGGAAGAACGCGCTGTGCTGGTGCGGGACCGCGACGATACGCACCTGGATACGCGCCCGGACCAAATTCGTCGGCCCCTGCATCTTGAGGTGGTTCTCGAGCCGCTTGGTGTCGTCGAAGGTGGCGCTGTGGCTGGCCGGCGCGTTCCGGTTCGCGCCGGTGGAGATCCCGCCGCCGGCCGTCGTGTCCGCCTGCGGGCCGATGTTCGTCTTCCCGATCGGCGCGCCGTAGGCCATCCCCACGTCGACGTTGGGCCGCCACCGGTTACGCGACTGGGTGGCCGAGGTGGTGAAACCGAACTTGGCGTACCGGCCGGTGCCGGTGGTGGCGAGCTCGCTGATGATCTCCAGCGAGTGCAGCTTGACGTACATCCGCATGGCGACCCGGTTGTTGGACGAGCCGGCGACGAACAGGTGCGAGCCGAGCAGGTATCCGCCGTCGCCCAGCCCTTCGGAGAGCTGGTTGTCGACGGTGAGCCGGGACAGCAGGCCGTCGAGCGCCACGCTGCCCCGGTACAGCGGGGCGTTGGCCTGCGGGCCGAGCACTTTGCCCATGAGGTGCCGGGCGGCCGGGTAGAGGTCGTCGACCAGGGCGCCGCTGACGTAGGCGTCGCCGGGCAGCGACGGCAGCGCGCGCAGGTCCAGCTGCGGCGACCGGGGGACGGGGGTGGCCTCGGCCAGCCCCCGGGGCACCTTGAAGTCGATCCGCCCCTCGTAGTGACGGGTCAGCACCGGCTCCACCGGCGCGAGGGAGATCCGGTCGGCGAAACCGGCGGGCGCGTGGTGCAACGCCCAGTCCGCCGCGTTGTTCAGACCCGTCAGCACGTGGTTCACCAGGTAGCTCGGCTGCCAGCCGTGCATCTGCACCCGGCTGAGCTCCATGGTCAGGCCGAGGTCGTCTTCGGCTTCGTAGTTCCCCGTCCAGTCGTAGACGGTGCGTTCCCGGACGACCTGCGCGGCACCCTTGACGCCGCGCCCTCCTCCCGGCGCGAACGACAGCGACCCGCCGGTGGACACCGGGACGCCGTCGACCGAGAAGCCGAACCGGGCCGGCGTCAGGTTCCAGCCCAGCGCCTGTCCGATGATGCGAGCGGTGGCGCCGTAGGCGTGTGGGTAGTTCTCGATGCCGTAGTCGGCCCGCCAGCCGGTGTACCGCGGTCGGCCGCCCAGGGTGCCCGAGATCTTCAGCTTGAACATCTGGACCGCCACCGGGTTGCGCTGGTCGACCAGGTAGAACGACACGCCGTTGTAGCGGTGCAGCATGTCGGCGAACACGATGTTCGCGCGCTGGCCGGCGAGCGTGGACTGGAGCGTTTCGAGGCCGCCGGGCAGCGCGCCGACCACCGACTCGTCGGGCGAGACCATCAGCACGCCCCAGCTGTTCCCCGCCCCCGGCCAGTTGTCGTGGCTGGCCCCGAGCAGCCCGGGCCGGCCGGCGTCCACCAGTTCCCGAACGGCGTCCAGCACGGTCGTGGTGGGGCGCGGCCCGCCGTCCGCCGGGGCCGGCCCGGTGAACAGCACCAGCTCGTCGACGCCCGCGTGGCCCAGCGTCCGGTCACCGGTCCGGGTCAGGTAGGGCGGCATGGTCAACGCGCTGAACGGGTTGACGTTCGGGTCCAGGGTGATGCCGAATTCGGTGGCGAACCGCTCGCGGCGGCGCGGGTCGAGCACCGCGCCGCGCTGGGCCAGGTCCACGTGCCGGTCGGCGAGCGTCAGCGCCCACGTCTGGACCCGGTGCTGGATCAGGTACGCGCCGAGGTCGGGCAGACCGCCGGCCACGCGGTCGGCCAGCTCGCCATGCCACCGGCTGAGCAACCCCGCCACGGTGTTGCCGCTGAGCACCAGCTCACCACGGGACCACCGGCCCATCGCGTCGACCAACTGCACATCGCTGACCGGCAGCTTCCCGGCCGCGTACTGCGCCAGGGCCTCCGCCTCCGGCAGGATGAACAGCATCGTGCGGCCCCGCAGGTCGGCTCCGGGTGGCACGCTGACCCGGCTGGCGACGAACCCGACCTGCGTATGGACGCCGGCGCGGACGTTGGCGTCGTATTCCGCCTCGAAGGCGTACCCCCGGCCGAAGGCCAGCTTGAGCATCTCCAGGCCGCCGACGCGCTTGGTCTCCGCCGACTCGCTCTCGCTGACCCGCACGCCCGCCGACGTGCCGAAGCCGACGCTGAGCGGGCCGAACTTGTGCTCGAGGCCGATGTTGGGCAGGTTGAACGCCTTCGCGAACGACCGGTTGGCGACGTTGACGGTCTCGGCCAGGTACAGCTCGATCAGACCGGTGACGTACTGGTCCGGGGTGGCGCCGACGAACCGCGCCCCCCGGATCCGGGGCACCTTGACCGAGAGCGCGGCGTTGGTGTTCGCCCAGAAGCCGGGCTCGACCAGGGTGGTCGCGCCGTACTGGCCGAGCATGGCCTCCTTGAACCGCGCCTGAAAGGTGACGTGGTTGGTCAGGCTGGCCACCGGCCCGGTCATCGGCCGGCCGGCCAGGGTCAGGTCCCGCGGCAACTGGTTCTGCGCCGCGGCGCGCAGGCCGTGCGCGTCGACGAAGTACACGATGCCCTGGTTGAGCGCCGACGGTGCGACGTCGCCGGGGGCCACCTCGCTGAAGGTGGCCGGGTCGGTGTTGAACTTCAGCAGCGCGGCGTGCACGTTGGCGCGGATCAGCTCCGGCGAGACGATCGGGGTGTCCCGGTCGCTGATCCGGACCACGTAGCCCAGGTCGTACGGCGCGTTGACGAACATCACCCGGCCGGCGTACTCCTTCAGCTCCGGCCGGTTGACCACCCGGGTCACCCGCTCGGCGGCGCCGACGTTGCGGCTCACCGATCCGCCGAGGAGTCCGACGGAGCGGACATCCTTGACGCTCGGCGGCAGCGCGGTGTCCACCCCGCCCGCCACCGACCAGCCCTGGTTGCCGCTCGCGCCCTGGCCGGCGATGCCGAGCGACATCCCGAGGGTGACCGTGCTCACCTCGTCGCTGAGCCGTTCGAAGTGCACCGAGTTGCCGTCCGCGTCCACGTCCGCGGAGATCCGGGGGATCGCGTAGACGATCACCTCGGCGGTACGCATCACCCCGTTGCGCCAACTGTGCATGGTGAGCGGCATTCCCGCCTCGGGGGCGGGCGCGTCCGGGTCGTCGACGAGCGCGGCGCCGTCCTGGGCGAGCGAGTCGAAGTGCGACTCCAGGCCGTCGCCGCTCACCATCTTGTTGAACAGGTCCAGGTTGTCGATCGTGGCGTCGGTGTCGCGGTGGACGACCTCGTCGTAGGCGTCCCGCGCCCCGTCGACCATCCGACCCAGCAGCGACCGTTCCGCGAGGGGCGTACCGGGATCCGGGGTCGCCGGCCGGCGCTGCTCCCCGTGCGCCCACGGCCGGTCCCCGTCCGCCGGAAGGAACCCCTCACCGGCCAGCACCTCCATCAGACCGGCCCGGAGCCGCCGCACCGCCGGCTTGTCGATCCTCGGCAGGGCCTGACCCAGCAGACCCCGCCCCTGGATGACGTGCCGGGGCAGCAGGTTGCCGCCGGTGTCCTCCGGGTGCACGCCGGTGTTGCGCAACCTCGGCCGCCACTGGTCGTGCGGCACCGACCGCGGTCGTCCGCCTGCGGGTACCACCGCCAGGTCACCGTCCGCCAGACCGGGGATGGGATCGGGGGCGAAGGCGTCCGCGTCGACGCTGAACCCGTAGTCGAAGGCGTCCGGCTCGGACATGGAGAGCACCGCCGACCCGTTCACCACCGGCGTCGGATGCGGCCACTCGCGCGGGCGGCGGGAGGTGGACACCTCGGCGTGCCACTCGAAGGGCACCTCGTGGCCGACCGTCTGACCGGTGTACCGGCCGACCACGACGTTCAGCGACGCCACCGTGACGCCACCACCGTCGTTGCTGGTCCAGCTCATCCCCGCCCGGGCGGAGAGACCGAGCTTGGTGTTCTCCTTGTACGCCTGTGGATCGTCGAGACGCCGGGCCAAGGGCAGGTCCACCGCGCCACCGAGGGACAGCCCGGCGGACTGCTGGAGGGTGAACTCGCCGCCCTGCCCCACGATGCCGGTACGCACCTGCTCGATGTGGGCCTTGTCGCTGCTGGCGCCCACCCGCGTGGAGCCGCCGCCGAGGCCCACCTGCACGGAGCCGCCGAGACGACGGCCGTACACCCGGATGCTGGCCGCCGCATGCCCGTCGTCGTGCAGCGTGAACGCGTAGCCCCGGGTCATCGCGCCGGCGTCGCCGTCCGTCTCCGGCGTACGCCGGTTGTTCGCCGCCTCGTCGAAGTGGGTTTCCAGGTTCCACAGCTTGCGCTGCAACTCGTTGCGCATCGGGCTTTCGATGGACATGTCGAAGCCGTCGGCGCGCAGCCGGTCGATGATGTGGTCGTACAGCTCGTTGAGACCGGTGATGTTGCTGGCGGAGAAGAGCTCCGGCACCCGCGTCAGGTTGTCCCGCAGGTGCTCGGGCAGGTCGGCGACCACCTGCTCGCCGGCGCTCTCCAGCAGGTGGTCGGGGATCGCCACCACCAGCCGGGCCGGTTCCTGCCCGTCCGCCGGCTCCGGCAGCTCCACCGCCTGCCACGGCTGCCCGTCGCCGCGTGCCTCGATCAACCACCCCGGCTCGTACGAGTAGAACGTCGAGTCCGCGCGGGTGTCGAGCACCCGGCCCTTCTCCGTGTCGATCAGGTAGGCGGACTTCTTGTCGACCTTGTTGAGGTCGGCCTTGAAGCGGGGCCCCCAGTGGGTCATCGGGCCGAGCGGCACGTCGACGTTGAAGTCACCCCGCAACCGCGTCGCCCGCGTGGTGGTGCCGTCGGACTGGCTGTGCGCACCGGTCTGGAAGACACCCTGGGTGAACTGGTTGGCGTGGAAACGGCCGTTCTCACTCGTCCGGCCCTCGGTGTCGTCCAGCGACGGACCGGGCGCCTCCGTGTCGAACGAGCCGGCCGGGTTCGCCACCAGCCGCGGGTCCTCCGGCCGCAGGCGGGCCCGCACCTCGATGCCGCCCAGCGTGAACAGGAGCCCGTCAGCGGAGACCAACTGCGGGTAGTTGTTGAGCAGCCGCTCACGCAACTGTTCCCACTCGTTGTCCCGCACGGTGACGCCCCGGCGGGCCACCTCGGCGCGCAGTCCCTGCTCGATGCGGTCGACGTCCGGCAGGTTGGCCTTGGGATCGCCGAGCGCCAGCGCCCGCCGGTCCGGGGTGGCCGGCCGCGCCGGAGCCGACGCGGACGCCCCGCCGGGATCGGGTGCGGCCGGGCCGGCGCTGGCCTCGTTACCGAAGACCCGGACGTCCCGGTCGGCCTCCGGGACACCGGACAGCAGCCGGGCGACCGTGTCGGCCACCTCGCGCGGGATGGGACCGCCCCGGGACTGGATCACCACCGCCACCCCGGTCGCGGGGGCCGCCAGGGCGTCGGGGGAGAGCGTGTTCGGGCTGGTGCCGTTCTGGGCGAACAGGACGACCCCGGTCTGTTCCCGGACCGTCCAGCCCCGGTACACCTCGTACCCGTCGGTGGCGGACGGGGTCAGGCCCAGCGGCCCCGGCTGCCGGGGCGGTGCCGGACGCAGCGGCACCCGCCAGGCATGCGCGGCGGCCGGGAAGGTCTCCTGCCCCCGGGCGTCGATCGGGATCAGCTCGTCGGCACCGGCGGGCCGCCGGCCCACCACGGAGACCGGCAGGACCAGCTCCAGCCGCCCGCCGAACCGCTCCCGCAACAGCTCCGCCACCTGCGCGGCGCCCACGGCACCGGGCGCCGTGCCCGGGGTGCCGGCGGCCGGGGGCGCCACGAACACCTGGAGCGAACCGGCGCCCGGGGGAAGTGCCTGGCTCACGGCCTCCACGACGGCGACCGGGTCGCTGACCAGCACGCCACCCAGACCGTCAGCACCGACCGACCCGTCCAACACCAGCCGGGGCCGGTCCGGGGTGGTCAGGTCCGACCAGTGCAGTGTCGTGGCGCCGGCCGGTGGCCGCGGACCGGTGTGGGCGAGCACCCCACCCGGGACGTGGCTCAACTGGACCCCGTCCGGCAGGCCGGGCACCTCGGACGGGACGAGAGTACGCCGGTCCAGCCCCATCCCGGAGGTGATCAGGTTCGTCGGCGCGGCAGCGGGCATGCCCCCGAAGATCCGACCGACCCGGTGACCCACCTCGACCGGCAGCGCAGTCGCTGCCCAGCCCAGGAAGACCACCGGCTCGGCCAGCCAGCCACCGGTGTCCGGCAGCAACCGCCGCGCCCCGTCCAGCTCGGTCGCCGGCCCGATCCACAGGTGGCTACCGCCGTCCCAGACCACCCAGCCGTCGCCGAGCCCGTACACGCCGGGCGACTGCTCGGGCAGGCCGTACGGGGCGGGCCGGCGCGGTGCGCCGCTGACCTCGGGCAGGAAGAGGTACCGCTCGGGCCGCCCGCTGAAGAAGGTCACCTCACCGTTGGCGTCCAGCGGGACGATCTGCGGGCTGGGCGTCGGCCGGTCCCGCAGCGCCGACCGGGGCACCGACAGCATCGCCAGGGACTGCGGTCCCAGTGCCTGCGCGGTGACCTCCAGCGCCCGGGCCACGCTGACCGGCTGGTCCTGCGGCCAGTGCAGGACGGCCATGGTGGCGTCCTGCGCCCGCAGCCCGGCCAGCGCGGCACCGAGGCTGCCCGGGTCGAGCACCGAGGAGTGCAGCAGGATGGCCGGGCCGGGGCCGGTCGGGGGCAACACCCGCGAGCTGATCGGACCGGGCGCGATGCCCCCGTCGTGCAGCAGGACGCCGCCCACCGCGCGCTGGAGCCGCAGGTTCTCCGGCAGCCCCTCGGCCATGACGACCAGCGGCGCGTCCGCGGACGGACCGGCCGGCCGGACGACCTGCTGCTGACGGTCGTCGGCGGGCGGTGTCGGCGGTTGCGGGGTCGGGGCGACCTGCTGCGGGAGTACGGCCGGCTGCTCGACCGCCGCAGGGGTTTCCGGCACGAGCGCGTCGAAGTGGACGCCCGGCTGCTCCGGGTCGCCGGCCACGCGGGCCAGATCGACCGGGGTGCCCCCGGTCGGGCCGTACGCGCCCACCGGCCGCACCCCGTCCGGGGCGACCTGGGAGACCTGCATCCGGGCATCGGCCGCGTGGGCCAGCAGCGGTGCCAGGAACCGGCCGGCCGGGCTGCTCGACAGGTTCGCCCAGTCCTGCACGGCCGCCTTCACCGCGGCCAGTTCCCCGGAGTCGAGCTGGCGATCGGGGTCGGTCAACACCTCGAGCAGGTGACGGCCGGCGTCCGCCGGATTCACCCGCATCTCGTAGAGACGTGCCCGCGCGGTGTCCGGGTCCAGGAGACCGGCGTCCACGAGTTCATCGACGCGCCGCAGCGCCTGGTCGGGGCTGAGCGCCGCCGCGTCCCGCTCGTGTTGCTGCCGGAAGGCGAGCCGCTGCGCGGTCACGTCCGCCGGCAACCGCCCCGCGTTCTCCGCCAGATAGTCCGACACGCGGTCCCGCAACAACTCGGTGACCCGGCCGAGCTCGGACTCCTGCGGCACTCCGGTACGAACCGACTCGGCGACAGCGGCCCGTACCCCGGCCGGATCGGAGAGGAACTCCCGCAGGTCCGCCGGCAGCCCCGCGTCCAGCGCGGTGCGGACCAGGGCCGGTTCGGAGGCGACGAACGCGGACAACAGGTCACGACCGTCGCGGGGCACACCGAGCGGGACCAGAGCCGGCCGGGGCTCGACCGTGGGAGCCACATACGACGCAGCCGTCTCCCGGATCTGCTCAAGCTCCCAGGCGGTGAACCCCGGCTCGTTCAGATGATCATCACCCACACGCCTGGAACCCCTGAGCAGATCACCCGGCGAAGCATGGTGCGGCACCCCAGCGAAATGCTTCAACTCATGCCCATACGCACGAGACGGAAGACCCGCAAGCCAATGCAACTGGGTGATCCGACCCTTAGTGCCATCCACACTCACATAGACGTTGTGGCTGTCCTTCAGGTCACTGCCATGCTGGCTGAGCCGAACCACCGTCTCCGCGGCCGGATCGAACACCACCGCCACCGCCTGCGACCCACCCTGCGACCCCAACCCCGCGTTGGTCTGCACCACCCACTGCTCAACCGCACCCAACGTGGCCCGAATGGCGTCCTTCACCACGTTCGCGTCCGGCACCAACCGAAGACGGAACACCACCGTCCCCGACTCACCATGCTGCACCCAATGATCGACGTGAACCCGAACCCCCGCCTGCTCCCCCGCCGTCACCACCCGGAACGGACCGTCGCCCCCCGGCGTCGGCACGAACTCCAGCGGCGCCGGACCCTGCCACGTGAACCGATCCGACTCCACCCGCGTCATCTCGCCCCACGGAGGTAAACCCTCCGCACTGCGATACGACACACGCCAACCACCGTCAACCCACTCCACCGACGGCTCGACACCAGCCGCCCACTCCGACGACGACCCAACCCCGCCATCGGCCGAAGCCGCACCATTCCACTCGTACGCCGCCGGCCCCCCAGGCAACGACGACCCCCCGGTAATGCGCCGACGCCTCGCGGTCCGCCCAGCAGCCTGTTCGTCTCGCTTTCTGCGCCTGTCGTGCTTGTCCTTCCGCGCCTGGAGCTGATCTTTGAAGGTTTTGAACTCGACTTCCGCCTTGCCCGTGTTGAGGAGCCGGTAGGCGTGCGTGGGTACGTCGACCCCCGGATTGGCGAGCCGGTAGGCATCCTTGGCTGCGTCGTCCAACGGCTTCAACGGCACCTTGACCACCATGAACATGCTGTTGACGAGATCCGGCCCGACCCGCCATCCTCCTACCCGCAGAGTGATCTCCGCACCCTCAGAAAGATCCACCTCCCACCCATCGATTGTTGTACCCGGACCGCTGAGCTGAAGATCGACAGGCGTGGGTATTCTGGCATGCTTGTTCAAGGTCTCATCGAGAGATATGCCCTCGGTAAGTTCCCACCGATCCCACAGCTCCCAGAAGGAGTTTCTGCGGTGCCACTCGATGTCGCGCACAGTGGGGACGGCGGCCAACTCCCAATATAGGGCCTGCCCCCCGTTCTTCTCGGCCGGGATTTCCACGACCGCGACTGGCCGACCATCGACGATGTCATAACCGACTTCGAGAACCACATTCGTCATGTCCTGGGGGACGACGAACGAACTCCCGTCGGCGACTTTGGCGGCCCCCCGTGGGATGACGAGGCTCTTGGTTGCCCTCGCGTCATCATCACCCGCGCGGAATTTTATGCCCAACCTCCCTGAGTCGCGGTACAATGCCGTCGACATCTGGAAGGAGTCACTGAACAACGGCTTGTGGAATTCCCACACTCGGGCGGATGCTCTTTCCCTCAGTTCGGCCAGCTCGCTGTCGGTGAACTCACGGTCGAGTTCCCGGTAGATGACGTCACCGCCGGCTGCGCTGTACGGGATTCTGGCAATACCGATGCCTTCCCCGTCGACCTTCCCGAAGTCGACAGCGACCACATCACCCGGGGCGACAATTTGGGTGGTATCCAGAACAGGACCACGTTTGCCGCCTAGCTGGAGGAACAGAGTTGTGCGGCTCCTGGGGCCGCCCCCGGCCTCGCTGGCGGTTAGGTGGAGGGTGAACGGGGATTCGAGTTGCGGGCGCTCGTCCCGCCAGCCGCTGTCTTCGTGGAGACTGTCGAGGTATTCGCGATGTTCTTTGAGTTCGCGGACCTGCCTGTCGAGGGAGACGGGGGCGCCTAGGCCGAGACCGGGCGGGTGCTCTGGCTGCCGACGGATGTACGCGAGATTACGGTGGAAGGTACGCTTCAGGAAATGTCCGTGCCTGCCGGCCAGATTGGCTTCCGCTGCGACGATCCTGTCTTTCAGCAGAGCGATCACATCGTTGAAGAGTGCATCCAGCTGCTCCTTTACGTTGGCGGGCACGGCTGTCTGCGGGAAGCCACTGCCGAGGCTGGGATCGGCTGGATCGCGGGGCCGGAGAAGGTGGTAGGCACCCTTCCAGAAAACGACCTGATGCCGGACGGCACCAGCATCGGGCGTCGGGCCGATGTCTTCTGGAGCATCGAACGGATGGTGGACCCGCATCGGCTTGCCCAACCCCCCGGCGAAGATATGGGGGATCACATACGCGAGTTCGTAATCTCCGGACAGGGCGTTTGAGAGCTTGTCGAGCCAGATCCGGTGCAGGGCTTGCCGTTGCTGCTCCGACACGCCCTCCGGATACGGAAGGATCTCCTTGAACGTCGACTGCTCACCCCGGGCGAGGTCCTCGGTGAGCTTTCGAGCCGCCCAGGCGCGCAGTCCAGCGACGTTGGTGATGCCCGGCATCGCCAACAACTCCGGAGTGTTCAACAACGAACGGTAGAAGGCGTCGGTTGCTTTCTCCCTCTCCGCGCGAGAAATGTCGAACACGCCGCGCACCCACTTGTCAAACTGGGCCTCGACATAGTACGCAGCTTGCGCCAACCGCGTGGTCGCCGCTACCACTTGCTTATCGAAGTCCTGCGGCGACCACTCCGAGCCATTCGCCGGAGTCGCCATGTCCATTCCTGCGAACGGGTCCGCTTGTCCGAACGGGCCCGCCGCCCACGCCAGGTCCGCGAACTCCAGGCCAAGACCATACGGGTCGTAGTATTCCGCTGAATCGGACGGCTGCCCGCCCGCGTCAGAGTCGGCCGGGGGATGCCATTCCATCGCCGCCGGCCGGCCCGGCAGCGAACCGGAAACCCGCTCCGACGACACCGAGCCCGACCCGGACGACCCAGCCGACCGAGGCGCGACCGTGGGAGCCACATACGACGCAGCCGTCTCCCGGATCTGCTCAAGCTCCCAGGCGGTGAACCCCGGCTCGTTCAGATGATCATCACCCACACGCCTGGAACCCCTGAGCAGATCACCCGGCGAAGCATGGTGCGGCACCCCAGCGAAATGCTTCAACTCATGCCCATACGCACGAGACGGAAGACCCGCAAGCCAATGCAACTGGGTGATCCGACCCTTAGTGCCATCCACACTCACATAGACGTTGTGGCTGTCCTTCAGGTCACTGCCATGCTGGCTGAGCCGAACCACCGTCTCCGCGGCCGGATCGAACACCACCGCCACCGCCTGCGACCCACCCTGCGACCCCAACCCCGCGTTGGTCTGCACCACCCACTGCTCAACCGCACCCAACGTGGCCCGAATGGCGTCCTTCACCACGTTCGCGTCCGGCACCAACCGAAGACGGAACACCACCGTCCCCGACTCACCATGCTGCACCCAATGATCGACGTGAACCCGAACCCCCGCCTGCTCCCCCGCCGTCACCACCTGGAACGGACGGTCGCCCTCCGGCGTCGGCACGAACTCCAGCGGCGCCCGCCCCTGCCACGTGAACCGATCCGACTCCACCCGCGTCATCTCGCCCCACGAAGGCAAACCCTCCGCACTGCGATACGACACACGCCAACCACCGTCAACCCACTCCACCGATGGCTCCACACCAGCCGCCCACCTCGACGACGACCCGGCCTCCACGCCCACACCAGCCGAGAACGAGCCCTCCCCAGGACCCCACCGCAACGCCGCCGGCCCCCCAGGCAACGACGGCCCACCTCCCGTACGCCGACGCTTCGCGGCTTGCCCAGCTGCGGCTCGCTCTTCGCGCTTGGCGGGCCTCTCCTTCCGCTTCTGGAGCTGCTCTTTCAGCGCATCGAACACGGCGCCCGACTTGCCCGTGTCGACAAGCCGGTAGGCGTGCGTGGGAGGGTCGACACCCATGTTGGCGTTCCGGTAGGCCTCTTTGGCTTCGTCGTCCAACGGCTTCAACGGCGCCTTGACCACGACGAAACCATTGTCGTCGACACCCGGTCCGACCCGCCGCTTTCCTACCCGCAGGGTGATCGCCGCCCCCGCAGACAGATCCACCTCCAGCCCATCGACTGTCTTACCCGCACCGACGACACGAATATTGATGGGTTTGGGTATCCTGGCACGGTTCGCCAATGTCGCGTCGAAAGAAATTTCATCGGCAAGCAACCATCGATCGTACGACTCCCAGAAGGAACTCGCTTTGCGCATCCGCTCGATGTCGCTCGCGGTGGGGGCGGGATCGGTCAACTGCAGGTACAGGACATCCCCCCCGGTCTGTTCGGCCGGGATTTCCGCAACCGCGAGGGGTCGATAATAGAGGTCATACCCAACCTCCAGAACAACCTTCGCCACGTCACGGGGGACGACAAACGGAGTTCCGTCGGCAAGTTTAGTCCGTGAGATAACGGCTTTCCTGACCTTGCCATCATCACCCTCACTGAACCGCACGCCCAAAGCGCCGTTTCCCTCCAGTGACGTCTCCATCCGGAAGGAGTCACTGAACGACGGCTTGTCGAATTCCAACACTCGGGCGGCGGATGCTCTATTCCTCAGAGAGGCCAGCTCGCTGTCAGTGAACCTACGGTCGAGTTCCCGGTAGATGAAACTCTCGGCGCCCTCGGCCGCGGTGTACCGGATTCTGACAATACCGACGCCCTGCCCGTCGACGACCTTCCCGAAGTCGATAGAGACCAAATCGCCGGGGGCGACAAGTCCGGCGGTATTCAGAACAGCAATAGCCTTGCCGCCCATCCAGAGGCTCACATCTGCGGCGCGCCTGTAATCGCCGGCGCTCCGGCGGAGTGTGAATGAGGCTTCGAGTTGCGGACTCTCGTCCTGCCAACCGCTGTCTTCGTCGAGTCTGTTGAGGTATCGACGATATTCCGAGAGTTCCCGGACCTGCCTGCTCAGGGAGACGGGCTGCTTACGGATGGCCGCGAGGTTACGGTCGAAGACGTGCCGCAGAAAATGTCCGTGCCTGCTGGTCGGATCCGCTTCCGCCTCGTCGATCTGGCGCTTCAGCTCGTCGAGAAGGGCATTCAGATTCTCCTTCTCGTTGGCGGACACGGCTGTCTGCTGGAAGCCAGTGTCGATGCGGGGATCGGCTGGATCCTTAGGCTGGAGCAGGTGGTAGGCACCCTTCCAGAAGACGACCTGCTGCCGGACGGCACCAGCAGTGGACGTCGTCGGGTCGATGTCCTTCGGAGCATCGAACGGATGATGGATCCGCATCGACATGGACAACGCCCCGGCCATGAGACGCGGAATCACATGCGTGAGTTCGTAATCTCCGGATTCGGCGTTCGAGAGCTTGTCGAGCCAGATCCGGTGCAGGGCTTTCCGTTGCTTCTCCGACATGCCCTTTGGATACGGAAGGAACTCTCTCAACGTCGACTGCTCGCCCCGCGCGAGGTCCTCGGCCAGCCACCGGGCCGCCCGCACGCGCAGTCCAGCCGCGTTGGTGATGCTCGGCATCGCCGACAACTGCGGGGTGTCCAACAATGAACGGTAGAAGGCGTTGGACGCTTTTCCGCCCGCCGCGCGAGAGGTGTCGAACACCTCGCCCACCCACTTGTCGAACTGCGCCACGACACGGGACGCAGAGAGCGTCGACCGCTGAATCTCCGCTAGCACTTCCTCATCGAAGCCCGGCGGGATCGACTTCGAGTTGGGCCCCGGAGTCGACATGTCCACTGCTTCGAACGTGTCGAACGGGTCCGTTTCCCACCCCAGGCCCTCGAGCTCCGGGCCAGGACCATCCGGGTCGCCGTCCACGGGACCCGACGACTGTCCGCCAGCGTCGGCATCGGCGTCGGCCGGGGGGTGCCACTCCATCGCCGCCGGTCGGCCCGGCAACGAATCAGAGACCGGGTCCGACGACCCCGAGCCCGACTCGGGCAACCGAGCCGGCCGGTCGGACGGCTGCCAGGGGGAGCCGGCCGGCTCGGGGGAGGTGGTGTCTGCCTGCATCGCCTGGGACGGGCCGCGGGGTGGGGTGGTGGAGGCGAGCAGGATGGCGTTGGGGTCGACGCTGGTCGTGGTGGTGGGCTGCGGGTGTGCGGTGGTGCGCTCGGGAAGGAGGGCGGCGATGGTGGTGGGTCGTCCGGTGCTGTCGAACGCGGCGAGTCGGGTGCTCGACGCGAACAGGTGCCGCAGCCACGGGTCGGTGGTCGGGTCGGGTGGTTCGGGTCGGTCCTCGGCGCCGGGCACCAGGCCGTCGCGCACCTTGATGGTCGGTGGTCCGGATGGTTGTGGTTGGCTGTGGAGGGCGAACACGTGTTGTGGTTCGTTGGGTGGTGCGACCCTGACCACGACCATCGAGCCCGGTGCCGCCCTGAGCGCGGCGAGTACGTCTTCCGGTGTGACTCCGTCGGGCCAGCCGTCGGGGTGGGCGACGCGTTCGGGTGTCGCGTCGAGGATGTCCAGGAGTTGCGGCCAGCTCGTGGTGGGGGCGAGTCGGCCGTCGGGTCCGAGGATCCGGTCGTCGGATACTGCCCGGTTGCCGGGCCGTCCGTAGGCGGTGGTGTAGGCGTCGAGGGTGGCCTGGACGCACCACCACCACGGGTCGCGGCTGTCGGGGTCCACCGGTGTCTGATCGATCCAGTCGGCGACCCGCCGCGCGGACTCGGCCGCCGCGACGGCCTGCCCGGTCGCCGCGACCGCCGGCTCCGGTGCCGCGCTGGCCGGCTCGCCGCGTCCGACCGGGTCACCACCGACCGAGTCGCCCGACGAGGACACGTCACTGAACGGATCCCTGTCCCCGCTGTCGGGCTTGGCCGGGTCGCGACTGATCGGCTCGTCCAGTGAGGAGAGGTCACTGACCGTGAAGGTGTCGTCGGACCTGCCATTGCGGCTGAACATGTCGTCACCGGAGACGGACAGGTCGCTGACCGTAAAGGTGTCGTCGGACCTGCCATCGCGGCTGAAAATGTCGCCATCGGAGACGGAAAGGTCACTGACCGTAAAGGTGTCGCTGGTGTGGTCGTGGTTCGGCGTGCCGTCGGTGCGGGGGGCAACACCACCCGGCACCGTAGTACGGGCACCGGCCGCATCCGGCGTGCCCGGCGTCCCAGCCGTGCCCGGAGCGCCCGGCGCACCCGGCGCGCTGGGTGTGGCCGGCACCACGGACGTGCCCGGCGCACCCGGCGCGCTGGGCGTGGCCGGCACCCCGGACGTGCCCGGCGTGCTGGGGGTGGCGGGCGTGGCGTTGCCGGTGGCCTGGGCGAGTACCTGGTGGTATCCGTCGACCCAGTCCCGTTGGAAGGATCCGGCGAGGGTGTCGTGGCTGGCCGGTTCGACGCCGTACTTGCGGGCCAGGGCGGTGAACTGGGTTTCTGCCTGGCTGGTCGCTGCTGCGGTGTGCTGCTCGGGAGTCACCGGCGCCGGCGGCGCGTCGGTAGGCCGGTGTGCCGGGGTGTCCGTGCCGGATGGGGTGGTGTGCGGTGCGGTGGTGTCGGGAATGGCCGCGGCCGTGACCCGGGCGGGCAGGTCGGTGACCGCCTGCCGGACCACGTCCGCCACGGCGTTGACCTGCGCGGCGTCGAGCCTGACCACCGCAGCCGACGGCACGGCGGGCGGCACGGCCAGTGGTGCGGCGGGTAGTGGGGTGGCGGGTAGTGGGGTGGCGGGTAGTGGGGTGGCGCCGAGGATCGCGTCGAGGCTCCGGTCCACGTGGGCCCGCACGTCCCGCTCGACCGCGGCGCGCACGACCTCCGACGGCGGCGGCGCCCCGGGACCCCCGGCACGCCAGCGCCCCCGGCGGGACGACGCCGCCGGGCGGGACGACGCCGCCTGGCAGGGGCGCGGTCGCCGGTGCGCCCGTGGTGAAGTACTGATTGAGGTGATGCCCGACGGCCAGGTGCGCGATCGAACGCAACGCCTGCCGGTCGAACTCCCCCGGCAGCGCGGCGACAACCTGCTCCGGACGTACCGCCGCCGGGATCTGCCCGCCCGCCGGAATCGACCCCGCGAGGGTTTCGGTGACCTGGGCGACCGCCCGGTCCCGGACACCGAACAGGAACTGATCGGTCAGGGCGGTGGCGGGCAGACCGACCTGAGACAGGAAAACGGGCACGGCCGGATCACCCTGCCGGGCGTCGGCCCACTCGGTGAACACCCGCTCGACCGGCACGGGCAGCCCGGCCAGGAACCGCCGCGCCTGCCCCGTCCCGGCCAACAACCCACCGTAGCGGTCCGCCAGATCCTGCTGGAACCCATGCCACTGCTCCACCACCGGCCCACCCGCTGCCGCGACCCACGCCGGCACCGGCGCAGCCGGCATCGACAGGTTCGACACCGACCACGACGGCACCGACAGATCCAGCTTCGGCGCGGGCAGGTCCAGCGCCGGCGCGGGCAGGTTCGAAGCCGGCAGCAGCGGCACGGGCGGGGGCGGCGGGGCCTGCGCGCCGGCACCCGCAGGCTTCGGATCGTCGACCCCAGCCTGGTACCCGGTGGACGTGTCCCCACCAACCGGTGTCGGCCCCACCGGCAGGACCGGCTTACCGTCCGGCGTGAACGCGAGGTGAGGCACCTGCACCCGGGGCTGCATCACGGCGCGACTCAAGACCAGCCCGAGCCCGCTCGCGGCCGCCCCGCCTGCCCCCGAAATCGCCCCGGACAGAAGATCCGCACCGAGATTACCGGGGTCCCAGTACCCATCGACCATCAAGCTGGCACCGATACCGAACAGCCCCTCCCCGAGGGTCTCCGTCACCGGCCGCGACAGCACATCGGTCAGCAGATGCTTGGTGGCATCCGACACGGCGAGCTTGCCGACCGCGCCCGCGACAACGCCAGCGACCCTGCCCAACGCCGGCCCGCCCACCGTGCCGAGGAACGCCACCGCCCCCGCGAACGCCGCCTGCTTACCGACCGTCGACCAGTTCACCCCCGGCTGCAGACCATCGGTCATCATCGACACCTCGGCCAGCAACGCAGAACCCGGCATGAACAACATCTGCATCGCCGTGCCACTCGCCGCCGACCGCACCAACGCCGAACGCAGAATCGCCTGAATGATCGTCCGCGTCTGGGCGATGTGCGCCGCCGCCCCCACCGGATTCCAGAACCACATCGCCGCGGCGACAGCGAACTCGGCAATCATGAAGTTGAACATGGCCAACGCCGTACGCTTGCCGACCTCCGTCTCCACGAAGAACTTCTTCTCCGCCTCGACCACGGCGAGCATCAGGTCGGCCGTCTCGGCCATCTTCCTCACAAACGGAGCGGTCTGCGCCACGAACCGGTCGAAGGCCTCACCCTCCCCCGCCTGCCGGACCGCCCTGATCGTCTGCTCCAGCAACGGACCCAGCACCGTACGCACCCGATGCTCCAGCGTTCCCAGCGTGCCGATGTCATCCCGCAACAACGGCAGCTTCGCCCGGGACACCCTCATCCCGGTGAACGCTTCCAAAGCCTGCAACCAGCTCTCGTTGAGCTCAAGGGTCGGACCGGCGGCGGCCATCGCGCACGCTCCCCTCCCTGCCCCGAATCAGGGGCACCGAGTGCGGATCAGTCAGCCGCGCTGACCGCCGCCCCAGCCTCCGACCACTTCGTTGCAGTGCGGATCAGCCGCGATGACCGCCGCTCATGTCCGGAACCATGTCATTACTGCCGTCCTCCGTGTAAACCCCGTTACGGTGATAGAGGCCCAGCTTCTCGCCCTGGAACCCGGACGCGTTAGCCAGCAGACCGAGGATCCCGAGCACCTGGTTCCCGAGGAGATTCATCACAATCGCGCGAACCGCCTGGCTCTGCTCGTCCTCCCCCGCCCACCGGCATTCGGCGACGCTCATCAGCGGGTCTATCGTCCCAATCAGCTCCTCCTTGAACTCCCCCAGCAACGGCACCCGCTGGGCCAGGGCATCCCCGTTGAAGCTGATCGCTTTTTCACTCATGACGCCGCCCGTCCCTTCTGCCGGTCAGCCTTGTTGGAAGCCAGGCCGGTTACACCCTCGAAAAGTTCCTCCATGCTCGTGGCCGACCGCGCGATGTCGCCGAGCCCGGCATGGTCAGCCAGCAACTCGGCGGTACCCGCCATCGTCTTCCGCTGGGCGCCCTCACGAGCGGTACGCGCCGTCGTCACGATCAGGTCGGCCAGCTCCGCCGGCGCGAGTTGCCGGTAGGCGTCCCCGTTGAAGGTGATCCGGGTCAGCTCGCCCTGCCCACCCACGGTCACCGACAGCAGCTTCTTCTTGTCCTCCACAGTGGTCTTCGACCGGGCCACACGCCGGCGTACCCGGTCCGCCGCGGCCTCGACCTCGTCCAGGGCCGCACGCATCTCGACCAACAGTTCCTCGTCGCCCAACATGCTCATCGCGTTACCTCCTCTACCAACTCACGGTTGGGCCGCAGCGGCGGGTTCACTTCGGCGAAACAATGTTAACGGCCCCGATACCGGCGGCGCTCATCCTGGACGCCGGGACGCTCGTCAGGCGTGTCGAACTCGTCGTCCTCGACCCGCGCACCACGACCGCGCCGGCCGATCACCGCGGGCGCACAGTCGGGGTCGGTACCCCAGACCTTCTCGTCCTCCTTCAACCAGGTGCTGCGCTGACGATCGCGGTCCTTCCCGGGCTGCCCCCCACCGGGCATGCCCGGCATCATAGGGGGCATGAACGGCATGCCGCCCGAGCCAGGCTGCGGGGCAGGTACGCCGGCACCCGCGCCCGTGGCCATGCCGGCACCCGGTGTCGGGCCCGGCCCCCCGAGAGGCACCCCCAACTTGTCGTGATTCAGCGCCCCGGGCGAGCCGGGTATGCCGGGCACCGACGACAGGCCCCCGGTACCGACCTGCACCCCGGGCATTTTCGGGAAGGCGGCCGAGCCGGGTTTCGTGACGTCGCCGAGCGGCGGGGGGGTGAGGTTCCCGCTCATGCCCGGCTTGGGCGACACGTTCTTACCGTCGACCGTCGTCGGGAACTGATTCTTGTCCACCGGCGGCGTGGGCCCCGTGTCAGGCCACGGCAAGTTGCCCGGGTCCTTCAGGCCCGGTACGGACCCGACCCCGCCTCCGCCCCCGCCGGACTGCCTCGACGGCTCGGGCAGCCCCAGGTTCGACCGCTGGGCGTCGTTGATCGGGATCCGGTCCAGCAGCCCGCCCTTCTGCAACGCGCCAAGCTGATCCGGATTGAGCTGACCGAGCGTCTTCGCACCGTTCGGCGCCGCCAGACCGTGCTCCCGCAGGAAGGCGGCCTGCTCAGGAGTGAGCGGTACCTTGTTCAGTAGCCCGGCCGAATCCAGCTGCTTCAACTGCGCCGGCGTCAGATCACCCAACGAGTGCGGCTCGGGCAGCCCGAGGTGCGCCCGCTGGCCGTCGGTGATCGGGGTCCGGTCCAGCAGCCCGCCCTTTTGGAGCGCGTCAAGCTGATCCGGATTGAGCTGACCGAGCCTCGTCGCGCCGTTCGGCGCCGCCATGCCCTTCTTTTTCAGGAAGGCGGCCTGCTCAGGAGTGAGCGGCACGTTGTTCAGCAGCCCGGCCGAATCCAGCTGCTTCAACTGCGCCGGCGTCAGATCACCCAACGACTGCGGCCCGGGCAGCTTGTTGTTCGCCTGTGCACCGTTGGACGGGAAGAGGCTGCCCGGGCCGCCGGTGAACGGGTTGCTCGCACCGCCACCGCCACCGCCACCCGCACCGCCACCAAAGGAGGTGCCGAAGCCGTCGCCATTGACGAACGGATTACCCGCACCACCACCGCCGCCGCCACCGCCACCGCCACCGAGGCCAGCAAAGGAAGTGCCGAGGCCGTCGCCATTGACGAACGGATTACCCGCACCACCGCCACCGCCGCCACCGCCACCGCCACCAAAGGAGGTGCCGAAGCCGTCGCCATTGACGAACGGATTACCCGCGCCCCCGCCGGCATCCGGCTTGACCGACTTGGTTATCAGGCTTCTGGGATCGAGATTGACCCCGCCGCCGCCGCCAGACGGGTTGCCCAAGCCGTCATTGGCGAACGGGGCCTGCACCGTCATGCCGCTCTTCAGCTCATTGGGGAACGGATTGCCCGCGCCACCAGCGGCGAAGGAGCCCAACCCGCCGCTATTGGTGAACGGATTACCCGCGCCGCCGCCAACCGCAGCGCCAAACCCGCCGCCGTTGGGGAAGGGATTACCCATGCCGCCGACGTTGGCGAACGGGTTGCCCATGTTCGCGAACGGGTTACCCATGTTCGCGAACGGGTTACCCATGTTCGCGAAGGGGTTACCCATGTTGGCAAAGGGATCGCCCCAGTTGGCGAAGGGGTTGCCCATGTTCCCGAACGGATCGTTGGCGAATCCGCCATTGGGCATCCCCCCAACGTCGTTGGGCATCGGGAAAGGTGCCGGCGGCTTCGGGTCGGTGATGCTTATCGGATTGCGTGCATCGACGAACACCGACTTCAGCTTATCCGCCGCAACCAACGCCGGCTTGAAGGTCTCGATGGCGTTTTTGGCCCACATCTGGCGCAGATGCCGGTCCAGCCCGTTCCACTGCTCGACGCTGAAGGCATCGAACGGGTGATATTCCACCCACTCCGGCGGCGTCCACAGGACGGTCATGTCCTTTGGTTTTCCCATTTTTTGGGATTCTGCGGTCGTTCTCTCCTTGGTGTTGGCGTACTGCTGGCCCAGGTCCCAGGCGTTCGACTGGCCATCGTGCAGGTCGCCATACTGGAGAGTGCTCTCGTTGAACATCCTGGCGATGACCCGGTACGGATGCTGCCAGACACCGCCCGGGTGGATCTGGGTCCACCTGTCGAAGGTGTCCTCCACCGCTACGATGAAGTCCTTCATAGCCTGCTCGACCTGGGACAGCGCCGTGTCCCAGATTTTGAACTGGGGATTGACGTCGACGAGGTACTTGTTCGCGTTCTGCACCCGACGGATCCAGGCCATTTCGGCGGAGCCTTTGAAGTCGGGGTTCTTGACGTTCACCGACTTGATCTGGTCGGTCAGCGAACCCGAGATCCCCATCGCGTGGGTCGTCAGGTTGCCCAGGATCTCGCGAACCGACCCGATCGAGTTCGGGTCGAACGCCTTACCCGGTCCGGCCACCTTGGGCAGGTCGTAGGCCATGCGTTCCCACGCATTGCCGAGAGCGACGACCTGGTTGTCCCCGCCGTTGATCACCTTCGTCGGGTCGGTGGTGTTGCGCGTCTGGCCCTGAGCATTTTTGTTGTTGGTCACGCCCACCCACACCGTCAGCCGGGTGACGTGCTTTATCGCCCCGTCCTGTCTCCACCTGTAGAAGGTGACCGCGTCCTTGTCGTAATCGGGCATGTAACCGCCGAGTTCCTTGTGCGAGCTGATCTGGGTGATCAGCCAGTACCCGGGACCCTGGATGGTCTTCGGCCGGTAGTCATTGTTGATGGAACCCCCGTCCCCGTCGTCTCCGCCGCCGAGCACCAGCCCCAAAATGCTCGCCAGGGCATCCTCGAACGTCGCGGTGTTCGTCATCACTAACTCCCGGAAGTGGGCATGAAGTACTCGAACTGCTCGGCGCTCAACGTGCTCGCATCTTCGACGGCATCGGAGTCGGCCAGCAGGAACTTGATGCCGTGCTCCAGGATGTTGATTTCGCCCCGCGCGCCCTTGAAGCGCGCGGCGAGGCCCGCCCGAACGCCGTCGATCCTCTCCGTCAGGGCCTCCGCCTCGGTGAAGCCCTTCCCGCCGAGATGCAGCTTGAACGGCTTCGTGAAGTCGACCGTCGAATCCGGCAGGGAGCCGTACGGGTAGTCCTTGCCGTACATCAGGTCGATCTCATCGATCTGCTTGGTGTAGACGCCCTGCAACTTCCGCAGGTAGTTCTCGTTGATGACGATGTTCTTCATCGTGTTTCCCTCTCGACGGAGTCGGTGCAGCGGGGACTCGGCTGTGCCGACCTGGCGCATCCGAGGTCTGGACGAGTCCATGGACAGCGGTGGGTCAGATGCACTGGTCCACCCGGTGGTGCGGCGGACCAGTGCATCTGACCCAGAATCGGCTCGGCAGGATCGCCGTCCCGACCTCGTGTGGCGTCGGTTCGGCTGGGTCCTTGCATCAGGTAGGTGATCCGTCGCGTCAGTTGCGCTGGACAGGCATCAGATGCACTGGCTCAGGACACCGACGCCCAGCGGCCTCCTAACTGAAGATGGCCGCGCCCTTGTTGTCGCCCATAACGTAGTTCTGGACGATCTCCAGAAGGCGCGCCTGCCCCACCGTCAGGGCCTGCCGCATTTCCTGCTGGCCCTGGCTCCACAGCGCCTGAGCCTGCGCGTAGGTTTCCGGCGCCTGGCCGTTGTTGGCGGCGGTGAACCGGTTCACATGCTGCTGGAGATTTTCCAGCGACCGATCGAGGTCGCTGGTTTCCCTGCGCAGTTCCTCGGCGACGGTGTGTGCCCCGGCGGGATTGATGGCATAGTTGGCCATCCTTGGCCTCCTTGACGTTTGTCGGTCCGGGTTTTGTCGGCCCGGGTTTTACGGGTGGGACGTTCGGCGGTCAGGCTGAGGCCCAGCCGCCCGACCGCATGGCGTTGTCGTCTTCGGTCGTGGTGGTCAGTTGCGAGTACTGCTGCATGTTCTCGTTGAGCATGTTCAGGCCCTGCTGGACCTTCTGGAAGCCGGCCAGCCACTGGTTGACGGCCTCCTGGAACCGCACCGAGGCCGCGTCGCTCCGCCACTGGGAGGCGAGGTTGCTCTGTGCGGCCGTGACGTTGCGGTAGCTGTCATGGGCCTCGTTCTGTGCCTGGGCGAACGCGACGACCATGCCGCTGATGGTCGCCTGATCGGCGACAATTCCCATGTTGGTTGGCATGACTCTCCTTGTTTGTCATCCGGCGCGCGTCGCCGGAAGGCGTGTGATGTGGTTGCGCCTGCCGCGTCCGGCCGGTGAGCCGGGCCGCGGCGTGGATCGATCGGGTACTCGGCGGCCTCACCCCCCTTCCGGCCGGACCAGTGCCGGCCCGGCGGGCAGCATGGCGACCAGCGCGGTGGGCATGACCACCGCCTGGTTGAGGGAATAGCCCAGGGTGGCGACATCGCCGCCCATGATCGGGTAGGCGATCCCCCCGTCGTTGACGAGCAGGCCCTGCTGCCGCCACGGATCGGTGTCCGCGCTCGCCCGGGGCATCAGCAGCGCTCCCCCGCCCGGCGTCACCCGCACCGTCACGGCGGACTTTCCGCCGCTGCCGCCCGCCGGCATGCCGGTCGCGGTGGCCAGGACGACCGCGGGTTTCTCATCGGCCTGTCCCGCGAACTCCACACAGGCAACGGCACCCTCCGACAGGGATGGCGGTTTGGGCGGGCTGGCCGGCATCGTGGTCAGTGGGCGCACCGGGCTGCGCTGGCCGGCGGCGACCAGATCGGCCGCGGTGATGGCGGTCTCCGTCGCAGCGCCCGGCGTGGCCCGCCGCAACAGGTACTCGGTCTCGGTCAGCGGGGCCAGCCCGCCGGTGGTCATCAGGTAATGGCCGACCTTGCCGTTGCCCATGTCCACGGCGAACAGTTGACCGATCGACGTCGGCCGGCCGGCCACCCTCGGCCCGGCGCCGCCGGCCCCGGCCAACGTCGGCGGGCCGACCGTACCTCCCGACGGGATCAACTCCAGCCAGGTGGTCGCCACCGGCACCGGGACGAGCATCCCCAGACCCAGCACGTCGGCCATCCAGGGCTGGGGAAGGAGCAGCCGCCGCCCACCCCACAGCAGGTAGGTCTTCCCGCCCGCCGTGACCGGCAGCGCCTGCCCGTCGCCGAGCGGCTCGGGGGCCGCCGGCACGTCGACGTCCAGGACGACCCGGCCGGCACCCCGGCTGCAGGCACGCCACACGCCCCGGTTGACCCGGTTGGCGGCGGGTAGGACCTGCGGCCCGGCCGGGGTGCCCACCGCCGCGCCCCGCGGCAGCTTGGCGAGCTTGGACGAGGACACGGTGACCGGGGTGAGTCGACCGCCGGCCAGCAGCGTGGCCGTCGCCACGTCATTGACGGGGCGCAACTGGCCGTTGACCAGCACGTACCGCGCCCCGGTCGAGGAGTCCACCACCAGCATCCGCGGCTGCTGCCAACTGGTCGAGCCCGATCCCGGCATCAGCGCCCAGATCGCGACCCCGCCCAGCAGCAGGATCCCGAGCACGAGGCCCGCGAAGGTGCCGGTGCGGTCCCGGCGGGTCGGTGACTCGCTGGTCTCCGGCTCGGCCCGCACCAGCGCACCGGTCACCCGGGTCATCATGTACCGCTGGGCGTCCACCTGGTCACGACGCGACGACATGTCAACCCACCCGCGCCCGGATCACGTCGATCAGGCCGGTGATGACCACGACGGTCGGCGCCAGGGCGGCCACCGCCGCGGTATGCGCCAGGTCGCCCAGCCGGCCCCAGATCGGGTTGAACCGCCGGCCGACCGGGATCCGCGCGGCCAGCCCGCACGCCGCCACCATGATCAGGCAGCAGCCGATGGCCAGTTCGGCGGCGAGCTGACCCCGATCCGTGATCGCCGTCAGGCACCAGGTCGCCACGGCGGCCAGCGCCGGGCCGGCCAGCGCCAACCGGTGCCAGGTGCTCGTCATCGGACGGGTGACCAGGATCTGGGCGGCGGCGGCCAGCCAGGCGGCCAGCGGCGCGGCCCAGCCGGGCGCCGCCGCCAGCCACACCATCGCCGCCCCGGAGACCAGCCCGAGTGCCGCGTACAGGGCGGTCATGAACTGGTCCGCGGCGGCGGCCCGGGTGAGCACCTCGGCGGCCGGTTCCGGGTCGATGTTCTCCTGCAGGTCCGCTGGTTCGGCGGGCGTCTCCGGCAGGGCGAGCCCGGCGAGCTTGAAGGCGGCCGCCGGTACCGCCGGGCGCAGCGCCGTGGTGGCGACGAGCATGATCGCGGCGATCGTGGTCCAGTCCAACGTGGCCCTGGTGCGCAGCAGGAGCGCGGCGACGATCAGCAGCCACGCCGCCAGCAGGCCGACGGTGATCTGCCGCCAGCCGGTGCGCGGGAAGACGAACGCGGCCACCAGCAACGCGGCGACGGTGCCGGCGCTGGCACCCACGAAGATCAGCCGGGGTACGGAGGCATCGGCCAGTGGCGAGTGCGGCGCGACCGCGCCCAGCGCGGCGAGCACCGTCCCGGCCACGCAGGCGGCGCCCAGGATGCCGGCCGTCGCCCGGTCGGCCAGCTTGCGCACCACCGCGAAGCCCGCGACGAAGCACATCGCCGCCATCACCGCGAGCAGCACCGGGCCCCGGGGCGCGCCCGGCCACATCCGCGCGGCGGCCAGCCAGGCGGCCAGCCAGGCGGCGAACAGCAGCAGGGCGGTGACCCGCGTGGTCTGCGGGCGCCACAGCCCGGACCGCTTGCGGAGGCCGGCCGAGACGCCATCGACAAGGTCGTCGTAGGCCAGCGGCGGAATCTGGTCGGTACGCGGGCGTACGTGCACAACCTCGCCGTCGACCAGGTCGAGGTCACCGACGGTGCTCGACTCGTCGAGGGCCGGCCCGCCCAGCCGCTGGACGATCCAGCCGCTGTGCTCCAGCCCGCGATCGGCGAGGTCCGGTCCCAACGCGCTCAGCAGGGCCGGCATCATGTCGGCCAACGGGATGTGGGTGGGCAGGCTCACGTCGACCTGACTGGTCGGTCCGACGACCAGCAGCCGGCAGAGTTCTCCGCGCTCGGCGCTCATATCCCGAACACGCCTGCGCTATCACCGGGGTTCACGAGTTTTTGTTAATCGCCAGTCGGTGTTGCCGCGCGAGCGGTAGGCCGTGTCCGCCAAGATCCGATCGGGTCGGGGTGCGGGGTCGGTCGACGTCGGCGGCCCGGTGGCCTCCGGCACGGCACGGCGGGTCAGCCGTCGCGTAAGCGCCGAAGTTCCCGCGCCGCGCGCAAGCTCACGCGGCTGCAACAAGCCCTCTCTTCCCCTCCACGCGGATGTGCTCGCAGCGTGGCCGCATCAACGACAAGATGGCCCTGAACGTCCGAGCGTGGGACTGCCGGTGCGGCAGCACCCACGACCGGGACGTCGACGCCGCCATCAACATCCTGGCCGCCGGGCAGGCGGACAGGCCAAACGACCGTGGAGCGCAGGTAAGACCGGGACTTGTCCCGGCACCGCGCGGCGAAGCGGTAACCCACCCGGACGCCGCGTGTTCCACCCGCAGCGTGGAGGGAATCTCCGTCCTTCAGGGCGGAGATGATGTCAAGCGTCCCAGATCGGACCGTATGCCGGGATGCCGACCAGCTCCAGGCCGTGCACCACCTGCCAGGTGACCTTCTTGTTCGCGACGCAGACGACCGCTTCCGCGCCGAAGGTGTCGTACGCCCCGTACGCCAGCCGGAGCATGTCGGGTTTGCCGTACGCGTCGGTGTCCCAGATGATCGCGTCGGGTTGCGCCGCCAGCACCTCGTCGACCAGCGCGCCGTACGTCTTACGCGGATTGCGTGTCACCCAGACCAGATGGGACGACACCTCATTGGCCATGAGGTGGGCGAGCACGGGGCCGATTCCGCTGCCGGTGGCAACAAAGAGCACCTTCTGGAAGAGCCGCGCGACATTGGCCATGCCCGCGGTCGGCGTCCCCCGTACCCACAGATGCGTTGGCGGATTGTCGATGAATTCCGCGGTCCAGTCGCCGGCTCTGGAGACAACCATGCGGTGGCTGCCGGGAGCCTCTTCAGGCGCAGAGATATTTGCGAATGAATGCCATTCCAGCAGTGGTCGCCGACTGACCATCTGGGTCGATCCGATGAGCGGCTGGTTCGGGCCGTCGAGGTTGACCACCGCCACGTGGGCGGATGGATGCTCGGTATCGACGCGGACCTTGCGCAGTAGCAGCCAGGGCATCGCGACGGACACGGTGGCCACCGTGAGTAGCCATACGGCCGGTGTGGTCAGCAGTGCGAACGCGCCGCCGTGCCGGGTGGTGACGAACAGCACGGTGTTGATCCAGGCGAGCGCCAGCGCAGCCCAACCACAGAACCGGTGCGTTATCTCGAACGTGTCGTGCGCCCTGGCTCGCAATGGTGGCAGGGCCAGGATGCTCATGACCACGAAGAGCGTCACCAGCGCGCCGGAAACGACGAGATTGGGGACCGATACGTGCCCCCGATGGTGCAGGTGGTCGTACATCAGCGATACGACAAAGACCAGATACCACGTCGTTCCTGACGCGGCCAGGCCGACGTGCAGTCCGCCAAAGTGATAGATCTTTGCCAGCGCCCAGCGGACCGGCAACGGCCAGGTCGTGGGTGCGCGGGTGGCCAGCCAGAACAACGCATTGACGATCCACTGCTGGCGGACGACGACGGCCAGCGTCACGTTCACCAGAGCAACAATCTCCATCGATGTCAGGGCCGTGGCCTGACCGGCCCACCAGCTGCCCGATGCCACGGCGTGCCAGCCCACCGCCAGGTTGGCCACCACGACCAGCACGATCAGGCGGTGGTAGGGCATGACGCGGGGATCCTTGAGAATCCGTCGGATCGGCGGTACGGGCGGCGGTAGCTCCACCTCCAATAATCGGGTCAGCGAGCGGGGCGGCCCGGTTAGGGGCCGCCCAAAAATGGTGATGCGGCTGCTGACTTTGCGCATGGCTTCGACGACCCGGAAAATGACGGCCTCCTTGGGGTAGGCATTAGGCCAACCTGGGGATCTTGGAGGTTGGCCGGGCTAGATCAACTACAACTGAGCCGATCTCAGCTACGCGAATGGGTTGATTGGTGCGACACGGATGAAGGCACTCAGGCCGGACAGCGCTGGAAGTGGACGTGAGGCCCTCGGTAGTTAGTTCTCGCCACCGGATCACCACACGGTGAGGACCCACGTGATCGCATACCATGCCATGGTCGACGTCCCGAGGGAACTCCTGCGGTACCTCGGCCGGCTGTTTGGCGCGGACGTCGAGCCAAGGGGACACGGCGCGGCACCCGCGCGTTGACCTGCTTCTACCAGGCGCTGTCGGCGGCCTCGGTCTGGGCCTGGGTGAACGCCATGACCATGCCGGTGATGGTCACCTCATCGGCCGACAGGCCGAACTCGCCGGCCACGATCCCTCCGTTGGGGTGGCCATGATGACTCTCGTCAGCATCCGGCGGCTGTCGCCGGAAGGTCCGTGATGTGGTCGCGCCCGCCGCGTCCGTCGGGTGGGTCGGATCGCGGCGGCAGCAGCCGGGCCGGGACCGTGCGCTCGCCCAGGAACCAGTACTCCCGGCCGGCGGCCGGCTCTCCGGCTCCGTCAGCATCGCCGGAGTGGGCGCCGGAACCGAACCAGGTGGCCGGTGTCGCGGCACGGTCCAGCAGCGCCTCCGCCTCGGGCGGCAGTACCACCACGTCGAGGGTTTGGTCCTGGTTGCGTCGCCGATCGGTGACCGACGTGACCGGGCCGAGGTCGACGGACAGGTACCCGAAGGCGAGCAGCAGCGCGGTCCACGCGGTGTCCGGCTCGGGCAGACCGCGGACCAGCGGAGCGACCGCGGTGAGGCACAGGTCCCCGGAGCGCGACAGGTGCTGCCAGCGCAGCAGGTCCACGCAGGCGACCAGAGTCGGCAGCGGGTCCGGGTCGGGGCAGGCGACCGGCGGCTGGCCGTCGACCGGCGGCAGCCAGCTCAGCTCGCTGTGCCCGCGTACCGCCGGCGCCGGCTTGACCAGCTCGGCCGCGCCGATGCCCAACTGGGCCAGCAGCCAGTGGTGCACCCGCCCGGTACGCATCGCGGTGACCGCCCACGTCCAGGAGGCCGGCTCCCCCCGCCACCCCGCCGCCTCCTCGGCCTGCGGACCGGACCCGGCTTGCGAATCCGACGCGAGCGGCGAATCCGACGCGAGCGGCGGGTCCGACCCGGCCGGCTGGGGGGCGCCGGTGGCGTACAGGTCGCGCGGGTCGCGTAGGTAGTTGTACCGCGCGCCCTCCAGCCACAATGCCAGCGCGGGATGCCCCGCCGGGGCCAGGATCACGTCGTTGAGGACGATCTCGTCGGTGAGCGCGTGCAGCGTGAACCCGTACGTCGACGCGGCGACCCGGTCGAACAGTTCCGGCAACCGGGCCGGCCCGTCGGCCTCCGGCTGCCCGTGCCACCGGCCGCGGAACAGCCGGTACCCCCCGCCCGCCGGCCCCTCGGCACGCTGGTCCGCCCGGCCGGCGGCCCGCTCGTCCGGCGGAAGCACGGTGTCCGAAAGGAAGTGCAGGTCACCGTCGGCGTACAGGCCGCCTAACCGGTGCACCACCTCGACCCGCAGGTGGTCGCTGGCCGCGGCGAAACCCTGCGGCAGACCCCGGTTCAGCTCCAGGGCGTACGGGGTGTGCAGGGTCATCGGCGCGTTCGCGTGGAACAGTTCGGCCACGCTCACCAGGTGGATGCCGTGGGTGCCGGCCCAGGCCAGCAGGGCGCGTATCGGGGCCAGCGGATCGGGCCGGCCGGCCGGCGCGGGCGGGGTGGCGCGGGCCTCGTCGAAGCGGGCCCGCGGGATGTCCGTCCACAGCACGAAGTCGACCTGGCCGGCGTAGCTGTCGGCCGCCGCGCCGTAGTTGGCCCAGAAGCCGTTCGACTCGGGCAGCGGCCGGCCGAGCCAGATGCCGTGCACGATGTGCGGGATGGCGGTGGTGTCGGGCAGGGGCGGCGTGTGCTCCGGTTGGCCCCAGAGCCGGGCGGCGCCGTCGCGCCGGAACGTGCTGACCCGGCCCGCGTCGGCGGCCAGGGCCGCGGGTGTCAGGTCGGCGGCGCGGGGGGCCGGACCCGTCATACTCAGCCGCCGCAACAGCGGCGCGACCAGATGCGGGGCGAGACGGCGGACATCGGTGCCGGCGAGGAACTCCGGCGCCGGCGGCAGCCGACGGGAGCCGAAGATGTCGCCACCGATCCAGCGGCGCGCCAGGTTCTCCTCGACCGCCCACGTGTACAGGCCGGGATAGGTCATCCGGCGCAGCCAGTCCAGCAGTCCCACGTCGCACGGCCAGGCGGTCGGCGTTGCGGACGGCCCGGGCAGGCAGGCCGCGGCCCGCAGCCGCCGCGCCAGTTCCGCGGCGGCCGCCACCGCCGGCTCGGGCGCCACCGCCGGCTCGCGCGCCACCGCCGGCTCGGGCGCCGCGGCCGGCTCGGCGGCGCGGGCCCGTGGGGTGGGCGTACGACGGGGGCGGGTGGCGGTGCGGGTCATTGGCTGGCCTCGGTGGTTACCGCGGGGTCGGCTGCCAGAGCCGTCTGGATCAGCCGGCTGCCGCGCCGGGTGCACAGCAGCGCCCGGCCCGGGGGCAGCGTCCGCGGCCTGGTGTTACCCAGCAGCGGACCCTCCGTCGGCGGGCAGGACAGCGCCACGTCCGGAGTGTTCAGTTCCTGGATGCGCCGCAGCAGCGGGTCCATCGACAGCCGCATCGCCCCGGCCGCGGTCCGCGCGACGACCACGTGCAGGCCGATGTCGCCGCCCTGGGGCAGCAACGGGGTCAGGCCGGCCAGCGGATTGTCGGGCCCGGCGAGCAGCTCGTAGTCGTCGACCAGGACGTACAGCTCGGGGCCGGACCACCAGTCGCGGGCACGCAGTTGCTCCGGGGTGATGTCGGGGCCGGGTACCCGCGGCTTGACGCCGGCCACCGCCTCGGCCACCGTGTCCCGGGTGCTGTCCGGCGAGACCGAATAGCCCAGCCGGTAGGCGGCCGGTACGTCGTCGAAGAGCTGCCGCCGGTAGTCGACGGCCATGATGCGCGCCTGGGCCGGGGTGTGGCTGGCGACGATCGCCTGGGCCACGAGGCGCAGCAGGTTCGTCTTGCCGCTCTCGGTGTCCCCCAGCACGGTCAGGTGCGGCATCGCCCGGAAGTCGTGCCACACCGGCGCGAGCTGGTCCTCGTCCACGCCGAGCGCGATGCGGGCGCCCTCCGGCGCCGGCAGCTCGGCCATCGGCAGCGAGACCGGCAGGGTGCGTACGGCGGCGGCCCGTTCCCCGGGCCAGCTGTCCGCCACCGCGGACACCAGGTGCTCGGTGGCCGCGGCGAGCCCCTCGGCCGACTGGACGCCGTCGATGCGCGGCAGCGCGCCCAGGAAGTGCAGCTTCGCGTCGGTCAGCCCGTGCCCCGGCCGGCGGGGTACCTGGGCTGCCGCGCGCAGGTCGATCCCGGATTCCACCGGGTCGCCCAGGCGCAGTTCGAGGCGGGTCCCGATCTTGTCCCGCATCGACATGTGCAGCTCCGACCAGCGGCCCATGGAGATCATCAGGTGGACCCCGTAGTTCAGGCCGCGGGCGGCGATGTCCCGGGCCATCTCCTCCACCGGCTCGAACTCCTGGCGCAGCGCGAACCACCCGTCCACGACCAGGAACACGTCGCCGAACCGGTCCTCCGGGATGCGACCGTCGGCCTGCGCCTGCCGGTAGGCGTCCCGGCCGTGGATGCCCAGGCCCGCGCAGCGGCGTTCCCGCTCGACCAGGATCGAGCGGACCTCGGCCACCGTGCGGCCCACCCGCTCCGGTTCGTGCCGGCCGGCCACGCCGCCGATGTGCGGCAGGCCGGCCAGTCCGGCCAGCGCACCGCCGCCGAAGTCGAGGCAGTAGAACTGCACCTGCCGCGGCGAGTGGGTCAGGGCCAGCCCGCACACCAGCGACCGCAGCAGGGTGCTCTTGCCGCTCTGCGGCCCGCCGGCCACGCCCACGTGCCCGCCGACCCCGGCCAGGTCCACCACGAGCAGGTCGCGCATCTGCTCGAACGGCTTGTCGATGAGACCGACCGGTACCTGCAGGTACCCCTGCTGGCCGGCGTCGATCGGACGCAGCCCGTGCTCGGGATCGGGCAGCAGCGGCGGCAGCACGTCGTCCAGGGTTGGCGCGTCCTCCAGCGGCGCCATCCACACCTGGTGTGCCGGCGGCCCCTGGTCGACCAGCCGGTCCACCAGCGCGTGCAGCACGGTGGTGCCGGTGTCGGCCGACTCGTCCGGTGCCTGCTCCACCGGCGGGCGCGGCGCCGGGACGGCGGGCGCGGCGGCCCGGGCGGTGAACGGGACGACCTGGCTGGCGATCACCTCGCGGTGCAGCCTGGGGCCGCGTACCCGGTGCGGGCCGGACACGTACGCGGCCTTGAACCGGGTGATGCTGGTGACGCTGGAGCGCAGGTATCCGTTGCCCGGATCGCCCGGCAGCTCGTACGCGTCGGGTACGCCGATGACCGCCCGCGACTCCATCGCGGAGAAGGTGCGCAGCCCGATGCGGTACGACAGGTGGCCCTCGAGCTGGTGGATGCGCCCGTCCTCCAGCCGCTGCGAGGCCAGCAGCAGGTGCACCGCGAGCGAGCGGCCGAGCCGACCGATCATCACGAACAGTTGGATGAAGTCGGGGTTGGTCGCGATCAGCTCGCTGAACTCGTCCACCACCAGGAACAGGGTGGGCAGCGGGTCGAGTTCGGCGCCCTGGGCCCGGGCCTTCTCGTAGTCGCGCACGGAGGTGAAGTTGCCGGCCCGGCGCAGCAGCTCCTGCCGGCGTACCAGTTCCCCTTGCAGCGTGGTCTGCATCCGGTCGACCAGCGCGGCCTCGTCGGCCAGGTTGGTGATGAGCGCGGAGACGTGCGGCAGCCGGTCCAGCCCGACGAAGGTGGCGCCACCCTTGAAGTCCACCAGCACGAAGTTGAGGGTCTCCGAGGAGTGCGTGGCCGCCAGGGCCAGTACCAGGGTGCGCAGCAGTTCGCTCTTGCCCGACCCGGTGGCGCCGATGAGCATGCCGTGCGGGCCCATCCCGCCCTCGGCGGACTCCTTGATGTCCAGCTCGATGGGGGATCCGTCGGCGGCCACCCCGATGGGTACCCGCAGCCGGTCGGCGGGCGTGCGGTCGTCCCACCGCTCGCGGGGGTCGAAGGTGTCCAGATCGGTGATGTCCAGCAGGTCCGGCAGGTCGAGGACGGCGCTGAGCCCGCTGGCCGGCTGCTCGCCGGTGACCTTGGTGGCGTGCCGGGCCATGATCCGGGCCAGCGTCCGCAGCCGGGTCAGGTCCAGGTGGTCGGGCGCGGCGAGCCGGGTGCGCACCTCCCGGCCCACGTGGTCCTTCTCGATCATGTCCACGTCGGTGGCGGACACCTCCAGGTTGAGCACGTTGTCCCCGTCGGCGAGGCCGCGGCCGTCGAAGTCGACGAGGACGGCGTTGCGGTACCCGGAGACGGTCAGCCGGGCGCCCGCCGGGATGACGCCGCCGTCGCAGACCACCACGACGAACGGTTCCTCGCGGGAGGGCTGGGCGTCGTCCTCGTACCGGGAACGGCCCGCGAACTCCGCACCCAGCAGCCGCTCCACCTCTTCCAGGGTGGCGCCGAACAGCCGCACCGACCCGGCGGCGTCGACGTCGGTGGCATGCTTGGCGTGCGGCAGCCACTTGGCCCACTCCCACTGTTCCGCCTGCTCGGCGCCGACGCACAGGGCCAGCCGCAGCTCGTCCGGGGCGTGGAAGGTGGCCAACTGGGCGAGCATGGCGCGCACCATGCCCCGCGCCACGTCCCGGTCGCCACTGATCCGCACGTGCGCGAAGCCGGGCAGGCACAGCGCGACGGGCTGGTCGGGCACCGTCGTGTACGCCTTGATGAACCGGCGCAACGCCTTCGCGCACACCGGTTCCAGGTCCTCCACCGGCTTGGTCTCCAGCGGGCTGATCCGCACCGCGAGCCGCTGGGCGCCGGTACCGACCCGGATCTCGCCGAAGTCCGGATGCGTCGGCCGGCGCTCCCACAGCCGGCTGGTCATCGCCAGCGACCACAGCGACTGCGGGTCGGGGTGCCGCCAGGCCAGCGCGGCCCGCTGTTCCGCCGCGTAGTTGCGGACCTGCCCTCTGGTCTGGGCCAGATAGCGGAAGTAGTCGCGCCGGTCGCCGTTGAGCTGTTGCTGGCGCTGGCCGGAGTGCATCGTCATTCCGAACACCGCCATGGCCAGCATGCCGCCGCCCATCATGACGAGCATCACGATGCCCATCGGGCCTCTGAGCGAGCTGCTCATCATCATGAACATGAACCCGCCGGTCATCAGCAGGCTCGGCAGGATCATCCCGAGCGAGCGGAATCCCGCGGGCTGGACCTCCGGGACCACCGGCGGCTCCTGCAGGGTGATCTCGCCGTGCGGCAGCTCGGGTCCGTTGCGGCGGGCCGGCCGCCGGAAAGGTCTAGTGCTCACATCCGTTACACGGCTGCGAGCCGGAAAGAGTTGACCGGCACCGGGATCATTACTCTCCGCACCGGGGTCGCCGCTGGGCGCCCCCTGCGACGGCCGGGCGCACGAGCAAGCCGCACCCGCCGCACCCGAGGCGGGCGGAGCGATGGCGGGCGTGACCGCCACGAACGCGAACCGGCCCGTACCGCGCATTGCCCCGCCGACCATCTTGCGCAGGCGCCGGGCGGCACGGACGAACTCTGCCGAGCCGCCGAGCCGCCGAGCCGCCGAGCACCGAGGCCATGGGGGCGCACAACCCCTTGCTCAGCCGGCCACGCGGAGCCGCGCAGGGCGCAGGATCACACCTACGCCCCACGCGGCCCCGCGGCGGTGGGAAACCGGGTCAGGCGATCACCACGGCCCTCTTATCAGGGGAGTTCCCGCCGACCCCGGGTCACCGTACGCGCGCTGTCTCTCCTGCTGCACATCGGGACTGTCCACCGATGGGAGCACCAGCGATGCGGGCAGTTCGTGCAGGTTGACATCGACAGCGTAGGGCGCGCCCACTCCTTCCGCCGGCGCGCCCGCAGACGCCGGCCGGGTGAGCAGCAGCTTCAGGTCGTCGTGGCCGCGGTCACCCCGCCAGAACACGTCTTTCGTCGCTATCAACCGCTGGAACTGGTTGCCCTGCCTGACGATCTCGCCCGCTTCCACCGAAACGTTCGGCCGCCAGACGCCGTCACCGCGGTCGTGTTCGAATCGCAGCGTCCAACGCCTCCCACTCGCTGACGTCGATGCCCCCAACTCTCCGACGAACATCTTCTGTACGTCACCGGAGAACACGATCCGCTGCGCGAAGAGGGACTCCTTGCTCACCACCATGATCCGCCACGCACCGCTCATACTCACTGCCGGCATTCTCAAGCACCTACTTCCGTAACTAGGCCAGCGGGTCAGGCCGCGATGGCCGCCCGCACGTCGGCCGCGTGCAACTGGCGCATCTCCTCGACGGTCGGTGCGGCGGCGCCGCGCAACCGGTTGGCCTGCTTGGTCATGGTGCGTTCGAGCAACTGGCGGGCGTACCGGCCGTTGCCGAAGGTCTCGTTCCGGGTCAGGCTCTCGAAGTGCTCGTACAGCAGGGGAATGCTGTCGTTGCTGAAGTCGAAGCCGCCGTCGCGGGCCAGCGTCTGCAAGATGGACACCAGCTCCGAGGAGGTGTACGACTCGAACGGGATCTGCCGGCTGAACCGGGAGGCCAGCCCCACGTTGTTGGCCAGGAACCGGCGCATGTCCCCGGTGTACCCCGCCGCGATCACCACGATGTCGTCCCGGTGGTCCTCCATCAGCTTCACCAGCGTGTCGATGGCTTCCCGACCGAAGTCGTTGCCCTGGCCGGTCAGCGCGTACGCCTCGTCGATGAACAGCACACCACCGCGCGCCCGGTTGAACACATCCGTGGTCTTGACGGCGGTGTGCCCGACGTACTCGCCGACCAGGTCGGCCCGGGAGACCTCGACGAGCTGGCCGGTGCGGAGCACGCCCATCGCGTTGAGCAGTTGGCCGTACAGCCGGGCCACGCTGGTCTTGCCGGTGCCGGGCGGCCCGGCGAAGACCAGGTGCCGGGAGATCGTCGGAGTGGGCAGGCCGGCCCGGGTCCGGGCCTCGGTGGAGGCGATCAGGTCGATGACGTCGGTCACCTCGCGCTTGACCGCGTCCAGGCCGACCATCGAGTTCAGCCGCCCGAGCAGGTCCTGGACGGCCTGTGCCACGCCGGCCGACGCCGACGGCCCGGCCGCCTGTTCGCCCAGGTCCTCCGGCAGCAGCCGGGCCAGTTCGAGGTCCGAGGCCTGCGGGCTGCTCGACAGCCGGTACGCCTGGCGCCCCAGCATGTCCTCGAAGACCTGCCGGGCCACCCGGGCGTTGCCGAACGTCTCGTTGCGGGCGAAATCGCTGAAGTGGCGCACCAGGGCCTGCCGCGTCTCGTACTCCAGCGCGTAGTGGTGGGTACGGCAGAGCCGCTCGACGATCTCGGCCAGTTCGTCGTCGGAGTAGCTCTCGAACTGGATGGTACGGGCGAAGCGGGACTCCAGGCCCGGGTTGGCGGCCAGGAAGGTCCGCATGTTCGGGCTGTAGCCTGCGACCACCACGACCACCTCGTCACGGTGGTCCTCCATCAGTTTGACCAGGGTGTCGATGGCCTCCCGGCCGAAGTCGTGGCCGCCGCCGCCCCCGCCGGTCGAGAGCGTGTACGCCTCGTCGATGAACAGCACCCCGCCCAGGGCCTCCTCGAACCGGGCCGTGGTCTTCACGGCGGTGCCGCCGACGTGCTCGGCGACCAGGTCGCTGCGGGACACCTCGACCAGTTGCCCGCTGGAGAGCACCCCGAGGCTGGCCAGGATCCGGGCGAAGATGCGGGCCACGGTGGTCTTGCCCGTGCCGGGCGGCCCGGCGAAGACCAGGTGCCGGGACATGGGCGGCACGTGCAGCCCGGCCTCCCTGCGCCGCTTGGCGATCTGGTTGAGCCCGACCAGGGTGGCCACCTCGTGCTTGACTCCGGCCAGGCCGACCAGCCCGTTCAGTTCGCGCAGCAGCGCGGCCACCGGCCCGTCCGCTTCCCCGCCGCCACCCGTGCCGCGGCCCGGCGCCTCGGCACTCGGCGGCCCGTCACCGGGCGCGCCGGCGCCGGGACCGCCGTCGGCGGGTACCACGGAACCGAATGGCCCGACGGACGGCGCGGGGGCCGGCGGGCGCATCTCGGACAGGTTTCCGGGCGGGGTGACGCCCGGCCTGGCGCCTCCGGTCGGCGCGGGCACGGATCCCGGGGCGTCGCCGGCCGCCGGCGCTTCCCGCCGCCCGGCCCCGGACGGCGGAAGAGAAACCGGGCGCCCGTTGTGGCCGGTGTCCACGCCGGACAGCTCGACCGCGGCGGTCGGGCTCGGCGCGTCCACGGCGACGCCACCGTTGCCACGCACCACCCCGCCGTGCAGTCGCACCGGCTGGTCGGTCTCCACCAGGACACCTGGGCCCTGGTTGCCCACGATCTCGCAGTCCGTCGCGGTGACGCTGCTGCCGGCGCCGGCCTTGATCCCCGGGCCGCGGCTGCCGCTGATTCGGCTGCGGGACACGGTGACCTCGCTGGGGCCACCGGTCAGCAAGCCCGCCCCGGCCGACTCCTCCACGGCCGTCGAGGACAGTGTGGGGCGGGCGGTCCCGGCCACCTCCACCCCGACCCGGCAGCCGGTGAACCGGGAGTTGGACAGCACGGCGGTCGCGCTGTCGGCGAGCCTCGCCCCGGCGGCCCGCGCCCCGGTGACCTGACCGTTGGAGAACCGGCCGGCACCGCCGGTCGCGTGCAGGCCGTACCGGACGCCCTCGATGGACAGGCCGTGCAGTTGCGGGTCGGCTTCCTGCTCGATCGCCACGCCGATGGGGACGTCGCGTACCTCGACCCCGTCCAGCCGCGCCTTCGACTGGCCGGTCACGAACACTCCCGCGTCGGCGCAGCCCGCCACGGTCCCCCCGGTGAGGTGCGGCGCCGCCGCGTCGTTGACCACCACCCCGGCCGCGCCGCAGTCGCGCACCTCGCAGTTGGTCAGCTTCGGTCGGGACGTACCCCGGCAGTCGAGGCCGTGGCCTCGGGGCCGGGTGATGACCGTGTCGGAGAGCGCGGGTGCCGCATGCGCCATGGTCACCACGGCGTGCACCCGGGTTTCCAGGATCTCGCAGTGCTCCAGCACCGGGGCCGCCTCGTCGTTGGCGAGCAGCCCGACCTCGCCGCCGAGCACCGTGGTCCGGGCCAGGTACGGCCGGGCGGCCTGCTGCGCCACGACGGCGTACTGGCCGACGTCGTCGATGCGGCAGCCCTCCAGGCGCGGGGCGCTGACGCCCACGGCCAGGAGCGCCGCCTCCGCGATTTCGGTGAACGTGCAGTCCCGGAACACCGGCGCGCTCGGCCCGGACGTCAGGATCGCGTACTTGGCGATGCCGTGTACGCGCACGCCGGTGTACTCGCCCGCGCCGGCCTCGTGGACGATGCCTGCCCCGCCGGAGTTGCTGATCGCGCCGCCGCGCATCTCCACGGCGCCGCCGCGCACGTGGATCACGGCCGGCGCCGTGGCGTCGATGGTGCACGCCTCCATCCGAACCCGGCCGGCGGCCACCTGGAGCAGCGGCATCCGCTCGTCGCCGCCGCGGATGGCGATGTCCTGAATCAGGACCTCGCCTCCGGCAGCCAGGATGGCCCCGCCCGCGGGCACCTCGATGGTGACGGTGCCCGGACCGTCCTCGGCGACCAGGACGACATTCTGGCGGAACATCGGCGCCTCGCGGTACACGCCAGGGCGTACCGCGACGGTGTCGCCGGGGGCCGCCGAGTCCAGTGCCCGGGTGATGTCGGTGAGGCATCCGGTGTCCCTGGCCGACACCGACAACACGCTGGTGGTCACGGATTCACTCCTTCATGAATGTCGCCGCCCTGTTCGGGCTGGAGCGCGAACGGGTGGTCGCCGGCCGCGAAGCCCAGCGGCCATGGCAGCGGCGCGGACGCCGCGCCTCGCGGCTGTGCGGCGAGCGCCTCGCGCAGCTTTCCAGCCACCCGCTCGTCGAGCCCGCGCTGGTGCCCGACGACGATCTCCCGCAGCAGTACGCACGGCGCGCCGTCCGGACCCTCGTCGGTGCCGAGCACCGTGAAGCGGGTACCGGCGGCGAACATGGCCCGCCCGGCCCGGGCACCCGGCCCGTCCGGGACACCCAGTTGGTCCAGCCGCCGCGCGGTGGCCGACCAGATCGCGTACCGGCCCGCGCCGCCCTCGGCGCCGCCGGTCAACGACACCGCGGTGAACGCGGGCTCCACCAGCAGATCCCCGGCACGGTACCGGTCGGTCACCTCCAGCCCGGCGGGTGCCGCGGCGAAGACGGGTCCCCCGACGGCCGGTAGCTGTTCCAGCCCCGCGCGGGCGCACCGGGCCAGCAACTGGACGTCCTCGTCGGGCGTACCCCCACCGCGCAGCGCGCCGTTGACCCGCTCGCCCACCCCGTTGAGCAGGGCCAGCACCGCGACCAGCCCGGCCATCACGTCGTACTCGCCGACCGCGCTGCGCAGCCCCGGGCGCAGCGACAGCGCCCGGGTCACCGTCCGGGAGTGGGCCTGGAACTTCCAGCCCAGCACGGTACGCAGCCGCTCCCGGTCCGTCTCGTCGGTGCGCGCCCGTACCCCGAACCACGCCGCCCCCGGCCGGACGGCGCGTGGTGCCGGCGGCGAACCGGCGTCCACACCGGTCGCCGGGCCGTCGGCGGTGCCCGGTCCGGTCGGCGTGGCGTCGGTGGTGTCCGGGGCGGTCGCCGGAGCATCGGTGGTGTCCGGGGTGGCCGCGGCCAGGTCGGCGGCCAGCGTCCGGCAGGTGTCCAGTTCCAGCCGGGGCGGTGCGAAGTCGGGCAGCACCATGCGCCGGACGCTGAGGTCGGGACGGGGCACCTCGATCGCCGGAACCGCCAGGCCGAGCACCCCGAGCGCCGGTTCCGCCTCCGACGACAATCCGGGTGCCGATGCCGCTGCCGCAGCGGGTGACGGGGCGGTCCCCGGATCGGTGGTCACTGGCGGCGGTACCGGTCTGGGCGGTGCCGACGACAGCTGGTCGCGGCCGGGCGCCCCGCCGGTCGGGGTGTGGCGGACGCGGACCGGCCCCAGTAGGGGCAGCAGGCGACCCGCCGGCTCCGGTTCGGCCCCGCCGTCGGGGCGCCAGCACCAGAACAGTCCGCTCGTGGAGGCGCGTCCGAAGGTGAAGTGGATCCCGGCGTCCGAGGCGTAGACCGGTGTCCCCAGGTCGACCGCGAGCTGGTGCAGTACCGCCACCGCCCCGTCGGCCGGCGCGGACGGCTGGGTGACCAGCAGCACCGGCCGACCCCGCCACCGGGGGCAGTGCCAGATCGCCTGGGCCAGGTCGGTGGCGGTCAACGGCCGGCCGCCCAGCCGGAAGCCGGACCGGTCCGCCTCGACCGCGAGTGCGAACCAACCGGCCGGGCCGGGGGTGACCGAGCCCGGGGCCTCCCACGGCCCCCGCTCGAGCACCGGTACCCGTGAACCGGCGTCCGGCAGGAGGCGCGCCACGGCGGCACCCACCGCCTGCGACGCCTGGCGCAGGTACCGCGCCACGTGCCGCCCGACCGGCACGCCCTGGCCGGGCTGCGGACGTCCCCAGGACGACGGCAGGGACACCCGCTGCAACGGGGCGAGCAACTCGGTCACGGCAGCACCGGCCGATCCGTAGCGCCGTCCGGTGCTGCCACGGGCGCCGCGGCAGACAGCCACGGGTTCGCCGGCGCCATACCGTCGGACGAGGGGGCGTCGGCCGGTGGGACCGGGTCGTCGTCGGGACCAGGTACCCGCCACACGACCGCCTCGGTGTCGGGCCGGCACAGGTGCACCAGGGCGCGGTACACGGAGATCTCGTCCAGGGGCTCGGCGGGCTCGCCCCCGGCCAGGTGCGTGACCAACTGCGGATCCGGCGCCAGGCCGTAGTTCTCCAGGTAGTACGCGACCGCCTCGCTCCACAGCCAGGTCCCGTCGGTACGCAGGTGCATCGGCACCACGTCGCCGCGGTCCGGGGTCAGGATGTCGGGCGTCGCGGTGCTGCTCCACGCGATGACCACCCCGCCGCGCAGCGCGGCGAGCAGGCCGTCGCGTTCCGTGACATCGGAGATGACCGGCCGGTTGCTGGCGAACCACGGGCCGCGTACCGGGTCGACGCCGTCGAAGAGCCGGGCGGTGGTCACCGGCGCGGCCGGCCGTGCCGCCCACAGCAGGGCGCCGCACGAGCGGGCCAGGGTCTGGTAGTGCGGCGCGTTCAGCCCGGCCCAGCAGACCTCGACCTGGGCCTCGGCGTCTCCGGCCGCGGCCATGGCCTGCCGCAGGTGGACGCTGATGGCGGGAAGGGTGCCGATGGCCTCGTCGACGCTGACCACGGCCACCCGTAACGGGTCCTGCCAGGGCCGGGCGCTGGACGGCATCCGCCACGCCCGCCACACCGCGCGTACCGTCGGGATTGCCGCCGCCGCGGCCACCAGCGCCCGGTCCACCGGATCGAGGACGTCGGCCGGATCGGCGGTGCGGTCCCGCGGAAGCACTATCGACGCCAGGTCTTCCTCAGTCCTCGGCAGGTCGGACAGGAACTGCCACGGCGCCGGCGGGCGTTCTCCGCGCAGCTCCTCCAGCGCCAGGCCGAGGTCGATGTCCCCGCCGCTGAGTGCCAGTTCCTCGCGCAGCGCCGCGATTTCGTCGGCGTCCAGCTGCAGCGGCTGGGAGACTGCCTCGAAGGCAACCGCATGTACGACGTCCAGCCGCCGGCCGGCGGCCAGCGCGTCCCGAGCGTCCGTCAACAGCCGGTCCGGCAGCGAGCCGGCCAACCGCAGCAGCAAGGCGTGCATGGTCTCGTCCCGTGTCTCCACCGGTGCCACGTCCAGCCCTGTGTCCACGTCCACGGTCACTGCCCTCCTTCGCCGCGTCCAGAATTCATCTGTGGCACGCCCAGCGGGCCGGTGGGGGTTCACTCCTCCCGGCCCGAATTCCTATTTGTGCCGCCACCACGACTCGGTGCTGGTCCGGTCTTCCTTACGGAACTCCGTGCTGACCTGGCGGCCGTGCACGATCATTCCCGCGTACCAGGTGCGAGCCACGTAGTTGAACGGCCCCATGTCGAGCGGGCCGGCCTCCCGGGCGTTGGTGACGCAGAAGTCGAACACGTCCCGGCAGAATTCCAGCACCGTTTCCCGCCGGCCGCCGGTGAGCCCGGCGTTGAGCAGCGGGACACCCCGGTTGTCGGACAGGAACTGCAGCAGCTTAGCGCTGCCGCCGTGGTGGTACACCATCCACGGAATGCACAGCGGCGCCGGCTCGTCGCCCAGGTACAGCCGGTCGTCCATCTCCGGGAACGGATCGCGCAGCATCTCCACGTCGGTACCGTCGACGCACCACACCTGGTCGATCTCGGGGTGCTCGCGCAGGTACCGCCAGCAGCACAGCCAGCGGTGGAAGTACGGCGAGCTGAGGGCCCCGCCCGGCGTCACCCGGACGTGCGTGACCAGGTCGGTGTCCGGCTCGTCGAGGCAGTCGTGCAGCACCACCAGCCGCCGCCCGTGCCGCTCGACAGAGCGGCGCAACTCGGCCAGATCGTCGTAGTTCGGGGTCCAGGTGGTGCCGCGCTGCGGGTCGGGCTGCGAGGTGAGGTACGTGGTCAGCACCACGTTCTGCGCCGCCGCACCGACCGGGACGGTGCGGAACTCGCGGTACTCGGCCGAGGTGTAGCTCGCCTCCGACCGGGTCTTGAGGTTACGCACCAGGTGGAAGCGCTCGATGTCCGACACGCTGGAGCCGACCTTGGTGCGCTCGTCGCAACTGAAGATGAAATCTCCGCTGCCGACCACGTCGGCGAACCGGAACGAGGTCAGGCCGGCGTTGTAGATCCGGTTGGACAGGTCCACGTGCTCGTACCCCCACCGGCCGTACCGGGTGTCGTACCCGCCCACCCGGTCCAGCACCCGCCGCTCGAAGTAGAGCATGCAGCCGCGGGGATGGGTGTACGCCCGAAGCTGCGCGTCCTGGTAGATCTCCACCGAGTCGGTCAGCTGGCCACGCGGGGTGTCGGTGAACATGTACATCAGATGCGGCTCGGGGCTGTCGATGTATGGCCGCTCCCAGCCGTCCGCGACCGGCCAGCAGTCGTCGTCGAACAGGAACAGGTGCGTACAGCCCCGCTCGACCAGCAGTTCCAGGCACTTGTTCTTGGCCCGCGCGATGCCGACGTTGCTGTCGAAGCGGAACGTCGCCTCCTCCACCGGCTCGTCGCTGGCGTCGTCGACCACGACGATCGCGGCGCCGCTGGGCGCGTACTTGCGGATCGCCTCCAACGCGGTACGGAACACGGCGCCCCGGTTGTGCGTCGTGATCCCGATGCCCACCGCCGGAAAGTCCGTCTCCTGCATACCCACCTCTTCGGTCGGGCGCCACGGCGCCGCTGCTCGGGCCGCCGTCCGGCCTCGGTCCCGGCCGTCGCGGCAGTGCCGGACGACCCGTCGCCGCCTGCCTTCCGCCGCCGGGCGGGAGGTCGTCCACCTGGGGCACGGCATCGTGGCACCGTCGGGTTCACGGGTCGGCGCGCGAACCGGCGGCGGCGCGGCGGAGGCCGCGGGTACCAGCGCCGGGCGTAGGGATAACCCTCTCCAACTCGGGGGTCCCCACCCGCGGGAGCAGGGGCCGCACCATATCGAGCGACCCGCCCCGGGCGGCACTGTCATGGCATGGCCGAACGAGTGCAGAGCAACCGACCCAGCAGCACGCCGGAGACCGACTCCTACCTGCGTGAACTGATGGACACCTACCAGCAGCCGCTGCTGCGGTACGCGCAGCGGCTGACCGACGGCGACACCGGGCGCGCCGAGGACGCGGTGCAGGAGGCGTTCCTGCGGGCGTGGCGGCACCTGGACCGGCTCACCGGCGACCACGGGTCGGTGCTGGGCTGGCTGCGCCGGGTGGTGCACAACCTGGTGATGGACGGGTACCGCATGAAGAAGGCCCGGCCGACCGAGGTGGACATCGAGAACGCCGCCGAGGTGGCCACGGCGGACCCGATGGCCGGCGTGGTGGACTCCCTGCTGGTCGAGCAGGTGCTGCACGGGCTGTGGCCGGAGCACCGGGCCGCGCTGGTGGAGACGTACCTCAACGGCCGGACCGCGGCCGAGATCAGCGAGACGCTCGGGGTGCCGGTCGGTACGGTGAAGAGCCGGGTGCACTACGCGCTGCGGGCGGCCCGCAAGGCGACGACCAACCACCTGCTCTGTGCGGCGTGAGCCCTTCGGCGCGACCGTGGCGGAAGGCCGTCGCAGCCGATGGGCCGGGCCAGCCGGGCCCGACCGGAGCCGCCTACAGTAACAGCATGCGCCGCTCGACCCAGCGAACCGACGAATCACCCCCGATGCCGTGCCCATCGGAGCATGTGGCACGGGTGGTCGACGCGGTGCACGGCCTGCCGGGGCGGCCGCTGCCGGGAGTGCAGGCCGAGGCCCTGGCCCGGGCGCTGGGTGGGTGCCTGGAGGCCGCCACCGTCACCATCACGCTGTGGCTTCCCCTGCCGGCGCGCGACGCGGACCCGACGGTCGAACACACCGTGCAGGAGTACCGCTGGACCGCTGTCGGCGCCGAGACGGCGGTACCCGAGACCGGGGCGGCGCCGGTCCGGCTGTGCGACGGCGAGCAGGTCCTGGCCGACCTCGTGATCGAGCCGCCGGCGGCGGCCGAGCGGCTGCGCCGGTGGCCCGAACTGCACGCGGTGACCCGACTGCTGGTCAGCGACATCCAGGCCCAGCTGATCACCGGCGACGCCGAGAGGCTGATCGGCCAGAGCGACCTGCTGCTGGCCGACGCCCGGCTGCGGGCCGCGGGCGAGATGGAGCACCAGCGGTACCAGCTGGAGCGCGACCTGCACGACGGCGCGCAGCACCACATGGTCGCGTTGCAGATGTCGCTGGCCATGGTCGAGTATCAGCTGGGCGCCGGCAACGCCGTGGAGGCGGGCCGGCACCTCGACCGGCTGCGGGAGTTGCTGGCCAGCACCGAGGAGGTGCTGCACAGCACCGCGACCGGCCTGCTGGCACCGTTGGCCGACCACGGTCTGGTGGCCGCGTTGGCCGCCCGGCTGGATGCGCTCGACACGGTCACCCTGGACATCGATGCGCAACTGACCGACCGTCGGTACCCGCCCGAGGTGGAGACCGCCGTCTACCTGGCCTGCCTGGAGGCGGTCAGCAACGCGCACAAGCACGCCCCGGGCGCCGCGGTCACGCTGACGCTACGTACCTCCTGCCGGGGCCTGAGCTTCGAGGTGGTGGACACCGGGCCGGGCTTCGACACCGGCGGGCGGATGCCGCTGCGCCAGCTCGCCGCCCGTCTGGCCTCGGTCGACGGCACGTTGACGGTACGGTCGAGCCCGACCACCGGTACCCGGGTCAGCGGGTTCGTGGCGAGCTGAGCGTCGCGCCGGTACCGCCGGGCCGCCCGCCCGCGCGTGCCTCGCGCCGGTCACCCGGCGCCGCCGGTGAGCAGCCGTTCGCACGTCCGCACCAGCAGCGCGCACGCACTGCGCCCGGCCGGTCCCGAGTCCGGCGCCATGGACTGCGTCCGCCAGAACGCCAACGCCCTGCTCGCGGCCTGGGCTACCTGCCCCGAGCCGGCGTCGTCCGCCAGGCCGAGCCGGGACCGCGAGTCCGGACCGTGCTCGCCGAGCAGGCGCAGCGCCTCGTCCTGCCCGCGCGGCAGCCGGATCCGCCGGCCCTGCAACGCCTGCAACAGGTCCAGCTCGGCCACCTCGTGCGCGCCCGCGACGGCCGCCTCCACCGCCCGGGCGAACCGGTCGTCCAGCTGCCCCGCGGCCAGGCAGGCCGCCAGTGCGCGCAGCGTCCACCGGGCGGCCAACACCCCCGCCCAGGCGCGTACCCGGGCGCGCAGCGCCGCCTCGACCGCCGCACCGCCGCCCGGGGCCACCCGCCAGTCCACGATCGCGTCGCACATCGACGTCAGCTGCTGGTGTGATCCGGCCGTCGCGGCGGTACCCTCGCGCAGCGCGCAGATCGCCACCGGGGGGAACCCGTCCCCGCCCGGCGCGCGCAGAGCGGCCAGGAACTCCAACTCCGCCGCGCTGGCCGGCCCGGACAGCACCAGCACGACCGCGTCGGGGGGCCCGTCGACAGTCCCCGACCAGCGGCGCAGCCGGGCCGCGAGGTCGGCGTCGACCCGGTCGCGGTAGCGCAGCAGCCGCAGCCCGCGCAGCGCGTCCACGGGGCCCTCGATCAGTATCCGGTCCACCTCGGCCGCTGCGCCCGGCCACCCGGCGCCGGACCGGTCGGGCAGCCGGACCGGCCGCCACGGCGGTGCCCCGGGAGTTGGCTCCAGCGTGACCCGCGGGTATGGCTGGTACTGGTAACCGGTCGGCGAGACCACCCCGACCGGTGGATCCCATCTGGCGGTGTCGGCCGGCTCGTACAGCACCGACACCAGCTCAGGTGCCGAGGCCCCGACCACCACCACCCGGCTGCGACCGTCCTGCCGGTCGACCGCGACCCGTAACGGCGGGCTGTCCGCGGGCGCCTCCCGGCTGGTCACGAGCAGGGTCAGCAGGCGGCGCGCGGAAACACCGGCCGGCAGCTCTGGCGCGGCGGCGGCCTCGTCCGGCGGCGGCCCGGCCGGCTCCGGCGCGGCGGTGCGCGTGGGCTCCGGCGCGGCGGTGCGCGTGGGCTCCGGCAAGTCGCCGCCGACCCGCTCCGGCAGCAGGATGTCCACCACGGTCGGCGCGCCCCGGCCGGCCCGTTCCACCCGCAGCCGGCCGCCCAGCGCGGCCAGCCGCCGGGAGTCGTCCCGCAGCGCCGCGACGACCCGGGCCGGGTCGGCGCCGGCCCGCTGCGCGCGGATGGTCAACACCCCGTCGGACCGGCCCAGTTCCAGGTGCACCGGCTGCTCGCCGCCGCTGGCGCCCAACGCGGCCGCCGCGGACACCCCGGCCTGGTACAGCCCGGACTCGACCTCCCAGCCCTGGCGCCGGCCCAGTTCGCCGCGGAGGACCACCGGCACCGGCAACGCCGCGGTGACCTCCTCCAGCGCCGCGCGCACGCCGGTGCTGCGCAGCACCTGCGGGTACACCCCGCGGACAACGGCCCGGAACTGCTCGATCATCTCGCCCAACCCGGCCCGGATGCCGCCGGCGATCGCCGTCGCCTCCGGTGAGCCGGCGCGCAGCGCCCGCTCAAGGTCCGCGGTGCGGTCCAGGATCGCCCGCAGCTGCCGGCCGGGCGTCGCGGTGACCGCGGTGGCGAGCCGGTCGCGCTCCACCGCCTGCACCGTGAACAACTCCATCTGGGTCGCGCTGACCCGCCGTACCGCCCGGTCGACCCGGGCCCGCACGGCAGTGCACGCCGCACGGTGGCTCGCCTGCCGCAGCAGTAGGCCGACGCAGACCGCTGTCTCGCCCAGCGGCACCGCGGCGTCCAGCGGGTACCGGGGATTCTCCGGGTGTGCCAGCACCAGCACCGCGTACCGGGCGCCGCCGTCGGTCACGTCCGCGGTCGCCACCACCCCGGCCGTGCCCAGCAGCAGGTCCGGGTCGGCTACCGGGTTCGGCAGGGCGGCCAGCATCCAGCGCCGGGACCGCCACGTGATCGCGGGTGCCCATGACAGGGCGCTGCTGTCGTATGCCGTTTCCGTCGGCAGCCACAGCGCCGCGTAGCGCACCGCGTGGGCCCGGGCGAGTTCGCGCAGCAGCGTGCGCAGGATCGGCCGGTATCCGCCCAGCGGGTCCCGCGGCCCGGCCGGCGCGGGCAGCGCACCCGAGGACGCCAACCGGGCCAGAGCGGTGAACGGCCCGGCCGGGCGGGGTGGGTATGCCGGCTCGCCGGCTGTGTTCCGGGGCACGGCGCTAGCCCGCCATCTGGTTCGAGCGCATGTAGGCGAGCACCGCCAGAACCCGCCGGTGGTGCGCGGCCGACTCGGCCGGCAGGTTCAGCTTGGTGAATATGCTCGCGATCCGCTTCTCGACCGTTTTGACCGACAGGAACAACTCCGTCGCGATCGCGGAATTCGACCGCCCTTCCGCCATGAGCCGCAGCACGGCGCGTTCCTGCTCGGTGAGATCGGCCAGCACACTGCGTACCGGTGGGCTCGGCCGGTCCACCAGGTTGGCGGCCAGCGCCGGCTCGATCACGATCTCGCCGGCGGCGATGCGCACCAGCGTGTCGGCGAGCACGGCCACCCCGGCCACCTGGTCTTTGAGCCGGTACCCGATCCGCTCGGTGCCGATCTCCAGCAGTCGGAACAGGTAGTGCGCCTCGGCGTGCTGGGACAGCAGCAGCAGCCCGACGTGGGGGTGTTCCGCCCGTACGCGCTGGGCGGTCTGCAGTCCGCCGTCCGCGCCTGGCGGCATCCGGATGTCCATGATTGCCACGTCGACGGGGGTACGGGCCAGTAACTCCAGCAGTCGGTCGCCGTCCTCGACGCAGCCGACCACCTGGTGCCCCGCGGCGGACAGCAGCAGTTGCAGCCCTTCCCGGAACAGCGCGCCGTCGTCGGCTACCGCAACGTCCATGGCTCGTCTCCCGATGTCAATAACCACGATCTTGTGACCCGGTATACCGGGGCGTATCGTGGTGGCGCCGTTAACCAGCCACGACGTTGTTGCATGGTAGCGGCGGCGGGCTCGGCGAGGGGACTCTGGTATGTATGGGGTGGGCATCGACCTGGGTACCAGCTTCACCGCCGCAGCGACAGCCTCCGCCTGGGCCCTGGACATGGTGCCCCTGGCCGGGCAGGCGATCGTCACCCCGTCGGTCGCCTACCTCGACGAACAGGGCGCGCTGCTGACCGGTGAGGCGGCCGACCGCCTCGGCCTGCAGAACCCCAGCCGGATGGCGCGGGAGTTCAAACGCCGCCTCGGTGATCCCACCCCGGTGATCCTGGACGGGGCGCCATACTCCCCCACCGCCCTGATGGCCGCCCTGCTCCAGTCCGTGGTGGACACCGTCAGCCAGGCCCAGGGCGCCCCACCCGACCGGATCGTGCTGACCCACCCGGCCGTGTGGGGCCCGTACCGGCGCGAACAGTTCGCCGAGATCCCCCACCTGGCCGGCCTGCCCCGCCCACACACCGACCCGGGACGGGCAGCCCGGTCCGACGGCCCGACCGTCATCACCATCACCGAACCGGTCGCCGCGGCCACCTACTACTGCTCCACCCAACCACTCCCCCCCGACGGCCTGCTGGCCGTCTACGACCTGGGCGGAGGCACCTTCGACAGCGCCGTGGTCCGCAACGGCCGCGACGGACTGGAGATCATCGGCACCCCCGAAGGCATCGAATGGCTCGGCGGCGCCGACTTCGACCAGGCGATCATGGACCACGTCGACCGCCAACTCGACGGCGCGATCACCGCCCTGGACCCCACCGACCCCGGCACCCCGGCGATCCTGGCCGCCGTCCAACGCGACTGCATGCTCGCGAAAGAAGCCCTGTCCACCCGCGACAAGGCCGACATCACCGTCCCCCTGCCCGGCTCCGACCGGCACGTAACCGTGACCCGGGAAGCGTTCGAGCAGATGATCACACCACCCGTGGAAACCACCATGGAAACGTTCCGGCGGACCCTCACCGCCGCCGGCATCACCATGCAGGACCTCACCGCCGTGCTCCTGGTCGGCGGATCATCCCAGATCCCCCTGGTCACCCAACTACTACGAGACACACTGCGGCGACCAATCATGACCAACACCCACCCGAAACACGCAGTCGCCCTCGGCGCCGCCATGCTCAGCTCCGACACCCACACCGCACACTTCATCCCCGCACCCCGCATCCCCACAACCCGACGAACCAAGCCCAACACACCAACCACCACGGCCACCACCACAACGACCCGAACCAGCACACCGCCCACAGCAGCCGAACACGACAGCGGCGAGCCCGAGGCAGCAGCCCCAGCAGCAGCACTGGGCGCGCTGGCCCTGGAGGCGGGGCGCGGCGCGAAGCACTCGGCACGGCCGCCGGCCGAGCCGACACAGCCGGTCAGCGGCCCTGCCGGAGACACTCAACCGGCGGACGTGCCGCCGCCGGCGTGGCGGCGGTGGTCACGGCCCGTGAACGCGCGCGTCGTTGTCGCGCTCGTCGCGGTCACCGGCCTGCTGGGCGCAGCGATGCTGCTCGGGACCGACACGCCGAGCGACCGGCCGCAGGTGTCCGGCGCGACGTCCGGGGCCGACATCCCGGGCGACCGGCCAATGCTCAAACTGGAGGACGTCCGGGTACAGAAACCGTCGAAGCTGGCTACGGTCCGCCCCGCGGTAGTAGGTACCAAGCATTTCGTCGACCGGCCGCCCGTCTTCACCAGCGTTCCCGCCCCGCTCACCGGAGCAGTGCTGATCCCCGGCTCCAGCAACGACAAGCGACTGACCGCCCCGGCGGACTACCTGGTCTTCGACGTCACACACGACGCCACCGTCTACGTCGCCCTCGACAGACGCGGATCACCGGAGGTGGACAACTGGTGGCCGGCGTGGCTGAACCAGCAGGGCTTCAAACGCACTGACATGATCATCCCAACCAACGACAAGAGCCAGCGCCACTTCGTCGTGTTCGCCAAAAAGGTGCCGGCCGGACGCGTCACACTCGGACCGAACGCGGCAACAAGCGTGTACTCCACCGGATACATCACGCTCGTAACCGCCGATTAACGGTGGTTTCGTGACAAGATGACCGTTCCGACGCTATGGCTGATCCAGCACAGAGGTTGATCGCGGTGGCGCCGATGCGTAGCAGCCCGCCAGGCGTGGTTCGCAGATAGCGTTGGGCGGCTTCGGGGTTGGTGCAGCTCACGAACCGGTCGTCGGTGCCGAACGTTGGCCTCTTGACCTGCGGTCGCACTCCCGCGAGCCGACCATATCGACGCGAAACCACGGGACGTAGGTCTCGGGACTGAAATGAACTGACCCACGGACCGGGGCCTGGCCGTGTTGGGAAGTATGAGGGCACTTCAAATCACGAAGCCGTGGCGCGTCCTGGTTCGCCGGCAGCAGGCGTGGCCGGCAGATTCTGTCACTGATTCACGAGGCGTGCCGCAGCCGGATGGCCTTCACCCAGTCGACGGCCAGCCGCCACTGCCCGACCTCTTGGCGGTACCGGTGCCAGATGCGATGAGGTACTGCCTGGTCGAGTGGACGCCCGAGCAGCTCGCCACCCGGGCGGACGAGGCGATCGATGTCCTTGCCGAGGCGCCGGGCCATGGCCCGGCGATGCGGGATGGCAGCCGTCGGCAGTTGGTCGAACACCTGACGATGCCCGGGTTCCGAGCGGTGGCCATTCTGGGGCCGCTGGCCGACATCGTCGGATTCGGCTACGGCTATCTGTGTCGGCCTGGCCAGCGGTGGCGAAACTGGGCGGCCGGTGCGATGCCGGTCGTCGCCGATCGCAGGCGGTGGCTCGACGACGCCTACACCGTATCCGAGCTACAGGTCCGCCCGGCCCGCCAGGGCGGAGGGCTGGGTGAGGCAATGCTGCGCGGCATGCTGTCATCGGCCGGCACGCGGACGGCAGTGCTGTCGACGGCGGAGACGGCCGAGGCGCGGTCGCGGGCGTGGCGGCTGTATCGGCGGATGGGATTCCGTGACCTGCGCCGCGGGCTGGGCTATCCCGGCGACCCGCGTTCGTTCGCCATCCTCGGCCGCGATCTGCCGTGGCGGGACGGTTCGGGGTGCACGGGGGATCGCGGTGCGTGGCCGGCAGTGAGGAGGTAGCGCAATGCTGAGGCACCGGACCCTGCTGCTCGCCGGAGTTCTGTTCGCGTCGGCGCTACGGACGGTTGCCGACTGCGGTCACTGGGGCTACGCGCGGCTGGCGGTGCTCCGCGGACGTGGACCGCGCAGCCGGTCATCGACAGAGACCTTTCATATCAACTTCGCCACGGATTGATCCACGCACGCTTTGCAGTACGTGCACACAGGGACGCGAAGGGGCGCCGCGCCGAGGCGCCGGACTTCGAAACCATCCCTTTCACAGTGGAGTGACCGACGTGAACAGAACCCTCCGAAGGCTACTCTCCCTGGCGGGCGGCCTGCTGCTCGGCATGCTCGCGGCGCTGGTGGCGGTGAGCCCCGCGGCAGCGCATCAGACCCGGGTCAGCGGGGCCGCGGTGTGCCAGCCGGACGGCACGTATGAGATCACCTGGCAGGTAAACAACGGCAGCTGGGAGAACAGATACGCTCAGATCACCAAGCTCGTCGCGCGACCGCAGGAGCCGATCGACGGGATCAAGGTGGGCAGCGCGATCAGCGCCGACACCGACGGCAACGGTCCGAAAGGTGTCGTAACCGGCGTGCAGCGGGTGCCGGGCACGACGACGAGTGCCACCCTGACGGTGTCGGCGACCTGGTTCGAGCGCAACGGCGACCGTACCGGCATCTCCAGCACCGACTCCGGCCACGCCGCTGGCCTCAAGGGGACGTGCAGGAAGACACCGCAATGCGTCGGCATGGCACAGGCCACGTACAAACATACGTTCGACGGCGCGAAGGGCCGGGCGACGATCGAGCTCGCCGGTGACCTGCCCCTGTGCAAGGATCAGAAGCAGGAGTTCCTCCTCGTCTCCTACTTCGCGCCGAGCGCCGAGGCGAGTTGGCCGCAATACGCGCACGACCACCACATCGCGGCGATCGACGCCACGCACCGTAAGGTTGAGCTGAAGGTCGACGTGCCGAAGTGCTACACCCAGATCGACCTTGTCTGGGGCGGCAAGAGCGAGCTGATCACGCCAATGTTGGCGAAGGGCAAGCGCTACGGCGACAAGAAGCTGGGCAGCAAGGGCAAGCCCGGCAACCGCTCCGCCGGCCCGCTCGGCGCCTACAACGGCGGTGCCGTGTCCTGCGCACAGCCGAAGGCCACCTTCGTGCCGGCCTGCGACGGGTCGGTCACCGTCCATCTCAGCGGTGGCCGCTATCCGGTGACGTTCCGGGTCACCGCGGCCGGTGTGGACCGTGCTGCCGAGGTGCCCGCGGGGAAGTCGGTGAAGTTGCAGCTGCCGGCGGGCACGGGCCCGATCGTCGTAGCCGAGCGGGGCAAGGAAGTGGCTCGTTATCTCTGGTCGCGGCCGTCGACCTGCGGGCTGCCCACGATGTCCACCGAGTCGACCTGCACCGAGCTGAAGGTGACCATCACCCATCCGGGTCAGGGGATGCCGCCGATGGAGGCGGTCGCCAGCTATGGCACGCAGGACAGGAAGATCACGGCCTCCGACGGGAGATCGGAGACGGTCGTCTTCGCCGCCGGACGAGAGCGCGTCGTCAATGTGGTATTTGACGGCGACGACTACAAGCTGATCGGTGAGTACGAGGACCCGGGCACCTGCGAGAAGCTGCCGGCGACAGGTGCGATGACCGCCCGGATCAGCCTCATCGGAGTCCTGATGGTCGCCTTCGGGGCGGCCCTGATCATCTTCGTGCGCCGCAGAAAGACGTCGACCGACGAGCGCTAGTCAGTGCGCGTCCACCACGTTCGCCGGGTGGCCGGTGGTGGTCGTGGATCCTCGCCTTGGGAGCGAGCGGCCCCACCGACAAGTGATGCGGTGGGCGCCCGCGCGGACCAAATGTTCCTTGAGTCGCCCATGGTGGGCGGCAGAGGCCACGTCGGGACGGGCCGGCGCCGGGGTAGGTGCCGGCCAGTCCCGACGTGGCGCGATGACCGAACGCTCCCATCAGCAGTGCCTACGATGATCGCACGTAGGAACAGCCGCGCAGCACCTGGACCAGCTTGTCGAACATGACGCGGTCATCGATCCGCCTACGGTGGTAGCCCAGGTGCTGTCCGGCATGGACGCCGCCGCGTTGACGCGGTTGCGGCAGGCTCGGGCCGACTCGCGGGAGTTGGCGTGGGCGCAGATGCTCTCTACTCGCGGGAGAACGCATCACGCACGTGGAAGAAAACCTATCGCCGAACGGCTAGCCGACGCCACCGATCCGGTCAGCAGCAGCCGACGTCGGGGTACTTCGCGCGTACGCGCTGGGCGGTCCGCAGTCCGCCGTCCGCGCCTGGCGGCAGCCGAATGTCCATGACGGCCACATCGACAGCAACTCCAGCACCGACGATCTTGTGACCCGGTATACCGGAGCGTATCGTGGTGGCGCCGTTAACCAGCCACGACGTTGTTGCATGGTAGCGGCGGCGGGCTCGGCGAGGGGACTCTGGTATGTATGGGGTGGGCATCGACCTGGGTACCAGCTTCACCGCCGCAGCGACAGCCTCCGCCTGGGCCCTGGACATGGTGCCCCTGGCCGGGCAGGCGATCGTCACCCCGTCGGTCGCCTACCTCGACGAACAGGGCGCGCTGCTGACCGGTGAGGCGGCCGACCGCCTCGGCCTGCAGAACCCCAGCCGGATGGCGCGGGAGTTCAAACGCCGCCTCGGTGATCCCACCCCGGTGATCCTGGACGGGGCGCCATACTCCCCCACCGCCCTGATGGCCGCCCTGCTCCAGTCCGTGGTGGACACCGTCAGCCAGGCCCAGGGCGCCCCACCCGACCGGATCGTGCTGACCCACCCGGCCGTGTGGGGCCCGTACCGGCGCGAACAGTTCGCCGAGATCCCTCACCTGGCCGGCCTGCCCCGCCCACACACCGACCCGGGACGGGCAGCCCGGTCCGACGGCCCGACCGTCATCACCATCACCGAACCGGTCGCCGCGGCCACCTACTACTGCTCCACCCAACCACTCCCCCCCGACGGCCTGCTGGCCGTCTACGACCTGGGCGGAGGCACCTTCGACAGCGCCGTGGTCCGCAACGGCCGCGACGGACTGGAGATCATCGGCACCCCCGAAGGCATCGAATGGCTCGGCGGCGCCGACTTCGACCAGGCGATCATGGACCACGTCGACCGCCAACTCGACGGCGCGATCACCGCCCTGGACCCCACCGACCCCGGCACCCCGGCGATCCTGGCCGCCGTCCAACGCGACTGCATGCTCGCGAAAGAAGCCCTGTCCACCCGCGACAAGGCCGACATCACCGTCCCCCTGCCCGGCTCCGACCGGCACGTAACCGTGACCCGGGAAGCGTTCGAGCAGATGATCACACCACCCGTGGAAACCACCATGGAAACGTTCCGGCGGACCCTCACCGCCGCCGGCATCACCATGCAGGACCTCACCGCCGTGCTCCTGGTCGGCGGATCATCCCAGATCCCCCTGGTCACCCAACTACTACGAGACACACTGCGGCGACCAATCATGACCAACACCCACCCGAAACACGCAGTCGCCCTCGGCGCCGCCATGCTCAGCTCCGACACCCACACCGCACACCCCATCCCCGCACCCCGCATCCCCACAACCCGACGAACCAAGCCCAACACACCAACCACCACAACGGCCCGAACCAGCGCACCACCCACAGCAGCCGAACACGACAGCGGCGAGCACCGCCTTGTTGGTCGGCACGTAGCACCCGGTTCGGTCACGCCCGCGCCCGCAGCCGGCGCCCCGGCCCCGAAGGCGAAGCGCGGCGCGAAGCACCGGGCACGGTCCGCGGCCAATCCGACACAGCCGGTCACCGGCCCTACCGGCGACACCCACCCAGCCGACCTGCCGTCACCGGCGCGACGGCAGTGGTCACGGCTCGCGAACGCGCGCCTCGTCGTCACGCTCGTCGTGGTCTTCGGTCTGCTTGGCGTAGCGCTCGTGTCCGGGAACGACGCCCCGAGCCACCGGCCACAGGTGTCCAGCGCGACGTCCGAAACCAACGTCCCGAGCGAGCGGCCGCAGGCGCCCAGCGCAACGCCCGCAACCATCGCCCCGAGCAAACGGCCGCAGGTGCCCAGCGCAACGCCCGCAACCATCGCCCCGAGCAAACGGCCGCAGGCGCCCAGCGCAACGCCCGCAACCATCGCCCCGAGCGGCCGGCCAATGCTCAAACTGGAGGACGTCCAGGTACACAAACCGTCGAAGCTGACCTCTGTCCGCCCCGCGGTAGTAGGTACCAAGCATTTCGTCGACCGGTCACCCGTCTTCACCAGCGTTCCCGCCCCGCTCACCGGAGCAGTACTGATCCCCGGCTCCAGCAACGACAAGCGACTGACCGCCCCGGCGGACTACCTGGTCTTCGACGTCACACACGACGCCACCGTCTACGTCGCCCTCGACAGACGCGGAGCACCGGACGTGGACAACTGGTGGCCCGCCTGGCTGAACCAGCAGGGCTTCAAACGCACTGACATGATCATCCCAACCAACGACAAGGACCAACGCCACTTCGTCGTGTTCGCCAAAAAGGTGCCGGCCGGACGCGTCACACTCGGACCGAACGCGGCAACAAGCGTGTACTCCACCGGATACATCACGCTCGTAACCGCTGATTGATGATGATTACGTCGCAACGTCACTGAACGTCCACTACCGGACCGGGCTGTTTCGCGGGCCGCCAGGTCTCATCGAATCTGGACGAACCATCTGGACGTTCTTGGGGAAGGACTCAGAAACAGATGACCACGGAAAGCTCAGTCCAGTTGGCCGGCATCGATCCCTCCATCCCCACTGCTGCGGGCATGTACGACTACTACCTGGGCGGTAGGAACAATTTCGCAGCCGATCGCCGAGCCGCGAACAAGGTGATCGCAGCGGCTCCCGAGGTGATTCTCATGGCCCGGGAGAATCGCGGGTTCATCCAACGCGCGGTGCGATTCCTGGCCCGCGACGCGGGCATCCGCCAATTCCTCGACATCGGCAGTGGCATGCCCACCCAAGGCAACGTCCACGAGATCGCCCAAGCTGAGGCGCCAGACGCACGCGTGGTCTACGTCGACAACGATCCGCAGGTGCTGGTCCGCTCGCGTGCCTTGAAGACCACCGAAGCCAAGACCACGAGCGTGATCACGGCGGACCTCCGCGACCCGGATGCCATCCTCAACCACCCCGAGACCCGGGCGCAGATCGACTTCGACCAGCCGATGGCCATCCTGCTGGTGGCCGTCCTTCACTTCATCGACGACGAAGCTGACCCGTACGGGATCGTCGCCCGCCTCCGCGACTCGATGGCCCCGGGTAGCTACCTGGTCATCAATCACGCCACCGCCGACCCCAGGCCGGGCAACGCTGGCGGCGCCGCAGAGGTCTACAAGAACACCAAGTATCCGGCCACCCACCGCACGCGCGATCAAATCGAACGCTTCTTCGACGGCGCACCCCTCATCGACCCCGGCCTGGTGTTCGTTCCGGAATGGCGGCCCGACGTCGAAACCGACATCAGCCCAGAGGAGGTCTGGATCCTCGGCGGCGTAGGCCGAAAGCCGACCGTGGACTAACTTCGATCGTTCACGGATCTGAGGGGTCGGCCTGACGTCACCGAGGGTGCGTGGCCGGCGGTGCAGCCGGAACTGCACATCTCGCTTAGTGAGGACCCACAGGGAAGGCGCCCGGCATGGGACAACAAGAGGCACTCCTCGAAAACCCTCGACACGAATCCGAGCTACGTCAGCCGCTTACCTTCGAACAGCATGGTGTCGACCGTATCCCGGAAGCGGAGCGGAAGAGTACGCCGTGGACGTTCTTCACCGTCTGCACCGGGGCCAGCTTCACCCTCGGGAGCGTGGCGTTCGGCTGGCTCCCGGTCTCGTTCGGGCTCAGCTTCTGGGCATCGCTCACCTCAATCACGGTGGGCACGCTCATCGGGCTCGTTCCACTCGTACCGCTCATCGTCATCGGCTCACGCACCGCCACCAACAATTCCACCTCGAGCGGGGCTCATTTCGGTGTACGGGGCCGACTGATCGGGTCCATCATCGGGCTGGGCATGATGTTGCTGGGCACAGCCATCGCTATCTGGTCCAGCGGCGGTGTACTCGTCGCGGGCGCGGCCAGGCTCCTCCATACGCCGACGGGGAGCGGTGCCCTTGCGCTGACCTACACGGTTCTCGGCCTCCTTTCGGTGCTGATCGCGGTATACGGGTACCACCTGCTCGTCCGGACCACGCTGATCCTGATGGTCTTCGGCGTGCTCACCACGCTGCTACTGGTGGCGGCCTTCGCCGGCCACGTCGACGTGGGGTATCGGGGCGGTCAGTACGCGCTCGGCAGCTTCACCAGCACCTGGCTGCTGTCGGTGTTCGCCGTCGGCGTCGGTGGCGTCATGACGATGAGTACGATCGCCGGCGACTGGACCCGCTACATATCGTCCCGCCGCTATCCGACGTCCAGGCTGCTGCCTGTCGGCCTGCTGGCCGTGGTCCTGAGCTACATCGTGCCCATGGGGATCGGCGCGCTCGTGAGCACGGCGTTCGTCGACCCGTCGGCACCCTTCCCGCAGAGCTTGGTGACCGCGGCGCCCGGTTGGTATGCCATCCTGCTCATCCCGATGGCCCTCTTCGGTGGCCTGGGCTGGACGGCGTCGAACGTCTACAGTTCGGGGCTCGACCTCAGCGCCATCGTCAGCCGGCTGACCCGGGCGAACGCGACCACGATCGTGAGCATCGTCAGCGTGGGGCTGGTACTCGCCGGCTCGCTCGTGTGGAACGCTGCTGACTCGCTGTCCGCGATCTCACTCATCCTGCTTGCGGCCAGCGCACCATGGGCCGCGGTCATCGGCATTGGTTACCTGCGGTGCGGTGGACGATACCTCCCCGACGACCTTCAGGTGTTCAACCGGCGGCAACGCGGTGGCGCGTACTGGTACACGAACGGCTGGAACGTGCCCGCCGTTGTCGCCTGGGCGGTGGGGTGCGGATTCGGACTGCTCACCGTGCGGACCACGCTCTACACCGGCCCGTTGGCAAACATAGCCAACGGCATCGATGTGAGCTTCGTGGGTTCGTTCCTCCTCGCCGGGGCGCTGTATCTCGGCCTGGAGACCCTGCGCCCTGGCGCCGGTACCACGTCCCAGGCGCCGGTCACCCCGAGCACCCCGGTCATCCAGAACACCACGCCGTGAGAAGGCGGGGGCGTACCCGAGGACGTCGGGTACGCCGCCCACCGAACCCGCCAGCCAAGGGAGTCCGCGGAACATGGCAGCATCGGCTGTTCCCGAGAACATCGGCCTTCCGGAGAGCGCCAGTCTCGCCGAGCCGGAGTACACATCCGGAGCCAGATGGCTGCGACCGTCGGAATGGCCCACCGAGGCCGATCCCTATTTCCAGCCCAGGCCTCTCGACAGCAGCACCACTCCGGCGATCATCAGCCGGTACGACGACGTGCTCGCGGTGATGCTCGATCCCGAGGACATCTGGCGCCGTGAGATACCACCAGCACTCTTTCCGCTCGATGATCGTCATTGCATCATGGGCGCCTCCTGGATGTTGGACGGTGAGGTACACAAGCGGCTGCGCCGAACGCTGCGGCAGATCAACCGCGGCTCCACCGACCGAACGCGTAGGTTCACCCGGACGCTCACCGGAATGTTGCTCGCCAGGTTGATGAACGAGCCGCCGCCGTGGAACCTCTCCCGGGTCATCGATGACGTATCCATGCGGGTCATCATCGAGTGCACCCTGCAGGCACCGCCCCTCCTGGTCCACGCGGTGCGGCTTCGGCAGCTGTGGCACGAAGCGGGCGCTGCCAGCGACGGCTACTTCGGCATGGCACGCCAGCCCGAGTTCGAAGCGATCCTGCAGCTCGTGACCGAGGAACACCACGACCTGCCCGATGGGCTGGCCCGTCACCTGGTCGATATGCGGGACTCCGGTGTCATGACCGACAGCCAGCTCATGAGTCAGCTGGGGATGCTGGTCGTCAGCTACGAAACGCAGGCCGCCTCGGCCGCGAGCCTGATCGGCATGCTCCTTGAACACGACCTGTACGGGTACGCCCGCCAGGCCACCGCGCATCCCGAACTCATGCGGCGAATCGTCGCCGAGGGTAGCCGGCGTGGCCTCTCCTTCCCCACAAACCTCATGACGCCGTCGAGACCGGTAACCATCGACGGCCAGACGCTTCCCGCCGGGGAGCCGGTGCTTGTGTCCTACGCGGCGGCAAACATGGATCCGATCCGCTTCGGCGCTTCGGCGAGTCGTTTCGACCCGCGGCCCTCGCGGCCCACACACCTCGCGTTTGGTCAAGGGCCGCATCGCTGTCAAGGAGAGACGGGCGCCGAGCAGTTCGTGGAGGATGTGTTGGTGGCAATGCTGACCCAGCTGCCGGACGACGTTCAACTCGACCACGACGGGAAGGTACTCCGCGAGACCGCGGGCATCTCGTGGACGATCCCGCGCCTGCTGGTGAGCCCCCGTCCCGGATCGTGACCCACGATCGGCCGTACGCGACAGGACCCCCGTCGCCCCCCGCTTGACGTTTCGAAGCCACTCCGAGTCTCCTACTGCGCATTCGCCAGCTCACGGGCGATGTCGACCCGCGAATGGGCCCCGAGCTTCGCCAGGATGTGGGAGACGTGGGTTTCCACGGTACGGCGGGACAGGAACAGTTGGGCGGCGATGTTGGGATTGGACTGTCCCGCGGCGACGAGGTCGGCGATCTTCCGTTCGGTGGTGGTGAGGGCTTCCCAGCCGATGGTGGGCCGACGGCGCGGTCCGCGGCGGCCACGGCGGATGCCGTGCGGCCGTATGCGGGCGTCGGCGCGCATGATGTCCCAGGCCGCATCGAGCGACGTGTAGACCTCGATGGCCTGCGCGTACGCGGCCCGCGCCGGCAGCTGGTCGGCGCGTTCGGCGTACAGCACGGCGGCGTCCTCCAGTGCCTGCGCGCGGAACAGGGGGTAGCCGATGCGGTGGAAGATGTCGGCGGCGGCGAGGATCCCCGCGGGGTCGGCCGCCAGCAGGCCCGCGCAGTACCCGGCCGCGGCGGTGGTCGCGGGAGATCCCTGCCCCTCGGGGGCGTTCGCCCGGGCCGCGGCGGTGGCGGTGGTGCGATCGCCGCAGACCAGCGCGAGGCGGACCACGTCGGCCAACCACATCGGCGTGTCCGGGGTCAGTTGCGGAAACTCGCGCTTCCCCTCGGGATCGAACACGGCCAGCAGGCGAGCCAGCGCCTCGCCGGGCCGGCCCTCGCGCTCGGCGGCCAACGCCCAGGCAACCAGCAGAAGGTCGGCGTACAGGCGCAGGCCGTTCCCGGGGCTCGCCAGCTCCTCGACGCCGGTGAACTCCCGCTCGGCCGCCGGCAGGTCGTCGCGGTGAACCGCGATCAACGCCCGCACCCCGCGCCCGGCCAGCCGGTACGTCATGTCGATCGGCAGGTCGGCAGAAGCCTGTAGCTCCGCCAGCGCCTCGTCCCACCGCCCCCGGTAGAAGTTGTAGTCTGCGATCTTCGCCCGCAGATGCCCCAGCCGGGGCGGAGTGCCGGCACGTTCGGCGAACACCATGGCCTGGCCGAATGCGTCGTCGGCCTCGGCTGGCCGTCCCAGGTTGTCGAGGCCGCCCGCGCGGTTGATCATCAACAGCAGCCGCAGGTCGGCGACCGGCGGCTCGTCCCCCAACACCGCCAACGCGCGATCGATGAGCGCCACCTGCGCCGCCACGTTCCGCTGCTGGTTGTGCTCGATGAGGGCCAGGGTGTGCAGGGCGTATCCGGCCGCCAGCCGGTCACCGGCCCGGTGCCCCTCGGCCTCGGCCCGGGCGGCGGCCGCCCGAGCCTCGTCGAAACGCCCGACGCCGATGAGCGCAAGGGCGCGCAGGGCGTACAGCCGGGCGGTCCAGACCGCCGACAGTCCCGGCCGCTCCAGCGTGTGCTCGGCGACCTCAACGGCCTGCTCGTACCGCCCCATGCGCATCAGCGCGTACCCAAGGGTCCAGGCCACCCGGGCTGTCACCATGGGATCGCGGCTGAAGGCCAGCACCGGATGGGCCAACTGCTCGACCTGCTCGTTGTCGCCAAGCTGCGACAGCGCGACCGTAAGGTCGGCATCCAGCCGTTCCCGGCGCGGATCGTCGTCAACCGCGTCGCGAACCCGGGTCAACAGGTCGACGGCCACCCGCGGCGCCCGGTAGGTCAACGCCGCAGCTTCCCGGGCCACCCAGTCGATCATCCACTCGTCGGCCCGCACCGGTCCGGCGAGCAACTGCTCGGCCACCCGCTCCACCGGCGCCCCCGCGCCGGCCAGCGCCCGAGCCGCCTGCCGATGCAGCGCCGCCCGCAGGCTCGCCGGCATCGCCTCGTACAGCGCCTGCCGGATCAGCCCGTGCCGGAACACCAGCCGGTCCCCCGACGCCGCCAACATCCCGCCCGCCAGCGCCTCATCCACCACGACCATCAACTCGGTCGCCGGCTGCCCGGCCACCACCCCCAGGTCATCGACCGTGAACGCGGAACCCAACACCGCCGCCAGCCCCAGCACCGACCGGGTCCGCTCCGGCAAGAACCCCAACCGCCGCCCGATCGCCTCCGGCAACGACCCCGGCCACTCCCCCGCACCCGTCAACTCCGCCACACCCGCGACCACCGTGATCCGCGCCTCCCGGACCAACGCGTCGACCGCCTCGCGGGCGTACAGCGGATTTCCCCCCGCCTGCCCCGTCAGCTCACTCAACGCCCCGCTCGGCACCGCGCCCACCAGTTCGCCCACCACCTCGACCACCTGGGGCGCCGACAATGCCCCCAGCGGCAGCACCGTCGCCCCCCGCTCCACGAGGTCACGCCGCGTTGCGGCCACTTCTGCTCGGCGTGGCACCGGCCGGGACGCCGCCACCAGCAACAACGGCGCCTGGGCGGCGGCCCGACCCAACCGCGACCACACCGACAGGCTCGCCTCGTCCGCCCACTGCGCGTCGTCGAGCACCAGCACCACCGGCGTCATCGAACACAACCGGTCCACCAGCACCAGGACCTGCTCGGCCAACAACGCCGCCACATCCCGCGGCGTCACCAGCTCCGACCTTCCCTCCCCCTGCAACAGCCCCGCCAACGGCGCCCGCAACGGGTCCACCGAGTCCCGCCCGACCAGCAGCGCATCCAGCAACACCTGCAACGGAAACGGCGGCAGCAACTCCGGCGCAGCCCCCGTGTACACCGCACACCCCAGCCGCGCCGCCTCGGCTGTCGCCGCCGAGATCAGTGTCGTCTTCCCGATCCCAGGTTCGCCGTCCACCCACACCATCCCGCCTCGGCCCCCGGCCACCCCCACAATCAGCTCTCGCAAGACCGCCAGCTCGACGTCCCGACCGACGATGGCCGAGGCAGGTGAACGCATGCCGACACGATAGGGCGGCCACCGCCGCAACGTGAGGCCACCTGGTGGGGAGTGTGCCGATTTCCGTGTTTGGGCCTGTGGTGCGACCGGGGCACCTGTGTCGCTACGCCTGCCGCACCTCGTGCCCTATCGGATCGCCGGCAGGGCGGCCGGCTCTCCCCTCAACGTGAGATTCCAGGCCAGCACCGCCTCCACCGGATCGGCCACGGTCGTGATGCCGGTGCCGCCGGTGAGTCCGACGTAGGCCCGCCCGGTACCGACGACCAGGCGCAGGTCGACCGACTTCGTCAACAGCGGCTTGGCCGGGCGGAAGCCGGACTTCCTGTTCACGTAGACCCTCAGCCTGTGCATCCTGGCGTCGTAGTCGATCCACACATTGACGACGCCCTTGCCATACAGGCTGAAGCCCGGCTCCTTCCACACAAGATGCTGGGTGATGTCACCGTTCCTGGTCACCGCGACGTGCTGGTGGTCGACTGGGTCGAACCTGTTGGCCCACGTGTCGAACTCGACCGCCAGGCTCGGCTGGATCCGCGGCCGGCCGGTGTTCGGCCGGGCGCCGTACCCGAGCCCTTCGCCACTGGCCCCACGCGCGTTGGGGGACTCGCCCTGGACCACGAACGCGATCCCGTCGCTGATCTTGGTGATCTCGAAGGAGAATCCCGTGCTGAAGGAGCGCGACGGGTCGATCCTGGTGGTCGCCCACGCGCTGCCCGCCGTGTCCCGCCCGGATGCCAGCACCAGCCGCCCGCCCGCGACGGTCGCCGACCCGTTGAGCCGGAGGTTGGCGGTGTCGGGGAAGCCATTGAACGAGAAAACGGGCGTCACCTTGCTCATCGGCGTCCGAACCGTCGGTGGCTGGTTCTGGCGGACTGCCAGTGGTGACATCGGCGCGGCCTTCGTGTGCTCGGGGATCGCCGTGGACGACGAGGTCGCGCTCGTCAGCACCGGGGCGAGGGACCCGTCGAGGGGGGCCGCCTTCGGGATCTCGGCGGCGTTGCTCGCCGAGATCGCGGGAACACCGACCGCAGCGGCCACCACGACCGCCGCCACCCTCGCGACGCCGCGCCGCGAGATCTGCCCTCGGGACGAGGGCCGGGCGGTCCGGTCAGAACGCGCGAACATCACATCCAGCTCCTGCCTTGTGAGCCCATGCCCGTGTCGTCATCGAGCTACGCACCCTGCACGGATGGGGAGCGGGTCGCGGTTCACCGCGAACGAATCGGGTTTCGGCCGGCAGGCCGATGATGCTGGCGGCAGCGCCGGCCGGGGCGCATCGCACCACCCGCCTTGCTAATTCGTATTAGCGTCTTGACGCCGCCGAGACGGCGCGCGCAAACTCGTCAACCAACGGACCCGTCCGCGGCGAGCGTCCACACCGCACAACCGCCCAGCGAGGCCGAACACCACCCGCTGACTCGTCACGGCCGGCCTGCTTCCCCTGTTCCCCTTCGGCCCGTCTCACGAACGGAGGGACCGCGATGACGCGTACCCCGGAAAGCCCCTTCTCCCGACGCACCCTGCTACGCGGCGCAGCAGCCGCCGCCGGCGTCGCCGCCACCGGCGCCAGCCTGACCGCCACACCCACACCCGCGCTCGCCGCACCAGCCGGCTTCCCCAACTACCAATACGTCCGCGACGCCTTCACCAGCCCACTGCGCTACAACCCCACCGGCGAATTCATCTTCCCGTGCGCACGCGGCGTCTACGACAAACTCGACACCTACCTCGGCCGCTACTACCTCTACTACGCACCCCACGACGCACCCGGCGGCATCTGCCTCGCCTACGCCGACCGGCTCGAAGGCCCCTACACCGAATACCCCAACAACCCCATCATCGACCGCTACCTACCCACCACCACCGTCAGCCACGTCTCCTCACCACACGTCGTCTGGGACGCCCCCACCCGACAGTTCTACCTCTACTTCCACGGCGAGAACTACACCACCCGCGTCGCCCGCTCCACCGACGGCATCCACTTCACCGACGAAACCCCCATCCTCTCCACCAGACTCGTACCCAACACCACCGAAACCTCCTACGCCCGAGTCTTCGAACACACCGTGACCGGCAAGAACAACCGCTACGTCATGGTCTTCATGGGCCTACACAACGGCAACCGCAAAATCTTCTGGGGCTGGTCACCCAACGGCTGGGACGGCTGGCAATTCGACCCCAACCCCCTGATCTCACCATCCGGCGACGGACTCACCGACATCTCCGGAGCACACCTGCTGAAACGCAACGGCACCGCATACGTCGCCTACCACGGCAACAGCGGCAACATGTACCTCACCGAAATCGGCAACAACTTCGACCGCGAAAACCACCTCGGAATCTTCCACCGACCAATCGCCTCCGACAACGGCCGCGTCGCAGCCCCCACCTTCGGCACCGACGGCGGCGTCCAATACATGCTCTACGAAGCCGGACCCCGCCTCGACGCCAGAATCTGCATCGCCCGCGCAATCTAGTAATACTCGGGTTGCATTGGTATGTCGCCGGGCGGTCAGGGCGGCTCTGAGGTGAGCATCGCCAGCCCGCTCGGCGCGCCGAGGATCGGCGCCAGGAGCAACGGCTCGTCGCCACCCTGTCGATCAACGTCAGCGTGCCGTCGAGGATGCCGTCCGCCAGCCGGCGACCCGCCGTATCGCAGCGGCGAGGTCGCCGGCACAGGCGGCGAGTAGGTCGACGGCTTCGCGCAGGTACCACCACACGGTGGTGGCCGACACTCGAAGCCGGCCACGAGACGGGTGAGCGTGTCACCGTTGCTTGACTTCCTCTCTCCCCTGAAGAGGGCAGATTCCTGGCGGTGCTCATGCGGCACGCCGGGTGGTTGACGCTTCGCAGCCCACAGGTGCGGGGCTCCACGTCCGTACACGACCAAGCCCGGCCGCGTTGAGAATGTTCAGGGCCGCGTTGGTGTCGGCGTGGTCGAGGTGCCCGCACGAGGTACAGGTGAACACGACGCCGTGACGGGAGCGGGGGTCACGGTGCCCGCAGGTTGAGCACGTTTGCGACGTGTACGCTGCTGGCACTTTCAGCAGTTGCCCGCCCCGCTCGGCCAGCTTGTACGCCAGCAGTTCAACGGTGCGTGCGTGGGCCTCGTTGAGCATGACCCGGTTCAGCCCGGCCTTCTGCCGCACGTTGCGGCCCGGCTCGGCGATGGTGCCTCTCGCAGAGCGGGTCATGTTTTCCACCCGCAGTTCTTCCACCGCCACGATGCCGTACCTTCCGGCTTTGAACTCCGGTACGGACGCCCGGCCTTCCCAGCAGTTTCTCCACGCCCGCACGTACGTTTTCAACACCTGCCGTGCGGCCTGCGCGGGCAGGTCCGCCAGCCACGGGATGTCCTTGCGTGCCTGCCGGATCGCTTCATCGGCCTGCTTCAGTGTGGGGCGTCGGTCGCGTCCGCCGCCCCACGTCCACCACCCGTGCAGCAGGTTCCACATCGCCCGGGCCGCGTGGCCCTGAATGTCGAGTGCGGCGGCCTGCTCCGCAGTGGGGGCGAGACGACGCACGTATCCGTGGTTGATCTTCACGACGCGCCTCTCTTCCTCCACGGCCGCTCCCACTGGGTTTCGATGTACCTCTGGATGGTTACGGCGGACACGTTGCCGACCGACGACACGAAGTACGACCGGGACCACAGGGTTGGCAGCCGGCTGCGCAGGTGAGAGAACTCGTCGCGAAGCACCCGCGAGGTGAAGCCCTTGAACTGGTTCGCGATGTACGACGGCGAAGCGTTCGGGTCGGCCCGGACGAACAGGTGCACGTGGTCGGGCATGACTTCCAGCGCCACGATCGACCAGCCATGCTCGTCACACTTCTGTCCGATCAGGTCCCGCAGACGTTCGGCGACTGGGCCGACGAGCACGGGGCGGCGGTACTTCGGGCACCACACCACGTGGTATCCGAGGCTGTACGCCGCCCCACGGCTCGTCTGGTATTCGGCCACCAACCTAGTATACGCATGGCACGTAGCTAACAGAGCAGCATCAGGGCAGCGATTCACCTGCCGCCTGAACACGGCAGCCCTCTCGCCTCAAATCGGTAGGTGGGCTACGGACGCCAGCGCCTGTCTGCTGCGCGGGCAGCCTACGGGTGAGGCGTAGCAACCTCAGGACCCGGAACGACCGGGCTCACGCAGCGCGGCGTCGACGGCTGCCTCGACGTGCAGCCGGGAGGTGGGGAAAACCGGCACCGGGCTGTCGTCCGGCGAGATCAGCAGTTCGATCTCGGTGCAGCCGAGGATGATGCCCTGGGCACCGGAGTGAACAAGCCGGTCGATGACCTGCCGGTAGGTCTGCCGCGACGTGTCGCTGACGTGACCGAGGCAGAGCTCCTGGTAGATGATGCGGTGGACCTCGGCCCGGTCGTCGGCTTCGGGAACGATCACGTTCAGGCCGTGCCCGGTCAGCCGGTCGCGGTAGAAGTCCTGCTCCATCGTGAAGGCGGTACCGAGCAGACCCACCGAATCCAGACCCGCCGCGCCGACGGCGGCGGCGGTGGCGTCGGCCAGGTGCAGCAGCGGGATGTCGATGGCGGCTTGGACCTGGTCGGCGACCTTGTGCATGGTGTTCGTGCACAGCAGCAACAGGTCGGCGCCCGCGGCCTGCACGGCGGCAGCGGCCCGGCCGAGCAGACGGCCGGCCTCGTCCCACCGCCCGGTGCTCTGCAACTGCTCGATGTCGGCGAAGTCGACCGAGTACAACACGCAGCGGGCCGAGTGCAGACCGCCCATGCGTTCGCGGACGAGTTCGTTGGCCAGCCGGTAGTAGTGGGCGCTGGATTCCCAGCTCATCCCGCCAAGCAGTCCGATGGTCAGCATGGGTCCCTTCCTATCAGGCGCTCACCCCGTGACAGCCGGTGGGCCGGTCGAAGCGCCCGCAGGCGTCGAACCGTCGCTCGACAGTGCTGGCAATTGGGGGCTGGCACGGCCGGCGGTGGGCGTGGGGGAAGGGCCCGCCGCCGGCCGCAGGCCGGTGGTATCCCTGCGCGTGGGGACCGCTGACAGGGGCCGGCCCGGCAGTCATTCGGGTTGACTGCCGCCGCCCCGAACCTCGGCAGGTGGGTGCGACCACTGCCGAGGCTGGTGCACATCAGTGGACGGGTGACGGTCGCGCCGCGCGCTCACTGACGAGTCGGGTGACTGCTTTCCGGGCTTGGGACCGCCCGCAATCGGCGGTTGGCTACGGCGGCCCGCTGGCTCGAGCCTGGCCTACTGGCCTGGCAGGTGGTCGGTAAGGGTGTCATCGGCATCTCGTGCCGTTGGGCAGGGCGCCCAGGCGAACTGCCCGAGGTCTTCGCAGCCGCGGCACAAGCCGTTGTCACCGGCCCGGTGGACTGTGAGCGTGGTTCGGGCCCACGCGATGACGGTGTGGTCCGCCGGCGGTGGCTGAGGGCTGGGGCGTGCGGCGAGGACATGGGCATCAGGCCGGCGCTGGTGCCGGGGTCGTGCCACAGGTACTCGGGGCGGACGACGTAGCCGGGTCGCCATGGTGATCACCTCCGTGGATCGGTGGACGGTGCCGGATGAAGAGAAGTCAGTGTCCAGCGGTACTGGCCTCCGATTCGG